>NZ_JAVDSZ010000001.1:0-764808 GCF_031455575.1 Xanthomonas sp. 1678 | reverse complement strand
CCTTCGGGGGGGGGTTTGCGCCTCCTGCTATTCCCGGGGGGTAGCGCGGCTTTTCCCCCCCCGCCTGTCGCGGCGGTCCACCCCCCCCTCCTGCATTTCCTCGGCGCCGGTGTCGCGGCTGAAGCCGCTCCTACAAAAACGAGCGCAGTCGTTCGCGCTCCGCCTAGCCGCGCGGCACGCCCTCGTTGGCCAGCAACTGGCGGAACTCGGCGGCGCTGAGCGGATGGCTGAGCCAGAAGCCCTGCCCCAGTTCGCAGCCACGCTCGCGCAGCAGTTCGAACTGCACTTCCTGCTCGATGCCCTCGGCGACCACGGTAATGCCCAGCGAATGCGCCATCGCGATGATCGCGGTGGTCAGCGCCAGGTCGTCCGGATCGCGCTGCAGGTCGGCGACGAAACTCTTGTCGATCTTGACCCCGTCCACCGGCACCTGGCGCAGGTGGCTCAGCCCGGAGAAGCCGGTGCCGAAGTCGTCCAGCCAGACCTTGACCCCGGTGCGGTGCAGCCGCGCCAGCATGCTGGCAGCCTGCAGCTCGTCGCCGATCACCGCGGTCTCGGTCAGCTCCAGGTGCAGCTGCGCCGCCGGCAGGCCGGATTCGCGCAGGCAGTCGGCGACGATTTCCGGCAGGTCGCCGCTGCGCAACTGCCGCGGCGAGACGTTGACCGACACGAACAGGTCGCGGCTGCCGTCGAAGCGCTGCCACTGCATGGCTTCGTGGCAGGCCGCGCGCAGCACCTTGGGGCCGATGCTCTCGATCAGCCCGCTCTGTTCGGCCACGTCGATGAATACGGTCGGCGAGATCGTGCCCAGCGCCGGGTGCTGCCAGCGCAGCAGCACCTCCACCCCGACCATGCGCCGGTCCAGGGTGCGGAAGATCGGCTGGTACACCAGCTTCAGTTCGTCGCGGTCCCAGGCCCCGCGCAGTTCGTGCTCCATGTGCACGCGCCGCTCCACCGCATAGTCCATCGCGCGGCTGTAGAAGCGGTGGCAGTTCTTGCCGGCCAGCTTGGCCTGGTACATCGCGATGTCGCCGTTCTTCAGCAGCGCCGAGGCGTGTTCGGCATCGCCGGGATAGACGGTGATGCCGATCGAGGTGCCCATGAACACCTCGCGCTCCTGGATCCGCAGCGGCTCGCGCAGTTCCTGCACCAGGCGCTCGGCCAACCCGGTGGCGACCTGCACCACGTGCTCGGGCTCGTCCTCGACCAGGATCACGAACTCGTCGCCGCCGAAGCGCGCCAGCAGCGCGTCGTGCCCGCCCAACTGGTCCACTGCCTGCTGGATGCGCCGCGCGAACTGCAGCAGCGCCTCGTCGCCGGCCTCGTGGCCGAGGGTGTCGTTGATCCGCTTGAAGTCGTCGATGTCGGCGAACAGCAACGCCAGGCGCCGCTGCGAGGTGCGCGCGGACAGCATGCGATGGTCCAGCGCCTCGCGGAACGCGAGCCGGTTGGTCAGCCCGGTCAGCGCATCGGTGTAGGCCATGTGGCGCACGTCGCGGTCGTGGCGCGCGATCGCCTCGCTCATGCGCCCGAACGCGCGCAGCAGCTCGCTGACCTCGTCGCGGCGGCCGCTGTCGCGGCGTTCCACCACGTAGTCGCCGGCCTCGATCTGGCGTGCGGCTGCGGCCAGCCAGCGGATCGGCGCCACCAGCGTGCGCTGCACGTAGACCGCCACCATCACCGCGGTCAGCCCCAGCGCGGCCAGCAGCAGCAACAGCCAGCCCAGGTGCCGCTTGCCCAGCGCGTCCAGGCGCTGGTCCAGGTTCTCGCCGGCCTGGCGTTCGTAGACCAGCGCCCGCGCCCAGGACATGCCCACGCGCACCCCGCCCACGCGCTGGTCGCCGATCATGATCGGCATCGACACGTCGAGGATCTCGTTGGACTCCTGCGCCAGCAGGCCGTTGGCCTTGATCGCCGCCTCCGCCACCGGCCCGCGCATGCGCTGGCCGTAGCCGGGCAGATCGTCGCTGCCGTCGTGGATCAGGCGCCCGTCGGCGTCGTAGACCAGCACATAGGCCACGGCCACGTAACCCAGCGCCGAGCGCGCCTGGCTGCCGATCGCATCCAGGTCCGAGTAGTACACCGGATTGGCCAGCGATTCGGATAACTGCTGCGCCAGCGTCTCGCCGCGGCTGCGCATGCTGCGGTCGAACAGGCCATGGATCACGTTGCCGCTGAGCGTGCGCACTTCGTTCTGCATCGCCGCCTGCCGCTCCAGCATCAGCGCCAGGATCGCCAGGATCAAAACAGCGGCCACGCCCATCGCCAGCAGGAACCTGGCCTGCAATCCGAAGCGCAACGTCTTCATTCGACTTCCAGCTTGACCCGCGCGACGCCGGCGCGCAGTTGGTCCAGCCGCTTCTGCGAGGCCTGGTCCAGCGGATAGAAGCCGGACGTGCCGAAGAACTTGCGCAGCGCCGCACTGCCCTGCGGATCGTCGGCGGCCTCCAGCAACACCTCGCGCAGCCGCGCCTCCACCGGCGAGGCCAGGTCGCCGCGCACCATCTCCACCGCGCGCGGATACGCTTCGCTGCGGTAGATCACCCGGAAATCGCGGCGGAACGCGGGCGGAACGCGGCGGTCGTCGTCCCAATCCAGGTTGCTCAGCGCGCCGGCGTCCACCAGGTGTTTGTGCACGTAGGAGGCGATGTTGAGTTCCGAGCGCGCGAACACGTAGCCGACCGTGTTGGCCGATGCCTGGTCCTTCGGCGAGAGCAGGATCTCCGGGTGCAGGTCATGCTCGAGCAGGGTCATCATCGGCACCAGGTAGGCACTGGTGGACAAGGTGCTCTGCAATGCCAGGGTGCGGCCGCGCAGGTCGTCCAGCGAGTGCAGCGGGCCGTCGCGGCGCACGAAGAACACGGTGTGGTATTCGCGCACGCCGCCGCGTTCGGTCAGCAACAGCGGCCGTACCCCGCCGCGCTGTTGCAGCGCCATCGCGGTGGACGCGGTCTCGGTGACCCAATCGACGCGGCCGCGGCGCAGGTAGCTGCTCATCTGCTGGCTGTCGCGGGCCATCAGGATCTGCCCGGAGGTGATGCCGACGTCGCGCATGCGCGGCACCACGTAGTCCAGCAACGGCTTCAACTGCTCGTAGTGGGCCTTGGGGTTGTCGCTGATGCGTCCCAATACCAACACCGACGGACGCGCATGCACAGCCGCAGGCCAGTACATCGCCAGCGCCAGCCACACCATGACGATACGCCACCGCGAACTTTGCAAACCACATTCCCCATGTAGAGGCTATAAGCCTAGCCGAAAGCGTGATCCGGTGACAGCTTGTGAAGCCGGGACGCGGGACTGGGGACCCGGGACTCGGTGGTCATGGCACGGCAAGGAAGCGAACGTCCCATGCACCACGACAAGCGACTAGCCACCAAGGACTCGAAATCCCTGCTCTGCCGAGTCCCGAGTCCCCAGTCCCGAGTCCCGAATTAGCTGCGCGCCTGCCCGGCCAGGCGCGCCATGCGCTGCGCGTCGGACAGGATCCCGCGCAGCAGCCGCACTTCCTGCTCGGTCAGTGCGTTGCGCAGGAACAGCCGGCGCAGCTTGCGCATGGCCGAATCCGGCGCACGGCCCTTGTGGAAGTCGATGTCGTCCAGCGTCTCGGCCAGTTGCCCGAACATGCCTTCCAGTTGCGCGTGGCTGGCCGGTGTCTCGCGGAAACCGGGGTCCGGCGCCGGCGCCGGTTCCGCGCCGCGCAGCTGCGCCAGGCGCAGTTCGTAGGCCAGCACCTGCACCGCCGCGGCCAGATTGAGCGAGCTGAACGCGGGGTCGGAGGGAATGTGCACCGCCGCATGGCACAGCTGCAGTTCCTCGTTGGTCAGGCCGGTGCGCTCGCGGCCGAACACCAGCGCCACCTCGGCCTGTTCGGCGGCCGCGGCGACCAGCCGCTGCGCGCCGTCCGCCGGCAGCAGTTCCTCCAGCGATACCCGCCGGCTGCGCGCGGTGCAGCCGAGCACCAGCCGGCAATCGGCCACCGCCTCGGCCAGGGTGGCCAGCACCGGCGCCTGCTGCAGCACGTCCTCGGCACCGGCCGAACGCCGGTAGGCGTCCTCGTCGAGCGCGCGCTCCGGCGCCACCAGCACCAGCCGCGCCTGGCCCATGGTCTTCATCGCCCGCGCCGCCGCACCGATGTTGCCGGGATGTTGGGTACCGACCAGGACGAAGCGGATGCGGGCAGAAACGGTCATGGCAATGGAAGATGCGGAGCGAACGGGGCGTAGATGGTAAACTGTGCGGCCGGTCTTCGCGCCGGACCGCTCTTTTCCTCCGCCAGATCCTTCTCCGCCCTCTCGGGAGCCGTTGCCATGCAAAAACCCGCCGTCACCGTCATGGTCAAGGCCGCCCGCCTCGCCGGCAACGTGCTGCTGCGCCATATCAACCGGCTGGAAGCGCTGAACGTGGTGCAGAAGGACCGCATGGACTACGCCAGCGAAGTCGATGCCGACGCGGAGAAGGTGGTCATCAAGGAACTGCGCCGCGCCTATCCCGACTACGGGGTGATGGGCGAGGAAGGCGGCGTGCAGGGCGGCGGCCGCTACATGTGGGTGATCGACCCGCTCGACGGCACCAGCAACTACCTGCGCGGCTTCCCGCACTACTGCGTGTCGATCGCCCTGGTCGAGAACGGCGAGCCGATCGACGCGGTGATCTTCGACCCGCTGCGCAACGAGCTGTTCACCGCCAGCCGCGGCAACGGCGCGGTGCTCAACGACCGCCGCATCCGCGTCAGCGAGCGCAAGGACCTGAACGGGGCGATGGTCAACACCGGCTTCGCCCCGCGCGAGCGCAAGCGCACCACCGCCCAGCTCAAGTGCGTGGACGCGCTGATGGTGCAGGCCGAGGACATCCGCCGTACCGGCTCGGCTGCGCTGGACCTGGCCTACGTGGCCTGCGGCCGCACCGACGCCTACTTCGAGGCCGGCGTGAAGGCCTGGGACATCGCCGCCGGCGTGCTGCTGGTGCGCGAGGCCGGCGGCCGCATCACCGACTTCAAGGGCGCCACCCCGGGCCGCATCGACGATCGCGGCGCTCCGCAGTTCCAGATCGTGGCCGGCAACATCAAGGTCAGCGACGCCCTGCAGAAGCTGATCGTCAACACCGGGTATGCGGCGGAGTTCGACGCGAAGTTTTGATGGGGCCGGGATTGGGGAGTTGGGATTGGGGATTCGCAAGAGCGGCACCCCATCGCTGACCTTCCCCCCTTCACAAAACGAAAAAGCCGCGCAGATGCGCGGCTTTTTCGTTATGGAACCGGGAACCCGCTTTTGCGAATCCCCAATCCCAAATCCCCAATCCCGGCCACTCAGGGCCTGCGCGCCAGCGCCTCCACATCCTTGGCCTTCGGCAGCAGGTCCTGCTTGGTGACCTGGAACGGGCCGATCGACAGCAGCGGCACCGCCACGATCACCGAGGACACCACCACGATGACCGCGCCGATCATGTGGGTCAGCGCCAGGCCTTCCATCGAATTGCCGCCGTACAGGTACAGCGCCAGCGCCGACAGGAAGAACATCACCGCGGTGATCACGGTGCGCGACAGGGTCTGGTTGATCGAGCGGTTCAGCACTTCCACCGGCTCCACCCGCAGGCTGCGGAAGTTCTCGCGCACGCGGTCGAACACCACGATGATGTCGTTGATCGCAAAGCCCATCACCGACAGCAGGCCGGCCAGCACGGTCAGGTCGAACTCGCGGCCGGTGAGCGAGACGTAGGCCACCGTCACCAGCAGGTCGAACAGCGCGGTCAGGCTGGCCACCACCGCGAACTTCCACTCGAAGCGGAACGCGATGTAGATCAGGAAGCCGACCAGCATGAACACCGTCGCGTAGACGCCGTTCAGCGCCAGGTCCTTGCCGACCTGCGGGCCGACGAACTCGCCCGGCTTCACCGTCGCCGGGTTCTGCGCGGAGTCCACCGCCTTGTGTACCCGCTCGGCGAGGCTCTTGGCCACGTCCTCGTTGTTGTGCTCGCCCTGCGGCTGCAGGCGGATCACGACCTCGTTGCCGCTGCCGACGTTCTGCACCTGCGCGTTCTCGAAGCCGGCCGTGGCCAGCTGCTCGCGCACGTGGTCGATGTCCACCGGCTTCTGGAAGCTGGTCTGCACCAGCGCGCCGCCGGTGAACTCCAGCGCATAGTTGAAGCCCTTGGCGAAGATCACCCCGAGCGAGGCCACCGCCAGCACCAGCATCAGCACCAGGGTCGGGCGCCGCCAGCGCATGAAGTCGATCTTGGTGTCGTTCGGGATCAGATGAAGCGGGAAGATTTTCATGGAGACATGCTCTTCATAATTTGGACCCCGCACATGGCTGTGCGGGCTCTTGCGAAGGACTCGCATTTCCTGCCCCGCACCTGGATGTGTGGGCTATTGCGAGGGACTCGCATCAGATGGCGACGGACTTGAGCTTCTTGCGGCGGCCGTAGATCAACGTCGCCAGCGCGCGCGACACGGTGATCGCGGTGAACATCGAGGCGAAGATGCCGATCATCATGGTCAGCGCAAAACCGCGCAGCGGTCCGGTGCCGAACGCATACAACGCGATGGCGACGATCAGGCCGGTGAGGTTGGCGTCGAGAATGGTGCCGCCCGCCTTCTCGTAACCGGCGACGATCGCCGACTTGGGCGGCACGCCCAGACGCAACTCCTCGCGGATACGTTCGTTGACCAGCACGTTGGCATCCACCGACAGGCCGACCGACAAGGCCAGGCCGGCGAAGCCGGGCAAGGTCATGGTGGCGCCGAACAGCGACATCACTGACACCACGATCAGCAGGTTCATCAGCAGCGCCACCGAGGTGATCGCGCCGAACATGCGGTAGTACACGCCGAAGAACACCAGGGTGAACAGGAACGCGTAGATCACCGCGGTGATGCCGCGCTCGACGTTCTCCGCGCCCAGGCTCGGACCGATCACGTATTCCTCGACGAAGTCCATCGGCGCGGCCAGCGAGCCGGACTTCAGCAGTTTGGCCAGGTTCTCGGCTTCGGCTTTTTCCAGGCCGGTGGTCTGGAAGTTCTTGCCGAACACGCCGGCGATGCGGGTCGGCGACAACGCCTCTTCCTTGACCCGCACGCTGCGCACTTCCTTGCCGTCGACCACGGTGACGGTGGGGATGCGTTCGATATAGACCACCGACATCAGCTTGCCGGTGTTGGCGCTGGTGTAGTCGAACATGCGCTGCCCGGCGACGTTGTTGAGCGTGACCGCCACGGCCGGCAGGCCATTCTGGTCGGTGCTGACGGCGGCGGCGACCATCTGGTCGCCGGTCACCAGGGCACGCTTGTTGAGCAGCACAGGCGCGCCACTATCGCGCAAGCGGTAGACCTTGGCCTCCGGTGGAATGGTGCCGGTGCGCACGGCGTCTTCGGCGTTGCCGTCGACCACCGCACGGAACTCCAGCGAGGCGGTGGCGCCGATCATGCGCTTGGCTTCGGCGGTGTCCTGCACACCCGGCAGTTCGACCACGATGCGGTCTTCGCCCTGACGCTGGATCGTCGGCTCGGACACGCCGAGCTGATTGACGCGGTTGCGCAGGGTGATCAGGTTCTGCTCGATCGCGCCGCTGGCGATCTGCTTGAGCTCGGCGTCGGGCACGGTGACCGCGATGGCCTGCCCGGACACGGCATAGCTCAGCGTCGGCTGCGCCTTGGCCAGCGCGGCACGCGCGGCGTCGGCATCGGCGCCTTCGCCCAGGCCGACCTGAATGCTGTTGTCGGCGCGGCGCTCGACCACGCGGTAGGCGATGCGGTTGTCGCGCAACGTGGTGCGGATGTCCTCGGCGAACGCGTCCAGGCGCTTGTCCAGCGCCGCCTTCTGGTCCACCTGCAGCGCGAAGTGCACGCCGCCGACCAGGTCCAGGCCCAGCACCATCGGCTTGCCGCCGATCTTGGACAGCCACTCCGGCACGGTCGAGGCCAGGTTCAGCGCCACCGTGTAGTTCTCGCCCACCTGCTGGCGCAGGATGTCGTTGGCGCGGGTCTGCGCCTCCAGGCTCGGCAGGCGCACCATCAGGCTGTCGCCTTCGTTGGCCACCGACTTGGGGGTGATCCCGGCCGCCTTGAGGTCGGCGCTGACCCGCTCGCGCAGGGCCGCGTCGAGCTGGCCGCCGCGGCTGGCGGTGATCTGGACCGAGGGGTCCTTCTGATACACGTTGGGCAGTGCGTACAACGCACTGAACGCCAGCACGATCAGGATGAGGAAATACTTCCAGCGCGGAAACTCGAGCATTGCAGGACCCCGCACGACGCCACGCCGGCGCCGCGCCTAGCAGTAAGAGAAATGGATCAGGCGGACTTCAGCGTGCCCTTGGGCAGCACGTTGCCGATGGCGCCCTTCTGCACGCGGATGCGCACGTTGTCGGCGATTTCCACGGTGATGAAGTTGTCGCCGATGTCGGTGACCACGCCGGCCACGCCGCCGGAGGTGATGACCTCGTCGCCGCGGCTAAGCTTGTCCAGCATCGACTTGTGTTCCTTCTGCCGCTTCATCTGCGGGCGGATCATCACGAAGTACATTACCGCGATCAGGATGATCGGCAGCAGGAACATCTGCATGCCGCCACCGGCGGCGGGAGCGGCGCCGGCGGTCTGCGCCTGGGCCACGGGAATCAGGAAATCGAGCGGGTTCATCGGTGTGTCCTATGGTTTGGGCAGCCCGTCGCCGTTGGGCACGGACCGCTGGTTTGTCGCCAGGGGCGGCAAGCAGCCGCCGATTATGCCACGATCTCCCCTTGCCCCCGGAACGACCGTCGCGCCCTCCCTTCTCCCCTCGGGAGAAGGTGCCGCGCAGCGGCGGATGAGGGTATGGGCGCAGCCTCGTGTGCTTTCGATGACCGTGAGGCTGCGCCCGGACCCTCACCCCAACCCCTCTCCCGGTGGGAGAGGGGCTTTATCCCTGCTCCGACGGGAGTGGCGTTGCTTCCACTCCGCGCGCCGCATAGAAGGACCGCCGGAACTGGGCAAAGGTTCCCGCCGCGATCGCGGAGCGCATCTCGGCCATCAGCTTCTGGTAGTACCAGAGGTTGTGCAGGGTGCCCAGCATCGGCGCCAGCATCTCGTTGCAGCGGTCCAGGTGGCGCAGATAGGAGCGGGTATAGCCGCCGCTGCAGGCGTGGCAGCCGCAGCCCGGCTCGATCGGATCCAGATCGCGCTCGTAGCGGGCGTTGCGGATGCGCACGGTGCCGAACGAGGTGAAATAGTGGCCGTTGCGCGCGTTGCGGGTCGGCATCACGCAGTCGAACATGTCCACGCCGCGGGCCACGCCCTCGACCAGGTCCTCCGGCCGCCCTACCCCCATCAGGTAGCGCGGGCGGTCGGCCGGCAGGCGCGGATGCAGGTGCTCGAGCATCGCGTTGCGCTCGTGCTCCGGCTCGCCCACCGCCAGCCCGCCGATCGCGTAGCCGTCGAAGCCGATCGCCTGCAGCCCTTCGATCGAGCGCGTGCGCAGGTCGGCGTGCACGCCGCCCTGGACGATGCCGAACAGCGCCGCGTCGTTGTCCAGGCCGTCGTGCGCATCGCGCGAGCGTTGCGCCCAGCGCAGGCTCAGCTCCATCGAGCGCCGCGCCACGTCCTCGGTCGCCGGGTACGGGGTGCATTCGTCGAAGATCATCACGATGTCCGAATCCAGCACCTTCTGGATCCGCATGCTCTCCTCCGGCCCCAGGAACACCTTGGCGCCATCGGTCGGCGAGGCGAAGGTCACGCCCTGCTCGCTGATCTTGCGCCGGTGCGCCAGCGAGAACACCTGGAAGCCGCCCGAGTCGGTCAGGATCGGGCCGTCCCAGCGGGCGAAGCCGTGCAGCCCGCCGTGGTCGCCGATCACGTCCAGGCCCGGCCGCAGGTACAGGTGGAAGGTGTTGCCGAGGATGATCTGCGCGCCCAGCGCGCGGATCTGCTCGGGCAGCACGCCCTTGACCGAGCCGTAGGTGCCGACCGGCATGAACGCGGGGGTTTCCACCTTCCCGCGCGGGAAGGTCAGGCGGCCGCGGCGCGCGGCGCCGTCGGTGGTGTCGAGCTGGAACTGCAATCGGGACATTGAAAGGCCGGGATTCGAGATTCGGGATTCGGGATTGGCAAACGCACGGGCGGTGGGGGGTAAGAGAGTGCTTCTACGAATCCCCAATCTCCACTCCCGAATCCCGGCCCCACAACAGCATCGCATCGCCATAGCTGAAGAAGCGGTAGCGCTGCGCGATCGCGTGGCGATAGGCATCGAAGATGCGCTCGCGGCTGGCGAAGGCCGACACCATCATCAGCAGCGTGCTTTCCGGCAAGTGGAAGTTGGTGACCATCGCATCGACGCTGCGGATGCGGTAGCCGGGCAGGATGAAGATCTGCGTTTCGCCGGCGAAAGGATGGAGTTCGCCGTCCTTGGACGCGCTCTCCAGCGCGCGCACGACCGTGGTGCCGACCGCGATCACGCGGCCGCCGGCGGCGCGCGTGCGCCGCACCTGCTCGACCAGGCTGGCGCCGACGTTGAGCCATTCGCGGTGCATCACGTGCTGGTCCAGCGCCTCCACCCGCACCGGCTGGAACGTGCCGGCGCCCACGTGCAGGGTGACGTGACCGAAACCGACGCCACGCGCCCGCAGCGCCTCCAGCAACGGCGCATCGAAGTGCAGGCCGGCGGTCGGCGCGGCGACCGCACCGGCCTCGCGCGCGAACACGGTCTGGTAGCGCTCGCGGTCGTCCAGCCCTGGCTCGCGGCGGATGTACGGCGGCAACGGCAGCCGTCCGGCCTGCTGCAGCCACGCCTCCAGCGTGTCGGACACGTGGAATTGGAGCACGTAGAACTCGCCGTCGCGGTCCAGCACCTCGACCTCGCCGCCGGCGTCCAGGGCGATGCGCGCGCCGGCCTTGGGCGACTTGCTCACGCCCAGCTGCGCGCGTGCGCGCTGGCCGCCGAGCAGGCGCTCGATCAGGATCTCGACGCGGCCGCCACTGCTCTTGTTGCCGAACAGGCGCGCCGGAATCACCCGGGTGTCGTTGAACACCAGCAGGTCGCCGGCGCGCAGCAGCTGCGGCAGCTCGCGGATCTGGCGGTCTTCGAACGGCGCCGGCGCCGGCGGCACCAGCAACAGGCGGCTGGCCGAACGCTCGGCCAGCGGCGCCTGCGCGATCAGTTCCTCGGGCAGGTCGTAGCGGAAATCGGACTTCTTCAAGGCCGGCGGGTCGCGGAATAGGTGGCCGGACATTGTAGCTGGAGGGCCGGGATTGGGGATTCGGGATTGGGGATTCGCAAAAGCGCGGCGCCTGGCTCCGCTTTACCCAATCCCCAATCCCCAATCCCGGCCCCTCACCTCTCGAACTTCGTCGAAAGAATGATCGACGAGGTCGTGCGCTCCACGCCGTCCACCGCGCCGATGCGGTCGGTCAGCACGTCCATGTCGTTGACGCCCGGCACCACGCCCAGCGCGATCAGGTCGTAGGAACCGCTGACCGAATGCAGCACGCGGACCTCGTCGATCTCGCGCAGCGCCTTGACCACCGAGGTCATCTTCTTCGGCAGCACGGTGATCAGGATGTGCGCGCGCAGATGGCCCTGCTCGAAGTCGTCGCGGGTGCGCACCGTGTAGCCGCAGATCACGCCCTCGCGCTCCAGCCGCTCGATCCGGCTCTGAACGGTGGTGCGCGACAGGCCGAGCTTGCGCGCGATCTGCGCGGTGGAGGCGCGGGCATCCTCGCGCAGCAGCGAGAGCAGGCGTTCGTCGGAGGGGGTGATCTTCATGCGCGGCCGGATTTCGTCGAATCGACGAAATTATCCGATTTCCTGCACAAATCAACTCTGCCAATCGACGATCCGGTCCCGATAATAGAAGGTCTATCGCTGAACGACCCGCCTCCAGGAGATCCCGCATGACCGTACTCGGCCCCCTCGCCCCGCTGCGCGCCCATGCCGGCGACCGCCTGACCGCCGGCCTGGACGATGCCAGCATCGCGCGCCTGGCCGCCTCGCACCCGCAGCTGGGCGCCGCGATCGACGCCGCCGCGGCCGAGCATGCGCGCCTGGCACAGGAGTTCGCCGAGTTGCTGGAGCTGGACGAGGCCGAGCAGATCCGCACGCTGCAGGCCGGCTTCGTCAATTTCTACGCCGACGATGCGGTGACCCCGTATGTGGCGCTGGCCGCACGCGGGCCGTGGGTGGTCACGCTGAAGGGCGCGGTGCTGTACGACGCCGGCGGCTACGGCATGCTCGGCTTCGGCCACACCCCCGACGCGGTGCTGGAGGCGATGGCGCGCCCGCAGGCGATGGCCAACGTGATGACCCCGAGCGTGTCGCAGCTGCGCTTCGACCGCGCGCTGCGCGCCGAGATCGGCCAGCAGCGCGGTGGTTGCCCGTACAGCAAGTTCATGTGCCTCAACTCCGGCTCCGAAGCGGTGGGCCTGGCCGCGCGCATCGCCGACATCAACGCCAAGCTGCAGACCGACCCGGGCGCGCGCCATGCCGGCGCTAAGATCAAACGCCTCGTGGTCAAGGGCAGCTTCCACGGCCGCACCGACCGTCCCGGGCTGTATTCCGATTCCAGCCGCAAGGCCTACGTGCAGCACCTGGCAAGCTACCGCGGCGAGGACTCGGTGATCGCGATCGCGCCCTACGACGTGGACGCGTTGCGGCGCGCGTTCGCCGAGGCCGAGCAGCACGGCTGGTTCATCGAGGCGGTGTTCCTGGAGCCGGTGATGGGCGAAGGCGACCCGGGCCGCGCGCTGCCGCCGGCGTTCTACGCCGCCGCGCGCGAACTGACCCGCGCCCACGGCAGCCTGCTGCTGGTCGATTCGATCCAGGCCGGCCTGCGCGCGCACGGCGTGCTGTCGGTGGTCGACTACCCCGGCTTCGAGCAGCTCGATCCGCCGGACATGGAGACCTATTCCAAGGCGCTCAACGCCGCGCAGTACCCGCTGTCGGTGCTGGCGGTGACCGAGCACGCCGCGCAGCTGTACCGCAAGGGCACCTACGGCAACACCATGACCAGCAACCCGCGCGCGCTCGACGTGGCCAGCGCCACGCTGGCGCAGCTGACCCCGCAGGTGCGTGCCAACATCCGCGCGCGCGGCGCCGAGGCGGTGCAGAAACTGGAGAAGCTCAAGAGCGAACTCGGCGGACTGATCACCCAGGTGCAGGGCACCGGGCTGCTGTTCTCCTGCGCGCTGGCGCCGCAGTTCAAGTGCTACGGCGCCGGTTCCACCGAGGAATGGCTGCGCCAGCACGGGGTCAATGTGATCCACGGCGGCGAGAACTCGCTGCGCTTCACGCCGCATTTCGGCATGGACAGCGAAGAGCTGGACCTGCTGGTCGGACTGATCGGTCGTGCGCTACGCGAGGGTCCCCGGCTGGCGCAGGCCGCGGCGGCCTGACCGAGGCATGCTGCAAGCACTGGCCGAGGCGATCGCCCGGCCGCTGTTCGAACTCGTCGCGCAGTTGTTCGGCTATTGGAGCGGCCGGCTGTTGCTGCCGGTGCTGTCGCCGGGCTGGATCCGTGCCGAGACCCGGCGCGATCAGCCACGGCGCCCGCCCGGCCAGCGTCATCACGACAACCCGCTGTTCTACCGCAACGCCAGCGGCAGCCTGATCGCCAGCGACGATGCGGTGATGGCGCTGGGCCTGGGCTGCTGGGCATTGCTGGCGCTGGCCGCGTTCCTGCTCTACCGCTTGGCGTCCTGAGTCAGTGCCGGCGCGAGGCGCTGCCCTGCGCCGGCATCGCCGCTCACCGCGCGCACTCCTTCAAGCGCAGGCTGCGCGCGATGTCGCGCCAATCGAACGCGGCCACCGCCTGATCGTCGTGCAGGGCGTAGAACACGCCCTGCGGGAAGCGCGCGTCGCCGCGCTGATCCAGCCACACGCCGTCGGTGTTGGCGGTGACCTTGCCGGCGAAGGCGCCGACATGCGCCAGCGTCTGCCGGTCGTACACGTGGAACAGGCTGCGGTCCTTGAACTGGTCGGTGCCGATCCAGTAGCCGCTGCCGTCCGCGCAGCTCAGCAAGGCGATCCCCTCGGCCTGCGCCTTGTACAGGTCCGCGCCGATGTCGCGCCCGCGATACCTGCCGTCGGCCAGGCCGTATTCGCGCAGGCGGGTGCCCGTGGCCACGTCTTCCTCGGCCAGCAGCAGGCGGTCGTGCGCCGGATCGGCGAACACCGATTCGGCGATGCGGATCGCGCCGGCCGCCGAGGTCTCGCCGAAGGTCTGGATCAGCGTCGCGCTCCAGGCGTCGCCCTGCTTGCGCAGCTGGTAGCGGCGGAAGCGCTGGCCCAGTTCGGCCAGCGGCGGCACGGTTTCCTCGTCGGCGCCGAGCATGTAGTTGTCGCTGACGATGACCTCGATGCCGCCGTCCTTCGGCCGCGCCCACAGCCCGTACGGCTTCTTCAGGTCCTCGGCGCCGAACAGCGCGACGGAGGCGAAACCGGGCAACGAGAATGCCTGCACGCGATGGTTGTCGCGCTCGACCACCAGCGCCAGGTCGCCGACCACGGCGATGCCGTTGGGTCGGTCCATCTGTCCGGGCGCCGCGCCCTTACCACCGACGGTGCGCAGGCGCTGCCCGCTGCCGCCATCGAACACCACCAGCTCGCCGCTCTTCTTGGCGGTGGTGATGACCCAACGCTGGCCCTGCGGCGTGGTCCAGCTGGCCGGCGAATCGAGGTTGTCGGCCGGGGTGGACGCGGTGAGGAAGGCTTCGGCAATCACGGTGTGCGGCAAATTGGCCGCGCTCAGCAACGGGTCGTGTTGCGCGCCCTCGTCCGGCTCGCGGTCGGCCGCCGGCGCGGTGCCGGCCGGCGGCGTATTGGCGCAGGCCGCGACCAGCCCGCAGACCAGCGCGATCGCCGCCAGGCGCAGCGTCGGCTGCGCGCCCGTCACAGCTTCACCCGCAGGCCGACGGCGAAGGTGCGGCCGTATTCCTCGTACTGCTGGGTATGCGTGCGCGTGCCCTGGTAGCGTTCCAGTGGCTTGTCGAGCAGGTTGGAGGCGTCGAAGTACAGCTGCACGGTGTCGGTCACCTGGTAGTCGAGACTGAAGTCGAGCTGGGTGTTGGGGGCCACGAAGATATCGTAGTCGCGGGCCTTGCCCAGTTCGTCGAGGTATTCGCTGCGGTACACCGCCGAGAGCCGGGTCGAGAAGCCGTCGCGTTCGTAGCCGAGGAAGGCGCTGTAGACGTTCTTGGAGGCGCGCGGCAGCGCGAAGTCCTCGCCCTGCCGATCCTCCAGGCCCGGATCGAACTCGGTATGCAGCCAGGTGCCGCTGACCCCGCCGAGCAACCCGTTCCAGCCGTCCGGCAGGAACGCGAACTGCTGCTGCCAGTTGAACTCGGCGCCGTAGACCTTGGCGCTCTTGCCGTTGATCGCCATCGCGACGTCGTAGCCGGCGAAGGCAGGATCGTCGTCGATCACCGTGTCCACGATGTAGCCGTCGATCGACTTGTGGAACAGGCCCAGCGAGACGATGCCGGTCTTGCCCAGGTAGCGCTCGAACGACAGGTCGAGGTTGGTCGATTCGTAGGGATCCAGGTTCGGATTGCCCAACTCCACTTCCTCGTCGTCGTTGTTGATCGTCGCGTGCGGCGCGATCTGGCCGAAGCCGGGGCGCGAGACGGTCTTGTTGAGCGCCGCGCGCAGCGACCAGTCGTCGCCGCCGTTCCAGCGCAGGTGCAGGCCCGGCAGCACGTTGGTGTAGCTGCTGCTGGCCTGCAACGCGCTGGCCGCGAACGATTCGCCGTCGTCGGCGAGATCGACCTGGTTGCCGCTGGCCCTGAACTGGGTGTTCTCCACGCGCACGCCGGCGATCACCCGCAACGCGCCGATGTCCCAGGTGCCCATCGCGTAGGCGGCCAGCACGTCTTCCTTGGCGACGTAGTCCTCCGCCAACGCGCCCACCGCGTTGCTGCCGACATCGCCGTCGTCGGCGCTGTACTGGCTGCCGTCCTGCGCCCAGTAGCGGCGCAGCGCCGAGGAACTCAGCGCTTGGCCCAGGCTGTTGCGCCGGTGTTGCGGCGGCGCCACGGTCCAGTCGGCCAGGTCGATGGCCGGTCCCTCGGACAGCTCGCGCTCGTCCTTGTCGACGTCGCGGTCGCGCCAGCGCCCGAGCAGGCCGAATTTGTAGCTGGCGTTGTCGCCGTCGAAGCGCACGTTGAGCTTGGCGCTGTACTCGTCGTCGTCGGTGCGGCCGGGCGAGAGCACGAACTTGTCGAATGCATAGTCGTCGTTGGACACCCAGTCATCGCTGGACAAGCCGATGGCGGGCATCCGCTTGTTCTGGTCGATGGTCGCGTCGAGATCGTCGCCGTCGTACTCGAAGCGCGCTTCCTTCTCGTCGTTCACCCGCTCGCGGGTCTTGGTGTAGCCGGCCTGGTAGTCCAGCACCGCGCCGCTCAGGCGGTTCTCGCCGCCGAAACTCGCCGCCAGCGTGTCCTGTTGCTTGGTGCGGTAGCGCACCCGCTTGGAGATCTCGTCGACCGGCGCCGCGTAGGTGCCGTCGCCGTTGCCCTGGATGTCGTCGGCATCGAAGGCGATCACCGTGTTCTGCCGGGTCTCGGCGTCCTCGAAGCTGCTGAACAGCGTGCGCAGGTAGTAGCGGTTGTCCTGGTCCGGATGCCAGTCCAGGTTGAGGTTGGCGCCGATGCGCTTGCGGTCGATGTGGTACTTGCGGCGCTGCTGCTCGACCATGACCAGGTCGCCGCCGTCGATCGCGTCGTACTCGCCTTCGGTGTTGTCGGACTGGAACTGGCGGTCCTGGTAGTTCAGCCCCAGCGCCACACCGAACGTGTCGTCGGCGAACAGGTCGCTGTAGTTGAACGAGGCCTTGGGGCTGGTCTTGTCGCTGAGCTGCTGGTGGTTGGCCTCGAGCTTGGCGCGGATGCTGCGGCCATCGCGGTCGAACGCCGAGGCCGATTCGACCAGGATCGCGCCGCCGATCGCATCGCCCGGCATGTCCGGAGTCGGCGACTTGACCACTTTCAGTCGCTCGGTGGATTCGGACGGGATCACGTCCATCGGCGCGGCGCGGTTGTCGCTCTCCGGCGTGCCGATGGCGATGCCGTCGACGCTGACGCTGTTGAGCGCCGCGTCCAGCCCGCGCACCACCACGAAGCGGCCCTCGCCCTGGTCGCGGGTGACGCTGACCCCAGGCAGGCGCTGCAGCGACTCGGCCACGTTCTGGTCCGGATAGTCGCCGACCTCGTCGGCCGAGACCGCGTCCAGGATCGCATCGGACTCGCGCTTGAGGTCCACTGCGCGGGCCTGGGCCTCCAGTTGCGGGCGGACCTCGACCCGATCGAGGTCGGTCGCCGCATCGGCGGCGGCGGCCTGTGCGCCGGGAGCGGCGCAGGCCGCGCTGAGGCCGAACGCGATCGCCACGAACAGCGGAGTCTTGGTATGCACGGAAGCCGATCCCCATTTCACGTTAAGAATGGGGAAACAACATATTTCCGACACGTTGCGTGCTAGTGACACGCGGCCGCTGGCGGCCGCCAAGCCCGCTGCGGCACACTGTGCGCAACCCCGTCGCGAGCGCCCCCATGAAGATCGTCGAAGTCCGCCATCCCCTGGTGCAGCACAAGATCGGCCTGCTGCGCGACGCCGCGCTGAGCACCAAGGGCTTCCGCGAACTGGTCACCGAGTTGGGCACCCTGCTCGGCTACGAGGCCACCGCCGACCTGGAGACGGAGACGCATACCATGGAGGGCTGGGCCGGCCCCACCCAGGTGCAGCGCATCGCCGGCGCCAAGATCACCCTGGTGCCGATCCTGCGCGCAGGTCTGGGCATGCTGCCCGGCGTGCTGGCGCTGATCCCGGCAGCGCGGGTCAGCGTGGTCGGCCTGCAGCGCGACGAGGAGACGCTGCAGCCGGTGCCGTACTTCGAACGCCTCACCGGCCGCCTGGAAGAACGCGACGCATTGATCCTGGACCCGATGCTGGCCACCGGCGGCACCCTGATCGCCACCGTGGACATGCTCAAGCGCGCCGGCGCGCGGCGGATCAAGGGCATCTTCCTGGTCGCCGCGCCGGAGGGGCTGAAGGCGCTGGAGGCGGCGCACCCGGACGTGGAGGTCTACACCGCCGCGATCGACGACCACCTCAACGACAAGGGCTACATCCTGCCCGGACTGGGCGATGCCGGCGACCGCATCTTCGGTACGCGGGTGGGCTGAGCTCGGGCGATAGCATGAAGTGCGGGCGCTTCTGCATTGGCATTGGCATTGGCATTGGCGCGGCATGGCGTGCCGGACCTACTGTGGGAGGGACCCCTGTGGGAGGGACTTCAGTCCCGACTGCACAATGCCGTTCGAATAGTCAGCTGGCGCACTGTAGGAGGGGCTTCAGCCCCGACGGTTTCCGAAGCCGGGAAGATCGCCGCTTCGCTTGTCGCGACTGAAGTCGCTCCTACAAGGACCTTCGGATAGCTGATTGGGCGCTCTGCAGGTGGGCTTCAGCCTCGGCGGCTTCCACAGCCGGAAGATCACTGCTTCGCTCGTCGCGACTGAAGTCGCTCCCACAAGAACCTCCGGATCGCTGGCTGGGCGCTCTGCAGGTGGCCTTCAGCCCAAACGTTTCCGCAGCCGGAAAGATCACTGCTTCGCTCGTCGCGACTGAAGTCGCTCCTACAACGACTTTGGATCGCTGGCTGGGTGCACTGTGGGAGGGGCTTCAGCCCCGACTGCTTCCGAAGCCGGAAGCCCGCCGCTTCGCTTGTCGCGACTGAAGTCGCTCCTACAGATACTCCGACAACTGATGACCGCGCACGCACTCAGCGCTGCAGCACCTGCAGCGCCGCGCTCACGTACACCAGCGGCGCGTTCCAGTTGATGGCCACTTCGTTGGTCGCGTAGCTGCACTCGGCATCCAGGTAGGACAGCGCCGGCAGCGACGAGGCATAGGCGTGCTTGCACTCCTTGGCGTCCTGCTGGCCCGGCTGCGGACCGCCGACCAGCAGGCCCGGCACCGGCATGGCGACGCCGTCGGCGATGGAGATGCGATGGTGGATGTGCAGCGGCGAACGCGCGCCGATGCCGGTGACGAAGGACATGCCCAGCGGGTTGCGCCCGAGCACGTAGTCCAGCTGCGACTGCGCGGCCTGCAGGTACTCCGGCTTGCGCTCCAGCTGGTACGCCTGCAACAGCAGCATCGCCTGGTTCAGCGCGGTGCTGTTGCTGCCCCAGTGGAAGTCGGCCGGGGCCATCGCCACCTTCCATGCCGACCCCTGCCAGGCATGCAGCAGGTGCGTGGCCACGCCGTCGATCTCGCGGGCGATGCGCGCCTGGTCCGCGTGCGGCGTCAGCCGCGCGCGGTGCTGCGCCAGCGACATCCACGCCAGCCCGCCCACCGAGCCCCAGTTCGGCACGCTGGCCGGCACATTGCGCGCCATCGCCGCGTCATAGAACACATCCTCGCCGGTGGCCAGGTACAGCTCGGTGGCCGCCCAGGCGAACTCGTCGTCGAGCTTGGCGTCGTCGTAGCCGCCGGTGTGCACGTCCGCCGGCTGCCGGTAGACCGCGTCCGGATGCGCCTGCGCCCAGGCCCAGGCGCGGCGAGAGGCCTGCAGCATGCGCTTGGACACGCCGCCGAAGCGGTCGTCGAACGGTGCGTAGATGCGGCTGGCCTGGGCCATCACCGCGGCGAAGTCGAGCGTGGCCGCGGTGCTCTTCTGCACCACGTAGCGCGGCGCGTTGGCCTGGTCGGGCATCTGCATGCCGCCGAAGTCCAGGTTGGTCAGCTTGTGGTACACGCCGCCGTCGCCGGGATCCTGCATCGCCAGCAGCCACTGCAGGTTCCAGTCGACCTCGCGCAGGATGTCAGGCACGCCGTCGCCACTGTCGGGAATACCTTCCTTGTGCGCGGCGAAATAGGCCGGGAACTGTTCGTATGCGGCCAGCAACGTGTACACGGTGATGCCGGAATTGACCACGTACTTGTTGTAGTCGCCGGCGTCGTACCAGCCCTTCGGCGCGGAGATCGCGGTACCGGCCGGGCGCCCGGGCGAGGCCGCCGAGGCGTGGACCAGGACATGCGTATCCGGATGCCCTTCCGCGCGCGCGTGGCGGCCGGCGTACTCGCCGGGCAGCGCGGTGCTGGCGCGGTTGAAGTAGTAGGCCTTCAGCGCCGCGCGCGTCACCGCCTCGTAGGCGTCGGCGCCGATGGCGAAACTGTCCGACGGCGGCAGTCCGTCCACGCGCAGGCGATAGCGGCCCGGCGCGCGCAGCGTGGAGAAGTCGGCGATGCGCACCGTCTGCTGTGCCGGCGCCCACGTCGCCGCGGCGCCGAGCGTGCCACGCAACACCACCTTGCCCGAGTCGGCGCGTTCGACCGCGAATGCCTCGCCGTGGCCATCGGGCACCACCGCGAGCTTGCTGGCGGCCGGCAGGTAGCCGACCTGGTTGAGTCGGATCGGCGGCATGGCGGCGTCCTCGGAGCGCGAGGCGCAGCCGCCGACGATCAGGCAGGCGAGAAGCAGGCAACGCAAGGCGGCAGGCAGGTTGTTCATGCGGCGATACTGGCCGGCCGCGATGACGGCTGCAAGCGCTGCGCGGCGGGCTTTCAGCCGCCAGCGGGAATGCGCGGCGCGTGGGGCCGATCGACGCGATCGGGATGGGCCGCGCCGCGATGCTGGGGCGCGTACGCGCAAGACAGGGCGAGGGAACGCATGCCGATAGGCGACCAGGCGCTGATGCCGTCCGTACGCGCCCAGGCGCGGCCTTTCGGGTCGGCGTGCGCGCACCAAGCGACCGCGTGCGGCTTGTGACTGGCAACCAGCTCGCGCGCGGCTGCCTGAGCGCCGGGCACGGTAACGTGGCCTGCGCCAATCGTGGCAACCGCCCTAGCCCGCCAGCGACCTCGCCTGCAGCGTCGCCAGTTCGTGGGTGGTGACGAACCGGCCCTTGCCGTCGCGCGCCAGTTGCGCCAGCGCGCAATCCGGATCATGGGTAAAGAACAGGTGCACATTGCGCGCCAGCGCGTCCTCCAGGAACGCGCGCTTCTCGTCGATCAGCAGTTCGGCGTTGCGGTCGTAGCCCATCGTGATCGGCACATGCACCCACGAGCGTCCCGGGATCAGGTCGGCGCAGAACGCGACGCCGCCATGCGTCTGGCCATCGGCCTGCTGTGCGCCGACGATCTCGGCGAGCATCAGCCCGGGGGTATGCCCGTCGCTGAAACGGAAGCGCACCGCCTCGCCCAGGGTGCGCGAATATTCGCCGTCGACCAGTTCCAGGCGGCCGCTGGCCTCGAGCAGGCCGGGCAACTCGGGAATGAAACTGGCGCGGTCGCGCGGATGCGGCTGCAACGCGCGTTGCCAGTGCGCCGCGCCGACCAGGAAGCGCGCGTTCGGAAACAGCAGTTCCGGCGCCGCGCCTTCGCGCCACGGCGCCAGCAATCCGCCGGCGTGGTCGAAGTGCAGATGGCTCAGCACCACCACGTCGATGTCGGTATGCGCCACGCCGGCCTCGCGCAGCGAATCCAGCAGCACGTGACGCTCTTCCTGGACCCCGTAGCGCTCGCGCAGCGCCGGCGCGAAGAACGCGCCGATGCCGGTCTCGAACAGCACCGTCTTGCCGGCCAGCGGCCGCGCCAGCAGCGCGCGGCAGGCCAGCGCGATGCGGTTGCCGTCATCCGGCGCCGCCCACTGCTGCCACATCGCCTTGGGCGCGTTGCCGAACATCGCTCCGCCGTCGAGTTTCTGGGAGTTGCCTTGGATGGACCAGAGTTTCATTTTTGGGGACCGGGGACCAGGGACCGGGAAAAGCCCGCGGGCCCACGTGACAGCGGCCAGCGGACTGCGCGAAGGCGACTGCGTGGCGACTCACCGCGCCGGCGTCGTCAGTTGCACATCGGCCTTGCCGACTTCGTTGCGCGGGTCGCTGCCGCCGCTGAGCGTGTTGCTGCGCTTGTCCCATTCCACCGTCTGCAGGTTGCCCCACACGTGGCTGGAACCGCGCCCGCCTTCGGCGCTGTCGCCTGGCAGCTTGAGCGTGTGGCCCATCGCCTGCAGGCCCTGCACGGTGGCCGCGTCGAAGGTGCCGGTCTCGGCCTCGATCACGTCCGGCAGCCACTGGTGGTGGTAGCGCGGCAACGCGGCGACCTGCTGCGCGCTCAGGCCATCGTCGTAGCCGAGGATGCCGAGCAACACCATGGTGATGATGCGACTGCCGCCCGGGGTGCCGAGCACGATGGTCTTGTCGGCGTTCTCCATGAAGGTCGGCGTCATCGAGCTGAGCGGGCGCTTGCCTGGCTTGGGCGCGTTGGCCGCGTAACCCATCACCCCGAATGCGTTGGGCGTGCCGGGCTTGAGCGCGAAGTCGTCCATCTCGTCGTTGAGCAACACGCCGGTGCCCTTGGGAATCAGCCCGGAGCCGAACAGCAGGTTCACCGTCTGGGTCGCGCCGACGCGGTTGCCCTCGCCGTCGATGATCGAGAAGTGGGTGGTCTCGTCGTCCTCCAGCGGGGTCGGCTGGCCCGACAGCAGGTCGCTGGGGGTGGCCTTCTCCGGGTTGATCGTCGAGCGCAGGCCGATCGCGTAGTCCTTGCTCAGCAGCACGCGCTGCGGCACCGCGGTGAAATCCGGATCGCCGAGGAAGAAGGTGCGGTCGCGGTAGGCGCGGCGCATCGCCTCCACCACCAGGTGGGTGCGGTGCGCCGGGTCCATCGCCTTCAGGTCGTAGCCTTCCAGGATCTGCAGCATGCTGGCCAGTGCGATGCCGCCGGAAGACGGCGGCGGCGCGGTGGTGACGGTCCAGCCCTTGTACTCGAACTGGATCGGCGTGCGCTGCTTGACCGTGTAGCCGGCCAGTTCCGCCGCGGTCCAGTGGCCGCCGGCATGCTTGACCCCGGCCAGCAGCTTCTTGGCGGTGGCGCCGCGGTAGAAGCCGTCGAAGCCCTTTGCTCCCAGCAACTGCAGGGTGTCGGCCAGTTCCGGCTGCTTGAACAGGTCGCCTTCGGCGATCGGCTTGCCGTTGCGCAGGTACACCTCGCGGGTGCCGGGATAGCGCTCCATCACCTTGCGTCGGGCCTGGTAGCCCTCGGCCATGCGCCGGTACACCGGGAAGCCGTCGCGGGCGATGCGGATGGCCGGCGCCAGCGACTGCTGCAGCGGCAGTTTGCCGTGCTTGGTGGCCAGCTCGACCAGCGCCGCCGGCAGGCCGGGAATGCCGGCCGACCATGGGCCGTTGACCGAGCGGTCGCGGTCCAGCGCGCCCTTGGCATCGAGGAACTTGTCCGGCGTGGCCGATTCCGGCGCGTATTCGCGCGCGTCCAGCATCGTGTCCTTGCCGGTCTTGGCGTCGTGCAGCAGGAAGAACCCGCCGCCGCCCAGCCCGGAGCTGATCGGCTCGACCACCGCCAGCGTCGAGGACACCGCCACCGCCGCGTCGAACGCGTTGCCGCCCTCGCGCAGGATCTGTAGGCCGGCGTCGGTGGCCAGGCCGTGGCCGCTGGCGACCGCGGCGCCTGGCGGATGCGCGGCGGCGGCGGCCGGCGCTTCGGCCCACGCCGGCGGCGCCAGGACCAGGGCGAGCAGCAGGACACGGCGGACGAGCGTTCTCATGCGGCGGGGGGCTCCTGTGGGTACAACTCGGGATGATCGCGCTGCAATTGCAGCAGCTTGGCCAGCAACTGGTCGTGGCTCTCCGGGATCGCCGGATCCGGGTCGATGCATTCGACCGGGCACACCACCACGCACTGCGGCTCGTCGAAATGGCCGACGCATTCGGTGCAGCGGGCCGGATCGATCACGTAGATCGTCTCGCCCATCGCGATGGCCTGGTTCGGGCAGGCCGGCTCGCAGACGTCGCAGTTGACGCAGAGCTCGTTGATCTTGAGGGACATTTCGCAGACTTCGGCACTAACCCGGGCATCTTACCGGATCGGGCGTGGAGGACCCGGCGCGCGGGGTCTTGCCTGGTGGGACGCTGCATCGCGCAGGCGGTCGGGCGCAGCAGCTGTCAGCTGTCACAGGAACGGGGCGCATCGTGTGCGCGCATCGGCGGCGATTGTGACGACATGCGGGAACCATGGCGCTGTCAGTGCTGGCGGGCGCGCTTGATCCGACATCACGCTCTAAATGGCCGCGGTGCCGGCTGCGGCAGGCAGCGACCGGCCGTTGGTCGCGGCGATGGCAAGGGAGGCATCTCCCCGCCAGGCAATGCGTCCGGCGCGCCCAGGCGGGCGCGCCGGACGTCGCATCACTTCGCTTCGACGAAGATGTACTCGGCGCCGGTCGGCTGGATCACGGTCTGCACGCGGGCATTGTCGGCGGCGGCGCCGATGTAGACCACGCGCACGCCCTTCATCGTGTTCGGCTCGACCTTGGCGAACGCCGCAGCGATCAGGTCGGCCATCTTGGCCGAGGCCGAGGAACCGAACGCCAGCATGTTGCCCGGCTGGATGCCGCGGCCGATGGCGGTGGTGGCGCTTTCGACCTGGCGCTCGTACTTGGCCTGGAACTCCGGATCCGACTCCGGCGGCAGGTAGTACAGGAACGGGCTGTTGGTGACGTTGCCCATGTTCTGGATCGCCACTTCCTGCAGGTACTTCTTCCAGCCGGCATCGTCGTCCTTGGACGGCGCGGTCAGCGCCGCCTGCGCGTCGGCGGCGGGCGCGGCGGGCTCTTCCTTCTTGCAGGCGGTGAAGCCCAGTGCCAGCGAGGCGATCAGCAGCACGCGTACGGTGTTCTTCATGGATGGCTCCCTTGTTGTCTGTGAATGACGGACGGCTCAGCGCTGCGCCGCGGCCTGGCGGGCCTGGACCAGCGCCTGCACCACCGACGGCGGCACGAAGCCGGACACGTCCCCGCCCAGCCGCGCGATCTCGCGCACCAGCGACGACGAAATGAAACTGTGTTGCTCGGCCGGGGTGAGGAACAGCGTCTCCACCTCCGGGATCAGATGCCGGTTCATGCTCGCCATCTGGAACTCGTATTCGAAATCCGACACCGCGCGCAGGCCGCGCAGCAGCACCCCGCCGCCGACCGAGCGCACGAAATGCGCCAGCAGCGTATCGAAGCCGATCACCTCGACGTTGCGGTGCCCGGCCAGCGCCTCACGGGCCAGGTTCACGCGCAGCTCCAGCGGCAGCGTCGGCCCCTTGGACGGGCTCTGCGCCACACCCACCACCACCTGTTCGAACAGCGGCGCGGCCCGGTTGACCAGGTCGATATGCCCGTTGGTGATCGGATCGAAGGTCCCGGGGTAGACGGCGATGCGGCTGTGGGCCACGGTCATGCGTTGGATACCGCGTGAAGGTCGCCGGGAAGTGTAGCAGCGGTGCGCCGGTACAGGGCAGCGCGGACCTCGCGGCTGCCACCCTCGCGGTACAGCGCCCACTGCGCCGGCAGCGCGGGCGCGTGCCCGGCCGGCGATTCCAGGTACAGCCAGGCGCCAGCGGCCAGCCGCGCCGGCAGCCGCTGCAGCACCGCGTCCCACAGCCCGGCGGCGAACGGCGGGTCGACGAAGGCGATATCGGCCGGGGCCTCGGTGGCCGGCGCGGCCAGCCAGCGCAGCGCGTCGTCCTGCACCACCTGCACCTGTTCCTGCGCCTGCAGCTTGGCGACCGTGGCACGCAGCTGCGCGGCCAGCGCCGGATCGCGCTCGACCAGGCAGGCCGAGGCCGCGCCGCGCGACACCGCCTCCAGGCCGAGCGCGCCGCTGCCGGCGAACAGGTCCAGCACGCGCGCGCCGGGCAGCGCCGGCAGCAGCCAGTTGAACAGGGTCTCGCGGACCCGGTCGGAACTCGGGCGCAGGCCCGGCAGGTCCGGCACCGGCAGCCGCGTATTGCGCCAGCGCCCGCCGATGATGCGCACCTGGCCTACGCCGGCACGGCTCACCGGCCGCCTCGCACTGGCCGGGACTGGAAAGGAAACGGGCGCGGGCTCGGCATCGACGGCGGCGGCACGGAACGGGGCCCGGATGATAGACCAGCGCCGCGGCCACCGCTCGCGCTTGAAGCCGGGCCCGGCCGCCACCATGTCCGCTGGCAGAGTCGCGCCCTCCTCCGCGCGGCCAGCCATCACCATGGAGCAAGCACCGATGAGCGTGGAAACCCAAAAAGAAACCCTGGGCTTTCAGACCGAGGTCAAGCAGCTGTTGCAGCTGATGATCCACTCCCTGTATTCCAACAAGGAGATCTTCCTGCGCGAGCTGATCTCCAATGCCTCCGACGCGGCCGACAAGCTGCGCTTCGAGGCGCTGGTCAAGCCCGAGCTGCTGGACGGCGATGCGCAGCTGCGCATCCGCATCGGCTTCGACAAGGACGCCGGCACCGTCACCATCGACGACAACGGCATCGGCATGAGCCGCGAGGAGATCGTCTCGCACCTGGGCACCATCGCCAAGTCCGGCACTTCCGACTTCCTCAAGCACCTGTCCGGCGACCAAAAGAAGGATTCGCACCTGATCGGCCAGTTCGGCGTGGGTTTCTACAGCGCCTTCATCGTCGCCGACCAGGTCGACGTGTACAGCCGCCGCGCCGGGTTGCCGGCCAGCGAGGGCGTGCACTGGTCCTCGCGCGGCGAAGGCGAGTTCGAGGTCGCCACCATCGACAAGCCCGAGCGCGGCACCCGCATCGTGCTGCAGCTGAAGGACGGCGAAGACGGCTTCGCCGACGGCTGGAAGCTGCGCGGCATCGTGCGCAAGTATTCCGACCACATCGCCCTGCCGATCGAACTGCCGAAGGAACACATCGGCGAGGACAAGGACAAGCCGGAAACCCCCGAATGGGAGACCGTCAACCGCGCCAGCGCGCTGTGGACGCGGCCGCGCACCGAGATCAAGGACGAGGAATACAAGGAGCTGTACAAGCACATCGCGCACGACCACGAGGACCCGGTGGCGTGGAGCCACAACAAGGTCGAGGGCAAGCTCGACTACACCTCGCTGCTGTACGTGCCCGGCCGTGCCCCGTTCGACCTGTACCAGCGCGACGCCTCGCGCGGGCTCAAGCTGTACGTGCAGCGCGTCTTCATCATGGATCAGGCCGAGCAGTTCCTGCCGCTGTACCTGCGCTTCGTCAAGGGCATCGTCGATTCCAGCGACCTGCCGCTGAACGTGTCGCGCGAGATCCTGCAGTCCGGCCCGGTGATCGACTCGATGAAGTCGGCGCTGAGCAAGCGCGCGCTGGACATGCTGGAGAAACTGGCCAAGGACGAACCCGAGCGCTACAAGAGCGTGTGGAAGAACTTCGGCCAGGTGCTGAAGGAAGGCCCGGCCGAGGATTTCGGCAACCGCGAGAAGGTCGCCGGCCTGCTGCGCTTCGCCTCCACCCACAGCGGCGACGCCGAGCAGAGCGTGGCGCTGGCCGATTACGTGGCGCGGATGAAGGAAGGCCAGGACAAGCTGTACTACCTGACCGGCGAGAGCTACGCGCAGATCAAGGACAGTCCGCACCTGGAAGTGTTCCGCAAGAAGGGCATCGAAGTGCTGCTGCTCACCGACCGCATCGACGAGTGGCTGATGAGCTACCTCACCGAGTTCGACGGCAAGTCCTTCGTCGACGTCGCCCGCGGCGACCTGGACCTGGGCAAGCTCGACAGCGAGGAAGAGAAGCAGGCCATGGAAGAAGCGGCCAAGGCCAAACAGGGCCTGGTCGAGCGCATCCAGCAGGCGCTGGGGGAGGACGTGTCGGAAGTGCGCGTGTCGCACCGCCTGACCGATTCGCCGGCGATCCTGGCCATCGGCCAGGGCGACCTGGGCCTGCAGATGCGGCAGATCCTGGAAGCCAGCGGACAGAAGCTGCCGGAGAGCAAGCCGGTGTTCGAGTTCAACCCGGCGCACCCGCTGATCGAGAAGCTGGACGCGGAAGCCGACGGCGAGCGCTTCGGCGATCTGGCCCGGGTGCTGTTCGACCAGGCTGCGCTGGCCGCCGGCGACAGTCTGAAGGATCCGGCTGCTTATGTGCGGCGGCTCAACAAGCTGTTGCTGGAGTTGTCGGCGTAAGCCCTCGTGCCAGCGTGTGTAAAAACGAAGCCGGCGCCTTGCCGGCTTTTTTTTGACTGAAAAAATTCATCCACTTATGACCTACATTCATCCCCGTTACGATTTATAAACAAAAGCACCCCTTGATTTGCACTGCCGCACATCTTGGATCTTTTAGGCGAAATCAGCACCATCAAAGCAATGATGCAAGAAATGCGGCACACCATCATCAATAGCCGCAACAATATCCTTAGCCTATCGAGCAAATTCATACCAATGTGAAAGTTCGAATCTTTACTTTGGCTTGATATCAACAAGGCGCCAAATAACCTTACAAAACGCCATCAGACCAAATGATCATCCATTTACTTATCCGAATTCTTGATCCAGTGAGGGTCAAAAAGCACGACATGCGCATCCTCACCACATCCAGGAGGACAACATTGATGTGCAAAACAGGAGTTTTCCCATGTTCTTCCACGCTGCCAATCCCGCACTACCTGCGGCTCGACTGAAAGATACGCCGCCGAGGCTGTAGTTGCTGGCGCTGGCGACCGCGCTCGTAAGCACTGACCAATCACCCAATATGGATCAGCGCACTCACTCCACCACAATGCTAAAAGCTAGATTCCAGAGTATTATGGATGATTCTCGTAACTGATGTATGCACGCCTATTTCTTGCTCGACCTTCGTCAGTTTCATTATCACCAACAGGCCTGGCACTACCGAATCCACGGGGAGTAGAAAGCCGTGACTTGGGCACACCACGGCTTATCAACCAGTCATGTACGCTTTGCGCTCTTCGTAACGACAGATCGAGACAAGACATTCCGCTACATTCTATTGAATCTGTAAAGCCTACAACCTCAAGTGCAATATCAGGAGGCATTTTTTCCAATATGAAAAAATCACTCTTAAGCGAGTCTTGATCATCACTGGTGGCCAGCGCGTCAGCCAATGGAACTCCGACAGCAGGCTGCCCGGGCTTAAAGTTCACACCGCGAAAATCAGCGGGATCAGCAAAGTAGCCGTCGCCACCCACAACAGAATTTCCGGAAGATAAACTTACACAAGAGGAGCTCAATGAAATTCCAAAAATTAAAAAAACAAATTTAAAATCAATTTTTTTTATTGTACTCATCGACAACTCCCTTCACTTGATGCCGCACAGGATGACATAACAGAAAAATTTGCTCTTGCATCAACTGCCTTTTCGTTTATTCCATCACCCGGATTCCAAGGCGCCCAGATATTATTAGAATTCTGAAGAAACCCAGTAGCTTTTTGATAAAGAGCCTCCGCTCGATAACCGTGCTGCTCCCTTTCGAAGCGATCGGATCTCGATTGGGGAAAGCCATACTTAACTATCCGCACCCCGTGATCGCCTTCATGCACAACTCTCATCGCCACACCATTTGCAGCCCCGGAGGCACCAGCGCTTTTACCCTCAATGGCTTTCAAGTCAAACTTCACACTCCCTTTCCCGTCCCTATCCGTATTGATCCGAGCTGCATCTCCATTTAAATTTCCAAAGGAAACCTTCACATCAGCATTGCCTTTCTCACCAAAAAACTTTACAGCGGCATCCAAAGTACTTTTCTCCCCAATGGAGAGCTTCCCACTCTCCGATGCATCCTTAGCCATTTTTATTGCATCATCAAATTTTGAACAATCCTGCTCACTCCCAGAGCAAACATAGCGGCCATCTGGATCTGAAAACCTGAATGGATTGTTATTTGCATACCAGTAGCGATTGAAGTTTGTTCCCGGCTTCGCATAGGCGGTAACAGGATCAATAGATAAGAACCGCCCGACCACCGGATCATAGTACCGCTGCTGCATGTACGTCAGCCCGGTGGCTGGATCCTGCACATGGCCGGTGAACCCGGGTCCATCGGTCAGCGGGCGATTGAGCAGCTTGCCGTAGGGTTCGTACTCGCTGGTCTCGATCAGGTTGCCGCTGGCGTCGGTGACCGCGAGCGGGGTGCCGAGGGCGTCAGTGTGGACGTACTCCACTGTATCGGCCGCCGCATGAAAAGGCAGCGCGGGGACCAGCAGCCACAGCAGTTTGATCAAGGGCTTGGCGATTCCTTTCATTTCGTATCCGATGCTCATTAGCCTCTCCCCTCAAGCGTCGGTGTGAAGACAGCTGACCAAGCCGAGCATCCGTTCTCGTTGCAAGCGCGCACCTGCACGGTGTTGACGCTGCCGGTCTTGCTCAAGGTGACGAAGGTATTGGGTCCGGAGTAGCTGACCGCACCACTTATCTCGTACCGCGTAGCGCGCGCCCTCGGCGTCCAGTCCAGTTCGAACGTGGCTGGTGAGGTGTTGATGTAGCGATAGCCGGTATTGAACGACGGCGTGGCCGGCGGCGAGGTATCCACCACCGTGGTCTGCGTATTGGAATACGGTCCGCAGCCGGCGATGTTGCAGGCCTTGGCCCGGTAGGCATAGCTCCCGTTGCCCTTGCCGGTGAATGCCTGGCTGGTGGCGTTGGCGTTCTGCGTGGCGGTCCAGCCGCCGCCGTTGGCGCTCTCTTCCAGGATGTAGCTGCTGGCGCTGGCCACACCGCTCCAGCTCACCGTGTAACCATTGACGCCGGCGCTGGCCGGGGTGCTCAGGCTGGGCGCGCCGCTCGGGGCGAAGATCACTTGAGTGGAGACGTTGCCCGAGTACGGACCACAGCCAGCCGCATTGCAGGCCTTGATCCGGTACAAGTAGGTGCCGGCGCCGCGGCCACCGACCCCGGCGCTGGTGCCGGGAACCGAGGCGATGCCGGTCCAGGCGCCGCCATTGGCGCTCTCTTCGAGGTTGTAGCTCACGGTGGTGGCCACCGTGCTCCAGCTGAGCGTGTAGCTGCCGCTCGTGTTGGTCGCCGGTGCGCTGAGCGAGGGCGCCGCGGCTGGCGCATAGACGGCCTGTACCGTGCCGGTGCCCGAGTACGGGCCGCACCCGGCCGGGTTGCAGCCGCGCACGCGGTAGGCATAGCTGCCAGCGGCCTTGCCGCTGTACGCGTTGCTCTGCGCGCCGCCGCTGTAGGACACGCCCCAACTGCCGCCGTTGGCGCTCTCTTCCAGGGAGTAGCTGGCCGCGCCGGTGACCGTGCCCCAGCTGACGGTGTAGTTGCCGACCACGCCGGTGCCGGGGACGCTGATGCTGGGCGCATCGCTGGGGGCGAACTGCACCACCGCCGTCCCTGTGGCGCTCCACGCATCGCAGTAGCTGCCCAGGCAGGCGCGGGCGCGGTAGGCATAGCTGCCGGCCGGCTTGCCCGAGATCGCCTGACTGCTCGCAGTCCCCGAATACAGCGCGGCCCAGCTGCCGCCGTTGGCCTGCTCCTGCAGTTCGTAGCGGTTGGCCGAGGCCACCGTCGACCACTGCACGGTATAGCTGCCGGAACTGCTGTAGCCGGGAACGGTCACGCTGGGCGAGGCCAGCGTCGGCAGGTTGCTGACCTTGGCCAGCAGGCTGCCGCCCAGGTACACGTACTCGGTGATCTTGCCGACGCGTTCGTCGCGCTGGTAGCGCAACACGCCGTCCTGCCCGTACAGCGAGACAATGTTGCCCAGGCTCGGGCTGTTGGCCAGCACCCGGCGCCCTTGCGCGTCGTAGCGGTAGGTCTCCAGCCCGGTGACCTCGCGCAGACGATTGCCCTTGTCGAACAGGTAGTGGATGCCGTTCTTGTTGGACAGGTTGCCCTGCGCGTCGTAGCTCAGCCCGATCACCGCTGAGCTGTCGGAACTGTTGTTGACGCTCAACAGTTGCCGATTGGCATTGTAGAAATAGCTGTAGTCGCGACTGCCGCCGACCTTGACCGCGGTCAGGTCGTCGAGCACGTTGTAGCTGTAGCGCGCCAGGTTGTCGCCGCCGAACATCGCCGATTGCGTGGTGGACAGGCGATCCAGCCCGTCGTAGCTCATGCTGCGGGTCTGCCGGCCACGCGCGTAGTCGGTGATGCCGCCGACGTTGCCATTGGCATCGTAGGTGTAGCCCAGGTCGAGGGGATTGCTGGCGCCGCTGTCGGAACTGCGCGCAGGCAGCTGGCGTGCGTTCTGCGCCATCGTGTGCACGATGCCGTTGCCGTAGGTGAACTGCTGGATCGCCCCGTTCGGGTAGTAGCCCACACCCAGTGCGTAACTGTTGGCCTGGGTGGCTTGGCCCAGCGCGTTAGGCGCATAGTTCAGCGACAGTCCCGAGGGATAGGTGACCCCGGCCGGGTGGCCGTTGGCGGTGTAGGCGTAGCCGATGCTCAGCGCGCTGGAGCCCGGCTGAGTCATGCTCTCGCTCTGCAACAGGCGGCGCTTGTTGTAGGTATACGCGTTGACGACTGCGTTGCCACCATTGCTGTTGTTGGTGGTGACCTGCGCCGGCAGTCCATCGACGGTGTAGACGAAGGACTGATTGCCGACGCCGTCCGGGAACGCGAGCGTGGCCAAGCGGTTGCGCGCATCGTAGCCTCTGCCGACCTTGGCGCCGGCGGCAACGTCGGCGCTGTTGCAAGCCGAAGTCGAGGTGTAGCCCTGCCCGCTGGCCGACCAGGCCAGGTTGCCGGCCGCGTCGTAGTCCATCACCGTGGCGCCGGTTTCCGGTTCGATGGTCTTGCACAGCTGCTGGTAGCCGTCGTAGACGTAGCTGCGCGTGACCGACAGCGAACTGTCGGCATTGCGGCGGCGGATCGATGTCGGCTTGCCGAACACATCCAGCGTGATATCGGTATTGGCGCCTTCCGGATGCATGATCCACACCGGCTTGGCGTAATCCGGCTGATCGAATATCTGGAACCCGCTGACCGTCTGTTGGCCACGCGGATTCGTCACGCGGGTCTGGCCATTGGGCAGGTATTCGGTACGTGTGGTCAGCAGTCCTAGTTCGCTGTCCTGCGACACGGAAGTCGCCCGACCCAGTGCGTCGTACTCGTTCCAGGTGCCGGTGCTGAGCGAATCGGACGTTCCAGGATAGGAGCTGAACGTGGCACGGCCGTCGTAGTCGTAGGCGAACTTCTGGAAGCGCTGGGTGCCGGCTTCGTTGCCGGCATCGAACTCGCGGGACAGCACCGGGCGCCACAGCGCATCGAAATAGGTCAGCTTGCGCCCGTTGCCGGTGGCCACGGTCTGCCGCCAGTGGCCGGCGCCCAGCCCGTACTCGCTGCCGTTGACCTGTTCGAACGCCTGGGTGGTGGTGTTCCAGGCCACGCTGTCGTTGGCCGGATAGGCGATGCTCGCCAGCCGGCCCATCGTGTCGTAGCCATAGGTGGTGGTGTAACCGTTCTCGTCGGTGGTCGAGGTGATCCAGCCGCTGTCGTTGACCGTGGCCGACTCGGTGTTGCCGTCGGCGTAGTGGATCGATTGCGGGACGCCGCGTTTCCAGTTGGAGACGGTGGTCGTGTTGTTGTTGCCGTCCTTGACCGTCGCCAGCGTGCCGTCGCTGTTATAGCCCAGGGTCAGGCGCAACTTGCCGAACGACCAGCGTTGCAACGGCATCGCGTTGGTGTCGTAGCTGGTCTGCGACTCTACCAGCCCGGTATTGGTATTGGTGCTCTTGGCACTCTGGCCGACGATCCACTTGCCCAGATCGTCGTAATACTCGGTTGCATCCGTGCGCGAGTGCCAGGGGCTGGCACGGGTGACGCTGAGCGTGCGTGCAAACGCATCGAAGCCGTTTGCGGTCCAAGTGTGGGAGACGCCGTTCTGCTGCACGACTTTGCTGCGCAGCGGGCGAAGCACGTTGGTCAGGGGATTGGGAATACCGAGCAACGACTGCCCCATTTCCGCAGGGAAGGGCTGCGCGTCCACGTCGGCATCGGCGAAATAGGTGTTGCTGGTCTTAGACAGCGTATTGCCGTTGGCATCCAGCGCCGTGGTACTCAGTAGGCGGCCATCGTTGAGGCCGTACATGATTCCGAATTCGTAAGCGGTGGCGGTGCCGTCCGGATTGGTCACCTTGGCCGTCTTGCTCGGCGTGCAGGTTGGGCAGGGATCGGTCGCTTTGCCCGTCTTGTAAAATTGCGTTACGCCCTCGCCCGGCAGGTAATGCCAAACCTGCTGCGCTAGACCCGGACCCGTCACGATCTTCGACGTCAGTACATAGTTGTCGGAGTAGTTGGGGACATAAGGATTCGGCGGCTGCTGACCCGTCGGTAGAGCACACCGGATGATGGGGGTATGGCTCCGGTACTGACGTCGGTAGTCGAAAGCGAACATGCCTACGGCCCCGGAAGGATGGGTCACCTGCAGCGAAACCGCGCCATCCATGAGATCAGGCTCATAGACGCAACTGCTAGCACCACCGCCGGCTGGTGGCTCGCGCTTCGGCAGCATGTTGCCGCTGACGATGCTGTAGGTCCACTGCGAGCCATCGGGTTGAGTAACCGTCTTCAGGCGATAGGCCCCTTGTGCCGATGGATACGCGGTACTGAATTCGTACCCATACGTCCAGGTCTGGCCATTGGTCTGGATGCTGCTGATCAGGTCGCCGTTGTAGTTCAGCGCGATCGCGCGCCCGTCGCTGGATTGGATGGAGGACAGCTTGTCGCCCGTATAGCTGTACGTCACCCAGTTGCCGAAGCGGTCTTCGACGCGGCTGGCCGCAAGCGCGACGCGGGCACGCACAGCAGGATTACCCGTGCCCGCCTGCTCGTAGCCACCGATGGGGGTGACGATCGCGTAATCGAAGTAATACTTAACCCCGGCAGGCGAAATCGCCAGAAAGCCCTCGCCGCCATAGTTGATGGTATTGGCCAGACAACCCAAGCGCCAACCATCCTTGGTGATCCACGGACGCGCAAGGCCATCGGTCGGGCGCGGCGTCTTGGTCTGGTTGTCGACCAACAACTCCTGCTCGCCCGCACCTGGGATATGCAAATAATAGCCATGCCACATGTCATAAGCGCTGTACGCAACGCTTCCGATCGTCATCGCCGCATCAGGTATGGCAGGAATGGAACATCGCGAAGTAGGCGATGCGCCTTTTATCACCCAGCCTATGTCAGCTCGGAACTCGCCATAAACGCGCGGCGTGTCGATTTCCCAGTCGCCGAAGCCTTTTGCCGCGTATACCGAACGTCAATTCATGACCTTGAATTCGCGTCCAACCTCGACGGGCAATCCGTTATTGCCCGGTACGTCCACGTCGGTGGCGTAAAAGCTGACGCTCATGTTGTACAGACTGATGCTCTCACCGAAGATATCGCCCTTCAGCGGGCCAACCACCTGCGAGGCCTTGATCTTCTTCTCGTACTCCTCGTAGGGCCCCAAATTATCTGACGCATGCGTACGCGCGCTCAGGCACAGCAGCACCATGCCGATCACCAGCCGTATCCCGACCATCGATTGCCTCTTCCTTTTCAGCCCGTTGCGGGCCGAATTCCCTGAATGACCGCGAGGCTCCCAACAGCGAGTATCGCGATAACGAAAATCGCAAAAAACGCAATGCAACACTTATCGCGCCAAGGCGCGAGGCAATCGATCGAACGGAAGATCCCCTGTCGGCCGGATTCCGGCTTCGTCGAATTATTTGACCAATTCAGGGATGGCTGTCAAGAAAATTTTCAAGCATCCGATGAGCGGCCTCGCCTCAAAAAGTTCGGCGCCGTCAGCTTGCCGCTACGCAGTTCGCGTACGACCGATTCATTACAACGTCATCCAAGTGTGTGGGCGTTGTCTGGCGCGACGTAACTGGCATGCAGGTCAAACTGTCGATGCTGGCTGGCAGCCCGAGGGTGTTCACAAAGCGCGGCACGGGCGAGAATCCCGGATCCTCCCTTCCGCGCTTTTCCGATGAACGCCAGTGATACCGTCGCACTGTCCTTGGATCAAGCCACCGCGTTGGTCGAACGCATCCTGCGCCATGCCGGTTTCGGCCCGGCGCATGTGCGAACCCTCACCGCCACGATCGTCGCGGGCGAACGCGACGGCTGCGCGTCGCATGGGCTCTACCGCACCCTGGGATGCGTGGCGACGCTGCGCAACGGCAGGGTCGTGGGCGATGCCGAGCCGGTCGTGCGTGACCAGGCACCCGGGATCGTCCGCGTCGACGCATGCGGCGGCTTTTCGCTGCTGGCATTCGAGCGCGGCCTGCCGGCGCTGATCGAGAAGGCGCGTGGCAATGGGCTGGCGGCACTGGCGATCAACCATTGCGTGCATTTCTCCGCGCTGTGGCCGGAAGTCGAACGCATCACCGAGGCCGGGCTGGTCGCGCTGATCTGCAATCCCAGCCATGCCTGGGTCACGCCGGCCGGTGGCCACACGCCCCTGCTGGGAACCAACCCGCTCGCGTTCGGCTGGCCGCGCGGGGACGCGCTTCCCTTCGTGTTCGATTTCGCCACCAGCGCGGTGGCGCGCGGCGAGATCGAACTGCACCGCCGCGCCGGTCTGCCGATTCCCGAAGGCTGGGGGGTGGACGCCGCCGGCAGGCCGACCACCGATCCGAACGTGGTCGCCGGCGGCGGTGGCGCGATGCTGACCTTCGGCGGACACAAGGGGTCGGCGCTTTCCGCCATGATCGAACTGATCGCCGGGCCGCTGATCGGCGACCTCACCAGCGCCGAATCGCTGGCGCATGACGCCGGCGCCGGCGCTTCCCCGTACCACGGCGAATTGATCATCGCCTTGGACCCGGTGCGGTTCCTTGGCGCGGAGTGGGCGACGCACATGGCACGCGCCGAGGCGTTCTTCGCCGCCTACCAGGACACCGGTGCGCGGCTGCCATCGCAACGCCGCTATAAGGCACGCGAGCGCAGCATCCGCGAAGGTGTGCGGATTCCGCACGACCTGCACCGGGACCTGCTGAAGTTGCTGGAGTAAGCCGGCGCGGCGCGGCTGTGCGGCACGAGCGCCAAGTGCGCCCGACGTCACGGCTGCGCAGGAAACAAGGCGCCGCACCAATCGATCCGAAAGCCTAGCCGTCCAGCGTCGACGGCAACCGGACATAACACGCATCGAGGGAAGTGCCGGATTCCTGCGGTCGCCGATTTACCGGCAGTCTGGTACTCGCCGTATCAGTCGTCGGCGCCGTCACAGTCGCGCAATAGGCCAGCGTCATGGGCGCTGATCGCCACGCCTTGGCGATCGCTCCACAGCGCCCCAGGATCTGTCCGCACCGGCGGCAGCCATGTACGGGCTGCCGCCAGGATCGCGCACTACGACATCGAAGCCCGCGTGCAGACGCCGACCGGGAACGGCGTCCGCACGTCCTGGTTCGGACTGGACGACAGCAGGCCTAGAACTTCACCGTCGCCCGCGCCCAGTAGTAGCGGCCGAGCAGGTCGTAGGTGGCCACGTCGGTGTTGGCGTTGCCGACGTTGTTGGCGTAGTACAGCGGCGGTTGCTTGTCGGTGAGGTTGTCCACGCCGAGTTCGACGCGGGTGCGCCACTGCGCGAACTGGTAACCCACTTGCGCGCTGTGATAGACGTAGGCGCCGATGCCGCGCACCACGCCGGGCTCGCCGACGTCGGCCGACAGGTTCTGCCGCGCGTCGGCGCTGCCGATCTCGGTGGCGCCGATGTAGCGCATGCGGTAGTTGGCGCTCCAGTTGCCGAGATTCCAGCCCAGGGTGCCGAGCGCGCGCCAGCGCGGAAAGTTGCCGTAGGCCTGGGTGTACTTGCCGGCGTTGTGGATGGTGACGGTGTTGGGGTCGGTGCTGTCCGGGTTGACGTCGTAGCGGATGGTGTAGGTGCCGTTGAGGCCGGCGTTGAAGCTGCCCCAGGCGGTGTCCGGCAAGCGGTAGTTGAGGCTGAAGTCGGCGCCGCGCGCCCACAGCTTGCCGAGGTTGACCGTGGGCTCGGCGACGTAGTTGATGGTGCCGTTGTCGTTGCGGTGGATCAGCGCGCAGAACGCGCTGCCCGAGTTGGCGTAGCACTGGTTGAACACGGTCTGCGCCGACACGGTGGTGATGGTGTCGTTGAGATCGATGCGCCACACGTCGGCGCTGATCGACAGCCCGTCCAGCCAGCCCGGATCGTAGACCACGCCGAAATCGTAGGACTTGCCGGTTTCCGGCTTGAGCTGGTAGCCGGCCACCACCGCGCCGGAGGCCTTGGCCCCGATCTGGTTGTCGGCCTGCTGGTAGCTGCCGTCGGTGGGCACGTTGGCGCAGGCGCCCTCGTGGCCGCCGGTGTAGCCGTTGCAGGGATCGTTGACCGTGGCCGAATCGCCGACTACGCCGGAATACAGTTCATTGATGTTGGGCGCACGGAACACCTGCGAGACGGTGCCGCGCAACAGCAGGTTCTCGATCGGGCGCCATTCCAGCGCAACCTTGCTGTTGGTCTTGCTGCCGACCGAATCGTAGTCGGAGAAGCGGCTGCCCACGGTCAGGTTCAGCGAATGCACCAGCGGCAGTTCCGACAGCAGCGGGAACAGCGCCTCAGCATAGGCTTCCTTGACGCTGAAACTGCCGCCGAGCACGGTGGCGCAGTATTCGATCACCCCGCACAGGCCGTTCTCGTCGCCGGTCCACAGCGCGTCGGCGGCGGTGGAGGTGCTCTCCTTGCGGTAGGACACGCCGGCGGCCAGGCTCACGGTGCCGGCCGGCAGCTCGAACAGGTTGCCGTTGGCGTTGGCCTCGAACTGCTTGACCCGGTACACGCTGGTGACGATCGGGTTGACCACCAATGCCTGCAGCGCGGCGAGGTTGTTGGGGCTGTTGAGGTTGAAGATGTCGATCGGGGTACAGCCGGCGATCGCCGCGCCGGCGCTGCCGCACTTGACCGTGCCGTCACTGTCCAGGAACGAGGGACCGACCGCGGCGTTGAATCCGGCGTAGTCGAGGAACCCGTTGTTGATCGATTTCTGCTTGACCTTGCCGTAGTTGATGCTGGCGTCCCACTGCCACGAGCTCTCGCCGAAGCTGCCGCGCAGGCCCGGATTGATCTGGAAATTGTAGGTGTTGTACTCGTAGCGGCGATTGCCGAGCACAGTGGCGCGGCTGTTGAAGTCGTTATACGACTGGCCGGCGCTGCGGTCGGTGCCGAAGTTCAGCCCGAACGGGTTGTAGTAGCTGGCCGAGGACACCAGGAAGTTGTCGCCGTTGGCGAAGATCGGGATCGGCGCGATGATCGAGGCCGAGCTGGTCTTGCTGAAGTAGCTGTTGACGTAGCCTTCCAGGTGATCGTTGAAGCGGAAGCTGCCGATCACGAAGGCGTTGGTGCGCTCCTGCGGCGTCTGCAGCAGGTTGTACGGCTGGTAGTTGTAGGAATCGGTGGAGGCGACGTAGCAGTGGTACTGGCTGGGATCGGTCGGGCTGCTGCTGCCGCCATTGAAGGTGACGCGCGAGCAGCCGTTGCTGGCCGCCAGCGCCCTGGCCTGGGCCGAGCCGTCGTTGAAGCTGATGCTGCCGGTCGGCGTGGCCGAGGAGCCCTGCTTGACCGGCACGCCGCCGATCAGCGACAGCGCATCCTTGGAGTAGCCGCGCGCGCCGGCCGAGACCGGATCGATGTCGTGATAGGAGACGCCGGCGATCACGCTGCCGCGGTCCCAGGTCTTGCCGGCGGTCAGCGAGAAGTTGCGGCGGTTGCCGTCGCTGCGCGAACTGGTGCCGAAATCGGTGCTGGCCTCGATGCCGTCGAAACTCTTGCGCAGGATGAAGTTGACCACGCCGCCGATCGCGTCCGAGCCGTACACCGCCGACGCGCCATCGCTGAGCACTTCCACCCGCTCGATCATCGTCGCCGGGATCGCGTTGACGTCGTTGCTGGCCAGGCGCGTGCCGTTGACCAGGATCAGCGTGCGCTTGTCGCCGAGGCCGCGCAGCGAGATGGTCGAGGCGCCGGTACCGCCGCCGTTGTTGGTGTTGGGGTTGGTCGCGTTGCCGGCGATCGACGGCAGTTCCTGCACCAGATCGCCGAGCGTGGCCTTGCCGGTGGCCTCGATCTGCGCGCGGCTGATGGTCACCACCGGATTGGCGGTTTCGGTGTCGACGCGGCGCAGGCGCGAGCCGGTGACCACGATGCTGTCCAGGGTCTGGGTCTTGCCGCCGTCCGCGTCCGCCTCCTGCGCCAGCGCCGACCACGACGCGCCCAGCGACAGCGCGGCGATCACCGCCAGCGCCAGCGGCTGCGGCACCGGTGCGTTGCGATGCGAGGAAGGGTTTGCGTGCGGAAACGACATGGGAATCTCCTGAGCGATGGCGACACGGGGCATGGACGAAAACGAATGGCCGAACGGATCCGCGCCGGCTCTGCGCCAGCGGACGGTTGATGCAACGAGCGCGACGCTTCCAGCGCCGCCAGCAACTGCGTTTCCCGCGCCCGGTCTATGCAAGAACGGACGCAACGGCGGGGATGCTCGATGTCCTTCGCGCAATGCGGTGCGCGCGGATCCCCGGTATTGCAGATGGAGGGCGAACGGCAGCGGCGGGTCCTGTCCCGCACGCCGGCGTGTCGGCCGAAGAAACAGCCAGGTCATCACGTTTTAACGACGTGGTCACAATGTGCCCGGAAGTGGAGCCTGCGTCTTGTCGCAATTAGCGGCTCTGCGTGCGGAATAGTGCATGGTCGTGGCTATCCGGCGCTTCGCTTGCTTGCCCGCCGCGCATGCGGGCTGCTGCGCACGCGACATGATGGTCATGCGCGGCGGGGCTTTGCTTGATGCAACTCGGCATAGCGCCAATCACCCTGGCAGCGTTGCGATGCGCGCGGCGGACTTTCGGCATCGGACCAGATGGCGATCGAAGCGCAAGCGTGGTCGCACGCGCGGCGGGCGGCATGCGCCGCCACGCGTGCCGCCGTCCGTGCGCTCAGTGCGCTCAGTGCGCGCGTGCGGCCGGCGGCGGCGACAACCGCAGCAACACCACGCCATGCGCGGCGACCTGCACGCTGCGCAGTCGCTCGGCCGCCTGCGAACGGCCGCGCCACAGATCGCGCCAACGGCGTCCGTGCAACGCGGTGCCGGCGTCGTCGGCCGTCAGCATCACCTGCTGCGGCTGCGTATCGCGGTTGAATACGCCCAGCGCGACGCCGCCGTCGGCCAGCGGCTTGCGCCAGATCTCGATCGCGCCGTCCTTGCGCACCGCCCTGCCCTGCACGCCCAGAGCATCCTGGTCGATCGCGAGCACCTCGCGGTTGCGCAGGATCGCCAGCGTCGCCGGCGTCATCTGCCGCAGGTCGTTGCCCAGCAGCAGCGGCGCCGCCGACAGCGCCCACAACGCCATGTGCGTGCGGTACTCGTCCATGCTCATGCCGCCGTTGCCGACCTCGAGCATGTCCGGATCGTTCCAGCCGCCCGGCCCAGCGTCGGCGGGATCGCCGTTGCGGTCGAAGCCAATCGAGGCCATCTTCGCGTAGCTGTCCTCGATGTCGCCGGTGGTCCGCCACAGATGGCCGCCGACCTCGTGCCCCCACTGGCCGACGTGGTCGCGTCCGTACTGGCACAGGCTGTAGACGATCGGCCGTCCGGTCGCGCGCAGCGCCTGGCCCATCTGCAGGTAGGCGCGGCGCACCTGCTGCGGATCGCGGAAGATGCCTTCGCCCGAGCACAGGTCGTACTTGACGTAGTCGATGCCCCAGCCGGCCCAGGTGCGCGCGTCCTGTTCGACGTGGCCGTAGCTGCCGGCGTAGCCGGCGCAGGTCTTCGGCCCGGGCGAGCTGTACAGGCCGAGCTTGAGGCCTTTGCCGTGCACGTAGTCGGCCAGTGCGCGCATGTCGGGGAAGCGCGAGTTCGGCTGCAGCACGCCGTCGCGGTCGCGCTCGCCCTGCCAGCCGTCGTCGATGTTGACGTACACGTAGCCGGCATCGCGCAGTCCGGACGCGACCATCGCGTCGGCGATCTGGCGCACGGTGGCGTCGTCGATATGTTCGGCGAACCGGTTCCAGCTGCTCCAGCCCAGCGGCGGAGTCCGCGCCAGGCCGTCGCTCGGCAACGCCGCGTAGTCCGGCAGCGGCGCGACGGGAAATGCCAGCCGCGCCGCATCGGCCTCGCTGCCGCGGCGCGCGCGCACGTCGACCTGCTCGTCCCAGATGCGGCCGGCCACGTGCAGTCGGCCGTCCTCCAGGGTCGCGGTCCACGGCTGCGCCGGCAGCCGCGGATTGCCGTTGTCGATCTGGAAATGGGCCACGCCGCCGTCGATGCGCAACTGCTGCATCGGCACGTCGCCGTACCAGTCGGTGGTGATGCTGCCGTGCGGTTGGCCATCGCGCTCGGCGATGCGCAGATAGCGCGGGCCGGGGAACGATGGGCCCTGGTCGATCACCCAGATGCCCTGCAACTGGCTCGCCGAACGCGCCGCCGCGGCCTGCGACGGCGCATGCGCGCAGCCACCGCTGCCGACGGCGGCGAGCGCGAGCAGGCCGTGCCACAGCCAGCGGCGAGCGGAGGAAACCGAGCGCGCTGCCATCGCCGGTTCCTGGCGGGGAGCCAGGCCAGCGCCGCGCGCGCGCGCCGCGGCAGCGCTCATGCGCTCGCGGCCGGGATCAACCAGCCGCCGAACAACGGCCCGGCGGTGTCGCCGTGCTGCGGCTCGATGCGCAACGTCAGCTGCGCCGCATCGCGGGTCAGTGCCGGCGGCAGCGGATAGTCGCGGTCGACGAAGTCGATCACCTGCCCGCGCTCCACCTGCACCTCCACCGCCAGCTTGCCGTTGACCAGGATGTTGAAGCGGCCCTTGTCGCTGCCCCAGAAGCGCAGGCGCAACGCCAGCGGCTGTGCGCTGCCGCGCATCTGGAATTCGACGAAGCCCTTGCCGCGCACGTCGCGGCACTGCTGGCGGCGGTAGGCGCCGCCGAAGGAGGTGTCGCTGCTCAGCTTGTGCGCCTGCTCGGAGGCCTCGTCGCCGAACTGGATCATGTCCACCGCACTGGCCTGCAGCGCCGCGCGCTCGGCCTGCTGGCGGGTGCGCCGCGCCGCCTCCTGCGCCCACTGCGCCGGTGCCATGCGCTTGAAGTACAGCGCGCTGCGGCGTTCGTACTGCGCATAGAACGGCACGAAGGTCAGCCCCTGCGGCTGCGTGCTGCTGGCCAGGAAATGCCCGGACTGCGGCAGTTCGGCGAAGCCGGCCAGCGGGTCGGCGGTCGCCACCAGCGCCGGGTCCGGCGCATCGTAGGGTTCGGCGACCGGACCGAGGTCGGCGGCCAGCGCCAGCGGACCGCGCATCACCACCACCGTGTCGGCATCGCCGGCGGCGTGCTCCAGCCGCAGCGGCGTGGCCAGGTCCAGTTCGATCACGTCGCCGCTGCGCCAGTCGCGCTCCAGCGCCAGGTAGCCGTCGGCGAGCGTGGCGCGCTGGGCCTTGCCGTTGAGACGCACGGTATAGCGGCCCTGGCACCAGGCCGGCAGCCGCAGCAGCAGGCGCCGCGGCGTGCGCGCGCCGGCGCGGCGCAGCTGCAGCCGCACCTTGCCGTTGTCCGGCACGCCGCTGTCCAGTTCCAGCGTCAGGTCGCGCTCGGGCCAGTCCAGGGTGGAAGGGATGTACAGGTTGACGTACAGCGCGGAAGCGTCCTGCCAGTAGATCGAATCGCCGAACTGCGCGTGCGCTTCCATGCCGCTGCCGACGCAGCACCAGAACGAGTCGAACTTGTCGGAGAAGCCGCGCTCGCCGCCGCTGATCATCGGCGTCATGTAGGTGAACATGCCCGTGCCCGGATGCTGCGCGGCCATGACGTGGTTGTGCAGGGTGCGTTCGTAGTAGTCGAAGTAGCGCGCCTGCGGCGTCCACTGGTACAGGTGCCGGGTCAGCTTGAGCATGTTGTAGCTGTTGCAGTGCTCGCAGGTCTGCTCGGTCAGAAACGCGGCGATGGTGTCCGGTTCCTGGAAGTACTCGCGGTCGGCGTTGCCGCCGATCACGTAGCTGTAGTGCGCGGTCACGGTTTCCCAGAAGAAGCGCGCCGCGGCGGCGGCATCGGCATCGCCGGCGACCTCGAACTGGCGGGCCTCGCCGATGAACTTGGGCACCTGGGTATTGGCGTGGATGTGCGGCAGCGCGTCGCGGCCGGCCGCCGCCGGGTCGATCACCTTCTCGTGGCGCAGGCGCTTGCCGATCGCGATCCAGCGTGCGTCGCCGGTGCGCGCGCCCAGTTCGATGTAGGACTCGTTGAGGCCGCCGAACTCGGTGTCCAGCAAGCTCTGCATCTGCGCATCGTCGAGCGCGTCGAACACGCCGGCGAAATAGCCGGCCATCGGCACCAGCACCGCCAGCGCCTGGGCGTTGCCGGCCAGCGCATGCGCATCGAGCAGGCCGGCGAACAGCTTGTGCTGGGTGTACAGCGGCGACCAGCTGCCGTTGAGGTTGAACTTGCTGCCCTTGATGATGCCGCGGCGCACGTCCTCCATGACCGCCTTGCCGCCCTCGATCTCGCCCTTGTCGTTCTTGCGGGTGAAGCCGCCGACGTAGCCGTCCGCGTCCTTCGCCTGCGCACGCGCCAGTTCGGCGACGATGTAGTCGATGCGCTTGCGCAGTTCCGCGTCGCGGGTCTGCGCATGCATCTTGGCCAGCGCGCTGAGGTAGTGGCCCAGGGTGTGGCCGGCGATGGTGTCGCCTTCCCAGCCGCCGTAGACCGCGCCCTTCGGCGGCAGCCCCGCGTACTGCAGGAAATTGTGCAGCAGCCGGTCCGGCTCGAGCTCCATCAGGTAGCGGCGATTGGTCTGCAGCGAATCCAGGAACAGCGAGGGTTTGAGCGTGACCTGCTGCAGCGGCAACGCCTGCACGCGCCCGGCGCTGGACGCGGCCGCATCCAGCGGGAAGCGCAGCAACCCGGCGGCCATCGCCAGCGCGCTCCATTGCAGGAAGCGGCGGCGCGATGGATCCAGCGTCGCCGCATCGGCGGCGGCGGCGTGCGCGCACTGCGCCGTATGGACATGACCCGAACCCGGACTCATCGGGCACCGCTCTGCTGGACGGCCTCGGGACGCGGCGAGAAAACATGGCAATACATAGCGCTTGCTCCTTTGCACGTGGCGGCGGCAGGCAGGCCCGACCGCGGCCACAACAGGACGGGTTGTCGCCACTGTGTCATCGATACGTCATCGCGTCTTGTCGCCACGGCTGCGCAGACATGCGGATTTGTGCCGAATGGCGCGGGCGGCAGGCGGTCGTCACAGCGCCAGGCGGATCCCGCCGTAGTACATCCGCCCGATCACGTCGTACACGCCGGCGTGGTAGCCGAGTTCGAAATTGGCGCCGCCGGCCTCCGCGCCCGGCACCCGCGGCGGCGCGCGGTCGAATGCGTTGGTGATGCCGCCGAACAGTTCCAGCCCCGACTTGAGCCGGTAGTAGCCGGACACGTCGCTGTAGAACACGTTGCCGGTCCAGACCTTCTGGTAGTCGGTGTCGGTGATCTGGGTGCTGGTGCGCATCTTGGCGATGTGCCGCAGCGACCAGGTCGCGCCGGCATGCTGGTTGGACCAGGTGCTGCGCAACACGCCCTTCCACTGCGGCGAGCCGAACACGCCGGCGAAGCGGGTGACGTCTTCCGGCTGATCCGGATCCAGGGTGTAGTCCTGGCGAATCAGGCGCGTGTAGTTCAGGTCGAACGACAGCGCGCCGGCGTTCTGGCCCCAGAGTCCGGCCAGGTCGTAGCGGTATTGCGCGGCGAAATCGACGCCGCGGGTCAGGTAGCGCGACAGGTTCAGCTTCTGCGTGATCACGTCGAGCAGATTGCCGCCGGCGTCGCGGCCGACGAAGGAACAGAACTGATTGTCCAGCGTCGGCGCGTCGACGCACTTGTTGATGATGGTCTGCGCCGGGAACGAATCGATCGCGCCGCGCAGGTCGATGTTGTAGTAGTCCACCGACAGCGAGAAATCCTCCAGGAAGCGCGGCCGCAGCACCACGCCGACGGTGCGGGTCTTGGCGGTCTCGTTGCCCAGGTCCAGGTTGCCCTTGGTGATGATGTCGCGGTACAGCCAGTAGGTGTCCTTGTCGGACGGGTTGAGCTGCGCGCAGTTGGCCGCGGCGTACTGGCTGCGGTCGGTGCGATAGCGCAGGTTGTAGGTGTTGCACGGGTCGGTGATCCACATGCCGCCGATGCTGCTGGCGGTGTACAGCTCGCCGATGTTGGGCGCGCGCACCGCCTTGCCGTAGGTGCCGCGCAGGGTGATGTCGCGGATCGGCGACCAGTCGATGCCGAACTTGTTGGTGACGGTGCGGCCGGCGGTGTTGTAGTCGGACACGCGCACCGCCGCGTCCACGCCCAGCCGCTCGGCGAACGGCTTGCCGGCCAGCAGCGGCAGGTGCAGTTCGCTGTACAGCTCCTTGACCTCGTACTGCCCGCGCAACGGCAGCTGGGTGGTGCCGAGGGTGGCGTCGTAGGCCGGGTTGGCCGGGTCGTACTGGGCGATCGCGCCGATGTCGTTGCGCTCCTTGCGGTACTCGCCGCCGAACACGATCTGCGCCTCGCCGCCGGGCAGGTCGAAGATGCCGCCGGAGGCATAGGCCGACAGCACCTGCTGCGTCATCGTGGTGGTGGCCCAGTCCGAGTCGTAGCGCAGGTAGCCGATCTCCTCGGCGGTCAGGCGCTTGAACGGGTTCAACGGCACGCAGCCGTTGCCCGGGTCGTCGAGCGTACTGCGGCAGATCGCGCTGCCGTCGGCGGCGGTGGTGGAATCGACCGCCAGGTAGTAGCGGTCGTAGGCCACCGTGTCGATGTCGCGGTTGCGCTGCCGGGTGCGGCCGTAGGAGTAGTACGCCGCGTAGTTCCACGCCCGCCCGCCCAGGCTGAAGTCGCCCTCCAGCCCGACCACACCCTGGAACAGCCGGCGCCGGTACTCGCTGCCGCCCTGCCCCAGTTCGTCGTCGAAGTGCCGCGCGAAGTACACGCCGTCGGTGATCGCGCCGCCGTTGGCCGCGCGCATCTCGTCGGTGATGAACGGGCTGTCGGCCGGCACCGCCTCGCTGCCGAACGCGCTCAGCGCGCGCCATGCCGAGCGCGAACTGTTCTGCGAATAGCCGACGTTGGCGAACAGACGCAGGCTGTCGCTGAAATCGAAATTGAACGTGGCGCGGCTGGAGAAGCGGTCCGACGGCACCGACAGGTACCACGAGTCGTAGCGGCCGCCGTACTCGCCGCCGTCGGTGAGCAGGCTGCCCAGCGCGTCGACCGGATTGGCCAGGCTCAGCGGTGCGGCGTTGACGTAGCCGCCCGGCCCCAGCACCGGCGCGCGCAGGCGCCCGTCGGCGGTCATCGCATAGTGGCGCCCGCCCAGGATCAGCTGCGCATCCTCGGCGTTGTTGATGTTGCGGTTGTTGTCGGAGATCCAGTAACGCTGGTTGCGGTTGTTGCGCGTGTACATCGGATAGCCCATCGCGGTCCACGGCCGGTCCTGGCCGGACACCGAATCGGGCTCGCGTTCGTAGAAGCCGTACACGGTGACGTTGCCGCGGTTGTCGGCAAAGTTGCGGCCGAACAGCGCATCGATGCTGGTGCTGCGCATGTCGCCGCGGCTGGACGCGCCATAACGGGCGCTGGCGTCCACGCCCTGGAAGTCCTTCTTCAGGATGAAGTTGGCCACGCCGGTGACCGCGTCGGCGCCGTACAGCGCCGAGGCGCCGCCGGTGATGACTTCCACGCGTTCGACCAGGCTGGAGGGGATGTTGCTGACGTCCACCGCCGAGGTGCCGGGAATCGCCGGCACCTGGCGGCGGCCGTCGACCAGCACCAGCGTGCGTTGTGTGCCCATTCCGCGCAGATCCAGCGCGTTGATGCCCGGATTGCCGGCCAGGTTGCCGGTCTGGCTGGTCTGGGTCAGCGCCAGGCTCGGCAGCTGGTTCACCACGTCGGCGATCTCGGTATAGCCGGCGGCGCGGATCTGCTCGGCGCCGATCACGGTCAGCGGCGTCGGCCCGTCCAGCGCATCGTTGCGGCGGATGCGCGAACCGGTGACGACCACGCTGTCCAGGGTCTTGGCGTCGGCGGCGGCCGTTTCGCCGCCGTCGGCGGCAGCGGCTGCCTTGTCCGGCACCTTGGTTGCGTCCTGCGCCGCGGCGGGCAGCGCCACCAGCAAGGCCATGGCGATCGCGCCGCACAACAGGCTGCGCCCTTGCCCGCGGCGATCGCGACAGAAAGAGGCTGGACGGAGGGAAGGCAAGCGAACCTGGCGCATGGCGTGTCTCTCGGTTGGTCGGCCTGCACGAAAAATCCAGGCCGCACGACGCCACGTCCCCGTGGCCCAAGGCGGCGGGAACCTACGTCGATCGATGGAGGCCGTGCTTCCCCGCACGGCGCAGAATGCGTTGCGCGTCACTGCGCAGCGCACTTGCAGGGTTTCACGCTTGCGGGCGCAGCGTCTTGTGGAAAAACGTCGCCTTTGATGTGGAAATTTGTCGATATGTCGCAGCCGATGGCGGTCGTCGCCACGCGGCGACTTCCGCATGCCGCATGCGCATCACCGTCAGTGCGCGACCGCTGTCGGCGCCGCCGCCTGGCGGTTCCAGTCCGGCGTCGGCGCCTGCTGCAGCCAGCGCACGAAGAAATCCAGCAACCGGCGCTGGCCGTACGCGCCGCCGGCGCCGTGGTCGCCGCCCGGCACCACCAGCAGATCGAAATCCTTGCCGGCCTTGATCAGGCGATCGGCGACCTGGAAGGTGCTGGCCGGATCCACGTTCTGGTCCATGTCGCCGGTCACCAGCAGCAGATGCCCCTGCAGGCGCCAGGCGTTGTCGACATTGGACGAGGCCGAATACCACGGCCCGACCGGCCAGCCCATCCACTGCTCGTTCCACCAGATCTTGTCCATGCGGTTGTCGTGGCAGCCGGAATTGGCCACCGCGGCGGCATAGAACTCGGGATGGAACAGCAACGCGCCGAGCGCGCTCTGTCCGCCGGCGGAGGTGCCGTAGATGCCCACGCCCTGCTCGATCGCGTACCACGGATACTGCGCCGCGGCGGCGCGATGCCAGGCGATGCGATCGGGAAAACCGGCGTCCTTGAGGTTGCGCCAGGCCACGTCGTGGAACGCGCGCGAACGGTTGTTGGTGCCCATGCCGTCGATCTGCGCCACGGCGAAGCCGAGCGCGGTCAACGCCGGCACGCGTGCGCTGAAGCGCTTGGGCACGAACGCGCCGTGCGGGCCGGGATAGATGTTCTCGACTACGCGGTAGCGGCGCCGCGGATCCAGCCCCTGCGGACGATGGATCACGCCCCATATCTCGGTCTTGCCGTCGCGGCCGGGCGCATGCAGCGGCAGCGGCGGCACCCAGCCGGCGGCGAGCAGCTGCGACAGGTCGGTGCGCTCGACCTGCCGCACCAGCGCGCCATCGTCGCTGCGGCGCAGTTCCAGCACCGGCCCCAGGTCCACGCGCGAATACAGGTCGAGCAGCCAGCGCCCGTCGGGCGAATAGACCACCTGGTGATCGGCCGGCGCCGGAGTCAGCGCGGTCAGGCCGCGGCCGTCCAGGCCGATGCGATAGGCGTGCTGGTAGTACGGGTCTTCGCCCGGGAGCATGCCGGAGGCGGTGAAGTACACCTGCTGCGCGGCCTCGTCGACGCGATCGACCTTGCGCACCACCCACTCGCCGAGGGTGACCTGGCGCGGCGCGGCGTCGCTGCGCGTGTCGTACAGGTACAGATGCTCCCAGCCGTCGCGCTCGGACGCCCACAGGGTGCGCGCGCCGTCGGCGAAATCGTGCCGGTAGTACTTGCCGCCGTCGCCGCTGAGCGCGCTGTACTCGATGAAGGTCGGCGAGGTTTCCTCGATCAGCGTGCGCGCCTGCGCCGTGCGTCCATCGGCCTCGATGACCCGGTAGCGCTGGTGGCCGCGTTCGTTGTATTCGAAGGTGAAGCCGCTGCCGTCGCGGCGCCACTGCGGCCAGCCCAGGGTGAACGCATTGGGAAACAGCGTCGCCGGCACCGCCTGCGCGCGGCGTGTGGCCAGGTCGAACAGCACCGGCCGCAGCACCGGCAGCGGATCGCCGGGCTTGGCATAGGCCTGCTGATGCAGCTTCGGCTGCAGCTGGTCGGAGGGCGCCGACTCGATGTAGTACACCGTGCGCGGCGGCGCCGGCGTGACCCGGTAGGCGACCAGCCGGGTCGAGTCCGGCGACCAGGCGAAGCTGTCCACCGCGTAGTACCCGGCCGCGCTGCCGTCGTGGCTGAGCGCAAAGGGCGCGCCGCCGGCCGCCGCCGCGACCACCACGTTGCCGGCCTCGACCCAGGCCCGCCACTTGCCGTCCGGCGAGGTCTGCGCATGCGCCGGGCCCTGCTTCAGCGGAATGCTCATGTCGTAGGAATCGGGTTCGCGCGCGCCCATGTCGCTGCGCGTGCAGCGGTAGTCCGGCAAGGCGCAGCGCCAGCGCACGCGATCGCGCTCGAAGTCCAACTGGCGCTCGCCCAGCGTCACCTCGGACAACTGCAACGCCGTCGCATCGACCGGCTGCCCGCCACTTGCGGACAGCGCCGCCGCCAGCCGCACGTGGTCGAAGGCGAGTTCGTTGCTGCCGCTGTCCACGGCCGCGCGCCGGTATTCGATCGCCGGTGCGGCGCCGGCGCGCGCGAGCGAACGCCGATACAGGAAATGCCCGGCGTCCAGCCACACCGGTTGCGACGGTTCGCGATCGACCAGCGCCTCGTAGCGGCGACTCAGTGCCTGCGCACGCTGGTAGTCGTCCGCGCCCGGCGCCGCCAGCGCGCACGGCGCCAGCGCGAGCGCCAGCAGCAGCGCTGCCACGGTACGCAGCGGCACACGCAGCAGCCACGCCTGTCGCCCGATGCGATGCCCGCGATCCGTCTGCATTTCCTCACTCCTGCTGTTCAACGATCGTCGCACTGTTGCGCAGCCGCCGCGTCGGCTGGCGCCAGGCGCTGCGCGCGCGTGGCCCACATTTCCCACTCCTGCACCGCAACGGCGGCGTAGCGGCCGTCGGCGCCGGACGCATCGAACACCGCGCGCACGCAGCGCGTGGTCACCGGCGCAAAGCGCAGCGTCTGCACACGGTGGGCGACCGGCGCGTGCGCCGCCTGCGCCAACGGCAGCCACTGTCCGTCCTTGCGGTATTCCAGGCGCCAGCGCGCCGGCGGCGCCACGCCTTCGTTCGCGCCGGGCGCGTGGTCGGCCCAGAACACGATGCGGCTGCGCTCCAGCGCCACCGGCTGCGCCCAGCTGTACTGGATCCACTGCTGCGGCGGATTGTGTGCGCTCCAGCTGCCCCACATCTGCGGCGGCAACGGGTTGCGCTTGACCACCCCGTCGTTGAGCGCGGCGATCCAGTACTGGTGCGGGATGTCCGGTCCGTTGGAGGCGCTGGCCTGGGCGAAACGGGCCACGTTGCGCTGCAACGGCAGCGGCGGCTGCGCCCTGCGCGTGGCCTGCACCGGACGGATCCGCGCCGGCCGATGGCTGTCGTCCCACTGCAGCCGGTCGATCGCCACGCTGCGCCGGAAATGGCCGCCGCCCTTGGCGTCGGCGGTGTGGTAGACCAGATACCACTGGCCCTTGAAGTCGACGATGCCCGGATGCGAGGTGGTGGAGGACACCGGCGGCAGGATCACCCCGCGGTAGGTCCACGGCCCCAGCGGCGACGGCGCCGTGCCGTAGGCGATGCAGGCGTGGTAGAGCGCCGGCGTGCATTCCGAATCCGGCCCGGCGCGGTTGCCGGCATAGGCCAGGTAGTAGGTGCCGTTGCGCTTGAACAGCCATGGCGCTTCGAAATAGCCGTCCAGCGTGGTGACCGCCACCGCCTCGCCCTTGGGCGTGACCATGTCGCGTTCCAGTTCGATGCCGAACAGTTTGCCGAAGGTGCCCCAGTACAGGTACACGCGGCCGTCGTCGTCGACCAGCACGGTCGGGTCGATGTTCTGGATGGTGTTCCTGACCGGCAGCGACTGCGACAGGATCGGTCCTTGCGGATGCGCGTCGCGCCACGGCCCCAGCGGACTGTCGGCGACCGCCACGCCGATCGCGAACGGATCGGCGTTGGGCGAATGCTTCTCGTGGACCGGTGCGTACAGGTAGTAGCGCCGGTCCGGCCCCTGCACGATCTGCGCGGCGTAGGCGCGGCCGGCCACGGCCCAGGCGAATACCTGCTCCGGGCGCAGCAGCGACGGATAGTGGGTCCAGCGGCCGCTGCCGACGTCGTCGGTGGCCAGCAGCTGCCAGCGGCGCATCACGAAGTCGTTGACGTCCGGCGGCGCCTCGTCGCGGCCGGCGATGATGTACAGCTTGCCGTCGGCGACCAGCGGCGCCGGATCGGCGGAATAGTCGCGGCCGTCGGCCAGGATCGGATTGCCGGCGGCGTGCACGCTGCGCGCGTCCGCGGCCGGCGCAGCCTGTGCGCTGGCGGCGGACGCCATGCAGGCGGCCAGCAACAGCCGCGTCCAGCCGAACCCAACATGGCGCAGGCTCACGGCGCCACCGCCGCATCGACCACGATCTGCAGCCGCACCGGCAGCTGTCCGCTGCCGCCGCGCCCTTGCGCGCTGCCGACGATGCTGGCGCTGGCCGGCGCGGCGGACACGGCCGGCGCCAGCGGCGGCCACTGCACCGGCACGCGTTCGCGCGACCCATCGTTGTATTGCACGCTGACGTACTCCGGCAGTGCCGGCACCTGCCCGGCCCGCACATGCAGCGGCGGCGGCGCCTGCACGGTGTTGATCTGCCCCGGCGCGCTGGCGCGCACCCAGATGCTGGCGGCGACCGGCACGCCGCCGTCGGCCAGGCCCTGCAGCTGCACGCGGCCTTCGCCGGCAAGCGCCGCGGGTTCGAGCTGCGGCCAGCGCACGCCCAGCCACGCCCAGCTGCCGTCGGCGAAATAGCCGGCGATGCGTTGCGGCAACGCGGGCATCTGCCCCGGCGCCACGCGCACGTCGACCGGCTCGGTGCTGTCGGCGCGTTCGGCGAACACCTGCCATTCGTCGAGACCGACCGCGGCGTGGCCGTCGCCCTGTGCGGCGGTGTCCAGCACCGCACGCAACGCGGTGGTGGTCACCGGCGCGAACGCCACGCGGCTGGGTGCGCCGCGCGCGGCGACCGCATAGCCGCCGCGCACCGCGATGTCGCGCCACTGCTCGCCATCGCGGTACTGCAGCTTCCACGCGCGCGGCGGCGCCACCCCGCCCTGCGGCTGGTCGTCCCAGAAGTACAGCGCCGCCGCGTTCACCCGCTGCGGTTGCGGCCATTGATACTGCACCCACACCGAGGCCGGTTGCGCGCGGCCCCAGCTGCCCCAGCGCCGGTCCGGCGCCGGCGCCTGGCCAGGCTCGGGCAGCAGCCCGTCGTTGAGCGCCTGCAGCCGATGATGGCCGGCGGTGACCTGCGCGCTGGCCTCGGCCTCGCCCTGCACCTGCAACCCCTGCCCGGCGGGCAACGCCGCGGCGACCACGGCCACGTCGGCATGGCCCTGCAACGCGCCGTCGTCGGCCTGCAGCCGCAGCGTATAGGCGCCGGGCGCGGTGAAGCGCACGCTGGTGCTCGCCGCCTGCGGGTCCTCGAAGATCGCCGCGCCCCCAGGCGCTGCTTGCAGCACGCGCCAGTGCAGCGCCAGCGTGCCGTTCGGCAACGCGTCGTCACCGACCCGGCCGACCAGGCGCAGCGCACCGCCGCCGGCGCCGTCCTCCTGCCAGGCCTCGACCTGCGGCGCCTGGTTGGCATTGGCCGCCGGCGGCCTGGCGCCACTGGCGTAGGCCTGGATCTCCTTGATGCCGGTACGCAGCGCGCCGGCATGCGTGACCAGCACGCGCAGCCGCTGCACGCGCAGCGCCGGGAAGCGCACGCGGTTACGGTTGCCCTGCGCGATCGGCGCATCGCGCACCTGGCCGGGCACGGTCTTCCACTCGCGACCATCGAAATACTGCAGCGCGTACAGCCACGGCGGCGCATAGCCGGCGCGGGTGCCGGAGGCAAAGCCGTGCTGTTCGCCGGGCGGCGAGGAGCTGCGGTAGAAATACAGGCGCACGTCGTCCAGCAGTTGCGGCCGGCCCAGGTCGAGTTCGATCCAGTCGCTGCGCGACGGCGAGCCGGCGCTGCCCCAGAACGGTTCGTTGGCGGTGCTGCCGTCCACCGCCGCAGTGGCCGGAAAGCCGTCGGCGGCGTAGCTGGCGCTCACCGTCGCGCCCTGCGCGAGGTTGCGCGCCGAAGCCGGCAACGCCGTGTCCACGCCGGCGTCGGTCAGCACGGCGGCGATGCGCGCATCGGCGGCGAAGCGCACCTGCTCCGGCGTCTGCAGCGCACGCGCGTGCGCGGCCAGCACCCGCACCTGCGCGGCATCGGCATTGACCGCGTCCGGCGCCGCCTGTACCTGGCCGCTGGCCGGGTCGTAGATCACATGCGCCAGGCGATCGACGGTGAACGCGAGCTTCCCGTCCAGATACACCGAATAGCCTTTGGGCACCGCGCCACCGTAGTGGCGGCCGTCGCGATCCCAGACGATGCTCAGGTCGCGGTCGCGGTAGCGCAGCGCGTCGGCGGCGAAGTGGTCCCAGCCGATGTCGATCGGAAACAGTTCGATCCTGCCGTCGCTGCGCGGGCGCAGCCCCATCGCGTCCTCGATCACGGTGAAGTTGGTCGCGCCGAGCTGGGTATGGTGGATCCACGAGCGGTAGCCGATGCGGCCACCGTCGGCGGCGCTGCCCTGGGCCCAGAACTCGTTCTGGTCCGGATAGCGGTTGTCGCCGTCGATGTAGTGCGCCCAGGCGTTCCAGTACAGCAGCTTGCGGTAGCTGCTCGCGTCCAGATACGGGCTGGGATAGTCGCGCAAGGCGCTGCCCAGCAGGCGGAACGCCACGGTGGAATTGATCACCGAGAAGTTGTTGCTGCCGCCGTCGCCACGCGCCTGCTGGTCGGCCTGGTTGGCGGTATAGAACGGGAACAGCGGGTACTGCCGCGCATCGGCGAACAGGCGCAGCGCGCGGACGTACTTCGGGTCGTAGTCGGCCTCGCCTTGCTTCGGCATCAGGCCGACGCTGAACGGGTAGTAGTTGTTGGTCTCCTTCCAGTCCACCGGCAACCGCGCACCGTCGGCCTGGCGCTGCTTGAGCAGGTCGCCATGCAGGCCCATGCCGTCGGCGCCCGCGCTGCGGTCCTGCCACAGCACGGCGAGCACGGCGCTGCGGATCTTCGCCGCCAGCGCCTGCATCCGCGTCGCGGTGGCGCTGTCGCCGGCCAGTTGCGCGGCCTGCGCCGCGGCCAACGCATTGGCGTAGACGTAGGCGCTCTCGCTGCGGTCCATGCGCACCTGGCCGTGCTGCTTGGCCCAGTCGAAGGACACCGCGTCGGCGTCGTTGCCGGTCATCGCCGCCCAGTCGTACTCGATCAGGCCGTTGCCGTTGCGGTCGTAGGCGCGCAGCAGCGCGTCCACGTCGGCGCTGGCGTAGCGCGCCAGTTGCGCGGCCACCGCCGGCGGCCCGCCGTGCAGTTGGTAGGCGCGCCAGGCGGCGGCGCTGAGGTATTGGGCGTAGGAATTGGACCAGTTCTCCGGCGCGCCGGGGTTGTCCACGTACTTGCCGCCGCCGGCGGTCTCGCCGGCGCCCAGCCAGGAGCCGTAGGCATAGCTGGGATCGCGCAGGTACTTGAGGTCGTCGATGAACATGCCGGTGGTCAGCACGATCGCGTTGTCGTAGCCGAGCACGCCTTCGATCGCCACCGGGAACTGGTAGTCGTTGCCGGGCACCGCGGCGTCGAGGAAATTGAAGCGCAGCAGCCACCAGCGGTAGAACAACGTCTTGTCGATGTTGTCCTCGGGGGTGTCCATGTACGGCAGGTTGTCGGCCCACCAGCGGTTGTAGGCGACGACGTGTTCGCTGTAGGCGTGCTGCGGCGACTGCGCGGCGATGCGCCGGTATTCCTGCAGCGATGCCGGCAACTCGCGCGTGACCAGCCCCAGCTGCACCTTCAGCGTGGCCGCCTCGCCGCGCGCCGGCACCGCCACGCGGCGCGCGATGGAGCCGCCGTCGACCGCGAAGCCGTCGCCGGACAGGCGCGGGAACACCGTGGTGATCGCGTTGTGGGTGACGAACGCGCCGGTGAGTTCGGCGCCGCCGGCATGCGTGGCCATCGGCGAGGTCGCGCGCAGGGTCAGCGTCCGCGCCACGCCGTCGCTGCTGGACAGCGTGGCCTCGGCCACGGCCACGTTCTGCTCGCTGATGAACTTGACCAGGCGCAGCCGCACGCCCGCGGCGGCATCGGCGTAGACGCTGCTGAAGTAGCTCGGCGTCTGCCGCCGCTGCGCGCTGTCCTCGACCAGCTGCAACGGCGTGCCGTCGCGTTCGAGCTGCAGCCGGAACAACGCATCGTGGCCGGTCTTGTGCGCGTAGGCGACATCGCCGACGAAGCCCGGCTGCTGCGGCGCGTGCGTGTACATGTACGCGGCGCGGCCGCGGCTGAACAGCCAGTTGTTGCTGTCGTCGAAGCCGCCGCCGGTGCCGCTGCGCGCGAGCATGCGGTCGATCCAGAAATCCTTGCCGGGCGCGCTGCCGGCGCCGGCCGCCAGGTCCGCGGCGAACACCCGCCGCAGATGGCCGCCCGGGGCGAAGGCCACGCCGTTGTCCGGCAGTGGCTGCGCATCGCCCTTGAAGCGCGGATAGCCGAGCGCGGCGTTGCTGTCCTGCAATCCTTCGCCGTCGCTCGCCGCGGCCGCCACCGTGGCGACCGCGGCGCAGAACAGCGCCGCGGTCAGTGCCACCGCAGCGCGGCGCCGCCAGTCCGAGGCGGCCTTGCCGCCGCTTGCCGCCAGCCTCAAAACTCGGTCCTGAGCCGCGCCCAGAAATACCGCCCCAACGTGTCGTAGGTGAACGCGTCGGTGTTGGCCGCGCTGGCATAGCCGTAGTACTGCGGCGGCTTGCGGTCGCCGAGGTTGTTGACGCCGGCCGACAGCGTGGTGTGCAGGCTCTCGAACTTCCGGCTCAGCGAGGCGTCGTGGTAGGTCACCGTGCCGACGCGGAAGTACACGCAGCTGCCGTCGGCGGCGGTGTTCACGCAGAAGTCCTCGTAGGCGCTGCCGACCGTGGTCGGGCCGAGCAGGCGCGTGTTCCAGCTGGCGTGCCACGGCCCGTTGTCCCAACCCAGGTTGAAGCTGGCGCGCCAGCGCGGCATGTTGCCGTAGCTGGAGGTCTCGCCGACGTAGTTGTGGTCGTCGCCGCTGAACTTGTAGCTGGACAGGAAAGTGGCGTCGACGCCGGCCTGGAAGCTGCCCCAGGCGGTGTCGCGCAGCGCGTACTTGATGCCGATGTCGTAGCCGCGGATATCGACCTTGCCGCTGTTGATCGCGAACGGCACGGTGACGCTGACCAGCTGCCCGCTGGCGTTGCGCTGGATCAGCGGGCAATACGCGCTCTGCCCGTCGTAGCAGTTCTGCAGCACCTGGTCCAGGCCGGAACCGTTGATCATGTCGTCGAGCGTGACCCGCCAGCTGTCCAGGTTCAACGACAGGCCGTCCGCCCAACCCGGATCGTAGACCGCACCGAGGTTGTAGGAACGGCCCTGCTCGGGCTTGATCTTGAAACCGGCATTGGCCGAGCCGGTGGTCAGCACGGTGAACGAGGAGGTGTTGACGAAGCTGCCGTCGGTGGGCACGTTGGCGCAGGCCGCCGCATTGCCGCCGCCGGTGTAGCCCGCGCACGGATCGGTGAAGTCGCCGCTGGCGTCGACCACCCCGTTGAACGGCGAGCCGTACAGGTCGCCCAGCGCAGGCGCGCGGAACACTTCCGAGCCGGTGGCGCGGATCAGCAGGTTGTCGATCGGCCGCCATTCCAGCGCGATCTTGCTGTTGGTGGTGTTGCCCCAGTAGTCGTACTTGGAATAGCGCGTGCCCAGGTTGAGGTTCAGCGCCTGTGCGCCGGGAAGATCCTTGAGCAGCGGGATCAGCACTTCGGCATAGGCCTCCTTGATGGTCTCGTCGTGGCCCTGGTTCATGATGCAGCCGTCGTTGTAGTCGCAGCTGCCGCCCGCATCGGCGGCGGCGACCGGGTTGCTGGTGCCCTGCGAGAAATCGTTCTTGCGCAACGACAGCCCGAACGCGGCCTGCACCATTCCCGCCGGCATCTTGAACAGGTCGCCGTTGACGCTGGCCTCGGCGAACTTCATCGTGCTCTCGTCGATCAGGTCGACCGCGCTCTGGGTGGCCTTGATCCCGGCGATGGTGGCCGGATCGTCCGGGTTGAACACGTTGATCGGGGTACAGCCGGCGATCACGTTGCCGGGCGTGCCGCACTTGACCACGCCGTCGCTGTCCAGGAACGAGGCGCCGGCCGCGTTGTTCAGCGCCGAGGTGATCGAGAAGCCGTTGCGCACCAGGGTGTCCTTGTAGCGCGCATAACCGGCCGCCGCGTCCCACTGCCAGCTGCTGTCGGAGAACTTGCCGCGCAACCCGGCCACGATGTTGGTCTGGGTCATGGTCGAGGAATAGACGCGGGTGTTGGCCGGCACCGAGCGCAGCAGGTAACGCGACAGGTCGCTGCCGAACGGGTTGTAGTAGTTCTGCGCGGCGTTGGGCAGCTCCAGGCCGAAGGCGGTCAGCTGCGAGGTGGTCTTGCTGCGGGTCCAGAACATGTCCAGGTAGCCCTGCACGTCCGGGGTGAAATCGAAGCTGGCGTGGGCGGAGAAATTGGTGCGCTCCACCGGGGTGATCAGGTACTGCCCGGTGTAGGAGTTGTAGCCCTCGACCGCCTGGCTGTAGGTGTGGAAGTCGCCGGCGTCGACCGCGCCGGGCGCCAGGTTGCTGTTCGGGGTCAGCACGCTGCCGTCGCTGAGGAAGGCGCGGGTGCCGTTGCCGCGGCGTTCCACCACCTGCCCGTTGAGGTAGTTCACCGCGGTCTTGGCGTAGCTGCGGTCTTCGTCGTACAGCGCGTTCATCGAGCTGCGGCTCAGGCCCAGGATCAGCCCGCCGCGCTCCCAGGTCTTGCCCCACTCCACGCCCAGCGTGCGGCGGTTGCCGTCGCCATGGGTGCTCTGGCCGTAGTCGACGGTCGCCGCGGCGCCGTCGTACTTGTCCTTGAGGATGATGTTGACCACGCCGGCGATGGCGTCGGAGCCGTACACCGAGGAGGCGCCGTCGGTCAGCACTTCGATGCGCTCGACCATCGCCGCCGGGATCGCGTTGATGTCCACGCCGGGCGCGGCGGAGACGCTGCTGGCCGGGCCGGCCATGCGGTGGCCGTTGACCAGCACCAGGGTGCGCTCGGCGCCGAGGTTGCGCAGCGACACCAGCGCGCGGCCGTGGCTGAAGCCGGAGTTGAGCGAGATGTTGGGCATGTTGCCGGCCATCGCCGGCAGCTGCTGCAGCAGTTGTCCGAGCGTGTTCTGGCCGCTGTCCTCGATCCGCTGCCGGTCGATGGTGATCACCGGGCTGGCGGTTTCCGCATCGACGCGGCGGATATGGCTGCCGGTCACGCTGACCCGTTCCAGTGTGGTCGCCGCCGGATCGGCGGCGGTGGCGTCCTGCGCCAGCGCGCACGGCGCCGCCGCGGCGACCGCCAGTGCGCTGCAGATCGCCGCCGCCAGCGGACCTGGCCGCTGCACGCGGCGCCATGACGACGGGAAAAGCGGCGCAACGCGTTGGGACAAAGACGACATCGGAATCTCCTGGGCGGCGAGGCATGGCGATCGGCGAGGTCGGCGCCCATCCCCGGGCAGCCGTCCCCATCGCCAGTGGTCGGTGGCGGGTACGGAAAGGACGTGTCCGCGGGCGCGACGGCAGGTGGAGGGTCCCACCGCCGCGTCCGCGGCGACGCGTACGACGACGCGTTGCGTCCGGCTACTTCGTGCAGGAATCTCCCCCGGAGATTTCACTGCACGGCCACAATGTGCGCGTAGGGTGACGGCCCCGTCTTGTCGTATTTATCGGGAAAATGTGCGGAATATCGCACTGCGCGACAGGTTTCGGGACGTTTCCGACTTTTTCGCCACTCAGCCGTAGGCGGCCGAAATCGTCATCTGCCGCGCCGCGCCGGCCGGCACCTGAACGCGCTCGTTGCGCGGCCCGGACAGCGCCACCGCGCGCCCGTCGATCAGCACCTCGCGCAGCTGCGTGCCGGCCGGCACGCGCAGGGTCAGCCAGGTCCGTGCCGGCGCCTGCGCCGGCAGGGTCAGGGTGCCGTCGATGCGCTTGCGCGCCGGATCGCCGCGCAGCGCCAGCGACACCGCGCCCCACCGGGTCGGCGCGGCCTCGATCGCGATCGCCTCGCCGCTGCCCAACCAGTCGCGCGGCAGCGCGCGCGCCAGGAACAGCTCCTCGCCGGCGCTGTCCTCGAACACCAGCATCCAGCGCAGCAGCAGCGGGATGGTCATCTGCGCCGGGATGCAGAACAGCGGCATGCCGCCGGTGATGCCGCTGACCTCGCCCGCGGTCCAGCTGCCGCGCGTGTGCACGTGGTAGCGGTGCGCGTACAGGAACAGCAGGTATTCCTCGATCCGGTCCAGGCGCAGCAGTTGCTGCGCATAGCCGTAGGAAATGAAACCGAGCAGGTCGCGCCCTTCCGGCGTGGGCGGGGCGATGTTGCCGACCACGCCCAGGCTGGTGCCGCCATGGCCGCGCACGCAGTCGATGACCAGGTGCGCGAGGTCGTCGGGCAGCACGTCGGCCTGCAGCAGCTCGGCATAGACGCGGTGCGGCCAGCCCTGCTCGCTGGGCTTTTCCTGCTGCAGCGACTGGCGGAAGGTCAGCTTCACCCCCGGCAGCGGGCCGATGTAAGGCGGGGTCAGGTCGCGGCGGATGTTGCCGCGCAGGGTCTTGTGCAGCTGCGCGGTGAGTTGCTGCGCGCGCCGCCGCCACTGCGCCGCGGTGCCCTGCGCGCCCGGACCGGCGATGGTGGTCCACACCGCGGCGATGTCCTGCCAGCCGCGGATCGCCAGCGCGCTGTTGGCGTAGTACGGCTTCCACCACAGGGTCGGGTCCGGGAACAGGCAGGCGTCGGATTCGTTCCAGCCATGGATCAGGCCATGCCCGGGCGCCTTCGCCGGCAGCTGCAGGCTGGCGTCGTGCAGTTCCAGCAGGATCTGCGCGGTCGCGGCGATCTTGCCGCGGTGCTTGCGCAGCAGCGCCGCATCGCCGGTGTAGCGCAGGTAGCGCGCCAGCAGCGACAGGGTCAGGCCGAACTGGCCGGTCTCCGCGCCGCGCATGTTGACCATGCCGTCGTCCTGCACGAAGTCGCTGAAGTAGCCGTCCAGCACCGCCGCGGCCTGGGCGAAGCGGCCCCACTCCAGGTTCGCGTACAGCGAGCTGGTGAAGGTGTCCTGGAAGCCGTCGTATTCGTTGCCGTAGTAGTCGCGATCGACCGCGCCGTATTTCGGATAGGTGCCGCCGGGGCGCACCACCAGTTCGCGGGCGAAGGCGAAGCGCGCCATGTCGCTCCAGCTCGGGTCGGGCAGCCGCGCCTGCACGGTGTCGGCCAGCAGCCCCTGCCAGTAGCCGGCGAAGGCCAGCAGGCCGCGGTAGAAGTCCTCGGCGCTGCGCGGGCCGCGCCGCGGCGGGTAGTCGGGATAGCTGTAGCCGTACACCACCTTGGTCACCTTGCCGTGCTCGACCAGCGCGCTGCGGTGCCAGGTCTGCACGATGAAGCGATCGGTGGCCAGCACGTCGGCGAACAGCAGCACGTCGTAATAGCGACCTTCGCCGGCCGGCACCACCTTGCGCACCGCCGGCATCCAGCCGCCGATCAGGCCTTCGTGGCGGCGTGCGACGAGGTCGGCCTTGCCCAGCTCCGGGAACGCGTGCAGCGCGCGATAGGCGCGGGTGCGGCCGTCCGGATACACCGGCATGGTGTCGGCGCATTCGCGGGTACCGACGAAGGTGGTCCACGGCAGGCGGCCGTTGTAGTCCTTGGGATCCAGTTGCGAGGCCGGTGGCGGCGCCGCGTCGCGCACCTCGTCCGGGCGCGGATCGCCGTCGCGCAGCAGGCGGTCGGCGAGCAGGTCGGCTTCGGCCATCGCCACGTCGGCCAGTTTCATGCCGAAGTACGGCGCCTGCGCGCTGGGATAGACCGCTTCGGTGCGCTTGCCGAGCACCAGCGCGCCGCCTGGGCCGAGCAGGGTCAGGTCGCCGTCGGCGCTGCGCAGGTCTTCGTACACCTGCCATTGCGCGCCGGCCTCGACGAAGCGGCATTGCAGGGTGTGGCCGGCGAGCGCATCGGCGGCCAGCGGCTGCAGGCGCAGCGGCGCAGGCGCAGACGGCGCTGCCGGCACCGCGTTGGCGGCCGCAGCGACGCTGCCGGCGAGCGCCTCGACCCCGGCCACCGCGCCGACCGCCAGCCCCTGACGCAGGAAATCTCTCCGATCCATGTCCCGTCCCCGATGAGCAATAGCGCATCATCGTGCGCCGCAGGTGGCGCTACGTCTTGTGCGCTGTGGCGCGGATCGGTGCGGAAGATTGCATAGCTGGGGCGGGGCGGCGGCGACGGCACGAGGCTTCGCGCGTGCCCTCAGAGGTGTGCAAGACCGGCTGCATGAGGCTTTGCGCGTACCCTCGTCCCCCATCGGGGCACCTTCTCCCCGATGGCAAAAGGAACGGCCGGCTAGCCCCTCTCCCACCGGGAGATGGTTGGGGTGAGGGTCCGGCGCGAAGCGTCTCACGGAGTTGGGTGCACGAGGCTTTGCCCCTACCCTCATCCGACCTTCGGGACACCTTCCCTCCGATGGCAAAAGGAGCGGCCGGCTAGCCCCTCTCCCACCGGGAGAGGGGTTGGGGTGAGGGTCCGGCGCGAAGCGTCTCACGGAGTTGGGTGCACGAGGCTTTGCCCGTACCCTCATCCGCCCCTTCGCGCGCGCCTTCTCCCCGATTGGAAAAGGAGCGGCCGGCTAGCCCCTCTCCCACCGGGAGAGGGGTTGGGGTGAGGGTACGGCGCGAAGCGTCTCACGGAGTTGGGTGCACGGAGGCTTTGCCCGTACCCTCATCCGCCCCTTCGGGGCACCTTCCCCCTAGAAGGGGGCCATGGTCCCGATGGGAGAAGGAAACGGCCGTGGCCTCAGGCCAGGACGTCCAGCAGGCTGCCGACCGTGTCGTCGGCCGCGCGCAGCACCCGCGCGTTGGCCTGGAATTCGTTGCGCGCGGACAGCCCGCCGACCATGTCGTCGACCAGGTCGCTGCCCTCGCCGCCCACCGCCTGCACCTGGCTGGTCACGCCGCCGCCGGGCGCTTCCTGGTTCACCGTCACCTGGCGCTGGAAGCCCTCGGTGGCGGCGTTGGCCACATTGTGCGCACGGGCCTGCAACCCGGACTCGGCGGCGCGCATGCCGGACAGGGCGATCGAGGACACCGAGGCGATGGAACTCATGCGCGTTTGCTCGTCGGGCGGCCGTGGTGCGGTCGCAAGGTCGATAGGTTGCCACAGTCTCCCGCAGCGCGTCGGGGCCATTGCGCAGCGCTTGCGGCCGCAGCCGGTCGCGTCGCCGCTCGACAGGCGTACGTACCGGCCACCGCTACGAACGTGGCGGCCCTGCTCCAGGCGCAATGGTTGCCCGTTGTTGCCATCGGCATGATCGCCGACAACTTTACTGCGGGAACTGAAACCTGCGACCAGGGACACCTTCGACTGCCGTTTCCGACGCCGGCGCGTGCAGCAGGGCCAGCGCTGTGCGGTCCGGCCGATGCCTGGATCCGCCTCTGCAAAGGCAGCGACGTTCCGTCACCGCCCGACCCCAGCACTGCCTTCCTGGCTCAACCTGCGGCCAAGGCGCAGGATTGACCGGGACCGCTGCGCCAGACGCCCGACGTCGCCCCCCTGTAGGAGCGGCTTCAGCCGCGACAGAGATTCCCCGACGCAGGGATCGTCCGGCTCCGATATCGCGGCCGAAGCCGCTCCTCAGGCGAAGCGGCAAGCGATTCAGTCACCGCGCCCGCCCGACGGCAGCGCATTCCAGCGCGGCGTCGGCGCATCCAGCAGATGCCGCACGAAGAAGTCGTACTGGCGGCGCTGCACGTAGTCGATCGGACCGCTGGAACGGCCCACCGAATGCTCGCCGCCGGGCACGTTCAACAGGTCGAAATCCTTGCCGGCCTTGATCAGCGCATCCACCACCTGCGCGGTCGAGGCCGGGTCGACGTTGCTGTCCTGCTCGCCGACGATCAGCAGCAGCTCGCCGCGCAGCTTCGCCGCGTTGTCCACGCCGGAGGCGGCGGCATAGCTGGCGTCCACCGGCCAGCCCATCCACTGCTCGTTCCAGCTGATCTTGTCCATGCGGTTGTCGTAGCAGCCCGCGAACGCCACGCCGACCTTGTAGAAGTCCGGATGCCGTTCCAGCGCGCCGAGCGTGCTCTGCCCGCCGGCCGAGGCGCCGTAGATGCCGACGCGGGAAATGTCGTAGGACGGGTCCTGCGCGGCCAGCGCCTTGTGCCAGGCGATGCGGTCGGGGAAGCCGGAATCGCCCAGGTTCTTCCAGGCCACGTCGTGGAACGCCTTGGACCGGTTGGCGGTGCCCATGCCGTCGATCATCACCACGATGAAACCCAGGTCGGCCTGCGCCTGCATGCCGATCTGCTTGTCGCCGCCGGAGTGGTAGCCGAACGGCCAGAAGGTCTTGGGCACGAAGCTGTCGTGCGGGCCGGCGTAGATGTTCTCGATCACCGGGTATTTCTTGTGCGGATCGTAGTCGCGCGGGCGCACCACCATGCCCCAGATGTCGGTGCGGCCGTCGCGGCCCTTGGCGACGAAGGTCTGCGGCGCGCGCCAGCCGGCCGCCTGCAGCTTGCCGATGTCGCCGCGCTCGACCACCTGCAGCAGCGTGCCGTCGATGGCATGCAGCTCCATCACCGGCGGCAGGTCCGGACGCGAATAGGTGTCCACGTAGTGGCGGCCGTCGCCGGCGATGGCCACGTCGTGGTCGGCATCGGCCGTGCTCAACCGGGTCAGCCGGCCGCCGTCGAAATCCACCGCGAACAGTTGCCGGTAGTACGGATCCTTGCCCGCGTCCATGCCGCTGGCGGAGAACCAGATGCGCCGCTGCGCATCGTCCACGCGCAGCACCTCGCGCACGATCCAGTCGCCCTTGGTGATCTGGCGCTTGACCTTGCCGCTGGCCCCGTCGAACAGGTACAGGTGGCGCCAGCCGTCGCGCTCGGAGATCCACAGGATCTCCTTGCCGAGCCCGTCCACGTCGTGGCGGAAGCTGCGGTCGGCGTAGACGAAGGTCTTGGCATCCTCGCCCACCGCCACGTGCGCGCGGCCGCTGGCCGCGTCCACCGCGATCGCGCGCATGCGCTGGAAGCCGCGCTGCACGTAGTCGAACACGAAGCTGCGGCCGTCCTTGCGCCACTGGATCGGCGACAGCTGGTAGGGATTGGCGAACAGCGCAGCGTCGATGTCGATGCGGCGCACGCCGGCGCCGGTGGACATGGCGCTGAGGTCGAACAGCACCGGCCGCTCGACATCCACCGCGTCGCCAGGCTTGGGATACAACTGGGTACGCACGCGCGGTTGGCCGCCGCCCGGCGGCGCCGCCTCTACCCGTGTCACCCGCCGCGCGAATCCGGGCCTTACCCGGTACAGCGCCAGCCGCTGCGAATCCGGCGACCAGGCCAGCGTTTCCGGATCGTAGAACTCGTCGGCGCGGCCATCCTCGCTCAGGCGCAGCACGTGGCCGTCGGCGACGCTGCGCAGCACGATGTCGTGGCCGTCGGCGAACGCCTCCCAGCGCCCGTCCGGCGAGCGCCGCGGCGTGTTGTCGGCGGCCACCGCCGGATCGCGGACCACGCCGAAGCCGCGCGGACGCGACTGTGGGCCGTCATCGGCGCGCGCGCAGACATAATCGGCGAGCGTGCAGCGCCACGGCGCATAGTCGATCTGGAACACGATTGCGGCATTGGCGCGGCCGGCGTCGGCCGCATAGTCGAAGCGGTCGAACGGCAGGCGCAACGCCGGGTAGTCGGTGCCTGCCGCCTTGCTCAGCGCGCGCGCCAGCCGCGCCGCATCGAACGCCCGCTGCTTGCGCTGGCCGGCCACGTCCTCGAGCACGAAGGCGAAACCACCAGGCACCGTCTTGCGGTAGTAGAACGCACCGTCGTCGCGCCACTGCGCCGGCCACGCGACGTTCTCGGTCAAGGTCATCCACGCCTCGCGCAGGCCGAGCGAGCGCTGGTAGTCGGCGGCGCTGGGCGCGGCCTGGGCCTGGCCGGCGAAGGACGCCGCGGCCAGCACGATCGATGCAAGGAGTCTGTTCATTACGTTCCGATATCCCCTGAATTCCGGCTCTTCTGTAGGAGCGGCTCTACGTGGCCTCGGGCCATCAGCCGCGACAGGATGCTGCAGAGCGCCTGTCGCGGCTGAAGCCGCTCCTACAAAAAAGCGAGCAACCTATTCCCCGTCGTCCTCTTCCAGCGCCAGTTCGTCGCTGCGCAATCCGGTGCGCGCGCCCCAGTGGTAGCAGCCGAACGCGATCACCGCCACGCTCAGCGTGTCCCAGGGATGCGCGATCCAGCCGATGCCGCCGAAGGTGCCCAGGTAGGACACCAGCAACACCAGCACGAAGAAGCCGATCAGCCACAGCGCGCCACGCACCTGCCGCCACAGCAGCGCGCGTGCGGACGCGCGCGGCAGCCGGTACAGCACGTACAGCACGAACATCGCGATCTGCAGGCCGAGCAACCACGACAAGGTTTTCCAGGTGGACCAGTACACGATCAGCGCGGCGACGATGAACGACAGCGGCCCGAGCAGCCCCATGCCGCGCAGCAGGAACGGCCGCGGCAGCTCCGGCGCGCTGCGGCGCAGCGCGGCCACGGTGACCGGCGCCACCGCATAGCTCAGCACCAGCGCCGCCGACACCACCTGGATCAGCGTCTCCCACGACGGGAACGGCAGAGTCCAGAACACCGACATCGCCAGGCTCAGCCACAGCGCCGGGCGCGGGATGCCGGACTTGGCGTCCACCTTGGTCAGCACCGGCAGGAAGCCGCCGCTGCGCGCCCAGCCGTAGACCACGCGCGGGGTGGCGTTCATGTAGATGTTGCCGGTGCCGCTGGGCGAGATCATCGCGTCGCAGATCACCAGCGCCGCCAGCCAACCCAGGCCCAGCGCCAGCGCGATGTCGTGGTACGGCAGCGCGAACGCCTTGTCGATGCCGCCCCAGCCCTGCGCCAGATAGCTGCCCGGCACGCTGCCCAGGAACGCCAGCTGCAGCAGCACGTAGATGACCGTGGACAGCGCCACCGACAGGATCAGCGCGATCGGGATGTTGCGCTGCGGATCGCGCACCTCGCTGGCCACCGACACGATCGGGGTCAGCCCGAGGTAGGCGAAGATGATGCCGCCGGCCGAGATCGCCGCTTCCACCCCGGCCGCGCCGAACGGCGCGAAACCCTGCACGTGCAGGTTCTGCGGATTGAAGTGCGCCATCAGCAGCACGATGATCAACACCGGCACCAGGAACTTGAACACGCTGACGATGTTGTTGGCGGTGGCGAAGGTCTTGACGCTGAAGTAGTTGAGCAGGAAGAACACCAGCAGCAGCGCGAACTGCAGCAGCCAGCCGGCGATGCTGGGATGGCTGCTGCCGGCCTGGTTCAACGAGGGGAACCAGGCCGCGGCGTACTGCCGCGCGGCCTCGACCTCGATCGCGATGAGGCTGGAAAACGCGATCAGGGTGATGAAGCCCATCAGCCAGCCGAGCAGCGCGCCGTGCGAATACTCCGGGTAGCGCACCACGCCGCCGGCACGCGGCAGCGCCGCGCCCAGTTCGCAGTACACCAGGCCCAGCAGCAGCACCGCCACGCCGCCTGCGATCCACGACACGATGCCGGCCGGACCGGCGATGGCCGACACGTGGCTGGCCGAGAACAGCCAACCGGAACCGAAGATCGAACCGAGCCCGATGAAGGTCAGGTCGGTCAGGCTCAGACGCTTGTGGAACTTGCCTTGTGTGGCCATGGTGCCCCCGCTGGAAGTTGTAACCGACTATTCCTAACTACTGTTCCCTTCTCCTTCGGGAGAAGGTGCCCCGAAGGGGCGGATGAGGGTACGGGCGAAGCCTCGTGTCGTTCGACTGCATGAGGCTTCGCGCCGTACCCTCACCCCAACCCCTCTCCCGAAGGGAGAGGGGCTCAAAGCGACGCGCCCAGGTGCTTCCTGCTCCAATTGCAAGCTTCCTCCCCCCCCTTCTCCCCCCGGGAGAAGGTGCCCCGAAGGGGCGGATGAGGGTACGGGCGCAGCCTCATGTCGTTTCGATTGCTTGAGGCTTCGACCGTACCCTCACCCCAACCCCCGCTCCGCGCCCCGGCCCGCGCCAGCGGCGCGGGCTCCAGAGCACGCGCGCCAGTGGCGCGCAAGCTGTGCCCTGCCGCCCCGATGGGAGAGGGGCGTTAGCATGCCTACTGCTTTGGCGCCTCCTGTGTCCACGGCGATTTCCCACCCTCGGCGATGAAACGGTCGATGCGCTGCTCCAGTACCGGCAGCGGCACCGAACCGGTTTCCAGGATTGCGTCGTGGAAGGCGCGGATGTCGAACTTCTCGCCGAGCGCGGCCTCCGCCTTGCGCCGCAGCTCGATGATCTTCAGCTCGCCCAGGTAGTACGACAGCGCCTGCCCCGGCCAGGCGATGTAGCGGTCGACCTCGGTGGTGACTTCGTGCTCGCTCAGCGCGGTGTTGTCGCGCAGGTAGGCGATCGCCTGTTCGCGGGTCCAGCCCTTGTGGTGGATGCCGGTGTCGATCACCAGCCGGCAGGCGCGCCACATCTGGTAGGTCAGGTAGCCGAAGCGGTCGTACGCGGTGTCGTACATCCCCATCTCCTGCCCCAGGTATTCCGAGTACAGCGCCCAGCCTTCGCCGTAGGCGGAGATGTAGCCGTAGCGGCGGAAGTCCGGCAGGCCCTGCTGCTCGGCCGCCAGCGGCATCTGCAGCGCGTGGCCGGGCGAGGATTCGTGCAGGGTCAGCGCGGTCAGGTTGTACAGCGGCCGCGACGGCAGGTTGTAGGTGTTGACCAGGTAGATGCCCGGGCCGCCGCGGCCGCCGGTGTAGAACGGCGCCAGGTCCGGCGGCACCGGCTCGATCGCGAAGCGCTGCCGCGGCAGCCGGCCGATGTAGTCGCCGACCTTGGCGTCCACGCGCTTGGAGATCCACGCCGCCTGCTTGAGCAGCTCCTCCGGCGTCTTCGGATAGAACTGCGGATCGGTGCGCAGGAATTTCAGGAACGCCGGGAAGGTCGCCTGCCCCGGCGGCGCGACGAAGCCGCTGGCGGCGATGGTCTGGTCCATGTCCTTGCGCAGCTTGGCCACTTCGCGCAGCCCGATCTGGTGGATCTGCTCGGGCGACAGGTCCAGCGTGGTGAACTCGCGGATCTGCGCGCGGTAATAGTCCTTGCCGTCCGGCAACGCCTCGCCGGCGAGCGTGCTGCGCGCCTTGGGCTGGTATTCCTCGCGCATGAAGCGCAGCAGGTCGGTGTAGGCCGGCACCACGCTATGCGCGATCGCGTCCAGCGCCTGCTGCCGCAGTTGCGCCTGCGCCTCGGCCGGGATGCTGGCCGGCATCTGCTTGAACGGGGTGTAGAACAGGTTGGCCTCGCCGCTGGCCGAGGCCACGTCGGCGATCGACTGGTCGCGGCCGGCCAGCGTCACCTTCGGCTGGCTGAAACCGCGCGCCAGGCCGGCGCGCATGTTGACCATCTGCTCGTCGAAGTAGCGCGGGATGTCGGCCAGCACTTTCAGGTAGCGCTGGTAGTCGTCGCGTGTGCGCAGCGTGGCGCGGGCGCTGAAGCCGAGATTGCTCCAGAACGCTGTGTCGCTGTTGAACGGCATCTCCCAGGCGCGGAAGCGTTGCTGGTCCAGGAACACCGCGATCTGCTGGCGGTAGACCTGGTAGTTCACCTGGTCCTGCGCCGACAGCTGCGCCGGCGCGATCGCATCGAGCTCGCGCAGCACCTGCTGCCAGTACGCGGTGCGCTGGTTCTGCGTGGCCAGGTCGACCTTGGGCAGATGGTCGGCCGCGGCGCCCTGGCTGTCCTCGTCGTCGGCGCCGGCGGACTGCTCCTGGCGCCATTTCCACTCGCGCAGGTACAACGCCTTGAAGCGCGCGCCGGCGTCGTTGGTGGTCGCTGCGGCGGCCTGCGCGGGTTCGGCGGCGATGGCGACGCCCTGCCCCGCCAGCGTGCAGACGATCGCCAGCAGCAGCGGCGCGCGAAGTCGGGAACTCAGGCTCATCGGGGTTTCTCCGGGGTGGCGACCGCAGCGGCCTTGACCTGCGCGATCCACGCGTCGATGCGCGCATCCAGCAGGTCCAGCGGCATCGCGCCGCCGCCGAGGATCTGGTCGTGGAAGGCGCGGATGTCGAAACCCGCGCCGAGTTCGCGCTTGGCCTTCTCGCGCAGCGCCAGGATGTCGAGCTCGCCGAGCTTGTAGCCCAGCGCCTGGCCCGGCCAGGCGATGTAGCGGTCGGTCTCGGCCTGGATGCTGGGTTCGTCGTCGGACGGATGCGCGTGGAAGAAGTCGATCATCTGCTGCCGGGTCCAGCGTTTGTAGTGCACGCCGGTGTCCAGCACCAGCCGATTGGCGCGCAGCAGCTCGCCGGCCAGGCGGCCGTAGTCGCTGTACGGGTCCTTGTAGAACCCCACGTCCTTGCCCAGCCGCTCGGCATACAGTGCCCAGCCTTCGACGTAGGCGTTGTAGCCGGACTGCTGGCGGAACAGCGGCAGCGGCAGGGTCTGCGCGAGCGAGATCTGCAGGTGATGGCCGGGCACGCCCTCGTGATACGCGGTGGCCTCGATGTTGACCAGGGTGCGCTGCGCGTAGTCGCTGGTGTTGACCATCACCAGCGCCGGCTTGCTGCCTTGCGCGTCGCTCTGCCAATACTCGGCGCCCGGCGCGGTGCTGCGGAACTCGGCCATCGCGCGCACTTCCAACGGCGTCTTCGGCAAGGTGCCAAACAGCTTGGGCAGCTGCGGCTGCATCTGCGCGATGTCGTCGCGGTAGCGCTGCAGGATCTGCTCGCGCGAACTGGCGAAGAACCTGCGGTCGCGCGCCACCGCCTTGCGCAGCGCGGCCAGGTCGGCATAGCCGAGCTGTTTGGCGATCGCGCTCATCTCGCCTTCGATGCGCGCCACTTCGGCCAGGCCGATCTGGTGGATCTGCTCGGGCGACTTGTCGGTGGTGGTCTGGGTATGGATCGCGTAGCGATAGCGGCGCTCGCCATCGGGCAGCGACCACAGACCTTCGTCGGCGCGGCCCTGCGGCGCGTATTCGTCGGCGACGAAATCGGCCAGCTTGGCGTAGGCCGGACGCACCTGCTGGTCGATCGCCGCGAGCATCGCCGCGCGCAGGCGCGCGCGCTCGGCCGCCGGCACCGCGTCGGGGAACGTCTGCAGCGGCAGCGCGAACGGGCTGTCGGCCCCGGCCGGCGCGGCGATCTCGCGCACCTGCGCCGGAATGCGCTCTAGCAGGTATTTGGGCTGCACCAGCCCGACCTTGGCGCCGGCGCGCGACAGCGCCACCACCTGGTCGAGCAGGGCCGGGATCGCCTGCAGGCGCTTGATGTAGTCCTCGTAGTCCTTGACGCTGGCGAACGGGAACGCCTGCGCATAGCCCGGCAACGCCAGTTGGATGCCGCCGACCGGCTCCAGCGGCATCGCATCGTTGTTCAGCGCGATCGCCTCCAGCCGGTCGCGCAACTGGCGCAGCATCATCTGCAGGCTCAGCTGGTCCTGCGCCGACAGCGCCGTCGCATCCACCGCCTCGAAGCGCTTCAGGAACTCGGCGGTGGCCTGCCGCTCGGCCTGCAGCGCCGCCGGCGAATAGTCGCTCCAGCGATCGTTGTAGCGCGTGTCGCCGATGATGCTGGCGAATTCCGGATGGTGTTCGAGCTGGTACTGCCACTGCGCGTCGAGCAAGGCGGCGAAGGCTTCGTCGGGCTTCTGCAGCGGCGCGGCGGTAGCTGTGGCCGTGGCTTGCTGCGGTGGCGTGGCCGGCTGGCAGGCCACCAGCAACGCCGCGGCCAGCGCACCGGGGACGAACAGGCGGACGCATCTCATCAGCGGACTCCGGCAAACAGATGCAACGCGGGCGGCGGCACGCGCGAGCGGCGCAAGGCGCTGGTGGCCGCCGCGCGCATCAGGCGAACGGCCGATCGATCGCCGGCGACGGCGGCGTGAACCACTGCGCGCCGTGTTCGGTGACGTAGAAATGGTCTTCCAGGCGCACGCCGAACTCGCCCGGCACCACGATCATCGGCTCGTTGCTGCAGCACATGCCCGGCGCCAGCGCCAGCGCGTTGCCGCGCACCAGGTACGGCGCCTCGTGGATGCTCATGCCGCAGCCGTGGCCGGTGCGGTGCGGCAGTCCCGGCAAGCGATAGTCGGGCCCCAGGCCCGCCGCCTGCAGCACCTCGCGTGCGGCCTGGTCCACGGCCGCGCAACTCACGCCCGGGCGCACCGCGGCGAACGCGGCGGCCTGCGCATCGTGCTCCAGCTGCCAGATACGCCGCTGCTTCTCGCTCGGTTCGCCGAAGATGTAGGTGCGGGTGATGTCGGAGTGGTAGCCGTGCACGGTGCAGCCGGTATCGATCAGCACCAGTTCGCCCGGACGCAGCGCCTGCACCCCGGGGATGCCGTGCGGATAGGCGGTGGCATGGCCGAACTGCACGATGCAGAAGGTGGAGCCGTTGTCGGCGCCGAGCGCGCGGTGCGCCTGGTCGATGAAGCGCACCAGTTCGGCGGTGGTGATGCCTTCGTGGACCAGGCCCGCGGCCAGGCGCTGCACCTGCAGGGTCATGTCGCAGGCCTGCTGCATCAACGCCAGCTCCGCGGCCGACTTGCGCATGCGGCAGCCATCCACGATCAGTGTCGCGTCGCGGATCGCGACCCGGTCCAGCACCGCGCTCAACCCGCTATGCACCGCGAAGGCGATGCCCGGATCCAGCGCCAGCGCCTGCGCGCCGAGTTCGCTCAGCGCCTCGGCGACCAGCCCGTGCGGGTCCTCGTGTTCTTCCCACAGCCGCTTGCGCACCGGGATGCGCAGCACCGCGTCCAGCGAGCCTTCCTCGAACGCCGGGCAGATCAGCAGCGGATCGCCCTCGGCGGTCAGCAGCATCGCCACCAGGCGCTCGCTGGCGCCCCACGCCACGCCGGTGAAATAACGCAGCGAGGCGCCGGCGCCGATCAGCAGCGCATCGGCGCCGTGCGCGCGCAGCAAGGTGCGTGCCTGCGCCAGCCGCTGCTGGTATTCCTGCGGCTGGATCGGCGGCGCCGGGGTCGGCCACGGCGCCAGCTGCGCCTGCGCCATGGCCAGGCTCAGCCCGCCGATCTGCGCCGCGCTCATGTCGCCTGCCCCACGTCGGCGGTGCTCCACTGGCCGTCGATCAGCCGCTGCACGCCGCCAGGATTGCGGTCGCGCAGCAGTTCCGGCAGCAGCGCATCGGGCAGGCCGTCGTAGCTGTGCAGCGCGGCGAAGCGGCGGATCGCGGCCGGCATGCCGACCGCGGTGAAGCCCGGATGGCCGGTGCTCGGGTACGGCCCGCCGTGATTCATCGCCGCGCTGACCGCCACGCCGGTCGGCATCTTGTTGCAGATCAAGCGTCCTACCCGCGGCCGCAGCGCCGCGGCCACCGCGGCGAACAGCACGTCGTCGCTGCCGTCGGCGGCACGGTACACGGTGCCGGTGAGGTTGCCCTCCAGGCTGTGCGCCAGCGCGGTCATTTCCGCCAGGCCGGCGACACGCACCACCAGGCTGACCGGGCCGAACGCCTCGGTCTGCAGCGCCTCGGGCTGTTGCAGGAAGGCCTGCGCCGAGACCTGCAGCAGGGTCGGCGCATGCCGATAGCCCGGCGCCGCTGCTGCGTCGCCGCCGGCCAGCAGCGCGGCGCCGGCGTCGCGCAGCGTGGCCACGCCGCGTTGCAGGTGCTCGAGCACGCCGCGCGAGAACAGCAGGCTCGGCGCAGCGCCGGCGAAGTGCGCCGCGGCCGCGGCGACGAACGCATCGCCGGCCTCGCCATCGGGCACTACCAGGATGCCGGGATTGGTGCAGAACTGGCCGCTGCCCATCGTGCACGAGGAGAAGAATTCCTGCGCCAGCGCCGTGCCGCGCTCGGCCAGCACGCCCGGCAGCAGGAACACCGGATTGACGCTGGACAGCTCGACATAGGCCAGCACCCCGGCGCGGTCGGCCGCGGCCTTCAGTGCCAGCCCGCCGGCACGGCTGCCGGTGAAGCCGATCGCGCCCAGCCGCGGATCGCCGGCCAGTTCCAGGCCCAGCGCGTTGTCGAAGTGGTACAGCAACTGCACCGCCGCGGCCGGCAGGCCGTTGTCCAGCAATGCCTGGTGCGCGAGCTGCGCCAGGCGCTGGCTGGTGGCCGGGTGCGAGGGATGCGCCTTGGCGATGACCGGATTGCGCGCGGCGATCGCCGAGGCGAAATCGCTGCCGGCCACCGCGTTGAACGCGAACGGGAAGTTGTTCGGGCCGAACACCAATACCGGCTTGTGCAGCGGCCCCAGCTGCGCGCGCAGCCCGGCCGCGGTGTCGATCACCGGCTGCGTCCAGCTATGGCTGCGCACCGCCTGCGCGGCCTGGCGCAACTGGCCGCTGGCGCGCGGCAGTTCCACCTTGGCCAGGCGCGGCTCGGCCGGCAGGCCGGTCTCGGCATGCGCCAGCGCGACCAGTTGCGCGACGTCGGCCTCGATCGCCGCGGCGTAGGCGTCGAGGAAGCCGGCGATGCGCTCGGGCGACGCCGCGGCCAGCGCGTCGGCGACCAGCACCGCCGCGCTCAGCGCCGCTTCCAGGTCGGCGGCGCCGCTGACCGGGAACTCCGGGCCGAATGCGTTCCCGTCGCGCGGATCCTCGGCGCGGAAGCTGCCGCGCAGCTCCAGCGAGGGCTGCCAGTGGCCGGCGAGCAACAGCGGCTGCATGCTCATCTCAGAGCCCGGGGTGGGTGGCGATGGCGTGGTCGATCACCTTCAGCGCCGCCTCGCGCTCGGCACCGTCGACGACCAGGCGCGGCGCGCGCACGCGCTCGCTGCCCAGGCCGACCTTCTCCTGCACCAGCTTGATCAGCTGCACGAACTTGGGCACGGTGTCCAGGCGCAGCAGCGGCAGGAACCAGTCGTACAGCGCCTTGGCCGCCGGGTAGCCGCCGTCGCGGGCCAGCTCGAACAGCTTCACCGACTCCTTCGGATACGCATTGACCAGGCCGGCGATCCAGCCCTTGGCGCCCATGCTGAGGCCTTCGACGATCGCATCGTCCATGCCCACCAGCAGCACCAGGCGGTCGTTGAGCAGCTCGCCCAGCGCGGCGAAGCGGCGCACGTCGCCAGAGGATTCCTTGACCGCCTGCAGGTTCGGGAATTCGGCGGCCAGTTCGGCGATCTGCGCCGGGCTGAAATCGGTCTTGTAGGCCACCGGGTTGTTGTACAGGATCACCGGCAGGTCGGTGGCGGCGATCACCGCACGCGCATGCGCGCCCATCTCGCGCCAGTCGGTGGAGTACACATACGGCGGCAGCACCATGATCCCGCCGCAGCCGACCTGCTTGGCGGCCTGCGCCAGGCGCACGGCCTCGTCGGTGGACAGCGCGGCGATGCCCGGCACCACCGGGATGCGGCCGTCCAGCGCCTGCACCAGGGTCTTCAGGACCGCGACCTTGTCGTCGAAGCTGAGCGTGGCCGCTTCGCCGAGCGAACCCAGCGGCACGATCGCGGTGCAGCCGGCGTCGACCATGACCTGCGCATGCTTGGCCAGGAACGCGTGGTCGATGCTGCCGTCGGCATTGAACGGAGTGGTGATGGCCGGCAGCACGCCGTACCAGAAGGAAGCCTTGCTCATGGGATTACACCTTGTCGAGGGTTGGGAAGGAGTGGTCGGGAGGGGAAGCGCTTGGCAGGCAATCGGCCAGCGCGGCCAGCCGCACCGGGAACAGCGGCGGCCGGCGGCCGTCGTCGGAGAAATCGTCGTGCCGCGGCGCCAGACCCAGCTCGGTCAGCGCGCTGCCGCAGATGCGGCCCTGGCAGGCGCCCATGCCGCAACGCGTGGCCAGCTTGGCGTCGCGCAGATCGTCGTAGCCACGCAGCGCCGACAGCGGCACGTCCTCGCAGCGGCACACCAGCGTGTCCGGCGCGGCCAGCGCGTGGATGCGCGGGTCCAGCGCGAAGTGGCGCTGCAGCAAGGTGGCGAACGCGCGCGCGCGCCGCCGTTGCGGGTGCAGCGCCTGCGCGGCGGCGCCCTGTCCGGCCGCCAGGTGCCCGGCGATGGCGCCTTCGACCCGCGCGCAGTCGCGGCCGCCGATGCCCAGCGCTTCGCCGGCCGCGTACACGCCTTCGACGCTGGTGCGCAGTTGCGCGTCCACCGCCACGCACGGATGCGCGCCGCTGTGCGCCAGGCGGCAGCCGAGCAGCTGCGCCAGTTCCACGTTCGGCACCAGGCCGTAGCCCACCGCCAGCTGGTCGCAGTCGATGCGGCGGCGGCCGCGCGGGCCGTCGATCTCCACCGACTGCAGTTGGCCCTCGCCGTGCGCGGCCAGCACCACGCTGCCGCTGTGGTAGCCGACGCCGGCAAGTTGCGCGCGCAGCGCCAGCGCCTGCAGCGCCTTGTCCGGCCAGCGCCACGGCAACTGCGCGGCGAAGCCGGCCAGCGCGCGCAGCGGCGCCTGTTCGACGATGCCCAGCACCTGCGCGCCGTGCCGGCGCAGCGTCGCCGCGCTGGCCAGCAACAGCGGACCGCTGCCGGCGACCAGCACGCGCTTGCCGGCCAGCGGCCAGCCCTGCTTGGCCAGCGCCTGCGCGCCGCCGGCGCCGGTGACGCCGGGCAAGGTCCAGCCCGGGAACGGCAGCAGCAGTTCGCGCGCACCGGTGGCCAGCACCAGCGCGTCGTAGCCGATCCAGCGCGCGCCCTGCGGGCCATCGGCCAGCAGTTGCCGGTCCTGCGCCATCAGCAACTGGGTCTGCGACAGGAATTCGATCTTGCTCGCCGCCAGCTGCGCCAGCACGCGCGCGGCCAGCCGCGGCGGCGCGTGGGCGACGTCGTGGCGCCAGATCTGGCCGCCGGCGCGCGCCTGCAGGTCGACCAGCGCCACGCGCCGGCCGTGCCCGGCCGCGGCCAACGCCGCCGCCAGCCCGGCCGGACCGGCGCCGGCCACGACCACGTCGTAATGCAGCGCGCGCGGCTCAGCCATCGGTCCACACCTGCATGCCGTCGCGCGCCGGGGTGATGCAGGCGCGCAACTGGCCGACGCCGTCGATGCGCACCCGGCATTCGCTGCACACGCCCATGCCGCACAGCGGCGCGCGCGGCTGGCCGCTGCGCGAGCGGCGGAAATGCACCGCGACCTGCGCCACCGCCGCGGCCACGCTGCTGCCGGCCAGCACTTCCAGGGCCTGGCCGTTGACCTGCAGGCGCAGCATCGGCGCGCTCACGACAATGCCCGCGCCGGCGCGAACGGCGCCGGGTCCAGTGCGGGGGTGCGCTGCAGCAGCAGATCCAGCAGCAGCCGTGCGCTGCCCAGCGCGGTGGTCACGCCCAGCCCTTCGTGGCCGGCCGCGACCCACACGCCGTTGCGCTGCGGCACCGCGCCCAGGTACGGACGGCCGTCGGGCGTGGCCGGACGCAGCCCGGTCCAGACCCGGATCGCCTGCAACTGGCGCAGCCCGGGCAGGAACGCGAACGCGCGCTCGAGCATGCGCTGCAGCATCGGCATCGACACGCCGCGGTCGCTGGCGTCGAATTCGCGCGAGGAGCCGATCAGGATCTGCCCGGTCGGCCGCGGCTGCACGTTGAACGCCACGCTGCTGCCGTCGCTGCCGTGTGCGCTGTCGGCATAGCCCAGCTCCAGCAACTGATGGCCGACGAAGCCGGGATAGCGGTCGGTGATCACCAACTGGCCCTTGCGCGCACGCATCGGCAGTTCCGGCAGCAGTTCCGGCAGCGCGCAGCCAGTGGCGACCAGCACCGGTCCGCTCAGGCGGCTGCCATCGTCCAGGCGCAGCCCGTCGGCGGCCAGCGCCAGCGCACGGCGCCCGGCGAAAAGCTGCGCACCGGCGGCGAGCGCGCGGCCGACCAGGTGCCGCGCCATCCGCGGCGGATACACCACCGCCTCGGCGGCCACGCGCATGCCGCCAGCCAGGCCCGGCACCAATGCCGGCTCCAACTGGTACAGCGCCTCGGCGCCGATCGCCTCGGCGCGCACGCCGGCGGCGGCCAGGCGCTGGATCTTGGCCGGGATCGCCTCCAGCTCGCGCGCCTGCCGCGCCACCCACAGCGTGCCGCAGCGGCTGTACTCGGCCTCCGGCAGCTGCGCGAATTGTTCCCACAGGCGCAGCGAATACGCCGACAGCGCCAGTTCCGCGGGGTCGTCGTCCATCGCCACCAGATGGCCCATCGCCGCGGCGGTGGAACCGCCGCCGATGCTGCCCGACTCGACGATCGCCACCCGCAGGCCCTCGGCGGCGGCCGCATCGGCGCAGGCTGCGCCGACGATACCGGCGCCGACGACGATCAGGTCGAAGCCGCTCATTCGGCGCCGATGCCCCAGGCGAACGGATCCTGCGGATCGATCAGCAGCTGCGCGCGCGCGGTGAGGTGGGCCTGCCCGGTGATCCGCGGCAGCACGCCGCGGGTGCCCGGCACGTAGCTGGCTTCGAACAAGCTGCCGAGGATGCCCTGCTGGCGCCACACCTGGCCGGCGGCCAGCTTGCCGTCGGCGGCCAGGCACGCCAGCTTGGCGCTGGTGCCGGTGCCGCACGGCGAGCGGTCGTAGGCCAGGCCCGGGCACAGCACGAAGTTGCGCGCATCGGCGCTGGCGTCCGGCGCCGGGCCGTTGATCTCGATATGGTCGATCTCGCCGTCGTCGGCGCCGCGGATGCCGGCCGCCTCCAGCGCCAGCCGCAGCGCCTCGGTGTAGGCGGTCAGCGCGCGCTGGTTGCGCAGTTCCAGCGCGCACGGGGTCTGCTCGGTGATGAAGAACCAGTTGCCGCCCCAGGCCACATCGCCGCGCACGCGGCCGTAGCCGGGCACCTGCACTTCGATGCCGGTGGCGTGGCGGTAGCTCTCCACGTTGTCCACCGACACCCGTCCGTCGCCGTGCAGTTCCACCCCGACCGTGCCCACCGGCGTCTCGATGCGGTGCGTACCTGGCGCCAGCCGGCCCATGTCGGCCAGCGTGCGCACCAGGCCGATGGTGCCGTGGCCGCACATGCCCAGGTAGCCGACGTTGTTGAAGAAGATCACCGCGGCGCAGGCGTCGGCCGCGATCGGCGGCAGCAGCAGCGCGCCGACCATGGTGTCCGAGCCGCGCGGCTCGCAGGCGATGGCGCTGCGCCAGCGATCGAAACGATCGCGGAACAGATCGCGCCGTTGCGCCAGGGGGCCAGTGCCCAGGTCGGGGAAGCCGGCGACGACGACACGGGTCGGTTCGCCGCCGGTATGCGAGTCGATCACATCGAGTGTATGCATAGGCCCATGCTCACATTCCGAGCTGCCGCGGGCTAGCAGCGTTTGCCTGTCATAAATGCGGAAGTTCGCACAACCCCAATCGCCCGGGGCGCCCCACATAGGCTAGGATCGACTTACAGGGGTACGCCGCGGCGTACCTGTCGCAGCAGCCTACAACCGCCCGGTGAATGCAGATGGAGACGATGATTTCGGCGCTGGAAATGCAGACGCTGTTCGATGCGTTGCCGGACGTGGTGTTCTTCGTCAAGGACCGCGACGGCCGCTACACCCACGTCAACCTGACCCTGGTGCGGCGCCTGGGCAAGAAATACCGCACCGACCTGATCGGCAAATCGGCGCTGGAAGTGTTCCCGTTGCCGCTGGGCGGCAGCTACCTGATGCAGGACCGGCGCGTGTTGTGCGGGGAGATGATCGAGAACCAGTTGGAAGTGCACCTGTTCCCGAACCGCACCCCCGGCTGGTGCCTGACCTTCAAGCGCCCGCTGTGCGAGCACAACGAGGTGATCGGCGTGGTCGGCATCTCCCGCGACCTGGGCCAGCCCGACAGCCGCCACTCCGCCTACGAACGCATCAGCCGCGCGATGGAGCACATGCAGGTCCACTACGGCGACAACCTGCGCGTGCAGACCCTGGCCGACCTGGCGGAACTGTCGGTGGCGCAGCTGGAGCGGCACTTCCGCCGCGTATTCCAGCTGACCCCGCAGCAACTGCTGACCAAGATGCGGATCGAAGCGGCGATGCGCCTGCTGCACGGCGAGGACAGCATCGCCAGCATCGGCCAGGCCTGCGGCTTCGCCGACCAGAGCGCGTTCGCGCGCCAGTTCAAGGCCACGGTGGGGATGACGCCGCGGGATTACCGGTCGATGAAGGGGAAGCTCTAGGTGGAGCCGGGACTGGGGACCGGGGACCGGGGACCCGGGAAAGCAGCCTGCGCGAGGTGATGCGGCGCAAGCTGGGCATGGCCTGAAGCGCGGTTGCGCATGCGCGGCCATCACGGAAATGAACTGCCGATCTGCCCCCGGGTCCCTGGTCCCCGGTCCCTAGTCCCGCCAGTGGTAGCATTCGTGGTTTAAGGTCCACGCGTTACCCATGGTCAGCCTATTCCGCCGCAACAAGCCCCAGGACAACGCTGGCGACAGCCGCAGCACCCAGCGCTACAGCATCGAGGAACTGGCGGCCGCCTTCCCCAAGTCGGCCGCTGAAGCCGCCACGCCGGCAACGGCACCGGCCGCACCCGCTGCGCCCACGGCCGAAGCCGCTCCGGCATCGCCGCCGCCTGAGGTCGCCGCGCCCGCCGCCCTGCGCGATGCGCCCACGGCCGCGCCCGATCCCATTCCCGCGCCCGGCCACGTCGCGCTCCCGCCGCAGGCGCCCACGCCGCCGCCCGAGGCGCGCGTGCCGGCCCCCGTGGCTACGCCGGCTGCAGCGGCGCCGCTTCCCGATCCGGCCGCGGCCTTCGCGGCGGCCTTCGACGTACGCGCCGACGCGCCGCCCGCCGCCGCGGCCGGCAAGTCCGGTTGGCGCGAACGCCTGCGCAACAGCACCATCGCGCGCAGCTTCGGCGGCCTGTTCTCGCGCAACCCCAAGCTCGACGACGACCTGCTCGACGAGATCGAGACCGCGCTGATCAGCGCCGACGTCGGCGTGCCGGCGACCACCGCACTGATCGAGAACCTGCGCAAGCGCATGAAGGCGCGCGAATTCGTCGACGCGCAGGCGCTGCTGCGCGCGCTGCGCGCCGACCTGATCGCGATCCTGCAGCCGGTCGCCAGGCCGCTGCAGATCGACCGCAGCGCCAAGCCCTACGTGGTGCTCACCGTCGGCGTCAACGGCGTCGGCAAGACCACCACCATCGGCAAGCTGGCCAAGCGCTTCAAGGACGAGGGCCACAGCCTGATGCTGGCCGCCGGCGACACCTTCCGCGCCGCCGCGGTGGCGCAGCTGCAGGCCTGGGGCGACCGCAACGGCGTGACCGTAATCGCGCAGGGTCAGAACGCCGACGCCGCCTCGGTCGCGTTCGATGCGCTGCAGGCCGGCAAGGCACGCGGTACCGAGGTGCTGATCGCCGACACCGCCGGGCGCCTGCACACCCAGACCGGGCTGATGAACGAACTGGGCAAGATCCGCCGCGTGCTCGGCAAGATCGACCCGGCCGCGCCGCACGAAGTGCTGATGGTGATCGACGGCACCACCGGCCAGAACGCGCTGTCGCAGCTGCGCCAGTTCCACGCCGCGGTCGGCGTCACCGGGCTGGTGGTGACCAAGCTCGACGGCACCGCCAAGGGCGGCGTGGTGTTCGCGCTGGCGCGCGAGTTCGGCATCCCGATCCGCTTCGCCGGCATCGGCGAGCGCCCGGAAGACCTGCGCGTGTTCGACGCCGAAGCCTTCGTCGACGCCCTACTGCCCGAAGCGCTCGGCGCCTGACCTAAAGCCCCTCTCCCACCGGGAGAGGGGTTGGGGTGAGGGTACGGCGAAGTCCACTGGCGCAGGCACTTGCGCTGCCCGAACCGCACAGGCTTCGCCCGTACCCTCATCCGCCCCTTCGGGGCACCTTCCCCCGAGAAGGGGGCCATGGTCCCGCTGGGAGAAGGAATAAGAAGCCAGCATGCGCCAGCCCCCAGACACCTTCGCCCCCCGCCTGCTCGCCTGGTTCGACCGCTCCGGCCGTCACGACCTGCCCTGGCAGCACCCGCGCAGTCCCTACCGGGTATGGCTGTCGGAGATCATGCTGCAGCAGACCCAGGTCGCGGTGGTGATCCCGTATTTCCTGCGCTTCCTGCAGCACTTCCCGACCCTGCCCGACCTTGCCGCGGCCGGCACCGATGCGGTGATGGCACAGTGGGCCGGGCTGGGCTACTACGCCCGCGCGCGCAACCTGCACGCCGCGGCCAAGCGCTGCGTGGAACTGCACGACGGCGAGCTGCCGCGCGATTTCGACGCGCTGCACGCGCTGCCCGGCATCGGCCGCAGCACCGCCGGAGCGATCCTGAGCCAGGCCTGGAACGATCGCTTCCCGATCCTGGACGGCAACGTCAAGCGCGTGCTGACCCGCTACCACGGCATCGCCGGCTATCCGGGCCTGCCGGCGGTGGAGAAGCCGCTGTGGGCGATCGCGCAGACGCACGTGGCCACGGTCGCCGACGGGCGCATGGCCGACTACACCCAGGCGCAGATGGATTTCGGCGCGACCCTGTGCACCCGCGCCAACCCGGCCTGCGTGCTGTGCCCGCTGCAGGACGACTGCGTGGCGCGTCGCGACGGCCTGGTCGAGGCGCTGCCCACGCCCAAGCCGGGCAAGATCCTGCCCGAGCGCGAGGCGCTGGCGCTGCTGCTGGAGAACGCCGCCGGCGAACTGCTGCTGCAGCGGCGTCCGCCGAGCGGCATCTGGGCCTCGCTGTGGACGCTGCCGCAGGCGGACAGCGAGACCGAACTGCGCGCCTGGCTCGAGCGCGAGACCCGCGGTCGCGACTTCGACGACGCCGAACCGATGCCGCCCATCGTCCACACCTTCAGCCACTATCGCCTGCACCTGCAGCCGCTGCGCCTGCGCAAGGTCGCCTTGCGCGACGCAGTGCGCGACAATGACGACCTGCGCTGGGTCGCGCGTGCCGACTTGTCCGCGCTCGGCCTGCCCGCGCCGATCCGCAAACTGCTCGACGGCCTCTGATCGTCGCCCGCCGCGCCACCAGGAACCGCCATGTCCCGCACCGTCTTCTGCCAATACCAGCAACGCGACGCCGAAGGCCTCGACTACGTGCCGTATCCCGGCGAACTCGGCCAGCGCGTGTTCGCGCAGATCGGCAAGGCCGGCTGGCAGGCATGGCTGGCGCACCAGACCATGCTGATCAACGAGAACCGCTTGTCGCCGCGCGACCCCAAGCATCGCGCGTTCCTAGAAGCGGAACTGGAGAAATTCCTGTTCCAGGGCGGCGCCGCCAAGCCCGAAGGCTACGTGGAACCCGAACAGGAATCCTGAGCCCAGGCGACCCAAGCCCCTGTAGGAGCGGCTTCAGCCGCGACAGAACCCATCCGCAAAACCCGCTGTGGCCGCAGCTACGCCTACAAGCTGCACCCACCCGTTCGACACCGACCGCAACCCGCTGACGCCAACGCTACTCCGCCGGCGCTCCCTGCTGCGTCCGTTCCTGGACCTTGGCCTCGCGCAGTTCCTTTTCCGAAGTGCGCAGCGCCTTGACGTCGAGCGGGCGGATGCTCTGGATGCGGCACGGCAGACGGATCGCACCCGGGCTGCCACCGATCACCAGCACATCGTCGAAACGCGCCGAGACCCGGTCGCTGAAGTGGGTAATGGCGATCGTCGGCGCGAAATCCAGGTCGGCGCAGCGGCCGCTCAGTTCCAGCAGGTAGGCCTGGTTGGGCCGCGTCCACACCGCCAGCGCGCTGTCGCCGAGCGCGGTCCAGCCGCTGATCCGGTTGAAGTACTGGAAGTCGCGCACCGGCGCGGCGGCATGGGCGCGGTACAGCGCCAGCCGCTCGTCGTCGCCGAGGCGATTGGTGGCGCAACCGGCCAGCAGCGCGGCCAGCCCGAGCGATGACAGCAAGAGGCGGTTCATGGCGAATGCTCCCGTGGCGATAAGCCAATGATGCACCCGCCCCATGCCATGCCGTGTGCGCGCAGGCGGGGCATTCAGCCACAAGGCAGCAAGACGGAATGGCTCTGAGCCCAACCCCGATCCCGCCCATCGCGCGTTTGCAGCCTCGGACCAACACCGAGCGCATCGCCATGCATCCACGCCCGTACCGCCCCGCCCTGCCGCCCCTGATCCTTGCCGCGCTGCTGGCAAGCTGCAGCACCGCCGAAGACCGCGCCGACGTGCGCGCGGCGGCACCGAGCGACGCCTTCGTCCGCGTCAAGGCGCAGGCATCCCACGAAGACCTGGTTGAAACCACCGCGCAGCCAGCGTCGCAATCGCCGATGACTGCGCCCGCGCCGCCGGCGCCGCTGGCGCAGGCCTTGGCGCCGGCCACGCCTGCCGCGCCTTCGCCGACACGCAAGCGGGCCGCTGCCGCCCCACGCACACAGGTGCCGATGGTCGCCGCGCCGATGCCGCAGCTGGACCGCGAACACTACGAACGCCCATCCGACAACCCCGTGCACAGCGCGCGCGAGCAACCGCTGTCCACCTTCTCGATCGACGTGGACACCGGCAGCTACACCAACGTGCGGCGCATGCTGCACGACGGCCAGCGCCCACCGGCCGACGCGGTGCGCGCCGAGGAATTCATCAACTACTTCGACTACGCGCATCCGGCGCCGCGCGATACCGATGCGCCGTTCCGCGTCACCGCCGAACTGGCCGCCGCGCCTTGGAATCCGCAGCGGCAGCTGCTGATGATCGGCATCAAGGGCTACGACGTGCCGCGCCAGGCGTTGCCGCCGGCGAATCTGGTGTTCCTGATCGACACCTCCGGCTCGATGGCCTCGGCCGACAAGCTGCCCCTGCTCAAGCAGGCCTTCGCCATGCTGGTGCCGCAGCTGCGCGCGCAGGACCGGGTCTCGATCGTGGTCTACGCCGGCTCCGCCGGGCTGGTGTTGCCGCCGACGCCCGGCGACCGCCATGCCGAGATCCTCGCCGCGCTGGAGCGGCTGCAGGCCGGCGGCAGCACCAACGGCGGCGACGGCATCCGCCTGGCCTATGCGACCGCGCGGCAGGGCTTCGTCGCCGGCGGCAGCAACCGGGTGATCCTGGCCACCGACGGCGACTTCAACGTCGGCACCGTCGACCAGGGCGCACTGGAAACCCTGGTCGCCGACCAGCGCCGCAGCGGCGTGGCGCTGAGCACGCTCGGCTTCGGCCGCGGCAACTACAACGATGCGATGGCCGAGCGCCTGGCCGACGTCGGCGACGGCAACCACGCCTACATCGATTCGGCGCGCGAGGCGCACAAGGTGCTGGTTCGGCAGATGCAGGCCACGCTGCTGACCATCGCCCGCGACGTCAAGATCCAGGTCGAGTTCAATCCGGCGCAGGTCGCCGAGTACCGCCTGATCGGCTACGAGAACCGGCTGCTGGCACGCGAGGATTTCGCCAACGACAAGGTCGATGCCGGCGACATCGGCGCCGGCCACAGCGTCACCGCGCTGTACGAGATCACCCCGGTGGGCAGCGCGGCGCAGCGCCTGCCGGCCCTGCGCTATGCCGAACCGGCGCAGCCGCAGGCGCCGCGCCAGGCCGGCGAACTGGCGCAGTTGCGGCTGCGCTACAAACTGCCCGGTCAGGAACGCAGCCGCCTGCTGCAGAGCACGATCGCCACCGCCTCGGCGACGACGCAGCCGAGCGCGGATCTGCGCTTCGCCGCCGCGGTCGCCGCCTACGCCGACCTGCTGCGCGGCGGCACGCACATCGATGGCTGGGGCTGGGCGCAGGTGGCCAGCGCGGCGCGCGCGGCGACCGGCGAGGACCGCAGCGGCAGCCGCCGCGAGTTCGTCGAACTGCTGGCGATCGGGCAAGGGCTGGTCGCGCCCGAGGCGGCGACGCCGGTCCAGGTGTCCACACGCTGATCCGGCAACCGGCGGCGGACTGCGCACGCAACCGCGTGCGCAGTCCTGTTAGGCACGACACGCGCGAGCGCGCGAGCGCCACGCCTACGACGCCTACGACGCCTACTACCGCTACCGCTGCGCAGTCTTCGCCGTTTCGCAGAAGCGCTGCCGGTATTCCATCGCCTTGGGCATCAGCGCCTGCAGGTTCTGGATCCGCGTGCCCGGGTTCGGGTGCGTTGAGGAGAACTCCGGCGGCGCCTGGCCGCCGCTGCTGGCGCTCATCCGCTCCCACAGCGGGATGGCCTCCTGCGGATCGAAGCAGGCCGCTGCGGCCAGCATCAGCCCGACCTCGTCGGCCTGGGTCTCGTGGCTGCGTGCGTACGGCAGCAGGTAGCCGTAGCCCATCGCCGCCATCGCCATCTGCTGCTGTTGCGGATCCATGCCGCTGGCCGCGCCGGCCATCTGCCCGATCTGGGTCAGCTTCTGCTGCGCCATGCGCTGCGCGCCATGGCGCAGCAACGCGTGCGCGATCTCGTGGCCCATCACCACCGCCACCGCATCGGCGTTCTTGGCCACCGGCAGCAGGCCGGTATAGACCGCCATCTTGCCGCCCGGCAGGCAGAACGCATTGGCCTGCTCGGACTCGATCACGTTGACGTCCCAGTCGAAACCGCGCGCATAGTGCTTGGCCTGCATGCCGTGTTCGGCGGCCAACGCATCCTCGACCACGTCCACCTTGGCAATCAGCCGCTGCGCGATCGCGCGCACCTGCTGCGCCACCTTCGACTGCGGATCGAGCGGACGCTCCTGCGCCAGGATCTCCTGGTAGGCCTGCAATCCCAGCGCCTTCTCGTCCTCCACGCCGAGCGAACTGTCGATCAGCACCTTCTCGCCGGTATACGGGTCTTCGCTGCGATTGGAGAACCAGTAGAACCCCGCGTACGCGGCGAAGCCCAGCAGCACCAGCCAGCGCAGCCCGCCCAGCGGCCCGCGACGGCTACCGCCCTGCTCCCCGCCCTGGCGGCCGAAGACGTTGCTCATGTCCAATCCCCTTGCTGGCTGGTGGGTGGCGACGGCGCCTGCCCGTGCGCCGCACTGTAGCCGCCGCGGCCACGCGGCCGCGTCAAATTCCGCGCACCAGGCGGAAACCAACCCGGGCGCTGGTGGTGTCGGAGTCCTGCATCAGCCGCCAGGCGGCGCGGGTCTGCTCCGGCGCATTGGCCCAATTGCCGCCGCGCACCAGCCGCGAGCGGCAGCCGGGGTTGTACCAGGCGTTGCCGTCGGCGGGCGCGCGGCGGTAGCTGGAATGCCAGCAATCGGCGACCCATTCGCTGAGGTTGCCGCCCATGTCGTGCAGGCCCCAGGCATTGGCCTTGAAGCTGGCGACCGGGGCCGGTCCCCAGAAGCCGTCGGCGTAGCCGACGAAGGCGTTGTTCCAGTGCCGGCCGCTGGGCGAGACGTCGCCGCCGCCGGTGAAGTTGCCGCTGCCGCGCGGCGGGACGCCGGCGTTGCCCCACGGATAGCGGCCGCGGCTGCCGGCGCGCAGCGCGTATTCGAACTCGGCTTCGCTGGGCAGCCGGTAGTGGCGCCCGGTCTGCAGCGACAGCCATGCCGCATAGGCCTCGGCATCGCGCACGCTGACGTGCATCACCGGGCTGTTGGGCGCGGCGCGCGCGCCGTTGTAGTCCGATTGCCAGTCGGTGCCGCTGCGGCGCACGAAATTGCCGCTGCGCTCGTCGTAGACGATCGAATGCCCGCGCCGGGTCGCGCGCGGCCGCGCGCCGCTGGCCTCGACGAAACGGCGGAACTCGGCCACGGTGACCTCGGTGATCGACATCGCGAACCCACGCTCGAAGCGCACGTAGTGTTGCGGCTGCTCCGCCGGCACCGCGCCGGGCTCGGTCGCGCTGGCGCCCATGCGGAAGCCGCCGTGCGGCACCACGATCATCTGCGGTCCGCGCTCGCCGCTGCTCATGCCGTCGGTGAACACCTGGCCGGGGCGGAAGCTGCCGTAGTGGGTGGCCAGGTCGATGCGCTCGCGCAGCATCGCCGCCACCGGGTCGCCCGGGTCGGCGATGCGCAACACCTCGCCCAGCTTCTCGCGCGCGGCCTTCAGCCCGGCCGGCGTGGCCAGGTCGCGCAGGCCGGCATCGCGCAGGCCGGCGATGCGCGCGGTGCGCACGCCCTCCACCCGCGCGCGCGCATCGCGCACCGTGGCGGCGCCGCCGCGGATGCGTGCGGCGCGCGCCAGCCAGCTGCCGGCGGCGGCGAAATCGGATGCCGCCGCGGCCGCCTCGGCGCGCCGGATCACCGCGCTCTCCACCGCCGCCACGCCCTGCCGCGCGCGCGCATCGTCGGCGTCCAGCTGCAGCGCTTCGCGGAAGTTGGCCAATGCGCCGTTGCCGTCCTCGCCGAGCCGGCCGGCGCGCAGATCCTCCTCGCCGGCACGGTTGTAGGCCAATACCCGCAGCGCGACCTCCACCCGCTGCTGCAGGCGCCGCACCGCCGGATCGTCGGCATCCAGCGACAGCGCCACCATCGCGATGAGGCCGGCGCGCTCCAGTGCCTGCTCCTGCTGCTCCGACGCGTGCAGCAGCGCATCGCCGAGTTGCAGCAACCGCAACCGCGCCTTGCGCAGGCCGTCGCGCGCCACCTTGTCCTCCGGCGCCAGCGCGCGGATCGCCAGGTACAGCGGGATCGCCGATTGCGGGTCCTCGAACAGGCGGTCTTCGGCCAGTGCGCGCGCGGCATCGCGCCGCGCCTGGGCCAGGCCGCCGCGATCGAGCGTCGGCAGCGGCGGCTGCCAGCGCGCCACCGTCTCCGCCGCATCCTCGCCGCCGATGGTGACGCTGGGCGCCTGCACCGGCTTGGCCGGCGCGGGCCTGGCCTGCGGCGCCGGCTTGGCAGGCGCAGGCGCGGGCGCCTGCCCGGTGCAGCCGCCCAGCAGCGCGGCCAGCAGGGTCCAGGCGATCACAGAACCGCTCGTGCGCACGCATCCTCCAAACGACATTTGCCTTCCGACGACATCCGCGCCATCGACGTCCGTACGGCCGGCGGGCCGACGTTAGGCTATTCTCGCCTGCCTGAGCAAACCCTGCATTCGACGGAAACCACGTGCCCTATTGGATCAAGCAACCCGCCGAGCTGGCCGAACGGCTGGCGCAGCGCCCGGCCAGGATCGGCCTGGATACCGAATTCGTCCGCGAACGCACCTACTGGCCGCAGCTGGCGCTGGTGCAGATGGCGGTGGCCGACGAGATCCTGCTGATCGATCCGCTGATTCCCGGCATGCCGCAGGCGCTGGCGCCGTGGTTGTCGGACCCTGCCATCCTCAAGGTCATGCACAGCGCCAGCGAAGACCTGGTCGCGTTCAAGTGCGCCTGCGGCGCGCTGCCGCGGCCGTTGTTCGATACCCAGATCGGCGCCGGCCTGGCCGGCATCGGCGCCGGCATGGGCTACCAGAAGCTGGTGCTGGAGATCACCGGCGTGCACCTGGCCAAGGGCGAGACCCGCTCGGACTGGCTGCGCCGCCCGCTGTCGCCGGCGCAGCTGGAATACGCCGCCGACGACGTGCGCCACCTGTTCGCGATCCACGACGCGTTGCAGCAGCGGCTGCAGGCGCTGGACCGCAGCGCCTGGCTGCACGAGGACGGCGAACGCCTGCTCGGTACCGTCGAACACGACGAAGGCGAGCGCTGGCCGCACCTGGGCATGCGCGCGGCGCAGTTCATGGATCCGCCGTCGCAACAGCGCCTGCTGCGCCTGCTGCGCTGGCGCGACGTACAGGCCCGGCACAGCGACAAGCCGCGCAGCTGGATCCTGGACAACGAGCTGGCCGCCACCCTGGCGCGTTTCCCGCCGGACGACCGCAACGGCCTGCAGGCGCTGCTCGACAAGCATCCCAAGGCGCCGCGCAAGCTCGGCGACGCATTGTGGCAGGCGCTGACCACGCCACTGCCCGACGAAGCCGAGGCACCGCTGGCGCTGGCCGCCAGCGACGACAACAAGGCGGCATTGAAGCGCCTGCAGGACGCGGTATCCGCGCGCAGCGCCGAACTGGGCCTGCCCGACGGCCTGCTCGCCTCGCGCAAGCACCTGGAAGCGCTGCTGGAAAGCGGCCAATGGCCACAACCGCTGGCCGGCTGGCGCCGCCGCGAACTGGAAGCGACGCTGCAGCCTCTGCTGGGCAGCGCCAGCCAAGGGATCTGAAGGCATTTGTAGGAGCGGCTTCAGCCGCGACAGGCGTTACCGGTAACGCCCGTCGCGGCTGAAGCCGCTCCTACAGGGTTGGTTGCCTACGCACATCGCCCCCTGCAGCCGCGACGGTGGAGAAGATGCCGCCATCAGGTTTGGATCATTCCATGCGCCGTTCGATTTCTCCGCCGCGGTTTATCGCGGAGAAACGCAAGCAATGGCAATGCCGCGCATAAAACCCACGCCCATAAAAAAGGCCAGGGAGACCTGGCCTTTTCGACCGATCAGTATTTGACCAGCGGGAACTTCAGATCCGGGTGGCGCGCCTTCCATTCGTTGTAGGCGGCGGTGCCTTCCCAGGCGGCGAACGCCTTCGGCGTGCGGCCACGGCCGGACCAGGTCTCGCCGGTGTGCGGCAGCTGGTACTTCGGCTTGACCTCGCTGCGGCCACCGGCGGACTTGGCGCTGGCGGCCTTCGGCGCGGCGCTGGTCACGTAGGCGGCGATCTCGTTGCGCTGCTTGGCGCTGAAGAACTCGGCGAACTGCTCCAGCAGCGACAGCACGTTGGCATGCGCAGCGCTGGTCTCGCCTTCGCGCGCCTGCTTCTCCTGCTCTTCCAGCTTGCGCATCTCTTCCTGCAGCTTGGCCTTGGCTTCGGCGATTTGTTGCAAGTTGCGAACTTCCGTCATTTTTCAAGGACCCGTGAATAAAAGATTTGGAACGGACGGAATATTTCATCCGGAACGACGAAATCGTCTGACGAGGATTTCGGCCTGCGATTATATCGACTCCGTTAGGCGGTTGCCCAAATGCGGCGCCGCATTCCCGACTTCGGCCGCAGCCGGACGCGGCGACGATCGCGCATGCGGCGCCCTGGCTTGCCGCCGCCTCGCGCCGCGCTTGGGACGCCGCGCCGCCGCCGATCCGCATCGCCCTCTTGGCACGCATGCCCCGGGCCAGTTAGACTACGCGTCTGATGTGGGGCGGTAGCTCAGCTGGGAGAGCGTCGCGTTCGCAATGCGAAGGTCGAGGGTTCGATCCCCTTCCGCTCCACCACTTTTCAGACGAAAGCCCCGGAGGCGACTCCGGGGCTTTTTTGTGTCTTCGGGGTGCCGCCTGCGGGATGCCAGCGCACCGTTGCCCTGCACGCCGCAGGCTGGCGGACCAGCCGGTCCGCGACGTGCGGCTCAGCCGGCCTGGTCGTTGCCGGACTTGGGCCCGCGCTCATGCGCTTCGCGCAGCTTCTGGTCCTCCAGACCGGGGCGCTGCTTGGCCACCTCGTCCTGCGCCCGGTCCTGTCGGCCCTCCTGGATCCCTTGCTGCTTGCCCTGCTGCTGCTTGTCTTTGTCTGCCATGGTCCGGACCTCGCTGTGGCGGGCGCATGCCCTGTCCCGCAAACACTAGCGAGGCAGCCGTGACGCGCATATCACGGCGCAGCCTTCGATGCGGATGACGTGCCTTCCTGCAAACAGCCGCGCGACCATGCACCGACTCTCGCGCATCGCGTCGGCGTATGCCACGCGATCGGTGCACTCCTCCGCCCTCAGGCCGCCGCCGGCAGCGCCGTCTCGGCGATGTCGTCCACGCGCAGCAGGCGCGCGCGGTCCAGCAGGATCACCAGGCGGTCCTCCAGCTTGCCCATGCCCTGCAGCAACTCCTGGCGGATGCCGCTGCCGAACGACGGCGCCGCCTCGATCTGCTGCGCCGGGATGTCCAGCACTGCACTGACCGCATCGACCAGCAGGCCGAACGCCTGGGTGGTGCCCGCGTCCTCTGCGGTCACGATCACGATGCAGCTGCGCCGGGTGACGCGGCTGGGCGCGCGGCCGAGCCGCAGTTGCAGGTCCACCACCGGCACCACCGCGCCGCGCAGGTTGATCACGCCGCGCACGCAGGCGGGCATGGTCGGTACCGCAGTCGGCGGGCGGTATTCGATGATCTCGTGGATGCCGTCGATGTTCAGGCCGAACAGTTCCTGTTCCAGTTGGAAGGTCAGGAACTGCGCCGGGACCGACGCCAGCGCCGGATCCGCGTCCAGCGGCACGGCCGCTGCGTTGCCAAGTTGTGCGCGCATGGCGTGCTCCTCAGAAGCTGGCGAACTGCGATTCGTCCGGACCCGCCGTCATCGCGTACGCCGGCTGCGGCGCACGCGGACGCACGCGCTTGGGCTCGATGCGGCTGCTGCCGAGCGCCTTGGCGCTGGGCTTGTCGGCTGCGCGCGGCGGGCGCGGCGCCTCGCCATGGCCCAGGCGGAAGAACGCCATCGACTGCTGCAGGTACTCGGCCTGCGAACTCATTTCCTCGGCGGTCGCGGCCAGTTCCTCGGACGCGGTGGCGTTCTGCTGCGTGGTCTGGCTCAGCTGCACCACCGCCGAGTTGATCTGCGCCACGCCGGAGGACTGCTCCAGCGAGGCCGCGGCGATTTCCTGCACCAGGTCGGAGGTCCGCTTGATGCTGGGCACGATGGTCTCCAGCAGGCGTCCGGCCTTTTCCGCCAGCTCGACGCTGGAACCGGCCACTTCGCCGATCTCCTGTGCGGCGACCTGGCTGCGCTCGGCCAGCTTGCGCACTTCCGCAGCGACCACGGCGAAGCCCTTGCCGTGCTCGCCGGCGCGCGCGGCCTCGATCGCCGCGTTCAGCGCGAGCAGGTTGGTCTGGTAGGCGATGTCGTCGATGATGCCGATCTTCTGCGCGATCTGCTTCATCGCCGCCACGGTGGCGACCACCGCTTCGCCGCCTTCCACGGTTTCCTTGGCGGCCTGCGCGGCCATGCCGTCGGTGATGCGCGCGTTCTCGGTGTTCTGCCCGATCGACGCGGTCATCTGCTCCAGCGATGCACTGGTTTCCTCCACGCCCGCGGCCTGCTCGGTCGAGGCCTGGCTCAGCGACTGCGCGGTGGCGCTGACCTCCTCCGACGCGCCGGCCAGGGTCTGCGCGCTGGCGTTGACCTCGCCGACTACCTGCTGCAGCTTCTCGACCATGCGCCGCATCGCCAGCAGCAACTGGCCCGCCTCGTCCTTCGAAGTGGTTTCGATCACGACGCTCAGGTCGCCGTCGGCCAGCGCATTGGCAACGTCCACCGCCTTGCCGATCGGCTTGGTCACGCTGCGGCTGATGAAGAAGCCCAGGCACACGCCGAGCAACACGCCGCCGATGATGATCGCGGTCAGCATCCTGGCGCCGCTGACATGGATCGCGCCGGTTTCCGCGCTTGCCTCGGCCGCGCGGGCTTCCTTGATGGTGGCCAGTTCGCTCATCAGCACGTCGAGCTCGTCGGAGGCGCTGCGCACCGAGGCCGACAGCGCGATGAGTTCCGGATTGGCTTCCTGCAGCGGCTCCTTGGCGACCTTTTCGATGAACTGGCCGCGATGCAGCAAGTACTGCTTCCATACCTCGTCGAAACGCGCCAGCTTGGCCTTGGACTCCGGGCTGCTGAACGAAACGCGCGCCTTGGCGACGTAATCGACCACGTTCGCGGTGTACTTGTCGATGCTGGCCAGGTGCTTGGCACGGTCCTCTTGCGTGGTCGACAGCTGCAGGTTGGAGCGCGCGCGGCCGGCATAGATCAGGTTGATGTTGGCTTCCTTGATATTGGACAGGCCGACCAGTTCGCGCTCGTACAACTGCGTGGCGTAGTCGTTGATGCGTCCCGAATTGCGGATGCCGATCGCGCCGATGCAGGCGCCGATGGCGGCCACGATCAGGAACGCGCAGGTAAGCCTGATACCGATCTTCATATTGCCCAACATGATGTCTTCCCCGATTTGTTTGGTAACGACCGCGCCAAGACGACGCGTCCGGATGTCCTTCCCGTTGCACCCTGCTGGGCTCGGAAACGAGCATCAACGTGCGGACTGCAGCGATGCGCTGCGTAGCGCTGCATCGCCCGTTGCCTGAGAGCTATCGGCGCTCCCCGATTCCCCTTTAATCGCCACCACAAGTGCGGAATTACGCACAGACGCGGGCGACGGCGGAGCTTCGCTGAATACGGATAGGACCTTTCTGGGCGAGGCTCTTCGGTCGGCAAAGGTACGCGGCCCATGCCTGCCGCTCAGTGCCGCACTTTTCTCAACGGGAAATTGCCGCTGCGGAATCCCGAAAAAAATGGTGATTTGCACCACAATAATTTGTAGACAACACGTGAAGAACCTCAATCGAACGGCATCGCGCTGCTTGTCGAGCGAGAACGGCGATCGGGGTCTCGCTGCGGCGTCTTCAGCCCATGCCGGCGAGCATCGCGGCGATGGCGTCGCGCGTGCCCGACGCGACCGGCTCGCTCAGCCGTTGCCGCGCCGCGGCGCTGTCGGCGGCGCTCATGTCCTGCAACGGTTCGAAACGCTCCGCGACCCAAGTCGCCATCGGCAGCCCGTCGCGGTACAGCACGCGCGCGCCGGGCACCCGCGGCACGCGGTTGCCCGGCAGCACGCCGCCGAGCAGGTTCGCCGGATCGGCGGCGGCGATGCACAGCCAGGCGCCATCGTGCGGCTGGCGCCGCAGCTGGCGCAGCAGGCCGATCGCCTCGGGCAGCGCGAACTGCTCGCCGGACAGCCCGCTGATGAAGCGGCCGCCGCGGATCTCGCCGCGCGCCTCCAGTCGGTGGTAGACGCGCAGCAGCTCGCGCCACGGCGGCAGCCACGCCGCCTCGCGCTCGAGCAGGCGCCAGCAGACCACGCCGTAGCGGCGCAGCAGGGTCCGCGCCAGGTGTTCGATGGCCTCGCCGCGCACGGCCGCGTCGCCGCCATCGGTGGCGCCGCGCAACAGCGCCCAGCGGCCCGCATCCTGGATGCCGTACAACGGCACCCGGCGCCGCCGCCGCGACAGCGCCGAAGGCCGCTTGGAGGCCGGCACCAGCAAGGCGCGCAGCCCGGCGTAGCTGTCGCAGTGGATGCGGCCGGCCGCCACCAGGTCCGCCAGCGCCTCTTCCAGTTCGGTGGACAGCAACCGCGTGGCGTCGGCGATCTCGTCGAAGAACGAAGCGCCGTGCGCCTCCAGGTAGTCGGCGACCTTCTGCGCGCGCGAGCCGAGCGCGACCGGCGCGGCCGCCGCCGGCAGCAGCCGCGACCATTGCGCGGCACTGCGCCGCGGCAACAACAGGATCGGGGTGCTGCGCAGCGAGCCTGCGCCGCCGGCGCTGGCCGCGGCCGGGCGCAGCCGCGTCCACAGCGTGCGTCCGGCGCTGCACAGTTCGTCCAGCCAGGCCGGGGCGTAGTCGCGTACCCGCGCCGGCAACAGCTCGCTTTCCCACAGCGCCGCCGGCGCCTCGAAGCCTTCCAGTTGCGCCAGCACGCTGGCCAGCGCTTCGGCCCCGGCGACCCGGCCTTCGCCGTCCAGGTGCTGCCAGCGGAACAGGAAGCGCGCGTAGTCGCGCGGCGCCACCGGTTCGATCTCGCGGCGCAGCCGGCCCAGGGTGTAGCGATGGATGCGCGCCAGCAGATGGCGCTCGCACCACTCGTCGTCGCCGGCATCGGCGTTGAAGCGGCCGGGCAGGACGTAGCCGTCGCGTTGCAACGCCAGCAAGGCGGCCTGCACCTCGCGCAGCGGCAGCCGCAACGGCGCCGCCAGCGCGGCCGCGGTCACCGGCCCCAGCGCAGCCAGGCGCAGGCGCAGCAGCTCGCGCAGCGCGCTGTCGCGCTGCCAGTCGTCGATCGCATAGCCGTCGGGCACGGCGATGCGCGGCTGCGCCGCGGCCTGCGGATACAGCGGCGCGACCAGCGCCAGCGACTCGGCCGCGACCCACAACGCGGCGCCGTCGCTGCCGACGCCCTGCAACCGGGTGGCACGCGCATCGGCCGCCAGTTCCGCCAGCCAGGCCGGCCACGCGTCGTGCGCAGCGGCTTCGGCGGCGTCCAGCGCGCCGAGCGCGACCAGCGCCTCGTGCATCTCGTCGCGGCTGCGCGGCTGCGGCCAGGCCTCCTCGCGCACCGCGGCGATCGCCTCCGGATCGAGCCGGCCCAGATCGTCGGCGCTGTCCGGATCCTGGTAGCGGCGGCTGTGCACGGCCTGGGTGCGGCGCTCTTCCAGCGGCGCATCGTCGAGGAACGCGTACGGCCGCGCATCCAGCGCCTCGGCCGCCAGCGGCGACGCCGCGGCAAGATCGCGCGCCAGCACGCGCACGCTGCCGTCCGCGATGCCGCGCAGCAGCTGCAGCCAGCCGTCGCTGTCCATCGCCTCGTGCAGGCAGTCGTGCAGCGTCTGCGCGACCAGCGGGTGCTCGGGAATCTCGCGCTCGCCGACCAGGTTCTCGGCGCAGGCCACTTGGTCCGGGAACACCGTGGCCAGCAGATCCTCGGACTTCATCCGCTGCAGCTGCGGGGCGACCTTGCGCCCGCCGGTGAAGCGCGGCAAGGCCAGCGCGTTGGTGGCGTTCCAGCGCCAGCGCACGCCGAACAGCGGCGCCTCCAGCAGCGCCTGCACCAGCACATCCAGCGCCGACGACGGGTGCAGGTAGCGCGCGACCTCCTCCAGCGCGAAGCTGTGCCGGGTCGACAGCGACAGCACGATCGCGTCCTCGGTGGCGGCCGCCTGCAGTTCGAAATTGAAGGTGCGGCAGAAGCGCTTGCGCAGGGCCAGGCCCCAGGCGCGATTGATGCGGCTGCCGTGCACGCTGTGGATCACCAGTTGGGTGCCGCCGCTGTCGTCGAAGAAGCGCTCCAGCACGATGCAGCGCTGCGTCGGCAACGCACCCAGCGCGGTACGCGCGCGGCCCAGGTAGTCGACCAGTTGCTGCGCCGCGGCCGCGTCCAGCGCCACGTCCTCGTGCAGCCAGGCCAGCGCCTGCGCCGCGCCGCCCTGTTCCAGGCACTGCTCCAGCTGCGCGCGCAGCCGCGACACGCCGGCCGACAGCTCGTCGCTGCGCCCCGGCGCCTCGCCGAGCCAGAACGGGATGTTCGGCGGCGCGCCGCGCGCATCTTCCACCCGCACCCGCCCCGGCTCCACGCGCAGGATGCGGTAGCTGGCGTTGCCGAGCTGGAACACGTCGCCGCTGAGGCTCTCGACCGCGAAGTCCTCGTTGACCGTGCCGATGTTCTCGGCCTGCGGCTCCAGCAGCACGCTGTAGTCGCCGGTCTCGGGAATGGTGCCGCCGGAGGTCAACGCCGCCATGCGCGCGCCGCGGCGCTCGCGCACGCGGCGGTGCACCGCGTCGCGATGCAGGTATCCGGCGCGCGGGCCGAGCCGGGTGCTGAAGCCGTCGCTGAGCATCCGCAGCACTGCGTCGAAGCGCTCGCGCGGCAGCGTCGCGTACGGCCAGGCGCCGCGCACCAGCGCGTACAGCGCGTCTTCTTCCCATTCCTGGCACGCCACCTCGGCGACCAGCTGTTGCGCCAGCACGTCCAGCGGCGCGTCGAGCATGTGCAGCGCATCCAGCTCGCCGCGGCGCACGCAGTCCAGCAGCGCCGCGCATTCGACCAGGTCGTCGCGCGACTGCGGGAACAGCCGCGCCTTCGGGATGCCGCCGACGGCGTGGCCGGAGCGCCCGGCGCGCTGCAGGAAACTGGCGATCGAGCGCGGCGAGCCGAGCTGGCACACCAGGTCCACGTCGCCGATGTCCAGGCCCAGTTCCAGCGATGCGGTGGCGACCAGCACCTGCAACTGGCCGGCCTTGAGCCGTTGCTCGGCAAGCAGCCGCGCCTCGCGCGCCAGGCTGCCGTGATGCGCCGCCACCGCCTCGTTGCCGAGCAACTCGCCGAGGTGGCGCGCGGTGCGTTCGGCCATGCGCCGGGTGTTGACGAACACCAGCGTGGCGCGATGCGTGCGCACCAGCTCGGCCAGGCGCGCATACACCTGCTGCCACTGGTCGTTGGACATGCTCACGCTGAGCGGCGTCGGCGGCAGTTCCAGCGCCAGGTCGCGGGCGCGCGCATAGCCGATGTCGACGATCTCGCAATCGGGCTGGCCGTCGTGTACCGCTGCGCTGCCGACCAGGAAGCGCGCGACCGCATCGATCGGTTTCTGCGTCGCCGACAGGCCGATGCGCAGCGGCGGCACCGCGCACAGCTGCTGCAGGCGTTGCAGCGACAGCGCCAGGTGGCTGCCGCGCTTGTTCGCCGCCAGCGCATGGATCTCGTCGACGATCACCGTGCGCACGTGGCGCAGCGCGTCGCGACCGGAGACCGAGCCGAGCAGCACGTACAGCGATTCGGGCGTGGTCACCAGCACGTGCGGCGGGCGCCGCCGCGCCTGAGCGCGCTCGCGCTGCGGCGTGTCGCCGGTGCGCACCGCGGTGCGGATCTCCACGTCGGGCAGGCCGAGCGCGGCCAGTTCGGCGCGGATGCCGGCCAATGGCGCGTCGAGATTGAGCTGGATGTCGTTGGACAGCGCTTTCAACGGCGACACGTACAGCACCTGGGTGCGATCGGCGAGCCCGCCCTCGCGCAGGCCTTCACGCACCAGCGCATCGAGCGCGGCGAGAAACGCGGTCAGGGTCTTGCCGGAGCCGGTCGGCGCCGCCACCAGCGTATGCCGCCCGGCCTGGATCGCCGGCCACGCGGCCGCCTGCGCCGGCGTCGGCGCAGGGAAACGGCGCTCGAACCAGCGAGCGACGGCGGGATGGAAGCGTGCTTGCGGCAACGACATGCGGTCTCCTGCGGCGCGGCCATTGCGAGCGAGTGCAAGGCCGGCGGAAGCGGACCCGACCGATTGTCTCACGCGACAATCGCGGCAACGGCGTACCCATCGATAACTGGTGACGTTACCAGCGCCGATCAAGCGTGCAGGCGCGACGCCGCTGTTTTGCAGGGGTTTCCGGTTAATCGTTCATCGGAAATCGCACTGTCTACCACGAGACCCGAGATGCGCGGTTATGTTGTCGACGTCGTCACGTTTGCGCATCCAGCATCGGCAACGGACATGACACTCGCTCGGGGAGTCCTGCATGCGGCATGGCAGCATGATCGAACAGCAGCGTCGACGTCGGCAGGCATTCGCGCCGGCGTTGTTCGAACGCATCGGCCGCGCCGCCCGTCGCACACCCGAGCGCGGTGAAGCGTGCGTGCATGCCGCCGGCGTACATGCGCGCAGCGCATATCGCCTTCCCACCCCTGCGCCTACTGTCGGCGCCGCGCAGTTCTTGCGTTAACGCCCTCGTTCCACTTCGTCACCAGCAAGGAGCATCGTCCATGGCACACAGCAGCCCGAACGTTTCCACCGCCCACTGGGTGCAGCGCATCAACGACAGCAGCGATGCGCTGGATCTCACGCCCAGCGTGTTCGAACGCGACGATCCGGTGTCCATCGCCCGTTCGCTCAAGCACTCCGCCGACCAGAGCGCGCGCCGCCGCACCGGTCCCTACCGCTCGGCGATGTCGATGCTGACCTTCTACATCAACCGTGCCGGCAAGCAGCTGCCGGCGCAGCGCCGCGAAGTGCTGGAGCAGGCCAAGGACGAACTGCGCAGCCTGTACGGCAAGCCGCGCAAGGACCGCACCGCCGTTTGAATGCCGCGGCCCGGCGCGCGGCGGCGCAGCCCGGCGCATGCGGCGATCCCGCGCCCGGCTGACCGCTCCGGGCGCCCCGTTGCTCTGCGCCGACCCATCGGCGCATGATCCGGACATGACCAAGCAACCCGACGTTTCGGACCGGGTCCAGCGCCCTGCCGATGCCGCTGCCGAGCGCGGCCCCGCCGCCTCGGCGATGAGCGAAGACGCCTTGCTGCTATCGCGGATCATCCTCGCCCAGGGCGAGATCGCCGCGGCCGGCAGCGACCCGCTGCAGGTGGTCGACGTGGTGACCCGCCGCGCGCAGGAGCTGACCCGCTCCACCGGCGCGGTGGTGGAGATGCGCGACGGCGACGACATGCTGTACTGGTCGGCCAGCGGCGTCGCCGAACAGCACCTGGGCCTGCGCCTGCCCAGCGGCAGCAGCCTGTCCGGGCTGTGCATGCGCAGCGGCCAGGTGCTGCGCTGCGACGATTCGGAAGAAGACCCGCGGGTCAATCGCGAGGCCTGCCGCAAGGTCGGCCTGCGCTCGATGCTGGTGGCGCCGCTGCGCTACGGCGAGCGCGGCATCGGCGTGCTCAAGGTGATGTCGCCGTACCGCTGCAGCTACACCCCGCAGGACGTGCGCACGCTGGAGATGCTGGCGACCCTGGTCGGCGCGACCCTGGCGCTGGCGATGGACCGCGCCGCGCTGCAGACCGATATCGCGCGCCGGCAGGACGCGGAGAAACACGCGTTCCGCGAGAAGGCGGCGATCGCCACGCGGATCCGCGAAGCGGTCGCCAACGCGCGCCTGCAGATCGTGACCCAGCCGGTACTGGCGCTGGCCTCGCGGCGCATCGTCGGGGTCGAGGCGCTGTCGCGGTTTCCGTCCCATCCCGGCCTGCCGCCGCTGCGCTGGTTCGACGACGCGCGCAAGGTCGGGCTGGCGCTGGAGCTGGAACTGGCCGCCGCGCGCAAGGCGCTGGACCTGCTGGCGCAGCTGCCGCCGCCGCTGTACCTGGCGATCAACGTCTCCGCGCAGACCCTGCTGCATCCGCAGCTGGAGGCGCTGCTGCACGGCCACGACCTGTCGCGGGTGGTGCTGGAGATCACCGAGCAGCTGCAGGCGCCGGACTATCCGCGCCTGTCCGAGCATATCGGCGCGCTGCAGCGGCAGGGCCTGCGCATCACCCTGGACGACGCCGGCACCGGCTTCGCCAGCCTGCGCCACCTGCTGCACCTGGCGCCGGACATCATCAAGCTGGACCTGACCCTGACCCGCGGCATCGACGCCGAACCGCGGCGCCAGCGGCTGGCGCTGGCGATCCTGTCCTTCGCCGCCGAGACCGACGCCAGCGTGATCGTCGAAGGCATCGAGACCGAGAGCGAACTGGCCACGCTGCAGGCGCTGGGCGCGCGCTACGGCCAGGGCTACCAACTGGCGCATCCGGGGCCGCTGTCGGCGCACCTGGCGCGGTATCCGGCGGCCGGCGACGAGCCGGTCTGAGTCCGCTGCAAGCTTCGTCGGGGCGTGTCGGCCGGGGTGTTGCAGCTGGTACGGCGTTGTGGGAGCGACTTCAGTCGCGACGGGCGTACCAGTAATGCCCGTCGCGACTGAAGTCGCTCCCACAATGTTCGCTCCTTGGTAGCTTGAGCGCCGAGCCAGCATGCGTGCTTCGCGCCCACACCGCCCATAAAAGCCAAGCGCGCGGCGAGCCTCGTCAGAGCATCCGGATCGATGTTGTAGGAGCGGCTTCAGCCGCGACCTGGCATTCACCAGGGAAGGCTCCGGTCGCGGCTGAAGCCGCTCCTACAGGGATCGATCGTGGCCTTCGCGTCCCGACCGCTCAGCAACGCACTCCGCCAACCGCGCCCATAAAAAAAGCGGGCCGAAGCCCGCTTTTTTTGCAGCGATGACGCCGACGGCTTACTCGGCCGACACGCCCTCGCCTTCCTCGACGGCCTTCATCGACAGGCGGATGCGGCCCTGCTTGTCGACTTCCAGCACCTTGACCTTGACCAGATCGCCTTCCTTCAACACGTCGCTGACCTTCTCGACGCGGTCGCTGGAGATCTGCGACACGTGCACCAGACCGTCCTTGCCCGGCAGGATGGTGACGAACGCACCGAAGTCCATGATCTTGGCGACCTTGCCTTCGTAGATGCGGCCCGGCTCCACGTCCGAGGTGATCTGCTCGATGCGCGCCTTGGCGGCCTGCGCAGCGATCGCGTTGACCGAGGCGATGACGATGGTGCCGTCGTCCTGGATGTCGATCTGCGTACCGGTTTCCTTGGTGATCGCCTGGATGGTCGAGCCGCCCTTGCCGATCACTTCGCGGATCTTGTCCGGGTGGATCTTGATCGTCAGCAGGCGCGGCGCGTAGTCGCTCAGCTCCGAACGCGGACCGGTCAGCGCGCTGGCCATCTCGCCGAGGATGTGCAGGCGGCCGGCCTTGGCCTGCGCCAGGGCCTGCTTCATGATCTCTTCGGTGATGCCTTCGATCTTGATGTCCATCTGCAGCGCGGACACGCCTTCGGCGGTACCGGCGACCTTGAAGTCCATGTCGCCCAGGTGATCTTCGTCACCCAGGATGTCCGACAGCACCACGAAATCCTCGCCTTCCTTGACCAGGCCCATCGCGATGCCCGCGACCGGCGCCTTCACCGGCACACCGGCGTCCATCAGCGCCAGCGAGCTGCCGCACACCGAGGCCATCGACGAGGAACCGTTGGACTCGGTGATTTCCGAAACCACGCGGATCGTGTACGGGAACTCTTCCATGCTCGGCATCACCGCCAGCACGCCGCGCTTGGCGAGGCGGCCGTGGCCGATCTCGCGACGCTTCGGCGCGCCGAAGCGGCCGCACTCGCCCACCGAGTAGGGGGGGAAGTTGTAATGGAACAGGAAGTTTTCCTTGTACTCGCCGGAGACCGCGTCGATCACCTGGCCGTCGCGGGCGGTGCCCAGCGTGGTGACCACGATCGCCTGGGTCTCGCCGCGGGTGAACAGCGCCGAGCCATGGGTACGCGGCAGCACGCCGGCCTTGACGCTGATCGGACGCACGGTGTCCAGCGCACGGCCGTCGATGCGTACCTTGGTGCTCAGCACCGAGCCGCGCATGGTCTGGTATTCCAGCTCGCCGAATTCCTTGGACAGGTCGGCCACGACCCAGCCTTCCACCGCGGCGCGCGGCGTCAGCTGCGCCAGCACGTCCTTCTTGATCGCCGAGATCGCGTCGCGGCGCTGCAGCTTGTCGCGCACTTGGAACGCCGACGCCAGCTGATCGCCGACCGCTTCCTTCAGCGCCGCGATCATGCCTTCGTTCTTCGCCGGGGCGACCCAGTCGGACGGCTTGGTGCCGGCTTCGACGGTCAGCTCGTTGATGATGTTGATGACCTTCTGCATCTCGCGATGGCCGAAGGTGACCGCGCCGAGCATCACTTCCTCAGACAGCAGCGCCGCTTCGGACTCGACCATCAGCACCGCGTTGGCGGTACCGGCCACGACCAGCTCCAGCTGCGATTCCTTCAACTCCGACACGGTCGGGTTGAGGATGTACTCGCCGTTCTTGTAGCCGACCTTGGCGGCGGCGATCGGACCGTTGAACGGGGTGCCGGCCAGCGACAGCGCGGCCGAGGCGCCGATCAGCGCGGCGATGTCGCCGTCGATGTCCGGGTTCATCGACATCACCGTGGCGATGATCTGCACTTCGTTCTTGTAGTCCTCCGGGAACAGCGGACGGATCGGACGGTCGATCAGACGCGAAATCAGCGTCTCCTTCTCGGTCGCACGTCCCTCGCGCTTGAAGAAGCCGCCGGGGATGCGGCCGCCGGCGTAGAACTTCTCCTGATAGTCGACCGTCAGCGGGAAGAAGTCCTGACCTTCGCGCGCGCTCTTGGCGGCGACGGCGGTGACCAGCAGTACGGTGTCGTCCATCTTGACGATGACGGCGCCGCCGGCCTGGCGGGCGATCTCGCCGGTTTCGAGGGTGACGGTGTGCTTGCCGTACTGGAAGGTTTTGGTGATTTTTGCCACGGGGTTTCCTTGGATGATGCTGTCTTCGAATGGACCGCTGACGGCCCATGCCGCTGGCGGGTGGCCGGGAGGATCCGGCCGGCGGCGCGGAGCATTCCCCGGGCCACGGTACTACCCAAAACAAAACCGCGGCGCATCACTGCGCCGCGGTGGGGTTCGTTGCCTCAGCGACGCAGGCCGAGCTTCTCGATCAGCGCCTTGTAGCGCTCGCCATCCTTCTTCTTCAGGTAGTCGAGCAGGCTGCGGCGGCGGTTGACCATCTGCAGCAGGCCGCGGCGGCTGTGGTGATCCTTCTTGTGGGTCTTGAAGTGGCCGGTCAGCAGCTCGATGCGGGCGGTCAGCAGGGCCACCTGCACTTCCGGGGAGCCGGTATCGGCGGCGCCGCGCTTGTTTTCTTCGATGACTTTCTGGGTGTCGACGGACATGGTGTGTTTTCTCTGAGATGCGGGGCCGGCAGGAACGTGCTGATGACGCACCGCCTGGCTCGCCGATTGCGAAGGATTGCGCCGGAGCGCAGGGATGCCGTAAAGGCCGCGGAATTGTACCGGTCCCAGCCCTGGCGGACAAGGTGTTAACGCTGCGTCACGATTCGACCGCGCGCCCGACCGCCCTTCCGCGACCCGCCGGTGCGCCCTGCGCGCGCCGGATCACAGGTTGAACATGCGCTGCGGCGCCAGCAGCCCGCTGGCGTCGACCTGGCCCAGCCCCAGCGGCAGGTCGTCGGCGCCGAACACCGCGACCGCGCCAGGCGCCCAGGCGGCATCGCGTAGGCGTTGGCCCATGCGGAAGCGCTGCGCCGCAGCATGGTCCAGGCACAGCGGCGGGAAATCGGCCAGGCCGGCGGCCAGCGGCAGCAGCAGCGCGTCCAGCGCCGCCGGATCCTGCGTGGCGAGCCGCTGCAACTGCTCCAGGGTCACCATCCGCGGCTCCCGGAACGGCTCCACCCACAAGCGACGCAGCCCGGCGATATGCGCGCCGCAGCCCAGCGTCTCGCCCAGGTCGCGGGCCAGGCTGCGGATATAGGTGCCGGAGCCGCAGGCCACGTGCAGGTGCAGGCGCTCGCCCTCGTGGGCGAGCACGTCGATGGCGTGCACCTCGACCTCGCGCTCCGGCGCCTCGATCGCCTCGCCGCGGCGCGCCTTCGCATACAGCGGCTCGCCGCCCTGCTTGAGCGCCGAATAGATCGGCGCGCGCTGGCGGATGCGACCGCGCAGCGGCGCCAGCGCCACCTGCAGGGTCGCCGCATCGATCGGCGGCACCGGCCGGGTGCGCAGCACCGCGCCGTCGGCATCGTCGCTGTCGGTGGTCACCCCGAGCACGATCTGCGCCTCGTAGGCCTTGGCCGAGCCCAGCAGCAGCCCGGCCAGCTTGGTCGCTTCGCCGAAGCACAACGGCAACAGGCCGGTGGCCAGCGGGTCCAGACTGCCGGTATGGCCGCCCTTCTCCGCGCGGAACAGGCGCCGCGCCGCCTGCAGCGCGGCGTTGGAGCTCATGCCGGCCGGCTTGTCGAGCAGCACGATGCCGTCGAGGCGACGAAAGGAAATGCGGGGCAGTCGGGGGCCGAAGACGGGCATGGGGTTCGGGACCGGGGACTCGGGACTCGGGACTCGGAAAAGCGCAATCGGGAGTCGGACGGTGAAAGCCTGCGATGGCGCAGGCTGGACTTGGGTGGTAGCTGCCGAATGGTCAGCGGACAGCGGGTACGACTATCGCAGGCGACGACGCTGGAAAAGCACGGCCATCGATGCAAAAACCTGCTTGCCGTTCGCCAATGCGGCTTGCGTACGGCATCGATGCTTGCGCATCGTGCGACCGTTCACTCCTTGGACGGAGCCGGCTCGCTATCGCTGTCGCCGTCTTCGGACTGCTGCAGTTCGGGCATGTCGCGCAGCAGGTTGTCGATACGCTCGCCGCGGTCGACCGAATCGTCGTAGTGGAAATGCAGTTCGGGCACGTGACGCAGCTTCATCGCCCGCGCCAACTCGCTGCGCAACTGCGGCGCCAGCTCTTTCAGGCCCTTGACCGCTTCGGCGGAACGCTCCGGCAGCAACGCGGTGACGAACACCTTGGCATGGGCCAGGTCGCGGCTGATCTCGACATCGGACACGCTGACCGACGGCAGGCCGTGATCGCGCACGGCCGAATGCACGATCGTGCCCAGGTCGCGGCGGACCTGCGCGGACACGCGATCGGTGCGGTGGAAGGATTTTGTTGCCATGGTCCGGGATCTCGTTGATGCGGGACCAGGGACCGGGGACCGGGGACCGGGAAGAGCAAGAGCGGTTGCCTTTGCTTTTCCCGGGTCCCCGGTCCCCGGTTCCCGGTCCCGACGTGCGTTACAGCGTGCGCTGCACTTCGATGCGCTCGAAGCACTCGATCTGGTCGCCCGGCTTGACGTCGTTGTACGCCTTCACGCCGATGCCGCACTCGGTGCCGTTGCGCACCTCGTCGACGTTCTCCTTGAAGCGACGCAGCGATTCCAGTTCGCCTTCGAACACCACGGTGTTGTCGCGCAGCACGCGGATCGGCTTGTTGCGCTTGACCACGCCCTCCACGACCATGCAGCCGGCGACCGCGCCGAACTTGGAGCTGCGGAACACGTCGCGCACCTCGGCGGTACCGATGATCTCTTCGCGGATCTCCACGCCGAGCAGACCGGAGGCCACCTGCTTCACCTGGTCGATCACGTCGTAGATGATCGAGAAGTAGCGCAGGTCGATGCCGTTGGTTTCGATGATGCGACGCGCCGAGGCGTCCGCACGCACGTTGAAGCCGATCACCGTGGCCTTGGAAGCCAGCGCCGAGTTCGCATCGGACTCGGTGATGCCGCCCACGCCGGAGTGGATCACGTTGATGCGGATCTGCTCGTTGGACAGCGCCACCAGCGACTGCTTGAGCGCTTCCACCGAACCCTGCACGTCGGCCTTGATCACCAGGTTCAGCGACAGCTGGCCTTCGCCCTTGCCGAGCTGCGACATGATGTCTTCCATGCGGCTGCCCGCCGAGGACACCAGGCGCGATTCGCGGCGCTTGGTCTCGCGCTGCTGCGCCACGTCCTTGGCCAGGCGCTCGTCGTCGACCACCACGAAATCGTCGCCGGCATCCGGCACGCCGGACAGACCCAGCACCTGCACCGGGATCGACGGGCCCGCCTCGGACGGCTGGCCGCCGGTCTCGTCGAACAGCGCACGCACGCGGCCGTACTGCACGCCGCACACCAGGTAGTCGCCCTTCTTCAGGCTGCCCTGCTGCACCAGCACCGTCGCCACCGGGCCGCGGCCCTTGTCCAGCGAGGATTCGATCACCACGCCGCTGGCGCGGCCATCGAACACCGCCTTCAGTTCCAGCACTTCGGCCTGCAGCGAGATCGCGTCGAGCAGCGTATCGATGCCCGCGCCGGTCTTGGCCGAGACTTCGACGAACTGGGTGTCGCCGCCGAATTCCTCGGCGACCACGTCCTGCGAGAGCAGTTCGTTCTTGACCCGCAGCGGATCGGCGCCGGACTTGTCGATCTTGTTGACCGCCACGATCAGCGGCACGCCGGCCGCCTTGGCGTGCTTGACCGCCTCGATCGTCTGCGGCATCACGCCGTCGTCGGCCGCCACCACCAGCACCACGATGTCGGTCAGCTTGGCGCCGCGCGCGCGCATCGAGGTGAAGGCCGCGTGGCCCGGGGTATCCAGGAAGCTGATGACGCCACGGTCGGTTTCGACGTGGTAGGCACCGATGTGCTGGGTGATGCCGCCGGCTTCGCCGGAGGCGACCTTGGTGCGGCGGATGTAGTCCAGCAGCGAGGTCTTGCCGTGGTCGACGTGGCCCATGATGGTGACCACCGGCGGCCGCGGCAGCTTCTCGCCCTGCTCGTCCTCGGTGTGCGCCAGCAGCGCGTCCTCGGCGTCGGCGCTGCCCGCGCGCACCGGCTTGTGGCCGAGCTCTTCGGTGATCAGCGCCGCGGTGTCGTGGTCGATGGACTGGGTGATGGTGGCCATCACGCCCATCTTGAACAGCGCCTTGACCACGTCGCCGCCCTTCAGCGCGAGCTTCTGCGCCAGGTCGGCCACGGTGATCGTCTCGCCGATCGCCACTTCGCGCACCACCGGTGCGGTCGGACGCTCGAAGCCGTGCGCGCCGCCGCCGCTGCGCGAGACCTCGGGCTGGCGACGGCCGCCGCTGTTGCCGCCGCGCGGCTTGCCGCGCACGTTGGAACGGCGCGCGCGATCGGCTGCGGACAGGTGCAACTGGCCGGCGAAGCGGCTGGTGCTGTCGTCGTCCTCGACGCCGGCGACCATCACGTGCGAGCCGCGGGTCTTGTGCTTATTGCCGGCGTTGCGGTCGTCGCTGCGCGGCGCGGCCGGCTTCGGCGGATGGTGCGGCGCGGTGGCCGGACGCGGCGCGCGCGGCGCGGCGGCGGCGCCAGTGGCGGCACCGGCATTCGGCGTCGCAGCGGCGACAGGCGCAGCCGCCGGCGGCGCCGATTCGGCCTCGGCAGCCGCCTGCGCAGCCTTGCGCTCGGCTTCCACGCGGTCGCGCGCGTCCTGCTCGGCCTGGCGCTTGCGCTCGATTTCCTCGGCGCGCGCGCGGTCCTGCTCGGCGAGCTTCTGCTGTTCGGCCAGATTGCGCTGCTTGGAGGCTTCCAGCTTGCGCAGGATCTCGGCGCGCTCGTCATCCACCCGTCCGCCCGACGACATGCCCGCGCGCTCGGCGGCCAGGTCCTCGGCGGTCTTGACGTAGGTCCGCTTCTGCCGGACCTCGACGTTGACCGTGGTCTTGCTGCGCCCGGCGCTGACCGTCACTTCCTGCAGCTTGCGCCGGTTCAGGGTGATCTTCTTCGGCGCGGCCTGGGCTTCTTCCTCGACCGGCTTGTCGGTCTTGCCGTGGGTACGGCGCAGGAAGCCGAGCAGCTTCATCTTTTCGGTGCTGGTCACGACCTGGTCGGGACCGCTGAACTTCATCCCGGCCTCGGCCAGTTGAACCAGCAGTTTATCGACCGGCGTGTTCACCAGTTCGGCCAGCTTGCGGATGGTGGTTTGCTGCGACATTCGGATCCTATGATCTGGTTGGCGCCCCCTCGCGTGCGAAGGTAGCGCGGATTCTAAGCCCTGATCGGTTCAGGGCGGCATTCATCGCTGACTCATTCGCCGCGTTCCAATCGGGCGATCTCCTCGGCACGGGCGGCCAGGATGAGCGCGGCGGCGCGCTCCTGGTCCAGGTCCTCGATGCCGAACTCGAGGATTTCGTCGGCGGCCAGATCCGACAGGTCCTCGCTGGTCCGCACGCCATGGCTGGCCAGCGCATAGGCGGTGGCTTCGTCCATGCCTTCCAGGGCCAACAGGTCCGCCGTCGGCACGCCGCTGTCGTCGCTTTCCTCGGCGGCCAGCGCCTCGTTGAGCAGCGCATCGCGCGCGCGGGCCCGCAGTTCCTCGACGATATCCTCGTCGAAGCCTTCCACCGCCAGCAGTTCGCCGACCGGCACGTAGGCGATTTCCTCGACCGAGTTGAAGCCCTCGGCGACCAGGATCGCGGCGATTTCCTCGTCCACTTCCAGCTTGTCCATGAACAGCTGGCGGGCGACGGCCTGCTCGGCCTCGGACTTGGCCGCGACCTGCTCGGCGGTCATCACGTTGAGCTGCCATCCGGTCAGGCGGCTGGCCAGGCGCACGTTCTGGCCGCCCTTGCCGATCGCCTGGGCCAGGCGGTCCTCGGCCACAGCCAGGTCCATCGAGTGCTTCTCTTCGTCGACGATGATCGACTGCACTTCCGCCGGCGCCATCGCGTTGATGACGAAGTTGGCCGGGTTGTCGTTCCACAGCACGATGTCCACGCGCTCGCCGTTGAGCTCGTTGGACACCGCCTGCACGCGCGAACCGCGCATGCCGATGCAGGCGCCGATCGGGTCGGTGCGGGTGTCGTGCGCCAGCACCGCGATCTTGGCGCGGTCGCCGGGATCACGCGCGCAGGCCTTGATCTCGACCAGGCCCTGGCCCACTTCCGGCACTTCCAGCTTGAACAGCTCGATCATGAACTCCGGCGCGGCGCGGCTGATGAACAGCTGCGGGCCGCGCGGCTCCGAACGCACTTCGGCCAGGTAGCCGCGGACGCGGTCGCCGGCGCGCAGCACGTCGCGCGGGATGCCCTTGTCCTTGGGGATGAAGGCCTCGGCGTTGCCGCCCAGGTCGACATAGATGTTGCCGCGCTCGGCGCGCTTGACCACGCCGGTGATCAGTTCGCCGACGCGATCCTTCCACGCGTCCACCACCTGCTGGCGCTCGGCCTCGCGCACGCGCTGCACGATCACCTGCTTGGCGGCCTGCGCGGCGATGCGCCCGAAATCCGGATTCTCGATCTGCTCTTCGATGTAGTCGCCGACGTCCACGCCCTCGGCCTCGTCGACCGCGTCCATCAGGCGGATCTGCCGGTCCGGCGATTCCATCACCACGTCGTCGGCCACCACTTCCCAGCGGCGGTAGGTTTCGTAATTGCCGTCCTTGTGATCGATGGTGACGCGCGTCAGCACGTCCTGATCGGGGTAGCGCTTCTTCGCCGCCGACGCCAGTGCGGCCTCGATCGCGTCGAAGATCACTTCGCGCGGCACGCCCTTTTCGTTGGCCACCGCGTCGACTACCAGCAACAGTTCCTTGCTCATTCTTTCACTCCGCGCGCAGCCTTGTCGGCCGCCGGTTCGTTGGATGGTTTCTTATTGGATTTTGCGGTCTTGCCAGCCGGCTTGCGCTTGGGCAAGAGCTTGGGCTTGGGAGCCATCTTGCCCGGCTGCTTGGGCGCCTTGCCCGGCTTGGTCGGAGCCAGGCCCAGCGCCGCCCAGTCGGGCAGGATCCGCGCCTTGTCGATATTGTCGAAGTCCACCGCCAGTTCGGCGCCGTCGACCTCGAACACGATGCGGCCGGCGTCCGCGTCGACCTGGGCGATGCGCCCCTGCAGGCGGCGACGGCCCTGCAGCGGCAGCTTCAGCACCACCTTGGCCGATTCGCCCTGGTGGCGCGCGAACTGCGCCGCGGTGAACAGCGGGCGGTCCACGCCGGGCGAGGACACTTCCAGCGTGTAGTTGCCGCTGATCGGATCTTCCACGTCCAGCTGCGCCGACACTTCGCGGCTGACCCGTTCGCAATCGTCGATGTTGACCGTGCGCTCGGGCTGTTCGGCCAGCGGCACGTCGATATACAGGCGCAGCGTGGCGCCGCCCGAGGCCGGCAGGTATTCCGCCCCCAGCAACTCCAGGCCCAACGCGTCCACGGTCGGGCCCAGCAGATTCGCGATTTCGTTTGCCTTGTCGCTCACAGCCTGCCTTGCATCAGAATGAATGGAGAATCGGTCCTGGCGGTTTTCCCGGACCCCGGAAACGACAAAGGGCCCGTTGGGCCCCTTATCCGGTACGACTCCGGTAACGCTGGATTCCGGTTGCAAAGACGGGAACATGCGTCTTCGCGAAGCCCAGATTTCCCTACCGCAGGCAACCGATGCACTGGTTGCCGCTGTAGACAAATATGGTAGCGGGGGCAGGATTTGAACCTGCGACCTTCGGGTTATGAGCCCGACGAGCTGCCAGACTGCTCCACCCCGCAGCAGAAGCGGAATTATGAAGAATCAGCGCGATGATTGCAAGCCCTGATTTTCCATCCGACCCGGTGGCGATGCCGCCGGTCTTCGAGCGACATGATACCCGCAAGCGACCGATTGCGGAATAGCGATAGCATCGCTCGATGCACAAACGACAACGCCGCCAGGACGGCGGCGTTGTCGCAAACGGCTTGAAAACAGCGCTTTCGCGCGCGATCAGGCCAGGTGCGCGAAGGCGCGCTGGCACCACGCCATCAGCGGGCTCCAGGCCAGGCCCAGCGCCAGCAGGCCGATCGAATTGACCCCCAGCACCACGCCGAGCACGCGGTCGTCGTTGGCCGGCAACGGCTCGCCGACCGGCTCGTCGAAATACATCACCTTGATCACGCGCAGGTAGTAGAACGCGCCGATCACCGCGCACAGCACCGACAGGATCGCCAGGCCGGTCCACCACAGGTTGTCGGTCGGCACCGCGACCACCGCGCCGAGCACCGCCAGCTTGGCCCAGAAGCCCAGGAACGGCGGCACGCCGGCCAGCGAGGCCATGATGCACAGCACCAGCAGCGCCATCCACGGATTGCGCGCGTTCAGGCCCTTGAAGTCGTCGATGTGCTCGGCTTCGAAGCCCTTGCGCGACATCGCGATGATCGCGCCGAACGAGGCGGTGGACATGACCGCGTAGCAGATCGCGTAGAACAGCGCCGCCGCATAGCCGCGCTCGCCGCCGCCGGCCACGCCGAGCAGCAGGAAGCCGATGTGCGAGACGGTCGAATACGCCAGCATGCGCTTGAGGTTGCTCTGCGCCAGCGCCATCAGATTGCCGACCAGCAGCGACAGCGCGGCCAGCCCGCCGATCACCCAGTGCCACTGCTCGGCCAGCGGGCCGACGCCCACTTCCAGCAGCCGGTAGGCCATGCCGAACGCGGCCAGCTTGGACGCCGAGCTGATGAACAGCGCGATCGGCGCCGGGGCGCCCTGGTACACGTCGGGCAGCCACATGTGGAACGGCGCCGCGCCGAGCTTGAACGCCACGCCGGCGATCATGAAGATGGTGCCGGTCAGCAACAGGGTGCGCTCCTGGCTGGACCCGATCGCCTCGTGGATGCCGGTCAGGCTCAGCGTGCCGGTGGCGCCGTAGATCAGCGACATGCCGTACAGCAGCAGGCCCGAGGCCAGCGAGCCGAGCACGATGTACTTCATCGCCGCCTCGGTGGCCATGCCGTTGTCGCGGTTCGACGCGACCAGCGCGTAGGAGCACAGCGCCAGCAGTTCCAGGCCCAGGTAGACCATCAGCAGGCTGCCGGCCGAGACCAGGATCATCATGCCGACCGTGGCGAACAGCACCAGCACCGGGATCTCGCCCTGGTACAGCTTGCGCTCGCGCAGGTAGCTCCAGCCGTAGATCAGGGTCAGCGCGCTGAGCCCGACGATCACCGTCTTCATCACGTCGGCGGCGGCGTCGCGCACGAACATGCCGTTGAACACCTCGCCCTGCCCGCCCACGCCGGCGAGCAGCATCGCGAACACCGCGATCAGGATCGCGACCGAGACGATGTGGGTCCAGACCTTGTTGCGCTCGCTGACGAACAGATCGAGCATCAGCAGGGCGAAGGCGCCGGCGGTCAGCACCAGCTCGGGGAGCAGGGGCGGCAGGTCGACGGCGGTCAGGGGCAGTAGCGCAGGGGTGGTCATCATCAAATCTCTGGAATCATTTCGCTCGACGGCCCGATTACAGCTTGCTGGTGGCGATCTGCGCCGCCAGCTTTGCGATCGAGGGTTCCATCAGGTCGGTCAGCGGCTTCGGATACAGGCCCAGGGCCAGCACGCCCACCGCGAATACACCCAGCACCAGCGCCTCGCGGCCGTTGATGTCCTTCAGCTCGGCCACGTGCGCGTTGGCCACTTCGCCGAAGAACACGCGGCGGTACAGCCACAGCGTATAGGCGGCGGTGATCACCAGGGTGGTCGCCGCAGCGAAGGCGAGCAGCGGGTGCGCCTGGAAGCTGGCCATGATCACCATGAACTCGCCGACGAAGCCGCTGGTGCCCGGCAGGCCGGCGTTGGCCATGAAGAACAGCATCGCGAACGCGGCGAACCACGGCATCACGTTGGCCACGCCGCCGTAATCGGCGATGCGGCGGGTGTGCATGCGGTCGTAAAGCACGCCGACGCAGGAGAACATCGCGCCGGACACGAAGCCGTGCGAGATCATCTGCACCATCGCGCCCTGCAGGCCCAGACGCGCCGCGTCGGTGCTGCCGAAGCCGACCAGGGCGAAGGCGACGAAGGTGCCGAGGGTGACGAAGCCCATGTGCGCGATCGACGAATAGGCGATCAGCTTCTTCATGTCATCCTGCACCAGCGCGACCAGGCCGACGTAGATCACCGCGATCAGCGACAGCGCGATCACCAGCCAGGCCCACTCGTTGCTGGCGTCGGGCAGGATCGGCAGGTTGAAGCGCAGGAAGCCGTAGCCGCCGATCTTCAGTGCGATCGCGGCCAGGATCACCGAACCGGCGGTCGGCGCCTCGACGTGCGCGTCCGGCAGCCAGGTATGCACCGGGAACATCGGCACCTTGACCGCGAACGCGATCAGGAACGCGAAGAACAGCCAGGTCTGCTCCTTGGCGGTCAGCGACAGCTGGTACAGGTCGGCGAGCTGGAAGCTGCCGCCCTTCAGGTACAGGTAGATCAACCCGACCAGCATCAGCACCGAGCCGAGGAAGGTGTACAGGAAGAACTTAACCGCGGCGTAGATGCGGCGCGGGCCGCCCCAGATGCCGATGATCAGGAACATCGGGATCAGCATCGCCTCGAAGAACACGTAGAACAGCATCGCGTCGGTAGCGGCGAAGATGCCGACGGTGACGCCTTCCAGGATCAGGAACGCGGCCACGTACTGGTTGACCCGCTTCTCGATCGAGGTCCAGGCGCCGATCAGCGCCAGCACCGTGACCAGCGTGGTCAGCACGATCAGCGCCACCGCGATGCCGTCGGCGCCGAGGTTGTAGCCGATGTCGTACGCCGGGATCCACGCATGGGTCTCGACGAACTGCAGCGCGTCGCTGGCGTAGTCGAAGCCGGTGAGCAGCGGCAGGCTCAACGCGAAGGTCAGCAACGCGACCAGCAGCGACGCCCAGCGTGCCGCCTTGGCGTCGCGCAACGCGAGGATCAGCGCGCCGCCGAGGATCGGCAGCCAGATCAGGATAGTAAGTAGGGGCCAGTTCGACACGTGTTCTTATTCCGTACAGGTCAACGCCAGAAATGCATCAGCACGCCCAACAGGGCAATGAGACCGATGATCATCGCGAAGGCGTAGTGATAGAGGAAACCGGATTGCGTGCGACGCAGCAGGTTGGCTGCCAGGTCGATCACGCGCGCGGTGCCGTTGACCATGACGCCGTCCACGACATGCGTATCCACCGCGCGCGACACCTTGCCCAGGCCGAGACCGCCGCCGGCGAAGCCGTTGATCCAGAGCTTGTCGAAACCGTACTTGTTCTCCAGCACCCACACCGGCAGCGAGAACGTCTTGCGCGCCTTGGCCGCCAGTTCGGGCTTCCACAGGTACAGGATCCAGGCCAGGGCGAAACCGGCCACGGTCAGGAAGAACGGCGGCTGGGTCATGCCGTGCAGCGCGAACGCGACCGGACCGTGGAACTCCTCGGCCAGCGCGCCGACGCTGTCGCGCGCCGGGTTGTAGAAGTCGACGATGCCGCTGAAGAAGCCCAGCGCCTGGCCCTTGATCGCCACCGCGGCGTGGTGCCCGGCCCAGTCGGTGCCGAACAGCATCGGGCCGATGGTGAAGAAGCCGATCGCGATCGACGGGATCGCCAGCAGCACCAGCGGCACCGTCACCACCCACGGCGACTCGTGCGGCTCGTGTGCGCCGTGGCCGAGACCATGGTCGTCGTGCGCGTGGTCGTCATGGGCGTGCGCGTCGTGCGCATGGGCCTGCACCTCGGCATCGGTGTGCGCGCTGTCGTGGTGCGCGTGCACCGCGTGCGCATCCGCGTCACGGAAGCGTTCCTTGCCGTGGAAGGTCAGGAACAGCAGGCGGAAGCTGTAGAAGCTGGTGACCAGCACGCCGCCGAGCACCGCCCAGTAGCCGTAGGTCGCGATCCAGTTGTGCGATTCGTGCGCATGGTGCGCGGCCGCCTCGATGATCGTGTCCTTGGAATAGAAGCCGGCGAAGAACGGGGTGCCGACCAGGGCCAGGGTGCCGATCACGCTGGTCCAGTAGGTGACCGGCATGTACTTGCGCAGGCCGCCCATCTTGCGCATGTCCTGCTCGTGGTGCATGCCGATGATCACCGAGCCGGCGGCCAGGAACAGCAGCGCCTTGAAGAAGGCGTGGGTCATCAGGTGGAACACCGCCGCCGAGTACGCCGACACGCCCAGCGCCACGGTCATGTAGCCCAGCTGCGACAGCGTCGAGTAGGCGACCACGCGCTTGATGTCGTTCTGCACGATGCCGATCAGGCCGGTGAAGAACGCGGTGGTGGCGCCGATGAACAGCACGAAGTTCAGCGCGGTCTCGGACAGTTCGAACAGCGGCGACATGCGCGCCACCATGAAGATGCCGGCGGTGACCATGGTCGCGGCATGGATCAGCGCCGAGATCGGGGTCGGGCCTTCCATCGAGTCGGGCAGCCACACGTGCAGCGGCACCTGCGCCGACTTGCCCATGGCGCCGATGAACAGGCAGATGCAGATGATCGTCGCCACGTTCCACGGGTGGCCCTGGAACAGCTGCACCTGGGCCAGGCCGCCGGCGGCTTCGCTGCCGAGCACCGCGGTGGCGTTGGCGAACACGGTGGCGTAGTCGAGCGTGCCGAACCACAGCAGCACGCCGGCGATGCCTAGGATGAAGCCGAAGTCGCCGACGCGGTTGACCAGGAACGCCTTCATGTTGGCGAACACCGCGCTCGGGCGCTTGAACCAGAAGCCGATCAGCAGGTACGACACCAGGCCCACCGCTTCCCAGCCGAAGAACAGCTGCAGGAAGTTGTTGCTCATCACCAGGCTCAGCATCGAGAAGGTGAACAGCGAAATGTAGCTGAAGAAGCGCTGGTAGCCCGGATCGTCGGCCATGTAGCCGATGGTGTAGATGTGCACCAGCAGCGACACGAAGGTCACCACCACCATCATCATCGCGGTCAGCCGGTCGACCATGAAGCCGACGTGGGCCGAATAGTGGCCGACCTCGAAGAAGGTGTAGACGTTCTGGTTGAACGGCGCGGCGCCCTGCCCGACCAGTTGGTACAGGGTCCAGCACGACAGCGCGCAGCTGACCGCCACGCCGAGGATGGTGACCAGCTGGGCGCCCTTGCGGCCGACCTGGCGGCCGAACAGGCCGGCGATGATGCTGCCCAGCAGCGGCGCGAGCACCACGGCGATCAGCAGACTCTTGGAGAGAGTGATTTCCATCTACGGGTCAGCCCTTCAGCGAATCGACTTCGGCCACGTTGATCGTGTGGCGGGTACGGAACAGCGTCACCAGGATCGCGAGGCCGATGGCGGCCTCGGCCGCGGCCACGGTCAGGATGAAGAACACGAACAGCTGACCGGCGGCGTCGCCGAGTTCGCGCGAGAACGCCACGAAGTTGATGTTGACCGACAGCAGCATCAGCTCGATCGACATCAGCAGCACGATGACGTTTTTACGGTTGAGGAAGATGCCGGCCATGCTGATGCAGAACAGCACCGCGCCGAGCGCCAACAGGTGGCCTAGGGTGATCATGGCTGGCCCTCCTGCGGTGCCGCGGCCGGGGGGGTGTGCAGCGTGGGTTTCTCGGCATCCATCTTGACGATGCGCAAGCGGTCACCGGCCTTGACCCGCGCCTGGTCGCCGGGATTCTGGGTCTTGATGCCGGTGCGCTTGCGCAGGGTCAGCATCACCGCCGCCACCACCGCCACGGTCAGGATGATCGCGGCGAACTCGAACGGCAGCAGGAACTCGGTGAACAGGACCTTGGCCAGCCACGCGATGTTGGAGGTGTCGGCGGCCTGCGCGGCGGCGTTGTCGGCCGGGAACGGGGTGGCGGTGCGCGCCTTGACCCCGATCAGGGTGACCATCTGCACCAGCATCGCCACCGCCACGATCAGCCCGACCGGCAGGTAGCGTACCCAGCCCTGGCGCAGCCGCGCGGTATCGATGTCGAGCATCATCACCACGAACAGGAACAGCACCATCACCGCGCCGACGTAGACCAGCACCAGGGTCACGCCGAGGAACTCGGCGCCCACCAGCAGCCATACGCAGGCGATGGAGAAGAAGGTCAGGATCAGGCACAGCACCGCGTACACGGAGTTGCGCACGCTGATCACCGCGCCGGCGGAGACCGCGGCGATGGTGGCGAAGATCCAGAAAGCGATATTTACCCAATCCATTTCAGGACCTCAGCGGAAGGGAGCGTCGGCGGCGCGGCGCTCGGCGATCTCGGCTTCGAGCCGGTCGCCGATCGCCAGCAGCTGCGGCTTGGTGACGATGTTCTCGCCGCGCTTCTCGAAGTGGTACTCGAGCACGTGGGTCTCCACGATCGAATCGACCGGGCAGCTCTCCTCGCAGAAACCGCAGTAGATGCACTTGAACAGGTCGATGTCGTAGCGGGTGGTGCGACGGGTGCCGTCCTCGCGCTTGGTGGAATCGATGGTGATCGCCAGCGCCGGGCACACCGCCTCGCACAGCTTGCAGGCGATGCAGCGCTCCTCGCCGTTGGGATAGCGGCGCAGCGCATGCAGGCCGCGGAAGCGCACCGACTGCGGGAACTTCTCCATCGGGTACAGCACGGTGTACTTGGGACGGAACGTGTACTTCAGGGTCAGCCACAGGCCGCCGAGCAGCTCCAGCAGCAGCAGGCTCTTGAAGTAATGGGTGACTTTATTCATCGCTTACACGCCCTTCTGGATCACGCCGTAGAACACCATCAATGCCGTCACCGCGATCCACACGATCGTCAGCGGGATGAACACCTTCCAGCCCAGCCGCATGATCTGGTCGTAGCGGTAGCGCGGGAAGCTGGCGCGGAACCAGATGTAGGCGCTGGCGAAGAACAACACCTTCATCAGCAGCCACGGCCAGCCGCCGGTCCAGATCCAGTTGACCCACGGCGAGATGTCCGCCGTGACCCAGCCCTGGATCGGGCTCAGCCAGCCGCCCAGGAAGAAGATCGAGACCAGGAAGCTGACCAGGATCATGCTGGCGTATTCGGCCAGGAAGAACAGCGCGAACGCACCGCCGGAATACTCGACCATGTGCCCGGCGACGATTTCCGACTCGCCCTCGACCACGTCGAACGGCGCGCGGTTGGTCTCGGCCACGCCAGACACCCAGTACACGATGAACAGCGGGAACAGCGGCACCAGGAACCAGTCGAAGAAGCCGGAGTTGCCGGCCTGCGCGGCCACGATCGCGCTCAGGTTGAGGCTGCCGGCGGCGATCATCACCCCGACCAGGGCGAAGCCCATCGCGATCTCGTAGCTGACCACCTGCGCGGCCGAGCGCATCGCGCCCAGGAACGCGTACTTGGAGTTGGACGCCCAGCCGGCCAGGATGATGCCGTACACGCCCAGCGAGGTCATCGCCAGCAGGTACAGCAGGCCGGCATTGGCGTTGGACAGCACCAGCTTGGCGTCGAACGGCACCACCGCCCAGGCCGCGAACGCCGGCGCCAGGGTGATCAGCGGCGCGATCACGAACATCGCCTTGTGCGAGCTGCTGGGCTGGATGATCTCCTTGAACAGCAGCTTGAACACGTCGGCGAAGGCCTGGAAGATGCCCATGCCCACGTACATCGGCCCGTGGCGCACGTGCATCCAGCCGATCAGCTTGCGCTCCCAGACCACGTAGAACGCCACCGAGATGATCACCGGCATGGCGATCAGCAGGATCTTCAGCACGATCCACAGGATCACGCCGATCGCGCCCAGGCCGACGAACCACTGGTGCAGCGGGTCGACCACGTTCAACAGCATCTCGTTCATGCAGCCACCACCGTCACCCGACCGGCACCCAGCGGCGCGGTCGCGCCGTGGCCCGTTTCAACCCAGGCCGCGCCCGGCGCGACCCGCTTGTCCGTCACCAGCGGCAGCGTCGCGCTGCCCGCCGCGGTACCGACCTTGACCACCTGCCCTGCGGCCAGGCCGAGCCGGGCGGCGTCGTCCGGGTGCAGCGCCAGGCTCGGCGCCTGGTTCAGCGGATGCTGCTGCAGCGCCTGCGCGCGCCGCACCACCGCATCGGTGCGGTAGATCGCCGGGCTCGCCGCCAGTTCCAGACCGTCGTCCTGCCGCGCCGGCTGCGCCGACGCCGCCGCGGCGACCTCGACCGGCTGCAGCCCGGCGCGCAGCCCGGCCAGGTCGATGAATTCGAAACCGCCCAGGCCCAGTTCGCCGCCGAGCGCGCGCAGCACGCGCCAGCCCTCGCGGGCCTCGCCCGGCAGCTTGCCGCCGGCACGGGTGCGCTGCTCGCTGCCGCTGAGGTTGGTCAGCGTCGCCTCGATTTCCGGCAACGCGCCGATCGGCAGGATCACGTCGGCCACGTCGCGGGTGGAGGCGCAGGCGAAATGGCTGAACGCCACCACCTTGGCCCCGGCCAGCGCGGTGCGCGCCGCGGCGGCGTCGGCGAAGTCCAGGCCCGGCTCGACGCCGTACAGCAGATACGCGCTGCGCGGCTCGGCCAGCATCGCCGCGGCGTTGCGCGCACGCGGCAGCACGCCGTAGCGCGCCAGGCCCAGCGCGTTGGCGCCTTGCGGGATGCGGCACAGCGCCGCGCCGGTGGCCGCGGCGAAGTCGCGCGCGGCGGCACGCAGTTCGGCCGCCTGCGGATGGTTCTCGGCCAGCGCTCCGACGATCAGCACCGTGCGCCCGGCCGCACCCTGCACCGCCTCGCGCAGCGCGCCGTCGGCCAGGGCCTCGGCGAACCTGGACGGCGCCACGATCTGGCGGCCGGCCTGGTTGAAGGCGAAATCGAAATCGACCGGGTTGATCGAATACACCTTGGTCTGGCGCTGCATCTGCGCCTTGCGGATGCGGGCGTGCAGCAGCGGCAGTTCGTGGCGCAGGTTGCTGCCCAGAATCACCACCACGTCGGCCTGTTCGATCTCCGCCAGCGGCAGGGCGAACGGTTCGGCCAGCGCGGCGTCGGAGAAGTCGCGGTTGTACAGGCGGTGGTCGATGTTGCCGCTGTCCAGGCCGTCGGCCAGACGCGCCAGCAGCGCCCCTTCCTCGTTCGAGGTGGCCGGATGCGCGAGCACGCCGAGCGCGTCGCCACGGTTGGCCTTGAGGATCTCGGCGGCGGCGGCGAGCGCTTCGGCCCACGGCACTTCGCGCCACTGCCCGTCGATCTTGCGCAGCGGGCGCAGCGCGCGGTCCTCGGCGTACAGGCCCTGGTGCGAATAGCGGTCGCGGTCGGACAGCCAGCACTCGTTGACCGCGTCGTTCTCGCGCGGCACGGTGCGCAGCACTTCGCCGCGGCGCACGTGCAGGAACAGGTTGGAGCCCATCGCGTCGTGGTAGCCCACCGACTCGCGCGCCACCAGCTCCCACGGACGGGCGCGGAACTGGAACACCTTGTTGGTCAGCGCGCCGACCGGGCACACGTCGACCACGTTGCCGGACAGTTCGGTGGTCAGCGGCTTGCCGTCGTAGGTGCCGATCTGCAGGTTCTCGCCGCGGTACATGCCGCCCAGTTCGTAGGTCCCGGCGATGTCGGCGGTGAAGCGCACGCAGCGGGTGCACTGGATGCAGCGGGTCATCTCGGTGGCGACCAGCGGACCGATGTCCTCGTCCGGCACCACGCGCTTGCGCTCGTTGAAGCGGCTGACCGAGCGGCCATAGCCCAGCGACACGTCCTGCAGTTCGCACTCGCCGCCCTGATCGCAGATCGGACAATCCAGCGGGTGGTTGATCAGCAGGAATTCCATCACGCTGCGCTGGTACTTCAGCGCCTTCTCGCTGCGCGTGGCGACCTTCATGCCGTCCATCACCGGCGTGGCGCACGCGGGCGACGGCTTCGGCGACTTCTCCACGTCGACCAGGCACATGCGGCAGTTGGCCGCGATCGGCAGCTTCTCGTGGTAGCAGAAGCGCGGGATCGGGATCCCGGCCTTGTCGGCGGCCTGGATGATCATCGAGCCCTTGGGCACGACCAGGGACTGGCCGTCGATCTCGACGGTCACGTGTCCCTCCGGCACCACGGCCGGGGTCGCGCCAGGATTGTTGGGTTGCGCGCTCATGCGGCGGCTGCCTCCAGCTTCTTGCCGTCAACCATCGAATGACCGTTGACGATGTAGTACTCGAATTCGTCCCAGAACTGGCGCAGGAAGCCCTGGATGGGCCATGCCGCCGCTTCGCCGAACGCGCAGATGGTGTGGCCTTCGATCTGGCCGGCCACTGTCCTCAGCTGGTGCAGGTCTTCCATCGTGGCCTTGCCGGCGACGATGCGCTCCAGCACGCGGTGCATCCAGCCGGTGCCCTCGCGGCACGGGGTGCACTGGCCGCAGGATTCCTTGTGGAAGAACTGCGAGATGCGGCAGGCGAACTTGACGCAGCACACGCTGTCGTCGAGCACCACGATGGCGCCCGAGCCCAGGCCGGTGCCCAGCGCGCGCAGGGTGTCGTAGTCCATCTGCAGGCCCTTGAGCTGCTCGGCCTTGAGCACCGGCATCGACACGCCGCCGGGCACTGCGCCCTTGAGCGTGCGGCCCGGCTTCAGGCCGCCGGCCATCTCCAGCAGTTCGTCGAAGGTGGTGCCCAGCGGCACCTCGAAGTTGCCGCCCTTCCGCACGCAGCCGGACACCGAGAAGATCTTCGGCCCGCCGTTCTTGGTCTTGCTCAGGCCCAGGAACCATTCCGGGCCGTTGCGGATGATCGCCGGCACCGAGGCGTAGGTCTCAGTGTTGTTGATCGTCGACGGCTTGCCGTACAGGCCGAAGTTGGCCGGGAACGGCGGCTTGTAGCGCGGCTGGCCCTTCTTGCCTTCCAGCGACTCCATCAGCGCGGTCTCTTCGCCGCAGATGTAGGCGCCGGCGCCGAGCGCGCCGTAGATGTCGATGTCCACGCCACTGCCGAGCACGTTCTTGCCCAGCCAGCCGTTGGCGTAGGCATCGGCCAGGGCCTGCTCGAAGTGTTCGAACGGCTCGTGGTGGAACTCGCCGCGCAGGTAGTTGTAGGCCACCGTGCTGCCGGTGGCGTAGCAGGCGATGGCCATGCCCTCGACCACCGAATGCGGGTTGTAGCGCAGGATGTCGCGGTCCTTGCATGTGCCCGGCTCGGACTCGTCCGAGTTGCACAGGATGTACTTCTGCGGCGCGCCCTTGGGCATGAACGACCACTTCAGGCCGGTCGGGAAGCCGGCGCCGCCGCGGCCGCGCAGGTTCGACTGCTTGACCATCTCGATCACCTGCTCCGGCGCGATCTTCTCTTCGAGGATCTTGCGCAGGGCGGCGTAGCCACCGGTCTTCAGGTAGCTCTCGTACGACCACGGAATGTCGTAGTGCAGCGTGGTGTACACCACCTGGTGCGGCAGCGGCGCGGGGCCGACCGGACCGGTGGGAGCGTGGGGATGCTGTGCCATTGCCGTTACTCCAACCCGTCCAGCAGCGCGTCGACCTTGTCCTTGGTCAAGTGCTCGTGATAGTGGCCGTTGATCACCATCATCGGCGCGCCGGCGCAACCGGCCAGGCATTCTTCTTCGCGCTTGAGGTAGACGCGACCGTCGGCGGTGGATTGGCCCAGCTTGCAGCCGAGCTTCTTCTCCGCATGCGCGACCAGGTCCTCGGCGCCGTTGAGCCAGCAGCTGATGTTGGTGCAGAAGGCGACGTTGTTGCGGCCGACCTTCTCGGTCTCGAACATCGAGTAGAAGCTGGCGACCTCGTAGGCCCACACCGGCGGCAGCTCCAGGTACTTGGCCACGCCGGCGATCAGCTCGTCGGTCAGCCAGCCCTGATTCTGCTCCTGCGCGGCGTGCAGGCCCTGCAGCACGGCCGAGCGCTTGCGGTCCGGCGGGAACTTGGCCAGCCAGTGATCGATGTGCGCGCGCGTCTTGTCGCTCAGCACCACCATCGGATCGACGTCGCGCGCCGCTTCGAAATTACCTGTCGCTTTCATGCGTGGAACTCCGGGACTCGGGACTGGGGACTCGGGACTCGCAAGAGCCCGCATCCGGCAGTGTCCGAACCATGAGAAAGAACAACCGCGTTTACAGAAAAGACCAGCGCAGACCCGGCTTCGCCGAGTCCCGAGTCCCGAGTCCCGAGTCCCGGCTTCATCGATCCACCTCGCCGAACACCAGGTCGTAGGTACCGATCATCGCCACCACGTCGGCCAGCATGTGCCCGCGCACGATCGCGTCCATCGACGACAGATGGGCGAAGCCCGGCGCGCGCAGGTGCACGCGGAACGGTTTGTTGGCGCCGTCGGAAGACAGGTAGCAACCGAACTCGCCCTTCGGCGCTTCGACCGCGCAGTAGGTCTCGCCGGCCGGCACGCAATAGCCTTCGCTGAACAGCTTGAAGTGATGGATCAACGCTTCCATGTCGTCCTTCATGTCGGCGCGCTTGGGCGGCGCCACCTTGAAGTTCTCGACCATCACCGGGCCGGGGTTGGCCCTCAGCCACTTCACGCACTGCTGGATGATGCGGTTGGATTCGCGCATCTCGGCCACGCGCACCAGGTAGCGGTCGTAGCAGTCGCCGTTGGTACCGACCGGGATGTCGAAATCCACCGCGTCGTACTTGGCGTACGGCTGCTTCTTGCGCAGGTCCCACTCGATGCCCGAGCCGCGCAGCATCGCGCCGGTCATGCCCCAGCCATAGGCCTGCTCCGGAGTGACCACGCCGATGCCGACGGTGCGCTGCTTCCAGATGCGGTTGTCGGTGAGCAGGGTCTCGTACTCGTCGACCCGGCCCGGGAACGTGCTGGTGAAGTCTTCCAGGAAGTCGAGCATCGACCCTTCGCGCGCGGCATTGAGCCGCTTCAACGCGTTGCCCTTGTGCCAGCGCGATTCCTTGTACTTGGGCATGCGGTCCGGCAGGTCGCGGTAGACGCCGCCGGGCCGGTAGTAGGTCGCGTGCATGCGCGCGCCGGAGACCGCTTCGTAGCAGTCCATCAGCTCTTCGCGCTCGCGGAACGCGTACAGCATCACCGCCATCGCCCCCAGGTCCAGACCGTTGGAGCCGACCCACATCAGGTGGTTCAGGATGCGGGTGATCTCGTCGAACAGAGTGCGGATGTACTGCGCGCGCTCTGGCGCCTCGATCCCCATCAAGGTCTCGATCGCGCGCACATAGGCGTGCTCGTTGCACATCATCGACACGTAGTCGAGGCGGTCCATGTAGCCGATCGACTGGTTGAACGGCTTGGACTCGGCCAGCTTCTCGGTGCCACGGTGCAGCAGGCCGATATGCGGATCGGCGCGGACCACGGTCTCGCCGTCCATTTCCAGGATCAGGCGCAGCACGCCGTGCGCGGCCGGATGCTGCGGGCCGAAGTTCATCGTGTAGTTGCGGATCTCCTGCTTGCTCTCGGCAGGACTGCTGGCGAACCCATCGTGCGCCTGCTGGTACTCGCTCACTTGGCGGGCTCCTTCTGTGCTTCGCCTGCGGCGGTCTGGTAGCGCGCATCGTCGCGGATCACCCGCGGCACGCCGACGCGCGGCTCGACCGAGGTCACCGGCTCGTAGACCACGCGCTGCTTCTCTTCGTCGTAGCGCACTTCGACGTTGCCGATCAGCGGGAAGTCCTTGCGGAACGGATGGCCGACGAAGCCGTAGTCGGTGAGGATGCGGCGCAGGTCCGGATGGCCGGCGAAGACCACGCCGAACAGGTCGAACGCCTCGCGCTCGAACCAGTTCGCGCCCGGCCAGATGTCGGTGACCGAGGCCACCACCGGCAGGTCTTCGTTCGGCGCATAGCAGCGCACGCGCAGGCGCTGGTTGTGGCGGTAGGACATCAGCTGCGCCAGCACCGCATAGCGCTGCAGCGGCACCGGCAACGGCTGGATGTCGCCGGCGGTCTCGCCGCTGGGGAACTCGCCCCAACCGAAACGGCCCATGCCCTTGCCTTCGACGCCACGGCTGAAGCCTTGCGACGACACGTCGGCGGTATCCCACTCGTCGCTGCCGTAGCCCAGGTAGTCCACGCCGCACAGGTCGGACAACTGTTCGAAACCGAACTCGTCGCGCAGCGCCAGGCAGGTGGCGTGCCAGGCGTCGGCCGGCACTTCCAGGGTGACTTCGCCACGCGGGAGGACCACGAACACCTGGCTGCCGGGAAAACGGGCGCCGAGTCGGTCGCTAAAGGAAGATGCTTGCTCTGCCATGGGGGCTTGGCGTGCTCTTAAGAAGTAAGAGGAATCAGCGCGCGATGGTCTGGGTTCGCCAGATCTTCTTCTGCAGCTGCAAGATGCCGTAGACCAGCGCTTCGGCGGTCGGCGGGCAGCCCGGGACGTAGATGTCCACCGGCACGATGCGGTCGCAACCGCGCACCACCGAGTACGAATAGTGGTAGTAGCCGCCGCCGTTGGCGCAGCTGCCCATCGAGATCACCCACTTCGGGTCGGGCATCTGGTCGTAGACCTTGCGCAGCGCCGGGGCCATCTTGTTGACCAGGGTGCCGGCGACGATCATCACGTCGGACTGGCGCGGCGACGGACGGAACACCACGCCGTAGCGGTCCAGGTCCAGGCGCGCGGCGCCGGCGTGCATCATCTCGACCGCGCAGCAGGCCAGGCCGAAGGTCATCGGCCACATCGAGCCGGTGCGTGCCCAGTTCAGCAGCGCATCGACGCTGGTGGTCACGTAGCCCTTCTCAAGCAACGGGTTCTCGCCTTCGGGACGCAGGATGTCGTCGACCCGCCCTTCCGGGATCGGGTTGGTCATCAGGCGATCCAGGGTCTGAATCACTCCCATTCCAGCGCTCCCTTCTTCCACACGTAGATAAAACCGAGGAACAGCATGCCGACGAACAGGCCCATGGTGACCAGGGAGCGAGCGCCCAGGTCCATGAACACCTGCGTCCACGGCACGATGAAGATGATTTCCAGATCGAAGACGATGAACTGGATCGCGATCAGGTAGTAGCGCACGTCGAACTTCATGCGCGCGTCTTCGAACGCTTCGAAGCCGCACTCGTAGGGCGAGAGCTTCTTCAGGTCCGGGCGCCGGGGAGCGAGGAACCGTCCCACCAGCATCAGCGCGACGCCGATTCCGGTGGCCACGATCAGAAACAGCAGGGTCGGCAAATATTCGGCCAGCACTCGCAATTCTCTCTTGCCTGTGCCCGCGCGCGTGCCGCGCAGGCATGGGATAGACGATTCTCCAGGCAGGGACGTGACGTTCCCGCGTAGAAACCGTAGCCAAACAATGGTGCCCAAGAGGGGACTCGAACCCCTACGACCTAAGTCGCTACCACCTCAAGGTAGTGCGTCTACCAATTCCGCCACCTGGGCTTGCGTATCGCGCGCGGCATCCCGCCGCGCAACATATTGTAACCGTCTTCAGTCTTTCTGCGACGGGGCAGGCGACTTTTGTTGTGCATTTTCCGGCGCCTGCGGCGCGGGCGGCGCAACGGCGGGTGCGGCGACCGGCGCGGTCGACGCCGGCGCCTGCGGGATCTGCAGCTCGCCGGCCGGCGCGGCCGGGGCCGGGGTCGCGGCCTGCGACATCACGCCGAGGTTGGCCTCGGCCGCCGGGCGCGCGCTGTGGCCGGCATACCAGGCCATGAACAGGCTGATGGCGAAGAACACCACCGCCAGCCACTTGGTCGACTTGGACAGGAAGTTGGACGCGCCGCGCGATCCGAACACGGTGCCGGACGCGCCCGCGCCGAACCCCGAACCCGCCGCCGCGCCGGAACCGCGCTGCATCAGGATCAGCGCGATCATCGCGATCGCCACCAGCACGTAGACCACATTGAGGATGACCATCAGCATTTCGAAATCCGTCCGGACTTAAGTACGACTTGAGTAGCGAGCGGCCGCCACCGCGGCGACCGTTCGGTTAACGGGCCGCCGCGCGCGCGATGGCCAGGAATTCCTCGGCGACCAACGATGCGCCACCGACCAGCCCTCCATCGACATCCGGCTGCGCGAACAGCTCTGCGGCGTTGTCGGGCTTGACGCTGCCCCCATACAGGAGCGGCAGCGAATCAGCGATTCTAGCATCGTGGGCGGCGACTTCGCCACGGATGAACGCGTGCACCGCCTGCGCCTGGGCCGGGCTGGCGGTGCGCCCGGTGCCGATCGCCCAGACCGGCTCATAGGCGATCACGGCCTTGGCGAAGCCCTGCACGCCGACCAGCGCCAGCACCGGCGCCAGCTGCGCGGCGATGACCGGTTCAGTCTGGCCGGCCTCCCGCTGTTCCAGGGTCTCGCCCACGCACAGGATCGGGATCAACCCGGCGTGCAGCGCGGCGGCGAACTTGCGCGCGACCAGTTCGCTGCTCTCGGCATGGTACTGGCGTCGCTCCGAATGCCCGACCAGGCCGTACTCGGCGCCGACGTCGACCAGCATCGCCGCCGAGACCTCGCCGGTGTAGGCGCCCTTCTCGTTGCTGCTCACGTCCTGCGCGCCGAAGCGCAGCGCATGGCCCTCGAAATCCTCGATCAGGTCGCCCAGGTAGGGCAGCGGCGGCAGGATCACCACCTCCACGCCGGCGGCGGGCAGGCCCGCGGCCACCTCCTGCACCAGCGCCGTGGCGAAATGGCGGTTGCCGTGCAGCTTCCAGTTTCCGGCTACGATCTTGCGTCGCATCGGCGCGTTCTCCGGCGAAAAAGTGCCGAAAGGATAGCCGATGCGCGGTGAGGCCCGGCTCCGCCGGCCTGCCTGCCCTCCCCCCCGCCCGCCGCCGATCCCTGCGAGACCCCCATGCCCCAGCCCTCCGGCCATGCCCTGATCACCGGCGCCTCCAGCGGCATCGGCCGCGAGATCGCCCGCGAATACGCCCGCCGCGGCGTGCCGCTGATCCTCAGCGCGCGGCGCGAGGCGCTATTGCAGGCGCTGGCCGAGGAACTGCGTGCGCAGGTGCCGGTGCAGATCGTGGTCGCCGACCTGGCCGACCCGGCGGCACCGGCCGCGCTGGTGGCCGAACTGGAACGGCGCGGCCTGGCGGTACGGATCCTGGTCAACAACGCCGGCTATGGCGTGCCGGGGCGCTTTCCCGACAGCGACTGGGCCACCCACGCCGCGTTCCTGCAGGTGATGGTCGGCGCGGTCTGCGAGCTGACCTGGCGCCTGCTGCCGGCACTGCGCGCCAGCGGCCACGGCCGCATCCTCAACGTCGCCTCGTTCGCCGCGCTGGTGCCCGGCGCCGACGGGCAGACCCTGTACTCGGCGGCGAAGAGCTTCATGCTGCGCTTCAGCGAATCGCTGGCGCTGGAGAACGCCGACCGCGGGGTCAAGGTCTGCGCGCTGTGCCCAGGCTTCACCTGGTCCGAATTCCACGACGTGACCGGCACCCGCGCGCAGATGGACAAGCTGCCACGCTGGGCCTGGCTACACGCCGACGCGGTCGCGCGTGCCGGCATCGACGGCGCCGAACACGGCCGCGTGCGGGTGGTGCCGGGGCTGTTCTACCGCGCCCTGCTGAGCCTGGTCGCGCTGTTGCCGAACGCCCTGCTGCTGCGGCTGATGCGCCGCGGCTCGCAGCGGATCAGGCCGTTGTGAAGCCGGGATTGGGGATTCGGAATTGGGGATTCGCAAAGGCGGGACGTACGCGCCGGACACAAATGCAACGCGGGAACCCGCTCTTGCGAATCCCCAATCCCGAATCCCCAATCCCTGCTATTTCAGCTTGATCTCGCGCAACCGCTCTTCCAGATAGCCCTGCGCGGTGATCGGCTCGGGATAGCGGCTGGGGTTGTCGGCGCTGACGCAGGACGGCAGCACGTCGATCAGGAAATCCGGGTTCGGATGCAGGAAGAACGGCACCGAGTAGCGCGGCTGGCGCGCCTGTTCGCCCGGCGGGTTGACCACGCGGTGGGTGGTCGAGGGATACACGTGGTTGGTCAGGCGCTGCAGCATGTCGCCGATGTTGACCACGATGGTGTCGGCGTCGGAGGTGAACGGCACCCACTCGCCCTGCTGCGACTTGACCTCCAGGCCGGCGGCGCTGGCGCCGACCAGCAGGGTGATCAGGTTGATGTCCTCGTGCGCGCCGGCGCGCACGTTGGGGATGTCGTCGGCGGTGATCGGCGGGTAGTGGATCGGGCGCAGGATCGAATTGCCCGAGTCGGTCTTGTCGGCGAAGTAGTGCTCGGGCAGGCCGATGTGCAGCGCCAGCGCGGCCAGCACGCGCGCGCCGAGCTGGTCCAGCGCCTGGTACAGGCCGTAGCCGTGCTCGCGGAAGCCCGGCACCTCGCTCGGCCACAGGTTCGGCGGCATCGCGTCGCGGTACCTGGAATCGTCGGGGATCTCGCGGCCGATGTGCCAGAACTCCTTCAGGTCGAAGTGCTTGGAGTCCTTGGCGGTTTCCACGCCGAAGGCGGTGTAGCCGCGCGCGCCGCCGCTGCCCGGCAGGTGGTACTTGCGCTTGACGTCCTCGGGCAGCGCGAAGAACGCCTTGAACACGCCGTAGGCCGCATCGATCTGCGCCTGCGCGATGCCGTGGTTGCGGATGCCGGCGAAGCCCCACTCGCGGTAGGCCGCGCCCAGTTCGGCGACGAAAGCGTCGCGGTCTTTGTCGAAGCGGGTGATGTCCAGGGTGGGGATGCGCGCAGTCATGGCGGAAACCGTAGTCGTCGTGAAAGGGAAACGCCGCGATCAGATCAGCAGGCGGTACAGCAGGTAGAAGGTGGCCATCTTGGCGATGACCACCGCAACGGCGATGACGAACGACTCACGCCGCGTCACGGACCGCCTCGGCGAGTCGTTCCAGCGTGTCCTGCATCAGCGTGGCGTCGTCGGCCTCGACCGTGACTCGCACCACCGGCTCGGTGCCGGACGGGCGCAGGAACGCGCGCCCGCGCCCCTGCACCGCCGCCTGCGCCGCGGCCAGCGCGGCCTGCACGCTGGCCGCCTCGGCCGGGCGCGCACCCTGCTGCAGGCGCACGTTGACGGTCTTCTGCGGCACCTTGTCCAGGCCCTGCAGCGCCTCGCGCAGGCTCTGCCGCGAGCGCTTGAGCACTTCCAGCACCTGCAGCGCGCTGACGATGGCGTCGCCAGTGGTGGCGCGATCCAGGCACAGCATGTGCCCGGAGGTCTCGCCGCCGAGCACGCCGCCCTGCTCGACCAGCGCCTGGTGCACGTAGCGGTCGCCGACCTTGACCCGCAGGAACGGCAGCTGCAGCGCGGCCAGGGCCTTTTCCAGCCCGTAGTTGGTCATCAGTGTGCCGACCACCGGCCCGCGCAGGCGGCCACTGGCCTGCCAGCCGCGCGCCAGCACGTACAGCAGGTCGTCGCCGTCGACCGGATTGCCCTGGTCGTCGGCCATCAGCACGCGGTCGCCATCGCCGTCGAAGGCGATGCCCAGCTGCGCGCCATGGCCGCGCACGTTGCTGGCGAGGTTGTCGATGTGCATCGAACCGACCCCGGCGTTGATGTTGAGCCCGTCCGGCGCGGCGCCGATGGCGATCACCTCGGCGCCCAGTTCGCGGAACAGCAGCGGCGCGATGTGGTAGGTCGCGCCGTGCGCGCAGTCCAGCACCACTTTGAGCCCACGCAGGTCGAAGCCGCGTGGCACGCTGGCCTTGCAGAACTCGATGTAGCGGCCGATCGCATCGCGCGCGCGCATCGCCTTGCCCAGCCGCTCGGATTCCACGGTGGCGAACGGCGCATCGAGCGCCGCTTCGATCGCGCTCTCGGTGGCGTCGTCGAGTTTCTCGCCCTCGGCGGAGAAGAACTTGATGCCGTTGTCGTAGTGCGGATTGTGCGAGGCGCTGATCACGATGCCGGCGTCGGCGCCGAGCGTGCGGGTCAGGAACGCCACCGCCGGCGTCGGCATCGGCCCGAGCAGTTGCACGTCGGCACCGGCGGCAACCAGTCCGGCCTCCAGCGCCGATTCGAACATGTAGCCGGAAATGCGCGTGTCCTTGCCGATCACCACCGTCGGCCGCGCATTGCCTGCGCTGCCGGCGCCGAGCACGCGGCCCAGCGCGTTGCCCAGGCGCATCACGAAATCGGCGGAAATCGCGCCCTGCCCGACCCGGCCGCGAATGCCGTCGGTGCCGAAGTATTTGCGCGAGCTCATGCGGACGGGACTCGGGACTCGGGACTCGGGACTCGGTCAAAGCCGGAGACATCCAGGGATCCAGAGAAATGAGCACCTGCCGCGCAATACGTCCGTTGCGCCGGGCCACGAGTCCCGAGTCCCGAGTCCCGGGTCCCGGCCGTCATACCACCACCTCGGTCTTCGCCGGCGCCGGCTGGCGCATCATCATTGCCAGCAGTTCGGACAGGCGGTCGCGCAGTTCGCGGCGGTCGCAGATCTGGTCGATGGCGCCGTGCTCGAGCAGAAACTCCGAGCGCTGAAAGCCTTCCGGCAGGGTCTCGCGCACGGTCTGCTCGATTACCCGCGGGCCGGCGAAGCCGATCAGCGCGTGCGGTTCGGCGATGTTGATGTCGCCGAGCATCGCGAAGCTGGCCGAGACGCCGCCGGTGGTCGGGTGGGTCAGCACCGACACGTACGGCAGGCCGGCCTCGCGCAGGCGCCCGAGCGCGGCCGAGGTCTTGGCCATCTGCATCAGCGACAACAGGCCTTCCTGCATGCGCGCGCCGCCGCTGGCGGAGAAGCACACGAACGGCGCGCCGATCTGCAGCGCGGTCTCCGCGGCCAGCGCGAAGCGCTCGCCGACCACCGAGCCCATCGAGCCGCCCATGAAGGCGAAGTCGAACGAGGCGGCGACCAGCGGCTGCGCCTTGAGCAGGCCCTGCATCGCGATCAGCGCGTCGTACTCGCCGGTGCTCTTCTGCGAGATCTTGATGCGTTCGCTGTACTTCTTCTGGTCCTTGAACTTCAGCGCGTCGGTCGGACCCAGGCGCGCGCCGATCTCGGTCGGCGTGGTGTCCGGGTCGAACAGCGCCGCCAGCCGCGCGCGCGCGCGGATCGCCATGTGGTGGCCGCACTTCGGGCACACCTCCAGGTTCTCCTCCAGCTCCGGCCGGTACAGCACGGCGCTGCAGTTGGGGCATTTCTCCCACAGGCCTTCGGGAACGCTGCGCTTCTTGCTGGGCGTGCTATCGGTGCGGATGCCGGAGGGCATCAATTTGCTGAGCCAACTCATGCGGAATGACGATCCAGTCGCGCGGCCCGCCGGGCCGCCAAGGGGCGACAGTCTAGCGCGCCGCGGCAAACGGCGCCGCAGGCACGCCCCGATGCCGACGCAACGGACGCGGCCGCCACGCGCTGCGCTGCAGCAATCGATCGGCGTCCGCAGGCCGCCGGGCATGGGCGGCTTCGCCGTCCAGAGACGCGGCAGCGAGCGGATTCTTCACCACGGAAGCGACTTCATCGCAGGGCGGCGCCATGACCGCCGGCTGCGACCCGCGATGTGAGGAAATCGTCGCGGCTGAAAGTCCTTCTCTACAGGGCTCCCGGAACGTCGCGCCGAGCATGTTCACAAGGGGCTCGGCGTCCTATTGGCGCCGCATCGTCACCTGGGCGCACCGTGCCGCAGCCTCACGGACCGCCTCACGACGGATTGCGGCTCCGCGACCGCCGCACACTGGCCGCATCCGCCGCGCGTGTCAGGCCCGGTCCAGTGCCGCGCGCAGCGGCGCCAGGAACGCCAGCGCGCGTTCGCGCACCGCGTCCAGGGTCGTTGCCTCGGCCAGCGCCGCGACCAGCGCGCTGCCGACCACCACCCCGTCGGCGTCCACCGCCATGGCCTTGGCGCTGGCGGCGTCCTTGATCCCGAACCCGGCCACCACCGGCACCGTCGAGCGCGCGCGCAGCTGGCGCAGGCGATCGCCGGCGGCGCGGGTGTCGAGGTGGTCGGCGCCGGTCACGCCGGCGAAGCTGACGTAGTACAGGTAACCGCGCGCCGCATCGCACAGCAGGCCGATGCGCGCGTCGCCGGTGGTCGGCGAGGCCAGCACGATCAGGTCCAGGCCGGCCGCGGTGAAGATCGCCAGGGTCTCGGCCGATTCTTCCGGCGGCAGGTCGACCAGCAGCACGCCGTCCACGCCGGCGGCCACCGCTTCGTCGGCGAAACGCGCGGTGCCGTGGATCTCGACCGGGTTGAGGTAGCCCATCAGCACCACCGGCGTGGTTGCGTCGTCGCGGCGGAACGCGCTGACCGTTTCCAGCACGTAGGCCAGGCCGGCACCGCGCGCCAGCGCGCGCTCGGAACTGCGCTGGATGGTGGGGCCGTCGGCCATCGGATCGGAGAACGGCACGCCGAGCTCGATCACGTCGGCGCCGGCCTCGACCAGCGCATGCATCGCCGGCACCGTCGCCTCCAGCGACGGATCGCCGGCGGTGAGAAAGGGAATCAGCGCCTTGCGCGATTGCGTGCGCAGGCGGGCGAAGGTTTGGTCGATGCGGCGCATGAGGAGTCCAGGCAATGGTGAGGATCAATCGGTTGGCGGCGAATCGGGCCATGCGCTGCAGGCCAGCATGTGCCGCGGCAGCTCCGCCAGCGCCTGCTCTGGCGCTTCCACATCGAAGCTATCCACGCAGCAACCGCAACCGGTGTTTTCGGAACAGGTACGCAGGTCGCCGCGCCAGCGATCCAGCCAGTCGAGCAGCAGGTCCTGCTCGCCCGGCGCGTCGATCTCGGCAATCAGCGTCGCGCGTACCCAGCGCATCGCTCAGATCTGCATGCCGTCGCGCGCGGCGATGGTGTGCACGTCCTTGTCGCCACGACCGGACAGATTGCACAGCACCAGCGCGTCCTTGGGCAGGTCGCGCGCCAGCTTGATCGACTGCGCCACCGCGTGGCTGGATTCGAGCGCGGCCAGGATGCCCTCGGTGTGCGCCAGGAGGTGGAACGCGGCCAGCGCCTCGTCGTCGGTGATGCCCTGGTAGACCGCGCGGCCGCTGTCGGACAGGAACGCGTGCTCGGGGCCGACGCCGGGATAGTCCAGGCCGGCGGACACCGAATGGGTCTCGGTGATCTGGCCGTCGTCGTCGCAGATCACGTAGGTGCGGTTGCCGTGCAGCACGCCCGGGCGGCCGGCGGCGATCGAGGCGGCGTGGCGGCCGCTGGCGATGCCGTCGCCGGCGGCTTCGGCGCCGTAGATCTTCACCCCGGCATCGTTGAGGAAGGCATGGAACAGGCCGATGGCGTTGCTGCCGCCGCCGACGCAGGCGCTGATCGCGTCCGGCAGGCGGCCGTAGTCTTCCAGCATCTGCGCGCGCGCTTCGCGGCCGACGATGGCGTTGAAGTCGCGCACCATGCGCGGATACGGATCCGGGCCGGCGACGGTGCCGATGATGTAGAAGGTGTCCTGCACATTGGTCACCCAGTCGCGCATCGCCTCGTTCAGCGCGTCCTTGAGCGTGGCCGAGCCGGAGGTCACCGGCACCACCCTGGCGCCGAGCAACTGCATCCGGTAGACGTTGATCTTCTGCCGCTCGATGTCGGTGGCGCCCATGTACACCACGCACTCCAGGCCCAGCCGCGCGGCCACCGTGGCGCTGGCCACGCCGTGCTGGCCGGCGCCGGTCTCGGCGATGATGCGGGTCTTGCCCATGCGGCTGGCCAGCAGCGCCTGGCCGATGGTGTTGTTGATCTTGTGCGCGCCGGTGTGATTCAGGTCCTCGCGCTTGAGCAGGATCTGCGCCCCGCCCACTTCGCGGCTGAGCCGCTCGGCGTGGTAGATCGGGCTGGGGCGGCCGACGTAGTGCTTGAGGTCCTTGTCGTACTCGGCGATGAAGGCCGGATCCTGGCGCGCCTGGTCGTAGGCGGCGGCCAGTTCCTGCAGCGGCCCGATCAGGGTCTCGGCGACGAAGCGGCCGCCGTAGCGGCCGAAGTGGCCGCTGGCGTCGGGATAGGCGTGGAAGTCGCTGATGGGGACGGAGGACATGGCGATCGCAGGCAGCAGGACAGGCCCGCACTTTAGCGCACGCGTCGCCCGGCAAAAACCGATAAAGTCTGAGCCTATCCGTCAGGAAATCTCACATGTCCAACCTGCGCCGCCTGCCCTCGCTGAACGCGCTGCGCGCATTCGAGGCCGCCGCGCGGCTGCGCAGCGTCGGCGCCGCGGCGGCCGAGCTGCATGTCACCCACGGCGCGGTCAGCCGTCAGATCCGGCTGCTGGAGGAGGAACTGGGGCTGGCGCTGCTGCAGCGCGAAGGGCGCGGCATCCGCCCGACCGCGGCCGGCGAGCGGCTGCGCGACGCGGCCGGCGGCGCCTTCGCGCAACTGCAGGACGCGGTGGCCGAACTGCGCCGTCCCTCGCGCGCCAGTGCCCTGGTGCTGGGCTGCCCGGGCAGCATCCTGGCACGCTGGATGATTCCGCGGTTGCAGGCGCTGCAGCGCGACCTGCCCGAACTGACCCTGCACCTGTCCGCGCACGAGGGCGACTTCGCCGCCGACCTGGACGGCCTGGACGCCGCCCTGCTGCTCGGCCAGGCGCCATGGCCGGACGGCTGGCAGGTGCACGTGCTGGCGCCGGAGCGGATCGGCCCGGTACTCAGCCCCGCCCTGCCGCAGGCGCAGGCGCTGGCGGCGGGCCCGCCGTCGGCGCTGCTGCAGCAGCCGCTGCTGCACACCGCCTCGCGCCCGCAGGCGTGGCCGGCGTGGGCGCAGGCGCATGGCGTGGACGCCACCGCACTGCATTACGGCACCGGATTCGAACACCTGTACTACCTGCTCGAAGCCGCGCTGGCCGGCATCGGCGTGGCGATCGCGCCGCAGCCGCTGGTCGCCGACGACCTGGCCAACGGACGCCTGCTGGCGCCGTGGGGCTTCGCCGAGACTGGCGGGCAGTGGGCGCTGTGTGCGCGCCGGGGCCGCCAGGATCCGCGCGTGGACGCGCTGGCGGGCTGGCTGGCCGGCGAACTGCGGCGCGACGGCAGCTGAGGGCGTCAGTGTCCGTTCGCGGCAAGGCTCGGCACTCCTTGTCGGTCAATGCCACTGGCGGCACACCGTCGCGGACAAGGCGCAGGCCGACCGCGCGTGCTCGGAGCGCAATTGCGGCACGCCGACTGGCGCCGGCCGCTTCGTCGGCACGTCTGCAATGGCCGCTGGGGGCGGCATGCCCTCGGTCGCCGCAGCATGGCAGCGGCTGCGGCCGGGCTCGCGCGCAGTCGCAGGCGCAGCAGGCCGTTGCGCGCCGGAACGTCGCCGACGTCGCCTGCGTGGCCGCCGCGTCAGCCGCCCGGGGTCGGCGCGGCCAGGCGTCGTTGCAGGTCGTCGCGCAACCGGCTCAGTTCGGTTTCGGCGCTGCGCCGCTGCTGCATGCCGTCGCGATGGATCTCGCGCACTTCCTCCACCGTGGCGATCAGTTGCTCGTGCACGTGGCGCAGCGTGTCCATGTCGATCACCGCGCGCTGGTTGGCGCGCGCCGTCTCCACCGAGGTCTGCCGCATCAGGTCGGCGTTGCGGCGCATGATGTCGTTGGTCGCATCGTCGATGGCATTGGACAGCGCCGCCGCGTTCTGCTGCTCGCTCAGCGACAGCTGGATCGCAAACTGGCGCTTCCACGACGGGATGGTGATGTCGCGCACCGTGTTGAACTTCTCGATCAGCTGCAGCGCATTGGCCTGGATCAGGCGGATCATCGGCAGCGACTGGTCGGCCGCATGCTGCATCACCTGCAGGTCGCCGACGCGCTTGTCGAGCAGGCGGACGGCGGTATCGATCTCGGCGCGCTGGCCGCGCGCCTGCGGGTCGTCCTGGTCCGCCAGCGCCAGGTGCTGTTGCTGCAGTTCGGCCAGCCGCAGCTTGCCGGCAGCGACGTGCAGGCCCAGCTCGCGGCGCTCGGCCTGCACCATCTGGTGCATGCGGTCGAACTCGCCCACGCGCTGGCTCAGGCTCGCCTGCTGCGCGCCGACATCGCGCAGCAACTGTTCGATCTGGCGGTTGGTGTCGCTGAACTTCTGCACCAGTTCGTCCTTGGACGCGCGCAGCCGGTCGATCAGGCCCCCGATCAGCGGCACCCGCGAACGCTCGCCGAGCTGGTCCAGCTTGAGCGCGCGCGCGATGCGCACGACTTCGCCGAGCTTGTCGCCGGTGGCCTCGAGATCGCGGTTGCGCACCTGGTCCAGCAACTGGCTGGAGAACGCGGCGGTATGCGCGGCAACCTCGGTCCCGAACAGATGCAGGCTGCCAGGTGCGAGTTCGCGCAGGCCCTGCGCCAGCGTGGCGATCTGTTCGCGATCGTCGGCCACCAGGCCCAGCGCCTTGAGCTCGGCCTCGTCGGGCTGCATCGGCACCACCTGCGGCATCAGCGGATGTTCCTGGGTCATCGTTGTTCTCCTTCGATAGCGGTACGCGGCGGCGGGTCGCAGGCTCAGCGCAGTCTAGCCCGCATGGCCTGGACTTCGGCCAGGATGTGCTGCTGCGCCTGCCCGGCGCGGGTGGCGTGCTGCGCGCCGTGGGCCGCCTGTACCGCCGACGCGGCCTGGCGCCATGCCGGCAGCAGCACGTCGCGGATGTGCCGGTAGCGTTGCGACAGTTCCCTGCCCTGCTGCTCCAGCAGCCGCCATTGCGCCGCTTCCAATTGCCAGGTGGCGACGACGCGACGCAGATGGTCGAGGCGGCGGCTCCAGGCCTCGCCCAGCGCCGCGGCGCCGGCCGCTGCCGCTGCCGATGCGGGCGCGGCCGCGGCGCCGATCCAGCGCTCGAGCGCGGCCATGCCGGCCTCGGCGAGATCGGCCATCGCGGCGTGCGCGTCGATGGCGAGCTGCAGGCGCGTGGCGTGCTGGTCGGCGCGCAGGAGCACCACGCCAAGCTGGGCATGCAGGGTCTCGGCCTCGGCCTGCCGTTCCAGGTCGCGGCCGAACAGGCGCCCGAGCACGCCGCTGTCGCGGCGGATGCGTTGCGGGTCGAGCGCCTGCAGCGCCTGCTGGATCTGCTCCAGTTCGCGCACCAGCGCCGCGCCGGCATCGGACCCGGCCACCTGCACCGCCAGCGCACGTGCGACCGCATCCAGCAGCGGCGCCGCATAGCCTGCCGCGGCCTGCGCATCGCCCACCGCGTGCGGCGCGGCGGGCGGCTCAGGCAGCTCCGGGACAGCGTGGCCGCTCACGCCGGGCCAGGCTCGGCGTCGTCGCCGCGCGCGGCCGCATCGCCGTAGAAATGCCGTGATAGCGCTTCGTCGAGTTGGCGTTCGGCCAAGGTGCGCGGCCGCCGCACGCGCGGTGCGGCGGCGGCCGCCGGCGCCGGCTCGCGCAGATAGGCGCGCATCGCCTCGACCAGCGCGGCCAGCGCCTGCCCGGTCTGCGCCTGGCTATCGTGCGAGCGCGCCAAGGCCTCCAGCAGCGGCTGCAGCTGCAGCTGCGGCGTCGCCGGCACCGTGGGCGGCAGCGGCGCCGGCACCGGCGGGGCGTCGGACAGCGCGGCGCGTTCGCGGTCGCGTTCAGCCAGCACCTGCCGCAGCAGCGCCAGCATCTGCTCCCAGCGCTGTTGCGCCGATTCGGGTTCGGCGCGCAGCACTTGCAGGCCGCTGGCGATGTCGGCCAACTGCGCCACCATGCGTCCGCCGACATCGGCCTCGTCCGCGCCCATCGCCTTGTTGCGCAGGAAGTCGCGCTTGATCTGCTCCCAGCGCGCCAGTTCCTCGGCCGCCATCAGGCCACGCAGTTCGGCCAGCTTGAGCAGGTTTTCCTCGGCGCCGCTGGTCAGCAGTTGCGCCTCGCCCAGGTAGTGGTCGGAGATCAGCTGCTGCAGCTCGGCCTCGTTCATCACCGGCGAGATCTTCTCCGCCAGCTTGTTCATGTTGCGGTAGCTGCCCTGCAGCCGGAACGGCGGCTCGCTGCGGTAGCGATCATCCTGCGCGGCGCTGGCGATGTACTGCTGGTTGACCCGGTAGACCACGTCGCGCACGCGCAGCATGCGCTGCAGGGTGGCGACGATCTCGTTGATTTCCGCACCGCTGTAGGCGTGACTCAAGGCGTTGGTGGAGATCTCCTTGCCGCGGGCGCGCTCGACCAGCAGGTACAGATCGGCCAGCTCGCGCGTGGCCAACGGCGCCAGCACCGGATTGGAGGTCAGGCTGTTCTCGATGTAGCTGAGCACGAACGCGTCCTCCATGCCGCCGAGCACGTCGCCGAGGTTGTAGACGTCGGCGCGATTGGCCAGCATGTCCGGAATCTTGAACACCTCGCCGGACTCGGTGTACGGATTGCCGGCCATCACCACGCAGAACTTCTTGCCGCGCATGTCGTAGGTGCGCGTGCGCCCCTTCCAGACGCCTTCGATGCGGCGGGTGCCGTCGCACAGCGAGATGAACTTCTGCAGGAACTCAGGATGGGTGTGCTGGATGTCGTCGACATACAGCATGGTGTTGTTGCCCATCTCCAGCGCCAGGTTGAGCTTGAGCAGTTCCTGCCGCGAGGTGGCGTCCGGCGCCTGTGCCGGATCCAGCGAACGCACCGCGTGCCCCAGCGCCGGACCGTTGATCTTCATGAAGACCAGGCCGAGACGGCTGGCCACGTATTCCATCAGCGTGGTCTTGCCGTAGCCCGGCGGCGAGATCATCAGCAACAGGCCCATCAGGTCGCTGCGCTTGTTCTCGCCGACGGTGCCCATCTGCTTGGCGAGGTTGTCGCCGATCACGCCCAGATAGACCTCGTTGATCAGCTTGTTGCGCACGAACGAGGACAGCGGCCTGGCCTTGAACTCGGACAGGCGCAACTGCTCGCGCTCGCGCACGATGACCTGCTGGCGCAACGCCTGGTAGTGGCGGAAGCCGGGCACGAAGGTCTGTTCGTGGCGGTGCAGGCGCGCCAGGAAATCGTCGATGGCGATGGTCAGGCGGCCGCCCTGGATGCGCGGATGCTCGCCGAGCAATCCCTCCACCGTGGTCATCAGCAGCACATCGCTGTGCTGGCTGCGCAGCCGCGACGCCAGCAGCACGATCGCCACGGCTTCCGGCACGTAGCCGGAATAGGCGACGAAGCGCTGATCCTGGCACAGGCCCTGCAGCCAGTGGCTGGCCAGCGCCCAGCCGGCGGCGAGCTCGCCGCGCACGCGCTCCAGCGAGCGGTCGAAGTCCTCGCGCAGGCCCGCCTCGCCAAGCCGCGCATGCAAGGCGTCGAGCAACTCGCGCGCGTGGCGGCTGAGCGGGAAGGTCGGCTCGCCCAGCGCCAGCTCGGCGGCCAGGTAGGCGGCAGCGGCCGCTGCATGGTCGGCATCGACGGGCAGCAAGCTGTCTTCGACGAACCGCTGCAGCGCCTGCTGCATCTCTGCCTGCAGCGCCTGACGGCCCTGCTCCGCGCCGAACAGGCGGAAGATCGCATCGGCGCCGGCCTGGCGCGCGACCCATGCCGCGACGGCGTCGTCGCGCTGGCGCTCGGCCCAGAACGCCATCGCCAGCGCGCGTGCGGCCGGCGCATGCACCAGCGTGCCGGCCGCCTGATGCAGAGGCAGCAAGGCCTGCAGAATGCGCGTGGCGTCGTGGTCGTGGATGCCGCGCTCGTAGCCTTCGCGGTAACGCGGCGCGGCGAAATCGCGCACGCTACGTGCCAGCGTCTCCGGCGCGGCGGCCTGCTGCAGCAGGCCAGGCAGGTCGAGTCCATCGCGACCGGCCAGTGCGGATTCCAGCAGGCTGCCGGCCAGGTATTCGCCGCGGTACAGGTCCGGCGATTCCGAATCCAGCGTCACCTGCCAATAGGCGCGCGTCGCCTCCAGCGCCTCGTCGTGCAGCGGCTCCAGGTAGTCGGTGCCGGTGAGGTGCAGCGCCAGTCCGTCCTCGCGCGGCAACAGGGTCAGATCCAGCGGCTGGGTATTGACGCTGAAGCGGTGCCGCGGGCCGAGCCGGACCACGTTGCCGCCTGATTCGAACAGCTCGCTGCGGTCTCGCAAGGCGCGCACCGCCTGGTCGCGCACGCCCTTCAGACGCGCCTCGACATCGTCGGCCTTGACGCTGTCGCGGTAGCCGCGCAGGCGCTCGGCCAGTTCGCGCAGCTTGAGGATCAGCGGATCGCCGGCGAAGAACGCGTTGAGCTCGTCGGCCGTGGCGAAGCGCTCGGTGCGCCGAGGCAGGCCGTCGAGAATGCGGGTGGCCGCGTCGAGCAGCGAGCGCGCCTTGCGCTGGCGCTCGTCGAGCAAGGCCTGCTTGTGCGTCTCGAACGCCTCGATCAGCTCCTCGCGCTTGCTGAGGATGTCGCCGAGGAACTGCTCGTGCTCGCCGAACTGACTCTCCAGCTCTTCCAGCTGCACCATCAGCCGCGACAACTGCTCGTCGGCGCGCTCGGGATCGGTGGACAGCGCCAGCGCACTGGTGATGGCCTGACCGAACAGCGCGAACTGCGCCGCGAACTGGGCCACGGTCTCGGCCGAGCCCAGCGTCTTGCGCCGCTGCTCGGCGCGGGCGCGTGCCTGGTTGAGCCGCGCATAGACTTCGGACAGGGTCTCGACCACGCGGGTGCGTGCGGTGGCGTCGTCGACCTTGAGCCCGGCCATCAGCTCGGAGAGCAGATCCAGATCGTTCGACAGCGCCTGCATCGCCTGCAGCTGCTCGGACAACGTGCGGGCGGTGGTGGCGGCCTGCGCCGCCGCGTCCAGTTCGGCCAGGCGCGCGTTCAACGGCGCCAGCGCGGTCTCGCTGCCGAGGAAGCGGCCTGTGGCCGCACCGATCGTGTCGTGCGCCTGCTGCAGCGCCGTCCCCATCGCATCGATCGTCTCGGTATCGATGTAGCGGTACTCGCGGATCGTCAGCAGATGCCCGCGCTGGGCGGCGATGGCATTGAGCGGCTCGACGAACTCCTGGATGCCGGTCCAGTTCTCCGGCTGCAGCCGCGCCAGCAGCGCCTTGTGCGCGGCGATGGCTTCGGTCATCGCCTGCTCGGACTGCTGGCGGATCGACAGCACCTTCTCGTACTCGTCGAGCACCGCTTCACCGGTGGCGCTGATGCCGCGCAGCACGCCCGCGAGACCGCCGCAGTATGCGTCGTCCAGCCAGTGGTGCGCATCGAACAGGCGCCGCGCGTCCTCGACCAGCAACTCGTAGCGCTGCACCGAGACCTCGTCGTGCTCGATCGCGCGCGCCAGCCCGAACAGATTGGAGATGCCGCGCACCAGTTCGGCATTGCCGATGCGGCCCAGGAAGCTGTTGCCCGGCGCGCGCCGGGCGGCGAATTCGTCGCTGCTGAACGGGGTCTGCCACACCTGCATCGGATGGATGCGGGTCGGCTCGGCACCCTCGGCATGGAACAGCACCATGCGCCCGTCCTGCAGCAACGCGTAGCCGTGACCGAACACCGGGTTCTGCAACGCGCGGCGGATGGTGTTGTAGACGAACAACGCCGACTTGCCGCCTTCGCGCTCGTAGAAGATGTACAGCACGTCCTCGCCGTTGGGCGAACGGATCGCGCGCTTGAACTGCATGCCGTCCATCGCCGCGTCGAAGGCCTTGTGGTCGCCGTTCTGCAGGTAATAGCCGCCGGGGAAGATGATGCCGTGGTCCTCGGGCAGCTGCACGCAGGCCTGCACGATGGCGTCGTTGCGCACGATGCGGCCGCTGAGCGTGTTGTAGATCAGCCCGCGCCATTGCGTCTCGCGGTACGGCAGCACCTTGAGCAGGACCAGGGTGCCGACCCGCGCGAAATCGAACTGCGCATCGTCCAGCGACTGGGTCTTGTCCTCGACCGGTTCGCTGTAGATGCCCTGCCCGGTCTCGGTGTTGTTCTCGACCTTGATCGTCAGGTCGCCGCCGATGGTCTCCACGAACAAGGTGTCGAGAATGTTCAGGTGCGAGTGGCGCCCGTTCACCGCCATCTCGCGAGTGGCGCGAACCCATTCGAAATCGAACGGCGGCGGCAGCGCGATGTCGCGCTCGCCGCGCGCGTCGATGTAGGTCAGCTCGCCGGCGCTGTCGATCGCCCAGCGGAACACGCGCACATCGGCGCTGCGTTCGCCGATCTGGAACGCCGCCAGCAGCTTGCCGCCGATGACGATCAGCTGCAGCAGCCGCGCGTGCTTGTAGTAGGCGTACAGCTCGCCGAAATCGTGCACGAAGCCGGCCTGGCCAAGGAAACTGCCGGCCACGTCGACCGGGCTGACGTCGTAGCCGTCGGCGCCTTCGACCAGCCGGTACAGCCCGAACACGTCCTCGATGCGGGTCTGGTTCTTGAGCCCGAGGAACACGTTGTAGCCGAACAGCAGCATGTCCTGGCCGACCTGCACGATGTCGCGGCCGACGCAATTGTTCTCGGTGCGGATGCGGAAGCGTCCGGCCACTTCGAGCCGGCTGTCGCCGAATTCCTGCAGACGCTGCGTGTTGAGCGCCTCGACCGCTTCCTGCAAGCGCGCGCCTTGTTCGACCAGACGCCGGCGCAGCACCTCGTAGGCGCCGCCCTGGGCGACGGCGTGGTCGACCTGGGACGGATTGCCGCCCTCGGACTGCGGATCGGTCGGGGATTGGGTTGCTGCCATCGTCAACGGCTCCTGCCGGCTTGCATACGCCCGGCGCGCGTCGCCACGCGCCGTCTCAACGGGGTCCGGCGGCACGCGGCCGCTGGTGGGCCGCGCTCCCGGCGCGGATCAGCCCAGGCTCAGGTCACGGAAGCGCAACGGGCAGCGCGCCGGCGCCATCGGGCGCCAGCCGCGGCGTCGCTGGTGCGTTGCGCTGCACGCCCAGGTAGCGCTGCATCAGGTCCTGCACGATCGGGCTCTTGTCGGCCAGACCTTCGATCGACTTGCCGAGCGAGACCGCCTTGATGAGGTTCTCGAACATGCCGCCGTCGCCGCCGACCAGGTCGATGTCGGCATTGCGCAACGCGCTGGCGATGACCTCGGCGTTTTCCTTGGACACTTCCTTGCCGGCCTCGATCGAGGCCAGCGCCTGCTTCAGGCTGGTGTCGAGCATCATGCGGAACTCCTCGTGGCCGCGCGCGGTGTCGCTGAGCGCGCCGATCGCCTCGAACTTGCGGGTCAGGCCTTCGGCCTCGGCGAACAGACGCTTCTCCACCACCACCGCTTCCGCCAAACCGATCGACTCGGTCGCGCTGGCCTTGGCCTTGCCCATCTGTTCCTCGCCCTGCGCCTTGGCCTGCAGCGTCTCGGCCAGCACGCGCGCATCGTTGCTGCCCTGCTTGAGGCTGGCGTCGGCCTTGGCCTCGATCACCCGCGCCTCGGCGATACCGACCTTCTCGATCGCCAGCGCCGACGCTTCCTTGACCTGCGCGTCGGCCAGGCCCGGGGCGGCCTTTTCGGCGCGCATGCCGTCGGCGAGCAGCTTCTTGGCTTCGGCCTGCTTGCCGGCGGCCTCGTGCTCGGCCTGCGCCAGCGTGGTGAGCTCGACCGCGCGATGCTTGGCCGCGGTCTCGCGCGCCTGTGCTTCCTTGACCTGGCGCACCAGCTGTTCCTGCGCCTTGGCCTCCGCGTCCAGGATCGTCACCTGCTTGTGCCGGTCGGCCTCGGCGACCTGGCGCACTTCCTTGATCCGCTCTTCTTCCTGCGCCACGGTCTTGTCGATGGCGATGCGTTCGCGGGTGATGTTGGCCACGTCCATCTTGCCGTTCTCGACCACCTTGTCACGCTCCACGCCCTGCAGCTGGACCTCGCGATCGGTGGTGACCTGCTCCAGTTGGCGCGCGCGCGCCACGCGCTCGACCTCGATGGCCACCGCGCGCTGGCGGTTCTGTTCGGCCACTTCGACCTCGCGCAAGCGGTTCTGCTCGCGGATGTCGATCAGCTGCTGCGCCTCGATGCGCGCGTTCTCCGACAGCTGGCGCTGCTCTTCCTGCACTTTCAGCGTCTCGGCCTGTTCGCGTGCGCGGATCGTGTCGACCTCGCGCTTCTGCCGCGCTTCCGCCTCGGCCTGCTGCCGCTCCAGCGCCAGCAGCGCCTCGCGCGCCTCCACGTTCTTCTTGGTGATCGCCAGCTTCTCGTTCTGCTCCAGCTCGTTGGTCACCACGTTCTGGGTGGCGGTGAGCTCGGTGATCTTGCGGATGCCCTCGGCGTCGAGGATGTTGTGCGGGTCCAGCAGCGACTTCGGGGTCTGCTCCAGATAGTCGATCGCCACGTCTTCAAGCACGTAGCCGTTGAGGTCGTTGCCGATCACCGCGATGATCTCGTCGCGGAATTCCTGGCGCTTCTCGAACAGCTCGGTGAAATGGAACTTCTTGCCGACCGTCTTCAGCGCCTCGGAGAACTTGGCATTGAACAGTTCGTCGACCGCATGCTTGTCCGACGCCCGGTCGGCGCCGATCGCCTTGGCCACGCGCAGCACGTCGGCCTGGGTCTCGTTGACGCGCAGGTAGAACGCCACGGCGATGTCGGCGCGCATGTTGTCTCGGCAGATCAGGCCTTCCTTGCCGCGGCGATCGACCTGCAGGGTGATCAGGCTAATCCGCATCAGCTCGGCGCGGTACAGCACCGGCACGATCAGCGCGCCGGTGAAATGCACCTTCGGCGTGGAACTCATGTCGTTGACGATCAACGCCACGCCCTGGTCCACCTTGCGGTAGAACGCCTTGAACAGGCCGGCCAACCCCAGCAGCAGCACCAGCAGGATGCCGACGCCGATCAGAAATGGCGCCATCGTCGCAAAACTCATCGGTGGATCTCCTTATCGCCCGCAATCAGGCTATGGGGTAACGGCAAACCCGGCTGGTCCAGCTCGCGGGCTATCAGGTAATGGTTGTGCTCGTGCACGTAGTCGACCAGCACGATGCGCTCGCCGCGCAGGTACTCGCTGCCGGCCGGCGCGCGCACCTGCAGGACCAGTCCCGCGCCACCGTCGTCGACGTTGGCAAAGCCGCTGCCGGCATCGGCGCGAGGCGAAGCGATCACCCCGACCTTGCCGAGCAGCGAGCGTTGCGCGACCGGTCGCAGCTTCAGCAACAGGCGGCGCAGCGGCCGCAGCATCCACGAGGTCAGCGGCACCGCCGGCACCAGCGCCAACAGCACGACGACGCTGCCCAGCCCCCAGCGCAAGCCGTCCGGCAACGCCTGCAGCAGGAACAGATGCACGAAATAGGTCGTCGTCCATGCCCAGAACGACAGCAAGGCCACGACCAGCATCAGCGGCGCGCCGCCCAGGCCGAGCCGCGCGAAGATGCCGGAAATGCCATGCAGGCCGTGGTCCGCGCCATGCGCGCCATCCAGATGCAGGTGCCCGTCGGTGGCGTGATGATCCGCAACGCCGGTCGCGGCCAGCACCCAATAGATCGCCGAGAACCCCAGCAGGATGCTGTACGGCAACGTGGGAAACCCCAGTGCGACGCTCAAGAACTCGGCCATCCCCTATCCATCCCTGTACGACAACGACGCACTGCAATGACGCGCGTGCGCATGTCGCTCCCTCATTCCTGTCGTTGGCGGCGCGCGCGATACGCGGCGCGGCATCGTCGACCCCTGGCCCGGATCATACGATAAAGAGATGACGGCACCCAGCGCAGTGCCAGCGCGCACCAGGGCGGCAACCGCACTCAGGCCACCCGGCGCTCCATCGAGCCGGCGGCCACCCGTCCATACCGCGGCGTACGCAGCTCGGACCACCCCTTTCCCTGCCGCAGTGCCTCTAGCAGTTGGTGTTCAACTCATGGCAGTCGGCGCGGCGCACTTCCTCGACGAACTTGCGCATCTTGTGGCCGTCCTTGATGCCTGGCTGGCTCTCGATGCCGCTGGAGACGTCGATGCCCCATGGCAGCGTCGCCACGATCGCGTCGAACACGTTGTCGGCGGTGATGCCGCCGGCAAGCAGGAACGGCCGGTGCAGGCCGGTCGGCAGGCGCGTCCAGTCGAAGGTCTTGCCGGAGCCGCCGCCCTCGCCCGGGGCATGGCTGTCGAACAGGAAGCCGGCCGCGTTCGGGTACTGCAGCTGCAGGGTGCGTGCATTGACGTCGCTGCCGCCCATCGGCACCGCCTTCAGGTACGGCAGGTTGAAGCCGCGGCAGAAGCCGTCGTCCTCGTCGCCATGGAACTGCAGCAGGGTCGGCCGCACCGTGCGCAGCACTTCGCGCACTTCGTCCTTGGGGTTGTCGCGAAACAGCGCGACCACGTCCACCATCGGCGAGGCGGCCTGGCGCATCGCGCGGGCTTCGGCCGGGGCGACCCGCCGCGGGCTGCCGTGCGCGAATATGAATCCCACCGAATCCACCCCAAGTTCGCCCGCCAGGCGGATGTCGCCGGCGCGGGTCATGCCGCAGAACTTGATGCGGGTGCGATACAGGGTTCGATTCATAGGGTGACCTCGGCCGGTAGCTTCCAGATGTCGGGGTAGAGGGGACCGACGAACACCAATCCCTGGGGCGGCGCGGTCGGGCCGGCGACGCTGCGGTCGCGCCCGGCAAGCAGTTCGCCGATCCAGGAAACCGGCTTGTCGCCTGTTCCTACCAAGATTAAGGACCCCACGATATTGCGCACCATGTGATGAAGGAATGCATTGGCCTGGACCTGGACCTCGACGACCTCGCCGATCCGGGTCACCGCGATCGACTGCAGCTCGCGGCGCGCATGCAGCGCCTGGCACTGGATGCTGCGGAATGCGCTGAAGTCCTGCTCGCCCAGCAGCGCCTGCGCCGCGGCGTGCATCGCCTCGGCCTGCAGCGGCCGCCGTTCCCAGCTCAGCGTCTGCCGGTACAGCGCCGGGCGCACCTGGCGGTTGAGCAGGCGGTAGCGGTAGCGCCGCGCGCGTGCGGAGAAGCGCGCATGGAAATCGTCCGCCGCCGGCACGCACCAGCGCACGCACACCGAGGCCGGCAGCCGTGCGGTGGCGCCGAGCATCCAGCCGCGCGGCGCGCGCGGCGCATCGCAATCGAAATGCACGACCTGGCATTCGCCGTGCACGCCGGCGTCGGTGCGTCCGGCGCAGACCACGCTCACCGGCGTATCGGCCACCGAAGACAACGCCGCCTGCAGCGCCGCCTGCACGCTCGGCCCACCCGATTCGCCGAGCTGCTGCCAGCCCTGGAACTCGCTGCCATCGTATTCCACGCCCAACGCATAGCGCATGGCGACCTACTCCGACACTACGTGCAGCGCGGATGCGAACGGCCAGGGCGCTGCGCTGTGGCGTGCGCGATGCCGCTGCGGCGCGCGCTGCCGAGCCGCGGGAGCGCTGGCCGGTCGCAGGTTCGACAGCGGCATGGAGATGCCAGCCGGTCGGCCGGCAGCGCCGACATCGCGCATGCGGCCGGCCTTGGCCAGGCAACGCGCCGCCGGCCGGGATCTTGCGCTGCGTGCCACCGGCAGCGTCCTGTCGAGGAGGTGTTCGCGCATCGTCGCATTCCCTGTCGAAGCAGGACGGCGGCGGCGCAGCCGCCGCACGCCGTCCGCGGGTCTCAGCCCAGGCGACCCAGCAGTTGCAGGGCCTCGGCACGTGCCGCCGGATCGCCGCCGGCCGCCACTTCGGTCAGCAGGGTGCGCGCGGTCTCGTTGTCGCCCAGGTCCATGTAGGCCACCGCCAGCTCCAGGCGTTCGCGGCCGATCGGCGGATAGGCCGGCGCCGGTTCGGCGACCGGTTCGGCGGTCGCCGGCAACTCCTCTTGGTGCCAGGTCGGTTCGTGGCGTGCCGCGGCGGCGGCGACCGGCGTCGGCGCCAGCACCGGCGGCGGCTGCCGCCATGGCTCGTCGGCGTCGGGCGATGCCTGCGGCGCAGGCGCGGCCTCGAGGTCGGAATGCGGCGCGACGTAAGGACGCTGCGCTGCCGGCATGTCGTCCGCGTCGTCGTGGCGCGGCGCATGGCCGGCCAGTTCGCGTTCGAACGCCTGGTCCTGATAGGCCGGATCCTGGTAGGTCCGGTCCGCGTCCGCGTCGTCTTCGGCCGCGTCGCGCGCATGTTCGTCCAGCGGCGGCAGGTCCGGCGCGTCCACCTCGCGATGCGCGACCACCGGCACCGCCGCGGCCAGTTCCGCCGTGTCGTAGCCATGCCGCGGCAGTGGCGGCAACGGCGAGGGCTTGCGCCGGCGCGACAGCAGCAGCGCACCGATGCCCAGCACCAGCAGCGCCAGCCCGCCCCACAGCCACAGCGGCCAGCCGTTGGACGCCGGCGTCGGCGCGGGTTGCGCCTGGGCCTGGGTCTGCCCGGCCTGGCCCAGGCGCTTCTGCGCCGCGGCCAGGTCGCTGTCCTTCAGCGCGATCAGTTGCTGCTGCTGGGCCTTGAGCTTTTCCAGCTGCTCGACCCGCGAGCGCAGTTCCTGGACCTCGGCATCGCGTGCCGCGAGGTCTTCGCGCGCCTGCTGCAATTGTTGAGTCGCCACCATGTCTCCCTCGTCGCCGGCACCGGTGCCGGACTTGGTTCCCGCGTTGTCGCGTTGCGCCGGCACCGCCGGCGCGATTTCCAGGCGTGCGCCCGATGCCCCAGTGGCGGTCGCGGCGGCCACCGGCTTGGCGGCGGCCGGCGCAGCGGCATCGGCCTGCTGCGCCTGTGCCGGTTGCGGCACCGGCGCGCGCGCCTGGCGCCACTGCGCGGCCTGCTCGCGGACGATGGCCGTGGCGGCGGCGGCATCGAGGCCGGCCAGTTCCTCCTGGCGCGGTGTGCGCAGCACCGCGCCCTGCTTGAGCAGGTTGACGTTGCCGCGGATGAACGCATCCGGATTGGCGCGCAGCAGCGCGACCATGGTCTGGTCCAGCGAATGGCCGCTGCCGCGCGCCAACTGCCCGGCGATCTGCGACAAGGTCTGTCCGCGCTGCACCGGGGCCAGCGCATCGCCGGGCGCGGCGACCGGGGCCGGCGCGCTGCGCACCGGCGCGGCGGGTGCGGCCGGCAGCGCCGGTGGCGGCGCCGGCGTACTGGCGGCCGGCGTCGGCGCCGGCAACGGTTCGCTGCGGACGATGCGGTCGGACGGCGCCGCGGCCGCCGGCGCGTCGATCGCCGGCGCATCGATCGCCGCGGCGGTGTTGGGCGCGTCGACCAGCGCCGAATATTCGCGGATCAACCGGCCCTGGCCCCAATCCACTTCGATCAGGAAGCTCAGCGACGGCACCTCGACCGGCATCCGGCTGCTGACGCGGATCACCGCGCGGCCCTGGTTGGTCTGGGCGAAGCGGAACTGCAGGTCGCCGACCAGGCCGTCCGGCCGCTGCAGCCCGACCCGGGCGAAGGTCGCCGGCGAGGCCAGCGCCACGCGCGCGTTCTCCAGTTCGCCGGGCTCGTTGGAAATCACCGGGATCTCGGCCAGGAACGGCTCGCCCGGCTTGGACAGCACGCGGATGTCGCCGAGCCCCAGGGCCAGCGCGGCCTGGCTGCAGGCCAGCAACAGCAGCGCGCACGCTGCGCGCCAGCCACGGCGCGGTCCGAATGCAATGGAAGTGCCGTCGCCGCCATGGCGGCGGCGGAAGAAGCGTGGTTGTAGGCGCATCACGCCCCTGCCCTTGGTGTCATGGCGTGCAATATAGCCGTTGCCCTTTGGATTGTGGCGTTCGTCTACGCGGCTGTGCGACGGAACCCGTGCAGTGACGCGCCGCCTTACTCCCTTCTCCCATCGGGAGAAGGTGCCCCGAAGGGGCGGATGAGGGTGAGGGTACGGGCGAAGCCTCATGGAATCGAAACAGTGCGAGGGCTTCGCCCCGTACCCTCACCCCCGACCCCTCTCCCGAAGGGAGAGGGGAGTCTGGGCTTCGCTTGTTGTGCTGCGCGCTCGGGCACCCTTCCCTTCTCCCACCGGGAGAAGGTGCCCCGAAGGGGCGGATGAGGGTACGGGCGAAGCCTCATGAGACCGAAACAGTGCGAGGGCTTCGCCCCGTACCCCATACCCTGCCCCCTGCCCCTCTCCCGATGGGAGAGGGGGGCATCGCTTAGCTTTCCTGCGCCACCAGCTCGGCCAGCTGCACCGCGTTGAGCGCGGCGCCCTTGCGGATGTTGTCGGAGACGATCCACAGGTTGAGGCCGCGCGGATGCGAGATGTCCTCGCGGATGCGGCCGACGTAGACCGCGTCGTTGCCGGACGCGTGGGTGACCGGGGTCGGATAACCGCCGGGCTTGCGCTCGTCGACCACTTCCACGCCCGGCGCTGCTTCCAGCAGCGCACGCGCCTGCTCCGCCGTCACCTTCCTGGTGGTCTCGATCGCCACCGCTTCGGAGTGGCCGTAGAACACCGGCACGCGCACCGCGGTCGGGTTCACCTGGATGGTGTCGTCGCCGAGGATCTTGCGCGTCTCCCAGACCAGCTTCATCTCTTCCTTGGTGAAGCCGTTTTCGAGGAAATCGTCGATGTGCGGGATCAGGTTGAACGCGATCTGCACCGGGAAGCGCTGCGGGTCGATGGCCTGGAAGTTGAGCAGTTGGCCGGTCTGCTTGCCCAGTTCCTCCAGCGCCGAACGGCCGCCGCCGGACACCGACTGGTAGGTCGCCACGTTGATGCGCTCGATGTTGTATTCGCGGTGCAGCGGCGCCAGCGCCACCAGCATCTGCATGGTCGAGCAGTTGGGATTGGCGACGATGCCGCGCGGACGCTGCTTCAGCGCCTCCGGGTTCACTTCCGACACCACCAGCGGCACGTCGTCGTCGTAGCGGAACGCCGACGAGTTGTCGATCACCACCGCGCCGGCGGCGGCGAACTTCGGCGCGTATTCCTTGGAGATGCCGCCGCCGGCGGAGAACAGCGCGATGTCCACGCCGGTCGGGTCGAAGGTCGCCAGGTCGAGCACGGTGACCTTCTGGCCCTTGAACTCGACCTGGCCGCCGGCCGAGCGCTCGGAGGCCAGCGGGTACAGGGTGGCGATGGGGAAATCGCGCTCGGCGAGGATGTTCAGCATGGTTTCGCCGACGGCGCCGGTGGCGCCGACGACGGCGACGTTGAAACGACGGGATTCGTTGCTCATGGGAGATTGTTCGATCGAGTAGGAGAAAGGGGGAACAGCCGCAGTGCCAGCTGGATTCGGGGAACCTCCCGAGCGCGCCGCTCAGGTCGCCGGAGGTTCCCTATCGTTTTTTGCTCGCGATCTCGCCGTCGCCAGTGCCGGCGCCAGCGATCGCCTCCAGGTTCAACGCATTCGGCGGACGCCCGGCGTCGGCGCCGAAGCCCAGCGCGGCCAGCAGGTTGTCCACCGCCAGCGCCACCATCGCGCGACGGGTGGCCGCGCTGGCGCTGCCGATGTGCGGGGTCAGCACCACGTTGCGCAGCGCCAGCAGCTCCGGGCGTACGGCCGGCTCGCCTTCGTACACGTCCAGCCCGGCCGCGGCCAGGCGCCCGTGCGCGAGCGCGTCGGCCAGCGCCAGTTCGTCGATCAGGCCGCCGCGGGCGATGTTGACCAGCGTCGCGGTCGGCTTCATCTGCGCCAGCGCGGCGGCGTCGAGGAGGTGGTGCGACTGCGGGGAATACGGCAACACCAGCAGCAGGTGATCGGCGCGCGCCAGCAGTTCGTCGAAGCCGACGTACTCGGCGGCGTGCGCGCGCTCCACCTTGGCCGGCAGGCGGCTGCGGTTGTGGTACAGCACGCGCATCGAGAAGCCTGCGGCGCGGCGCGCGATGGCCTGGCCGATGCGGCCCATGCCGAGGATGCCCAGGGTGCTGCCGTGCACGTCGGCGCCGAGCATGGTCTGGAACGACCACTGCTGCCACTGCCCGTCGCGCAGCCAGCGCTCGGACTCGGTGATGCGCCGCGCCGCGGCCATCAACAGGGCGAAGCCGAGATCGGCGGTAGTCTCGGTGAGCACGTCGGGGGTGTTGCTGGCGACGATGCCGGCCGCGCTGAGCGCGTCCAGGTCGAGGTTGTTGTAGCCGACGCCGACGTTGGCGATCGCGCGCAAGCGCGGCGCACCGGCAATTTCGGCCGCGCCGATACGCTCGTTGAGCGTCACCAGCGCGCCGTCCAGCGGCGCCAGCGCCGCGGCCAGGTCCTGCTGCGAATACTTGGTCACGTCCGCGGTGGTGGTCAGCGCGCAATGTTCGCCGAGCCGTGCGACGACATCGTCGAACAGCGGCTGGCTGACCCACACCCGCGGCCGCGACTCAGCCATCGCCACCGCCCGGTATCCGCGGGGTGACGCTGCCGACATCGCCGCACTGCGCGCGATGGCGCAGCGCCTGGTCCATCAGCACCAGCGCCACCATCGCCTCGGCGATCGGGGTGGCGCGGATGCCGACGCAGGGATCGTGGCGGCCGGTGGTGATGACGTCCACCGCCTGCCCGTCCACGTCCACCGTGGCGCCGGGCAGGCGCAGGCTGGAGGTGGGCTTGAACGCCAGCGAGGCGACGATCGGCTGGCCGGTGGCGATGCCGCCGAGCACGCCGCCGGCGTGGTTGGACTGGAAGCCGTCCGGCGCGATCAGGTCGCGGTGCTCGGTGCCCTTCTGGGTCACCGCGGCGAAGCCGTCGCCGATCTCCACGCCCTTGACCGCGTTGATGCTCATCAGCGCCGCAGCCAGTTCGCCGTCGAGCTTGCCGTAGATCGGCTCGCCCCAGCCCGGCGGCACGCCGTCGGCAACCACGGTGACCTTGGCGCCGATCGAATCGCCGGACTTGCGCAGCGCGTCCATGTAACTTTCCAGCTCCGGCACCTGCGCCGCATGCGGCCAGAAGAACGCGTTGTCCTCCACCGCGTCCCAGGCGAAGCCCTGCGGCAGCAGCGGCCCGAGCTGCGACAGGTAGCCGCGCACGCGCACGCCGTAGCGCTGCGCCAGCCACTTCTTGGCGATCACCCCGGCGGCCACGCGCATCGTGGTTTCACGCGCCGAGGAGCGGCCGCCGCCGCGCGGATCGCGGATGCCGTACTTCTGCCAGTAGCTGTAGTCGGCATGGCCCGGACGGAACTGGCGGGCGATGTCGGTGTAGTCCTTGCTGCGCTGGTCGGTGTTGCGGATCAGCAGGCCGATCGGGGTGCCGGTGGTGCGGCCTTCGTAGACCCCGGACAGGATCTCGATCTCGTCGGCCTCGCGCCGCGCCGAGGTGTGGCGGCTCTTGCCGGTGGCGCGGCGTTGCAGGTCGTGGGCGAACTCGCTCGCGTCGATCTCCAGCCCCGGCGGGCAGCCGTCGACCACGCAGCCGATCGCCGGCCCGTGCGATTCGCCGAAGGTGGTGACGGTCAGCAGGGTGCCGAAGCTGTTCGCGCTCATGGCCGCCGGCTCACCGGCCAGCGGCCAGTTCGGCGATGCGCGCGTGGTGCGCGACCAGTTCGCTGGCTTCCACCGCGAAGATGCCCATCTGCCCGACCTTGAACTCGACCCAGGCGAAATCCACTTCCGGCAGCAGCTGCACCAGCGCGCGCTCGGATTCGCCGACTTCGCAGATCAGCAGGCCGTCCTCGCTCAGGTGCACCGGCGCGTCGCGCAGGATCTTCAGCGCCAGGTCCAGGCCGTCGTCGCCGGCGCGCAGGCCCAGTTCCGGCTCGTGCGCGTATTCGGGCGGCAGCGCGTCGGTCTCGGCATGGGTGACGTAGGGCGGATTGGTGACGATCAGCTCGTAGCGGCGCCCGCCCAGCCCGGCGAACAGGTCGGACTTGACCAGCTCGACGTTGTCGGCCAGCAGCCGCGCCTTGTTCTCGGCGGCCAGGGCCAGCGCGTCGTCGCTGATGTCGACCGCGTCCACCTGCCAGTTCGGATTGTAGTGGCCCATCGCGATGGCGATGCAGCCGGAACCGGTGCACAGGTCCAGCGCGCGAGTCACCTCACGCCCGGCCAGCCACGGCTCGAAGCCGGCTTCGATCAGTTCGGCGATCGGCGAGCGCGGCACAAGCGCACGCGCGTCGCTCTTGAAGCTGAGCCCGGCGAACCAGGCCTCGCCGGTCAGGTAGGCGGCGGGGATGCGCTCGGCGATGCGGCGCTCGAACAGCGCCAACACCTGCGCCTTCTCCGGCGTGGTCACCCGCGCGCCGCCATAGGCCGGGCCCAGGTCGTGCGGAAGATGCAACGCGTGCAACACCAGCTGCGTGGCCTCGTCCAGGGCGTTGTCGTAGCTGTGGCCGAAGCTCAGCCCGGCGGCGTTGAAACGGCTGGTGCCGTAGCGGATCAGGTCGATGATCGTGTGGAGTTCGGCGGCCGCGTCGGCAGTCATGGCAACAGGCAAGGCAATTCGGCCCCCGATTATAGAGGCCCGACCGCTATCATGAGCGTTCGTTGCATGGGAAATCAGTATGTTCAACCGCAACTTCGGCATTGTTCTGGTGGTCGCGCTGGCCGCCGGCCTGGGCCTGCTGCTGGCCCAGAAGTATTTCGGCGGCAGCGCCGCCGCCCCGGCCTGGCCGGAGACGCGCGCGGTGCGCCTGTACCCGCAGCCGCGCACCCTGCCCGACTTCCACCTGCGCCAGTCCGACGGCACGCCGCTGGTCCCGGGCGAGCTGAAAGGCCACTGGACACTGGTGTTCCTGGGCTTCACCGCCTGCCCGGACGTGTGCCCGACCACCCTGGCCGACCTGGCCCGGGCGCAGAAACAGTGGGAAGCGATTCCGGAGACGCTGCGCCCGCGGGTGCTGTTCGTCTCGGTCGATCCGCAGCGCGACACCCCGGCGCGGCTGGGCGACTACGCGCATGGCTTCCACAAGGACACCCTCGCCGCCACCGCCGACGTGCCGGAGCTGGAGCGCTTTGCCACCGCGCTGGGCTTCGTGTTCCAAAAGGTGCCCGGCACGCGTTTCCAGGAGAACCCCAACGACTACAGCATGGACCACTCCGCCGCGATCGCCGTGCTCGACCCGCAGGGCCGCCAGACCGGGCTGATCCGTCCGCCGTTCGAGCCGGCGGCGATCGCCGCCGACCTGCAGGCGCTGACCGAGGCGACCGCGCCGTGAGCCTGGTGACCTCGCTGACCTATGTGCTGCCGCACCGGCTGCTGTCCTCGCTGGCGCGGCGCCTGGCGTATTCGTCGCGGCCGGGCCTGAAGCAATGGCTGATCGACACCGTGGTGCGCCGCTTCGGGGTGAACCTGGCCGAAGCCGCCGAACCCGACCCGCGCGCCTATCCGACCTTCAATGCGTTCTTCACCCGCGCGCTGAAGCCCGGCGCACGCGTCGCCGATCCCGACCCGCAGGCGCTGCTGATGCCGGCCGACGGGCGTATCAGCCAGCTCGGCCCGATCCAGGACGGACGCATCTTCCAGGCCAAGGGCCAGTCGTTCACCGCCGCCGAGCTGCTCGGCGACGAGGCCGCGGCGGCGCCGTTCGCCAATGGCGCGTACGCCACCGTGTACCTGTCGCCACGCGACTACCACCGCGTGCACATGCCCTGGACCGGCACCTTGCGCGAGACCGTGCATGTGCCGGGACGCCTGTTCAGCGTGGGCCCGGACGCGGTGCGCGCCGTGCCGCGGCTGTTCGCGCGCAACGAGCGCCTGGTCTGCCATTTCGACACCGAGTTCGGCCCGATGGCCTCGGTGATGGTCGGCGCGCTGCTGGTCTCCGGCGTGGAAACGGTGTGGAACGGCGTGGAGATCCCGCGCTACGGCGACCGCATCACCCGCAAGGACTGGCGCGGCAAGGGCATCGTGCTGGAGCGGTTCGCGGAGATGGCGCGCTTCAACTACGGTTCCACCGTGATCGTGCTGTTGCCACCGGGCGTGGCGACGCTCGATCCGACGCTGGCGGCGGAAACCGCGGTCCGGCTCGGCCAGGCGCTGGCGCGGCGGCAGCAAGGCTGACGCACGGCGACGCGACGGACGCAGGGCGCCGTCCTTGTCCTGCGATGCGGCGCGCTTCAACTACGGCACCACCGCGATCGTGCTGCGGCGGCCGGGCGTGGCGACGCTGGATCCGGCGCTGGCAGCGGAAGCACCGGTACAGCTCAGCTAAACGCTGGGCACACAGGCGCTCCCTGCAACGTCGCGCGGGTATCGGGGCGGCAACAGCGCGCCCTGGCGGCCTTGCATTCCCGGCGCTGCCGTACCCTCACCCCTACCCCTCTCCCGACGGGAGAGGGGCATCATGGCTTCGCGTTTGATGTGAGGCACAACTGGACCATCACCGCGCGTTGCATGCGCCGCACGCCCCTTCTCCCCTCGGGAGAAGGTGGCGCGCAGCGCCGGATGAGGGTGCGTCCGCAAGCAGGGCTTGCGAGAGACTTTCTTACCCTGCTATCGGAAGCGTCGCCCGCCTGGCTGCTGCGCCGTACCCTCATCCGCCCTTCGGGTACCTTCTCCCGATGGGAGAAGGCAACGCCTACTTGTCACAGCCAGTCATTTTCAGCGACTGCCCCGGCTTCAATGCATACCCCGGCGCGCGCAGGCCGTTGGCCTTGGCCAACTGCTTGATGTCGCAGCTGTAGCGGTCGGCGATGCGACCCAGCGTATCGCCCTTGGCCACGCGGTAGCTGCGCACCTGCTTGGGCTTGGGCTTGACCGGCGCCGGACGCCCCGTGGCGACCGTGGTCGGCACGCCGGCCACCGGGGTCACGTCGCCCACCGCCACGTTGCCGGTGGGATCGGCCAGCACCGGCGTGCTGCTGCGGATCGCGGCGTTGACGTCGGCGGTGATCAGCGCACGCGCCAGGTCGGCGCGCGGGCCGCTGACGCAGTAGCGGTTGTACAGGCCGACGATCTTGGTGGTGGCGTTGAGGGTGACCCCGGCCGGGATCCAGCCGTCCGGCTCGTAGCGCGGGTTGAGGTTGCGCAGCGCGCGCATGTAGCCGTCGCGGGTGCCGTCGCTGCCCAGGCAGATGGTCAGTTCGTAGATCGTGGTCGACTTGGCCAGGCGCAGTGTCGCCGGCTGCGCGTTGATCTTCGGGAACGCCACGCCGTACTGCTGCGGGTGCAGGAAGATCCACGCCGCGGCGATCACCATCGGTACGTAGTCCTTGGTCTCGGCCGGGAACTGGTTGTACACCGAGGCATCCCAGAAACCGCGCCCCTGCATCTGGTTGTACACGCGCGCGGCGCGGCCCTCGCCGCCGTTGTAGCCGGCCAGCGACAGCTCGATGCTGCGATTGAGCCCGGCCATGCGCTCGTTGATGTACACCGCGCTGGCCTCGGCGGCGCTGCGCGCGTCGTAGCGGGTATCGAAGCCGGTGCCGTCCGGGCCCAGCCCGAAGCGGCGCCCGGTGGCCGGCATGAACTGCATCAGCCCGGCGGCGCCGACCCGCGAATTGGCGTGCACGCGGCCGTTGGATTCCTTGGCCATGATGCCGAACAGCAGCGCCTCCGGCAGCCCGCGCTTTTCCCATTCCGGCCACATCACCGCACGCAGGTTCTGGTAGTTCTCGTAGCTGTTCATCAGCGACGGGCGCATGTCGGTGAGCCAGCGGCGGATGCCGGCCTGCACCGCCGGGTTGTATTCGACCATCGCGTCGAAGGCATGGCGCTGGTCGTTGAGCAGGCTGGCCGCGCGCGCGGCTTCCGGCACGTTGGCCGCCAGCGGGCTGATGTGGTCGGGGTCGGCCTGCAGCGGCGCGGCGCCATCGTCGACCGCATCGGCGTCGGTGGCCGCGCCCTGCGCGTCGGCCTTGGCCTTGAGCAGGCGCTTGTACGCGCTCAGGTAGGTGCCGACCTGGCAGCCGCGCTGCTTGATGCAGGCATCGACCACGTCCTCGATGTCCTCCAGCGCCGCGTCGCTTTCCTGGGTGCCCTTGGGGTCGCTGTTGCCGACCAGCACCATCGCGTCGTTGTAGCGCTTCTCGGCCGCCGCCAGGCGCTGGTCGAGGACGGCGATGGCGGCCTTGTCGCGCGTGGAGACGCGTTCGGCGTGGGCGGCGGGCGCGGCGCAGGCCAGCGCCAGGGCAGCCACGGCGGGCCATCCATGGGTGATACGGAACGAAAGGGGCATGATGGGACGCGACGACGGAAAGGCCGCAGGGTAGCCGCCGCTGTCACATCGCGGCAAGGTCGGGCATGCGTGGGCACCGCGCCGGCGGGGCATCCGTTCATCGCTGCGGCCCGGCAAACCCGGCCATTGACGCCCGCGCGGCAAGCGGGCGCCGGCGCGAACGCCTAGAATCCGCCCACCTCACCGCGGAGTTGTTCATGGACCCGATCCTGCTGGGCAAAGGCGTGACCGACGACATCGCGGTGCTGCTGCAGCCGCGCCTGGGCAATCGCCACGGGCTGGTCGCCGGGGCCACCGGCACCGGCAAGACTGTGACCCTGATGACCCTGGCCGAAGGCTTCTCGCGGATCGGCGTGCCGGTGTTCATGGCCGACGTGAAGGGCGACGTGGCCGGGCTGGCGGTGGCCGGCGATGGCAGCGAGAAAGTGCTGCAGCGCGCCAAGGACATCGGCGTGACCGACTACGTCCCGGCGGCCAACCCGGTGGTGTTCTGGGACCTGTACGGCCAGCTCGGGCACCCGGTGCGCACCACCGTCAGCGAAATGGGGCCAACCCTGCTGGCGCGGATCCTGGAACTCAACGACACCCAGGCTGGGGTGCTCGACATCGTGTTCAAGCTGGCCGACGACCGCGGCCTGCTGCTGCTCGACCTGGACGACCTGCGCGCGCTGCTTGCGCTGGTGGTGGAGCAGCGCAAGGACATCTCCACCGAATACGGCCTGGTCAGCGCGCCATCGGTGGCGGCGATCCAGCGCGCGCTGCTGCGCCTGGCGCAGGACGGCGGCGAAGGCTTCTTCGGCGAACCGGCGCTGGACCTGGCCGAGCTGATGCGGGTCGGCAGCGACGGCCGCGGCGTGATCGGCATCCTCGCCGCCGCGCAGCTGGTGCTCAAGCCGCGCCTGTACTCGACCTTCCTGCTGTGGCTGCTGTCGGAGCTGTTCGAACGGCTGCCGGAAGTGGGCGACCTGGACAAGCCCAAGCTGGTGTTCGTGTTCGACGAGGCGCATTTGTTGTTCGACGACGCGCCGCCGGCGCTGGTGCAGCGCATCGAGCAGGTGGTGCGGCTGATCCGCTCCAAGGGCGTGGGCGTGTACTTCTGTTCGCAGTTCCCCGACGACGTGCCGGACAACATCCTCGGCCAGCTCGGCAACCGCGTGCAGCACGCGCTGCGCGCCTATACCCCGCGCGACCAGAAGGCGGTGCGCACCGCCGCCGAGACCTTCGTCGCCAATCCCAAGCTGGACGTGGCCAAGACCATCTCCCAGCTCGGCACCGGCGAAGCCCTGGTGTCGACCCTGCAGGACAAGGGCGTGCCGATGCCGGTGCAGCAGACCCTGATCGCGCCGCCGCGCTGCCGGATGGGCGCGATCTCCGACGCCGAGCGCGCGCAGGTGCGCGCCGGCAGCATGGTCGGCAGCCGCTACGACACCGCGGTCAACCGCGACTCGGCGGCGGAGATGCTGGCGCGCCGGGTCGAGCAGGTGGCCGAGAAGACGGCGGCGCCGGCGGCGCGCACGCGCGAGCAGGACGACGCGCAGGACAGCGGCTTCGGCCAGGCGGTCAAGGACGCGGTGTTCGGCACCAAGCGCCGCCAGGGCATGCTGGAAACGATGGCCAAGCAGACCTCGCGCACCGTCGGCAACCGCATCGGCCAGCAGATCGTGCGCGGCATCTTCGGCAGCATCTTCGGCGGCAAGCGCTGAGCGCAGCCGACCACCACAAGGAGCTCCACCATGAACAAGGAAGCGATGAGCGCCCTGCTGCTAGGCTTGGCGGCCGCCACAGCCGCAATGGCCGCCGATTCCCCGCAACCGGCGTCGGGCGATGACTGGCCGCCGCAACGGCAGAAACTGCTGGCCGGCCGCTACGTCGGCAAACTCCAGGGATACACGCGGGATTGCGAGACCGTTCGCGCCGATCTCAGGCTCGAGGTGGGAGCGGCGAGCGAGACGGTCCATCGCTATACGCTGACGACCACCTGCATCACCGGAGCCGGGCGGCAGGTCGCGCCCAGGACCATCACCGGCGTGTGGGGAATCGACCAGATGGCCAGCAGTTGCCTGACGCTCGGCTTCGAGGACCCCGACGATCCGCAGGTGGGGCCCAACATCTACGGGTTCCGTGTCGAAGAGGCCCAGGCGCGCGGCCGCCGCGCCGCTGCCGCCGACTACGATCTGGCCCAGGACGGCATCAATTGCCATAGCGGCATGCCGCCGGAGCATGCCGACAAGCGCCTGCGGCGCGTGCGCTGACCCGATCGGCGCAGCGCGCCCAAAACCAGGGCCACGCGGCGCGGGTCACGCTGCGGCGCAGGTGCGTGTACAGCTCGCGCCGACAGGCACGGCAGGCCACCTTCGATCCAGGCGTTGCCACGCGCAGATACAAAAACCGACAGCACTCCGCTAGGCCAGCAACCCCTTCAGCTTTGCGTATTGGAGCAACATGATCGTCTTGCCGTCGGCGATCTCGCCCGTCTCGATCATCGCCAGCGCCGCGTCGAGCGCCAGCTCCAGCACCTCGATCTCTTCGCCTTCGGCCGCCACGCCGCCGCCGGCGCCCACCTTGTCGCGATCGGAATACTCGCCCACGAAGAAGTACAGCCGTTCGGTGACCGAACCCGGGCTCATGAACGCCTCGAACACCTTGCGCACGTTATCGACCCGGTAGCCGGTCTCCTCTTCGGTCTCCTTGCGGATGCAGGTCTGCGGATCGTGCTGGTCCAGCAGCCCGGCGCAGGCTTCGATCAGCATGCCGTCGGGGTTGCCGTTGAGCAGGGTCGGCAGCCTGAACTGCCGGGTCAGCAGCACCGTCTGCTTGGCGCGGCTGTAGAGCAGGATGGTGGCGCCGTTGCCGCGGTCGTAGGCCTCGCGCGACAGCGTCTGCCAGCTGCCGTCGTTGCGCTGGAAATCGAAGGTGACCTTGCGCAGCACATACCAGTTGTCGGACAGCACCTCGACCTTGCCGAGACGCACCCGCGGATTGCCTGTGGCGGATGGATTCAAGCGACACTCCATGCGATGAAAGGACAGCGGCGGCGGCAACAGCAGCCAAGCGCAGAATTCGCCGCCGACCAGACATTCTAGAGGCCCGTGCTGCGTGCCCCGCCAGAACCGCGCGCAATGCGCAGTACCGCACGCAGCCCATCCGGTCGCAACCCCAGCCGCCGTTGCGCCGGCGCCGCGTCTTGTACACGCCGGCCACGCCGGCACCAGCACGACAGCCGCCAATAACCGGAAGAACGCCGCAGGAGGCCTCCCCGCACGGCCGCGCCTGCCAGTGCATGCGCTTTCGCGCCCGATTGCGCGCACGCCTGCCCCGCCGCACAATCGGCGCACATTGAACGCAGGGGGCGTCATGGAAGACCGTCATCGCGCCGGCGCAAGCCGCGCGCGCCGCAACACACCCGAACCTTTCTGGGCGCGCACCCGCGCCATCGCGCTGTACCCGCTGCGCGGCGGCGCGCTGTTCGCGCTGATCGCGCTGACCCTGTGCCGCCTGCTGGGAATGCTGCCCGGCATCGGCTGGATCCTCGGCATCGTCACCACGCTGGCGATCTACAAATACGCCTTCGAGATCCTGCGGCATACCGCCGACGGACACATGGATGCGCCCGAGCGCGGCTTCGACATCGGCGATGGGGTGGTGCTGCGGCTGCTGGCGCTGATGATCGTGCTCGGCATGGTGGTCGCCGCCGCGGCGCTGCTCGCCGGCCCGGTCGCCGGTTTGCTGATGTTGCTGGCAGTGGTGCTGCTGCAGCCCGGCTTCCTGATCTCGCTGGCCATCGACGGCAGCCTGCGCCGCGCCCTGAATCCGGCCGTGTCGATCGGCCTGGCACTGCGCATCGGCTGGCCGTACCTGGCCGCGTTCGGCCTGCTGTTCGTGATCCAGGCCAGCGCGCTGACCGCGGCCCGTTGGCTGCAGCACTACCTGCCGCCGTTGGCCAGCGATCTGGCGGTCGGCGTGGTGACGATCTGGGGCCTGTTCGCCACCTTCCACCTGATGGGCTATCTGGTCTACCAGTACCACGAAGTGCTGGGCTACGAACCGGCCAGCATCGACGACGGCGCGCGCCGCCACGATCCGGACCAGCGCGTGCTCGACGAGGCCGAGCAGTTCGTGCGCGATGGGCATACCGCCGAAGCGCTGCAGCTGCTGCGCGGCGAAGTGCGCACGCGCGCGGTGAGCCTGGCGGTGCACGAGCTGTACCAGCGCCTGCTGCGCACCGGCGGCCGCGCCGACGACCTGCGCGAGCACACCCGCCAGTACATCAACCGCCTGCTGCAGGAGAAGCAGGAACGGCGCGCGCTGGCGCTGCTGCGCGAGGCGCTGGACGCCGATCCCGACTTCGTCCCGTCGCTGCCGGAGCAAGCCACCTTGATGACCGAGCGCGCGCAACTGGCGGGGCAGTCCAAGCTCGCGCTCGACGGCTTGCTGGCCGCACTGCGCGCCTGGCCGAAGGCGGCCGAATTCGGCGCCTGGTCGCTGAGCGCGGCGTTGCTGCTCGCCGAGCGCTACGGCGACGACGCGCAGGCGCGCGCGTTGCTGCAGGACGCGCTCGCGCATTGCCAGGACGACGCGCAGCGCAGCAAGCTGGAGGCGGCGCTGAAGGCAGTGACGATCGCGCCGGCCTAGCGGCTGGCGTCGCGATCGGGCCGACCGCACCGCCGCGTCCGCCGCTCAGGCGTTGGCGAGCAGGAATCGCGCCTTGTCCGCCTGCGGCAGGTCCGGGTAGCGCTCGATCACCGCGAGCAGCAGGCGCCGCCATTCGGACGCGGCCTGCCGCTCGCCGTGGCCCAGCGCCAGCCGGAACCAGTGCTGCGCCTGTTCGCTGCGCGGCAGCGCGGCGGCATCCTGCGCCAGCAGCGCTTCGGCATCGCGCAGCCGTCCCAGCGCCAGCCAGCGGTCGAACAACAGCGCACGCGTCGCCGCGTCCACGGCGATGGCGCCGGCAGCGCAGTCGCCAAGCAACGCCGCCTGCGCTCGCGTCTCCTGCTCCGTGGCCGCCGGCAGGCGCAGCAGTTCGATCGCGCGCGCCTGCGCGGCACGCGCGTCGCCGGCATTGCGCGCGACCCGGTAGCGCGCCTGCGCCACGTCGAAGCGGCGCGGCTGCTCGGCGGCGAGTTCGTCGAGCAGCCGCGCCGCCTCCCGGTTCTCCAGCCGCCCCAGGTGCCGCTGCGCGCGCTCCCAGCGATCGTCGGCGGCGACCGTGGCCTCGTCGCACATGAACGCCTCGCGGGTCTGCCGCGCCGCCACCAGCGCCGCGCCGAGCAGCGCACCGACCACGATGCCGCCGGCATGCGCATCGAAACCGACCCCGGCATCGCCGTTGGCCAGCAGGTTGTACAGCTCCCAGCCCAGCCACACCGGCAACAAGGCGATCGCCGGACCGCGCACGTAGTCGAACACCACAGCGAACCAGTAGAAGAAGCGCACCGGCCGCCGTCCCCAGACCACGCAGAACGCCCCCATCAGCGCGGCGATGGCACCGGACGCGCCCAGCCCGCCGCCGGCCTCGCCCCAGCGCCACCACAGGCTGACGGCGCTCGCCCCGAACCCGCCGAGCAGGTAGACCAGCAGGAACCGCCAGCGGCCGATCGCGCCTTCCAGCAAGGTGCCGAGCACGACCAGGAACAGCATGTTGCCGAACAGGTGCAGCGCATCGCCGTGCAGGAACGTCGCCGACAGCATCCGCACCGGCGACCACTCCGAGCTGCGCTGCACATGGCGCAGAGTGAACACGCGGTCCAGCAGCGCGTCATAGCGGGCGCGCAGCGGCGCCCAGGCCTGCTGCGCGTCCGAGTCCGCGAACGCCTCGCCGCTGCGCAGCGCCTGCACGAAGCGCACGTCGTTCAAGCTGGCGGTGCCGACGAACTGCGCCCGCTGCGCCGCCGGCACGCGCTCGAACTGGACCAGCGCGTCCTTGCGTCCGCCGCGCTGCAGGTAGCGCGCATAGGCCGGCGTTTCGTAGTCAGCGAGTCCGGAATCGAGGTAGTAGCGTTGCGCCTGTTGCAGCGGCGCCACGTCCTGGCGCTGCCAACCGAAATAGACCGCCGCATTGAGCAGCACCAGCAGCAGCGTGACCAGCGGAAAATTCTCCCGCGACAGCGGCTTGTGCAACGGCAGGATCAGCATCGAACAACGTCCGTGTGGATGGCCGCGCCAGCTTCGGCGATCGCCCGCGGGTGCGCAAGCCGGGCGCACGCGCTAGCATCGCCACCCCGCTCCACCGCAGTGCCCCAATCCGATGAACAGCTCCCGATGAGCCGCTGGCGTCCCCCTGCCGAGAAAAGCACCGCCCTGATCACCGCCGAAGGCCACGCCCGGCTCAAGGCCGAGCTGGAGGAGCTGTGGCGCGTGCGCCGCCCGGAGGTGGTCAAGGCGCTGGCCGCCGCGGCGGCCGAGGGCGACCGTTCGGAAAACGCCGAGTACACCTACCGCAAGAAGCAGCTGGGCGAGATCGACCGCCGCGTGCGCTACCTGAGCAAGCGCCTGGAAGCGCTGCGCGTGGTCGACACCGCGCCATCCGATCCGCAGGCGGTGTTCTTCGGCGCCGTGGTCGAACTGGAGGACGCCGACAGCGGCGAACTGGTGCGCTACCGCATCGTCGGCCCGGACGAGACCGATGCCGGCCGCGGCTGGATCAGCATCGATTCGCCGCTGGCGCGGGCGCTGCTGAAGAAGCGCATCGACGACGACGTCGAGGCGCAGCTGCCCGGCGGCCGCCACAGCTTCGTGGTGGTGTCGGTGGACTACACGGCGCGCTGAGCGCCTCCATCGCGTCGACCACTGCCGATCGATGCAGCCCCGGCCGCAGCGCGGCTGGGCACGATCGCATGGCGCTCTACGCGCAGTTGGTGAGGGGACGTTCGGACCTGGCCGCGCAGTGGACGCAGCCAGCTGGCGAAGCCGGGACCTTGAGGTTCGCCAGTGGCATGCAGTACCTGGATCGAAGGGCCCTGGAGAAACTCCGCGGATCATGGGCCAACCTGGCCGATAAGTTCAGCCTGCAATGCGACCGGCGAGCGGCCTGCCCCAGCACGGAGTGGACCGCCGGATCTGTTAACCGGCCTTCGCAGCCAGCGTGGATAATCGGCGCCTCTCTCTTCCGCTGCAGGAACCCCCCATGGGCCATTGGACTACCCTCGATACCGCTCACGGCCAAGTCTCCGCCTGGCATGCCCTGCCGGAGGGCGTCCCGCGCGGCGGCCTGGTGATCATCCAGGAGATCTTCGGCGTCAACGCCTACATCCAGCAGGTCGCCGACGGCTACGCGGCGCAAGGCTATGAAGTGCTGGCCCCGGGCCTGTTCGACCTGGTGGAGAAGGACGTGCAACTGGAGTACGGCCAGGACGGCGTGCGCAAGGGCCTGGAACTGGTCGGCGCGCTCGGCTTCGACAAGGCGCTGGACGTCGTGCAGGCCGCGGCGCAGGCGCTGGCGCCGGCCGGCAAGGTCGGCACCGTCGGCTATTGCTGGGGCGGCAGCGTCGCATTGCTGGCGGCGCTGCGGCTGGGCCTGCCGTCGGTGAGCTACTACGGCGGGCGCAACACCCAGTTCCTCGACGAGACGCCGAAGGCGCCGGTGCTGTTCCACTTCGGCGCGCAGGACAGCAGCATCCCGCCGGAGGCGGTGCAGCAGCATCGCGAGAAGCTGCCGCAGATGCAGACCTACGTGTATCCGGCCGGACACGGTTTCGACCGCCATATCGATCCGAACCACCACGACGCCGACAGCGCCGACAGCGCGCGCCAGCGCAGCCTCGCCTTCCTCGCCGAACACCTGCGCTGAGCCGCGGCGATGGCCGACTTCGTACTCGACCCGCGGCTGCAGGCCGATAGCGCGTTCGTCGCCGACGGTCCGCTGTCGCAGGTGCGGCTGATGGACGACGCGCGTTTCCCCTGGCTGCTGCTGGTGCCGCGCGTCGCCGACGCCAGCGAATGGATCGACCTGGACGGGGGCCAGCAGCGCCTGCTGCTGGCCGAGATCAACCAGCTCTCGCAGTTGCTGCGCAACGAGCCGGGCGTGCGCAAACTCAATCTCGGCGCGCTGGGCAACATCGTGCGGCAACTGCACGTGCATGTGATCGGGCGCCACGAAGGCGATGCGGCCTGGCCCGGGCCGGTATGGGGCAGCGGCCCGGCGCAGCGGCTGGACGCCGATGTCCTGCAGACCCGTGTTGCGGCGTGGCGGCAACGGCTACGATAGGCGCCCTTTTAGCGGAACCCGCGTGCCCATGAAATCCAATGTGATCGCCGCCATCGTGCTGATCGTGATCGGTCTGGTGTTCCTGGCCAACAACCTGGGCTGGACCAACCTCAGCCTGGGCCGGCTGATCGCCACCTGGTGGCCGGCGATCCTGGTCGCGGTCGGCGTGGGCATGCTGTTCGGCCGCGGCAAGTAGTAACTGCCGGGATTCGGGATTCGGGATTGGGGATTGGATCCGGCGATCTCCACCCGCCTGGCTGCCGGCCGCCGATGTGCGGCGGCCGGCACGTCCGCATCAACGGCGGACGTTGACCACCTGGGTGCCGGCGATCAGGTCGTGCAGGCAGCGCTTGTCCTGGCGGAAGATGAACAGCGCATCGATCAGCGCATAGAAGTTGCCTACGACCGGCACCAGCGACAGCAATTGGGTCGGCAGGTAACGCAGCGCGATCAGCCGCCACAGCGGCGGCTGCGCGCCGTCCAGATCGACGATACGGATCCACAGCAGTTTCTTGCCCCAGGTCTGCCCGGTCTTGGCCAGCGGATAGCCCTGCACCACCACGAACGTCGCGAACGCCAGCGCCACGTAGCCGGCCATGGTCAGGAACGACATCGCCTCGCCGCCGCGCGCCGCATCCATGACCTTGCCGAAATAGCCGGTGACCGCAGCCAGCGGCAGGAAGGTCGCCAGCGCGATCACGCCGTCGATCAGCGATGCGCCCAGGCGCTCGCCGCGGCCGGCCAGCACGTCGGCGCCGTCCAGCGCCAGCGGCGCCGACGGCAGCGGCGCGTCGGGCGCCTGGTAGGGATTGGGATCGTTCATTGCGCGCTCCGTGTGCTGTAGGGAAAAGTCAGGTTCTGGGCAGGGTCACGCCGGTCTGGCCCTGGTACTTGCCGCCGCGGTCCTTGTAGCTGGTCTCGCAAACGTCGTCGGCATCGGACTGGAAGAACAGCATCTGCGCCACGCCTTCGTTGGCGTAGATGCGCGCCGGCAGCGGCGTGGTATTGCTGAATTCCAGGGTGACGTGCCCTTCCCACTCCGGCTCCAGCGGCGTGACATTGACGATGATGCCGCAGCGCGCGTAAGTGCTCTTGCCCAGGCAGACCACCAGCGTGTCGCGCGGGATGCGGAAGAATTCCACCGTGCGCGCCAGGGCGAAGCTGTTGGGCGGGATGATGCATTCGTCGGCCTCGATGTCCACGAAGCTCTTCGGATCGAAGCGCTTGGGATCGACGATGGTCGAGTTGATGTTGGTGAACACCTTGAACTCGCGCGAGCAGCGCACGTCGTAGCCGTAGCTGGAGGTGCCGTAGCTGACGATGCGCTCGCCGTTGACCTGCTTCACCTGGCCCGGCTCGTAGGGCGCGATCATGCCGTGCTGCTCGGACATGCGGCGGATCCAGCGGTCGCTCTTGATGCTCATGCGTATTCCTGATGCCTGTGGCGGCAGGCCGAAAAACCCGCCTGCCGGGAGCGCGGCCGACGCCGGAGCGGGCCGCAGTGACCGGCGATTCTAGCCGGTCGCGGAGCGTTCGCGGCAGCCGCGGCCCCGCTCACAGCAGCGAGGCGGAAATCGGGATCGATGCCCGCGGGCGCTTGCGCAGCTCCTCGGTCAGGCGCTGGGCGGTCGCCAGATAGGCCTGCGCGGCGGCCGAATCCGGGGCCGCGGCCACGATCGGGGTGCCGGCGTCGCCCTGCTCGCGGATCGCGATCGCCAGCGGCAGCGAGCCCAGCAGCGGCACGCCGTACTGCTGCGCCATGCGCTGGCCGCCGCCTTCGCCGAACAGGTGCTCGACATGGCCGCACTGCGTGCAGGTATGCACCGCCATGTTCTCGACGATGCCCAGCACCGGCACCTCGACCTTCTCGAACATTTTCAGCGCCTTTTTCGCATCCAGCGTGGCGATGTCCTGCGGCGTGGTGACGATCACCGCGCCGGCCACCGGGATCTTCTGCGCCAGGGTCAGCTGGATGTCGCCGGTGCCCGGCGGCAGGTCGATCAGCAGGTAGTCCAGGTCGTCCCACAGCGTATCGGTGAACAGCTGGGTCAGCGCCGAGGTCGCCATCGGCCCGCGCCAGATCATCGGCGTGTCCTGGTCCACCAGCAGCCCGATCGACATCGCCTCGATGCCGAACGCGCGCATCGGCTCGATCGACTTGTTGTCGGGGCTGTCCGGGCGTCCGCTCAGGCCGAGCATGGCCGGCACGCTGGGGCCATAGACATCGGCGTCCAGCACCCCGACCCGCGCGCCCTGGCGCTGCAGCGCCAGCGCCAGGTTCACCGCGGTGGTGGACTTGCCCACCCCGCCCTTGCCGGAACCGATGGCGATGACATTGCGGATCCGCGGCAACGGCGAAAGGTTGGGCTGGACGGCGTGGGCGGGAATGCGGGGGCGGTCGGTCATCGGAAAACTCGCAGAGGAAACGCCACAGCGCGCCGGGCGCGCGGCAGGAACAGGGATGGCAGCGGCGAGCGCCGCCTGTCGGGAGGGCGTCGCAGCGGATCGAATTGGGGCATGACTATACAAGTGCGGCGTGCCGTCCATGTCGGTGGAGCCGCCAGGCAGGCGCGCGAAGTCGGGCCAGCGCAGTCCTGTCCCGGCAGCGCGCAATCGCGGCCTCGGCCAGCGAGCCGGCAACCCAGGCATGGCCATCGGTCTTCTGCCAGGACGGTAGCGTCGGTCGGCAAGCGCGCCGCGATATGACCATTCGTTACCGATCAGGCGCCCCATTATGGCGAAGCGTACTCACCGAATTGGTGCGGGAGACCACCATCACTTGCAAGCCGTGCTCGGTCGCCGGATGCCCGGCTTGTCGCCCTTTCGGCCAATTGCCGCGCTATCACAAATGCCTATTCAGTTATAGGGCCGATGCCACGCCCCCGAATGGTGCAAAGCAGCGTGGAAGCTGTCGCGCCGGGCACGCAACGCCACATTTGGCGGGCGTTTACTGCCAGATCGCCGCAGATCCACCCTGTAGACGAAAAAGGTGACACGGCTGTACAAATGGCGTTAAGTTCATGTTACGTTTGGGTTGCTCGCATGGATGCGGAACCGATTTCAAGGCATATGTCGTGGCACGACGCCCCTCGCCTTTTCTTTATTGTTTTATGGGGATAGAGAGAATGACTGCTCGTCAGACACGTAGTTTCAAGCACAGCCGCCTGAGCGCGGCGCTGGTGACCGCCATGGTCGTGCCGGCCGCGTTCAGCGCCTTCGCGCAGGACAGCACCGACAGCAAGGCGACCGACCTGGAAAAGATCACCGTCACCGGCTCGCTGATCCCGCAGACCGAGATCGAGACCGCCACGCCGGTCACCACGATCACCGCTGAGGACATCAAGGCCCGCGGCTTCAATTCGGTGGCCGATGTGTTGCAGAAGAGTTCGTTCGCGACCGGCGCGGTCCAGGGCGGCCAGACCTCCGGCTCCTTCACCCAGGGCGCGAAGACGGTCAGCCTGTTCGGCCTGTCGCCGGGCTACGTGAAGTACCTGATCGACGGCCGGCCGATGTCGAACTACCCGGCGCTGTACAACGGCAGCGACACCTTCAACAACATCAGCGGCATTCCGATCGACCTGGTCGACCGCATCGAGATCCTGCCGGGCGGCCAGTCGTCGCTGTACGGCTCCGACGCGATCGCCGGCGTGATCAACGTCATCCTCAAGAAGAAGATGGACGGCGCGGTGTTCAGCATCCGCGGCGGCGGCTTCTCCGAAGGCGGCGGCAGCAACTTCCGCGCCACCTTCGCCGATGGCTGGACCTCCGCCGACGGCCGCACCTCCGTGCTCGGCGGCGTGCAGTACGAAGAGAAGGACCCGATCTGGGCCTACGACCGCGGCCTGACCAGGCAATACAACACGCAGGGCTATAGCGCGCCGCTGATCAGCCGCGACTTCCTGGTGTACAGCCCGTTCACCAGCTACAAGTTCCTCGACCCGGCCAACTGCGGCAACGTCTCCGGCCTGTTCGGCGGCACCATGGCCCTGCAGCAGCGCCCGGGCTTCGGCGACGAGTACTACTGCGGCTCCAAGTACACCCCGGGCTACCGCACCCTGGACAACGGCCAGAAGTCGCTGCAGGCGTACGTGCACGGCACCTTCGACCTCAACGACAACGTGCAGTTGTACGGCGACGTGCTCTACAGCAAGGACCAGGTCAAGTACAACTCCGGCGGCAATTATCTGTGGTGGGGCACCGCTTCCGACTTCGGCTACTACTACGACCCGAACCTGGACGACCTGGTCAACCTGCAGCGCTCGTTCGCGCCTGAGGAAGTCGGCCCGAACGGCTTCAACGACACGATGAGCCGCGACACCAGCGAATCGGTGCGCGTGACCTTCGGCGCGCAGGGTACGCTCGGCCAGTCCAACTGGGACTACGACGCCGGCGTCACCTACACCCAGTACGAACTGGAAGAGCGCAACTTCGTCCGCCTCAAGGACCCGATCGACCAGTTCTTCATCAACAAGGTGCTCGGACCGCAGCAGGGCCTGGATCCGTACTACGACGCCTATCCGGTCTATACCCCCAACTACGCGGCGTTCTATTCGCCGATCACGCCGGAAGAATTCGCCAGCTTCACCGGCCACGCCACCAACAAGAGCAAGACCTCCGACGGCATGCTGCGCCTGCAGGCCACCAACGCCAAGCTGTTCTCCCTGCCCGGCGGCGACGCGGGCCTGGCGGTGGTCGCCGAGTACGGCAAGCAGAAGTGGAGCTACGATCCGGCGCCGGAAATCCTCAACGGCGAGGTCTGGGGCCTGACCTCGGTGGCCGGCGGCGGCGACCGCGACCGCTATGCGGTGACGTCGGAACTGCGCATGCCGGTGTTCGATCCGCTGACCATCACCCTGGCCGGCCGCTACGACGCGTTCAAGGCCAGCGGCACCACCGTCGACAAGCCGACCTACAGCGTCGCGCTGGAATACCGTCCGTTCCAGTCGCTGCTGCTGCGCGGCAAGTACGGTACCGCGTTCCGCGCACCGACCCTGTCCGACCAGTACCAGGGCGAGAGCGGCTACTACAACTCGGTGGTCGACTACTACCAGTGCGCGCAGCGCGGCTACCTGCCCGGCAACACCGACAACTGCCCGGCCGCCTACTCCAGCCGCCAGTTCTTCGGTACGCAGTCCGGCAACCTCGGCCTGAAGCCGATCAACGCCGATGTGTGGAGCGCAGGCTTCGTGTGGTCGCCGGTCGACCGCATGGCGCTGACCGTCGACTACCTCAACTGGGACATCAGCGATGAAGTCACCCAGCAGAGCGCCGACGCGCTGAGCCTGCAGGACTACCGTTGCCGCGCCGGCATCGACGACATCAGCTCGGCACTGTGCACCAGCGCGATGGCGCAGGTCACCCGCAACGCAGCGGGTCAGATCACGGAGATCTATACGCCGAAGATCAACGTCTCCAACCAGAAGCTGGAAATGGCCGTGGCCTCGTTCCGCTATGGCTACGACTTCGGACGTTGGGGCGACCTCAGCATGATCGCCAGCTACACGCAGAAGATCAGCCACGAGTACACGCAGTATGCCGGTGACGAACCGGTCGACCTGCTCAACAATCCGTACTGGAGCGTGGACCCGAAGCGCAAGGCCGACGCCTCGCTGACCTGGGAGATCGGCGACTTCTCGACCACCTGGTACGCCAGCTGGTTCGACAAGACCCCGAACTATGCGGCGAATCTCGCCGTCGCCGGCTACGATGCGCCGCGCGCCGGCAAGCTGCCGTCGCACATCACCCACAACGCCAGCATCACCTACACGGCGTTCGAGGGCATGGAGCTGTCGCTGATGGTCAACAACGTGTTCAACAAGATGCCGCCCTTCGACGCGTCCTACCCGGGCAGCGCGAGCTCGCCGTACAACTCGTACAACTTCGACGTGTACGGCCGCGCGTACTACCTGGAAATGCGTTACGCGTTCGGCAAGTAATCGAGCCTCAAGCGACACCAAAGCCCACCCGCGAGGGTGGGCTTTTTTTATGCGTGGCGCGTGCTGGCGGGATCTATGCGACAGCGGCTGCAAGCGCCCGTTTGGCGTCCGCAATGAACCACGGCCGCACGCGCAATGGTGCGGCCTTTGCGTTCGGTCGGTTTGCTATCCGAAGGTGCGTGCCGCCTCAGCGGCTGCCTTGCCCCGTCGCTTCGAGCGATTGCGTATCGAGCAACCGTTTCAGCTCGGCGAGATCCTCGCCGTAGCGCTGCCAACGCCCCATGTAGGCGCGGGTCATCGAGGTGCGCACCTGGACCACGCTGGCGGTGGCCACCGGCGCCTGATTCTGCTCGAAGCGCAGGCAGGCCTCGTCCCACGGCAAGCCGCAGAACTCCAGCAAGCGGCGCGTGGTCGGCTCCTGCTCCAGCACCAGGTCTGCGTAGTCGATTTCCAGCAGACGCTGCGGGAACAGCGCGCGCCAATGCGCCATCAAACGCTCGAACATCAGGTAGTAGCGGCCGACGTCCATCAGGTCGAAGGAATAGTCGTAGTACGGCGAGGACAGCGCGAACAGCTGGCGGAAGTTGCTCAGGCAGGTGTCCATTGGGTCGCGCCGCAGGCAGACGATGCGCGCGTTCGGCAGCGCGCGCGCAATATGCCCCACGTACAGAAAATTGTGCGGCAGCTTGTCCACGAAACGCGGCTTGGCTGCGGTGCCGGGACGGGTGGACTCGACGTAGGCGCGGCCGAGTTCGCGCCAGTCCAGCCCCTGCAACCGGGTCAGCGTGGCCACGTCCAGGATCGCCGGCGATGGCGTGCGCACCAGGCGCTTGAGCGCCACCGAGAAATTCTGCAGCTCGCCCGCCGAATGCACCTGCGGATGGCTGGACAGGATTCGGTCCACCAGGGTGGTGCCGCTGCGCGGCATGCCGACCACGAAGATCGGCTCCTGGCTGTCGAAGCCGGACGCAGGCGCAGCGTCGGCGCGGAAGGCCTGCTGCAATGCCTCGAACAGCACCGCATCGCGTTCGGACGTATAGCCGCGCGCGCGCTTCTGCACCGCCTTGCCCTGCACGTAGCCACGGAACGCGGCATGGTAGTCGCCGAGATCCTCGTGCTCCTTGGCCAGTGCCAGGTTGAGATACAGCACCGCTTCCGGCGCGTCGCCGGCCGAAGCCAGCGCCTGCTCCAGCAAGGCCAGGTTGTTCTCGTCCGCGCTCCACTTGCGCAACTGCGACAGCGACAGATAGACCTTCCAGTAGCGCGGCTCCAGGGCCAGACAAGCCCGGTATTCCTGCTCGGCTTCCTGCAGCCGCCCGGAGAACAGCAGCGAGGTGCCTAGGTTGTAATGGAAGCTGGCGTGCTGCGGCGCGAGTTGCACCGCCTGGGTGAACGCCTCCAGCGCCGCGGCATGCTCGTTGACCTGGGTATAGACCACCCCCAGCGTATCCAGCGTATGCGCGTCGGTCGGCCTCAGCGCCATCGCCTTGTCGGCGAAGTGCTGCGCCTCCTGCATGAACCGCCCCATCGCCAGCACCTTGGCCAGTTGCGTGGCGTAGTCCGCGCGTTGCGGATTCAACGTCGTCGCCTGGTACAGATGCGCCGCGGCGGGCTGCATCTGCTTCAACTCCAGCGCCGCCACGCCGGCCACGAAATGCACGCCCGGATGCTGCGGCAACGACTGCAGCAGGTGCTGTGCGAGTCGCTGCGCCTGGCCCCAGTCGCGCTGGTTGAGCGCGGCGACGGCCTGGTTGTAGAGCTGAACCTGTTCGGTCATGGATGCGCCTGATGTCCGGAGTCGCCGGTCGTGAGCAGCCTCGCATTATGCCCGGCACGGACTTACCCGTAGGCGCGCCCGCCGTACATATCGCACCTGTAGCTCGACAGTGCGAACGCCAAGGGTTGGGCTAGTGGTCTCGTCCCGATGTCCGTCCGCGTGCGCTCCAAACACCTCAAGGCCATTGCGACGCCGCGTCGCGCTGCGCGACGCGGCGCGCGCTCGACCTCACTTCCCCAGCAACGCCATCGCCGCATTGTGCCCGGGCGCACCGGTCACGCCGCCGCCCGGATGGGTGCCGGAACCGCACAGGTACAGTCCGGGAATCGCGCCGCGGTAGTTGGCCTGGCCGAGCATCGGGCGTGCGCTGAACAGTTGGTTGAGGCTCAACGCGCCATGGAAGATGTCGCCGCCGACCAGGCCGAAGGTGCGTTCCAGGTCCAGCGGGGTCAACACCTGCCGGCCCAGCACCGAGGCCGCGAAGCCCGGCGCGTAGCGCTCGACGGTGGCGATCATCAGGTCGGCGACCTCGTCGCGATGCGCGTCCCAGCTGCGCCCATCCGGCAGCTGCGGCGCCACGTGCTGGCAGAACAGGCTGGCCACGTGCTGGCCGGGCGGCGCCAGCGAGTCGTCCAGCGTGCTGGGGATCAGCAGTTCGACGATGGGTTCGCGCGACCAGCCGTGGTCGCGCGCATCGCGGTAGGCGCGGTCCATGTAGTCCAGGCTCGGCGCCAGGATGATGCCGGCGGTGAGATGGTCGCCCTGCCCCGGCAGCGCGCGGAACTGCGGCAACCGCGACAGCGCCACGTTCATCCGGAACGTGCCCGAGCCGCAGCGCCAGTGCGCCATGCGCTCGCGGGTGGCGGCCGGCACGTGCGCCGGGTCGAGCAGGCGTTCGTACAGCAGCTTGGGATTGACGTTGGCGACGACGCGGCGCGCGTAGAGCCGCTCGCCATGTTCGGTGACCACGCCGACCGCGCGCCCGTCCTCGACCAGGATCTCGCGCACGCCGGCGTCGGTGCGGATCTGCGCGCCGGCCGCGATCGCCGCCTTGGCCATCGCCTGGGTGATCGCGCCCATGCCGCCGAGCGCGTGACCCCAGGCGCCCTTGACCCCGTCGCTCTCGCCGAACACGTGGTGCAGCAGCACGTACGCCGAGCCCGGCGTGTACGGACTGGCGTAGTTGCCGACGATGCCGTCGAAGCCGAACAAGGCCTTGACCGGGTCGCTCTCGAACCAGCGTTCCAGGTACTCGGCGGCGGAGATCGTGAACAGGTCCAGCAGCTCCTGGCGCAGGCCGGGACCCAGCGCATGCAGGCGGCGGCCGAGGCGGCCGGCGCGCAGCAGTTCCGGCAGCGCCTGGCGCCAACCGCCATCGGTGACGTTCGGCGGCGGCTGCAACGCCAGCGCGCGCAGCACGTCGGCGATGCGTTCCAATTGCGCTTCGTAGGCCGGCAGGCGTTCGGCGTCGCGGGCGGAGAATTTCGCCACCTGCGCCTGGGTGATGCCGGCGCCGGCCAGCAGGTAGCGGTCGTCGGGCAGCGGCACGAAGTTGTTGCAGCGGCGCGGCACGATGCGCAGGCCGTGCGCGGCCAGGTCTAGGTCGGCGATCACCTTCGGCTGCAGCAGCGACACCGTGTAGGACGCCACCGAATTGCGGAAGCCGGGGTGGAACTCCTCGGTGACCGCGGCGCCGCCGACCACGCCGCGCCGCTCCAGCACAGTGACCTTCCAGCCGGCGCGCGCCAGGTAGGCGGCGCAGACCAGGCCGTTGTGGCCGGCGCCGACGATCAGGGCATCGCAGGACGATTCGCGCTTCATGCCGGCAATACTATGCGAGTTATATGCGAGTGCCTCGCAACAACCGGCCAGCGCAGCGCGGATTCAACGACGTGGTGCATGCGACCTGGCGACGGCGACGGTGCGTCCAGCCCTGCGCTGGCTGACCGTTGCGCCCGGCCCATGACCTTCGACACCCCTGAAACCCGGGACAGCGGCGTACAGTCTCGCCACGGCCTGCGGGCCATCCCATATCACGGCTTGGAGCTTCCTTGTGACCTTTCGCAATCCCCAACTGCTGCTGTTGACCCTGGCCGTAAGCGCCGCGCTGAGCGGCTGCAACAAGCCCGACACGGCAGCGCCCGCCGCCGACGCCGCCAAGACCGAAGCCGCCGCATCGGCGCCCGCCGCGGCGCCGGCCGAGCTGAAGCTCGACGCCAGCAAGCTGCCGGCCTACAACGCGTTCAACGCCAACGACCTGGATCCGGCCAAGGACGCCTGCGGCGATTTCGCCGGCTACGTCAACGGCAAGTGGCTGGCCGCCAACGAGATCCCCAAGGACCGCAGCAGCTGGGGCGCGTTCTCGATCCTGGACGAGCGCTCGGTCGCCGTGCAGCACCAGCTGGCCGAGCAGGCCGCCGCCGCCAACGCGCAGGGCGTGGACAAGATCGTCGGCGACTTCTGGGCCTCGGGCATGGACGAAGCCAAGGTCAACGCGCAGGGCATCGAGCCGCTGAAGGCCGACCTGGCCGCGATCGACGGGCTCAAAGACGGCCCGGCGGTGGCCGAATACCTGCGTCAGAGCGCGGCCAAGGGCGAGAACGGCCTGTTCGGCTTCGGCGCCGAGGCCGACTTCAAGAACTCGTCGATGAACATCGCCTACGCGATGCAGGCCGGCCTGGGCCTGCCGGACCGCGGCTACTATTTCGACGCCGACAAGAAGGACAAGCTCAAGGCCTACCAGGCGCACGTGGCCAAGGTGCTGGAGCTGTCCGGCGTGACGGCGGCCGATGCGGCCAAGCAAGCGCAGGACGTGATCGCGCTGGAAACGCGCCTGGCCAAGGTCTCCAAGTCCAGCGAAGAGATGTCGCGCGACGCCGAGCTGGCCTACAACCCGATCACCCCGGCCGAGGCCGACAAGCTGGCCCCGAACTTCCCGTGGACCAAGTTCTTCGAGTCGCAGGGCGTGGCGGTGCCGGAGAAGTTCTCGCTGGCGATCCCGGCGTTCCACCAGGAAGTGAGCAAGGCGCTGGGCGACGCCGATCCGTCGGTGTGGCGCGCCTACCTGCGCTTCCACACCGTCGATAGCGCCTCGCCGTACCTGAGCGATGCGTTCGCGCAGGAGAATTTCGCGTTCTACGGCAAGGAACTCAACGGCCAGGCCGAGATGAAGCCGCGTTGGAAGCGCGTGCTCGGCAGCATCGAGGACGGCGCCGGCGAGGCGATGGGCCAGATGTACGTCAAGGTCGCCTTCTCGCCCGACGCCAAGGCCAAGATGCAGCAGCTGGTCGACAACCTGCGCCAGGCGCTGAAGGGGCGCATCGAGCACCTGAGCTGGATGAGCGACGAGACCAAGGCCAAGGCGATCGCCAAGTGGGAGACCTTCACCCCGAAGATCGGCTACCCGGACAAGTGGCGCGACTACAGCGGCCTGAGCACGCAGCGCGACAGCTACCTGGACAACGTGCGCGCCGCCACCGCGTTCAACTACAAGTACAATCTGGGCAAGATCGGCAAGCCGGTGGACAAGACCGAATGGGGCATGACCCCGCAGACGGTCAACGCCTACTACAACCCGCTGCAGAACGAGATCGTGTTCCCGGCCGCGATCCTGCAGCCGCCGTTCTTCGATCCCAACGCCGACGACGCGTTCAACTACGGCGGCATCGGCGCGGTGATCGGCCACGAGATGACCCACGGCTACGACGACCAGGGCGCGCGCTTCGGGCCCAGCGGCAACTTCGAGAACTGGTGGACGCCGGCCGATGCCAAGAACTTCGCCGCGCTCACCGGCAAGCTGGTCAAGCAGTTCGACGAGTACAAGGTCGACGGCAAGCCGGTCAACGGCAAGCTGACCCTGGGCGAGAACATCGCCGACCTGGGCGGCCTGTCCACCGCCTACGACGCGTTGAAGAAGGCCACCGAGGGCAAGGACGACCCGAAGGTCGGCGGCATGACCCGCGACCAGAACTTCTTCCTCAACTGGGCCACCGTGTGGCGCACCAAGTACACCCCGCAGAACGCGATGGTGCGCCTGACCACCGACCCGCACGCCCCGGCGCAGTTCCGCGCGATGGGCGCGCCGTCGAACCTGCCGGCCTTCGCCGCCGCGTTCCAGTGCAAGGCCGGCTCGCCGATGGTCCGCGCCGGCGATCGGCAGGTGGTGATCTGGTAAGCACGTCGTAGCGACGCAACACGGAAAGGCCCGGCATGTCCGGGCCTTTTCTTTGGCGATGCGCGCGGCCGGCTGCGCGGCCGGCATCCGGCCCGATGCCGGGCCTCCGCTGCACAGTCGCCACTGCCGCACGGGGGGCGGCGGCCGCAGCGGCACAGCCGATCGGCGATCCGGACGGCCGCCGGTCTTCCCCCCTGCCCGCCCATCTGAACAGATCAGGGATCAGGCGCGCCGCACGCGGACACAGCTGCGTGCCGCAGCTTGTTAAACTCCGCCGACTTTAATCCTGACCGGATTCGCTCCCGATGCTCAACGCCCGTCCGCTTGCCCTCGCTGTCGCCCTCGGCCTGATCGCCCTGGCGTCCACCGCCGATGCCGCGCCCAAGAAGAAGCGCGCCGCCGCCAAGGCGCCCGTCGTCAGCGCCGCCTGCACCGATTTCTACGACTACGCCAATGCCGACTGGCTGAAGAGCAATCCGCTGCCGCAGACCGGCGCGGTGACCGCGCTGGGCCAGTTGTCCGCGCGCGCGCAGCAACAGCAGCGCGACCTGCTCGACGCATCGATGCGCGCGCCGCAGAACGACGTGCAGAAGGCGCTGGGCGATTTCTGGGCCAGCGGCCTGGACGAAGCGGCGATGGAGAAGGACGGCTCCAACCCGATCGCGCCGCTGCTCAGCCGCATCGATGCGATCAAGAAGGCCAAGGACGTGCCGGCCTCGATCGCCGCGCTGCACCAGATCGGTATCCCGGTGGCGTTCAACTTCGGCGCCGACGTCGACCTGAAGGCGCTGGACCGCCACATCGGCTACTTCATGCAGGGCGGCATGGGCCTGCCCGACCCGGCCTTCTACACCCGCACTGATGCCGACACCGTGGCGCTGATGGGCCGCTACCGCGCCTACGTCAAGCAGATCCTGACCCTGACCGGCACCCCGGCCGCCAAGCTCGAGGCCGACGCCCAGTCGGTGCTGCAGATCGAGACCGCGCTGGCGCGCAGCGCCAAGTCGCTGGCCGGCATCAACAACCCGTTCAACAACTACGCGCCGATTTCCACCAAGGAGTTGAACAAGCAATACCGCAACCTGAAGCTGGACGCGTTCCTGAAGGCGCAGGGCGTCAACGACGACCTGGTGTCGCTGGCCGATCCGGAGATGTTCAAGCAGTTGGACGGCATGATCGCCAGCATCAAGCCCGAGCAGTGGAAGGCCTACCTGCGCTGGCGCGTGGGCGATGCGATGGCGCCGTACCTGTCCAAGAGCTTCCGCGACGCAAGCTTCGAGTTCCGCGGCCGCGTGCTGGAAGGCCAGACCCTGCCGCCGCAGCGCTGGACGCAGGTGCTGGACGCGATCAACGTCGCCGCCGGCCCGATGCTGGGCCGCGAGTACGTCGGCCGCTATCTCACCGCCGACGCCCGCCGCCAGGCCGAGAGCATCGCCGACCAGGTGCGCGAGACGCAGATCGCCGCGATCAAGCGCAACACCTGGCTGAGCGAGCCGGCCCGCGCCGAAGCGCAAGCCAAGCTGGCCGCGCTGAAGATCGAGATCGGCGCGCCGCGCCGCGACCTGGACTACAGCGTGCAGCCGATGGGCCGCGGCAGCTTCGGCGGCAACATGCTGATCGCCTCCACCTGGCGCCACCGCGAGGAAATGAAGCGCATCGGCAAGGGCAACGCCGATCGCCGCTGGGACGTGCTGCCGCAACAGCCGGCGCTGACCTACGACCTGGCCCAGAACCGCCTGATCGTCACCGCCGCGGTGCTGCAGCCGCCGGTGTTCGTCGCCGGCGGCGATGCCGCCGCGCTGTACGGCGGCTACGGCGCGCTGGTCGCGCACGAGCTGATCGGCGCGATCGACAGCAAGGGCAGCCAGGTCGACGCCAAGGGCGAACTGCGCAACTGGTGGACGCCGGAAGACAAGAGCGCGTGGAACGCGCTGGGCGCGCGCGCCGCGGCGCAGTACGGCGCCTACGACTTCCCCGGGGTGAAGGGCGCCAAGGTCAACGGCCCGCTGACCCAGGAACAGGATCTGACCGACATCGGCAGCGTCGAACTGGCCTGGCAGGCCTACGCCGCCGCCCAGCCCGCCGCCGCCGACGCCGGCAAGCAGGCGTTCTACAAGGCCTGGGCCGGCCTGTGGGCGCAGCAGCTGTCGCCGAACGAAGCGGTGCAACGCGTCACCGCCGACGTGCACGCGCCGGGCCGCTGGCGCGCCAACGGCCCACTGGCCAACCTGCCGTCCTTCGCCGCCACCTTCACCTGCAAGGCCGGCCAGCCGATGGTGCGCAGCGACGCCGAGCAGATCCGTCTCTGGCCGTAATCGGGGTTCGATAGGCAATGCATGCACGACGGCGCGGGCAACCGCGCCGTCGTGCGTTTGGCGACGATCGACAGAGGCCGCCAGCATCGCCGCGGTTGCCGACGGCCGACGGCTCATCCAAGGCATCGCGCCGAGCGATACGCCGAAAACGTCCTGCAACGACGCCGCTTCCTGCGGCAACGCGTTACCCGGAGATGCGCGAGCAGGGCGTGGCGGTGGCGCGGATACGCCAATTCTAGAAATGCGTGCACACAGGAGGTCGTCGCCGACGCAGACTGCCGGCCACGCCATGGGCTATTCGGATCGCCTTCCACGATCGCGTGCGGCACACACCGGTTCAGGCTCGCTACGACGCTCGTCGATGCACGCAGGCGCCGCTCAGCGCACGATCCGCGGCCGCGGCGGCTTGCGCTTGCCGAACGGCGGTTGCCCGCGCCAGTAGCGGATCAGCAGCCAGCCGAACAGCATGCCGCCCAGGTGCGCGAAATGCGCCACCCCCGGCTGCCAGCCGGTGAAGCCCATGATCAGCTCCAGCGCGCCGAACACGATCACGAAGGTGCGCGCCTTCATCGGGATCGGCGGGAACAGCAGCATCACCCGCTGGTTCGGGAACAGCATGCCGAAGGCCAGCAACAGGCCGAACACGCCGCCGGACGCGCCCAGGGTCGGGTACGGCTCGCCGCCGTTGCTGACCGTCCACCAGCCCACCAGCACCTGGCACAGGCCGGCGCCGGCCACGCACACCAGGTAGTAGGTCAGGAAGCGCTTGTTGCCCCAGGTCTGCTCCAGCGGGCCGCCGAACATGTACAGCGCGAGCATGTTGAACAGCAGGTGCGAGAAGCCGCCGTGCAGGAAGCCGTAGGTCAGCAGCTGCCAGATCTGGAAGTTCTGCCCCGGCGAGAACGCATCGAAGGCGCCGATCGGCCACAGCATGAACGGTGCGAACGTGTCGTTGCCCAGCAGCATCTGCAGCAGGAACAACACCACATTGCCGATCAGCAAGGCTTGGGTAACGGGCGGAAGTCTGGGGAACATGGTCGTGTCCGTGGCAACTGCCGACCATCATAGCCGCTCGCTATTGCGGCCCCCATAACGCGGCGTCGAGGTCGCGCGCCGGCGTTGGGGCGCGCTTCACCCGCCCGCCCTGCACCGCCACGCCCTCGGCACGCAGCCGCTGGCACTGCTCGCGAAAGCCGCGCGAGCCTTCCGGGAAGGCGATGCGTCCGTCGCTGCGCAGCACCCGGTGCCAGGGCAGCGCCGGGTCGTCGTTGCCGCCGAGCACGCGCGCGACCAGCCGCGCGCGGCCGGGCAACCCGGCCAGCATCGCGACTTCGCCGTAGCCGCGCACCTGACCGGACGGGATCGCACGGATCGTCGCCAGGATCTTCGCCTGGGCCGCGGACGACGCCTCGGCGCCTGGCGCGGGACGGCCCCCGCTCATGCCGCCACCGTGCGTGCCGGCCGCGACACCATCAGCACCCCGCCCAGCACCAGCACCGTGCCGGCGATCTGCCACGGCCCCATCGCCTCGCCCAGCAGCAGCACGCTGAGCACGATGGTCGAGACCGGGCCGAGCATGCCGATCTGCGACGCCAGCCCCGAGCCGATCCGCCGCACCGCCAGCATCGTCGCCAGCACCGGCACCGCGGTGCACGCGGTGCCGTTGAGCAGCGACAGCCAGTACACCTGGTGCGGCAGCACCAATGCCTGCAGCGGCCGCAGCAGCAGGAACTGGGCGATGCACAGCACGCAGGCGACGAGGCTGGCGTAGGCGGTCAGCCGCACCGCGCCGATCCGCGCCACCATCTGCCCGCTGCCAACCAGGTACAGCGCATAGGCCAGCGCGCTGCCGAACACCAGCAGGCTGCCCCAGGCGGTGCGCGCGCCGCCGACCTGCAGGTCGTGGCCGAAGGCGAGCAGCACGCCGACATAGCTCAGCGCCAACGCCCACAACTGGCGGCGTTGCGGCCGGCGACGGAACGCCAGCACGCCGATCAGCAGCACCAGGGTCGGGGTCAGATACAGGATCAGCCGCTCCAGCGTGGCGGTGATGTAGGCCAGGCCGAGGAAATCCAGGTAGCTGGCCAGGTAGTAGCCGAGCACGCCGAGCGCGCCGATGCGCCAACGATCGCCGCGCTGCAACGGCGGCACGCGGCGCGCCGCCCACAGCGCCATCGCCGCGAAACACGGCAACGCCACCAGCATGCGCAGCGCCAGCAGGGTCACCGCGTCCACGCCGTAGCGATAGCCGAGCTTGACGATGATCGCCTTGCCGGAAAACGCGATCGCGCCGCCGGCGGCGAGCAGCACGCCGCCCAGGTCGGCATGCGCCGTCGGCAACGCAGCGGAAGTCGGGCGTCCGGACGCGTTCATCGCGGACCGGCGCCGAGGCGGAAACGGACATCGGGCATGCGCCCATTCTACGGCCGCGGCACGCCATGCCCAGCGTTGCAGCGCTGCAGCACGCCGCATCGGGTGCGAACGACAGCAACCATCTCAAGCACACAGGACGCCTTCGCGGCGTACGGAACACCACGCGAACACGAAGGAATTGGCATCGGCGCACCCAGCCAGCTCGCCGCAAGCCCCCTGTGGGAGCGACTTCAGTCGCGACGAGCGAATCCGTGGGGCGAATGGCTTCGGACAATGTACTGCCTCGCCGCCTCCCCGCGGCGCCGCATCCAGCAGCGCCAGCGCCGCGCTGCCGTTGCGCCTCAGCGCATCAGCACCACTTCCTCGGCCGAGGTCGGATGGATCGCCACCGTGTCTTCCAGCTGGCGCTTGGTCACGCCCAGCTTCAGCGCCACCGCGAAACCCTGCAGGATCTCGTCGGCGCCGTCGCCGAGCAGGTGGAACCCGACTACCCGTTCGTCCTCGCCGACGCAGACCAGCTTGAACAGGCTGCGCTGCGGCGAGTCGGCCAGCGCATGCAGCATCGGCCGGAAGTTGCTGCGGTACACGGTCACCGCCTCGCCGTAGCGTTCCCGCGCCTGCTCCTCGCCGAGCCCGACCTGGCCCAGCGGCGGATGCGAGAACACCACGCTAGGCACGTTCTCGTAGTCCAGCCGCGCCTGCGGCCGGTCGCCGAACAGCCGCTCCATCAGCTTGCGTCCGGCGGCGATCGCCACCGGGGTCAGGCCGATCTTGCCGGCCACGTCGCCGATCGCGTACAGCCCCGGCACGTCGGTGTTCTGGTAGTCGTCCACCAGCACTTCGCACTTGTCGCCCAAGCGCACGCCCAGCTCCTCCAGGCCGATGCCCTTGCTGTTCGGACGCCGCCCGATCGCGAAGAACACCTGGTCGACCGCCTCGCCCGGCTGCCCTTCCGCGTCGTACAGCTGCAAGCCCTGGTCGCCGCGGCGCAAGGCGCTGGCGCGGTAGCCAAAATGCAGGCGCACGCCCTGATGGCGCAGGTTCTCGCCGAGCTGCCGCGCCAGCTCCGCATCGAAGCGCTCCAGCAGGCGTTCGCCTTGCACATACAGCTCGACGCGGCTGCCCAGCGCCTGCAGCAGGCCGGCCAGCTCCACCGCGATATAGCCGCCGCCGACGATCGCCACCCGCGCCGGCGCCTCGCACAGGTTGAAGAAATCGTCCGACACCAGGCCCAGTTCCGCGCCCTCGATCGGCGGCCGCAGCGCGTGCGCGCCGGTGGCGATCACCACGTGGCGGGCACTGACCCGCACGCCGTCGCCGCACTCGACCGTGTGCGCGTCCAGCAGCCGGCCACGCTGCGGGATCAGCACCACCCCGTCGGCGTCCAGGCGCCGCCGATAGCTGCCGTGGATGTTGCCGATATAGCCCTGGCGATGCGCGACCAGTTCCGGCCACGACAGCGTGGAATCGGCAATGGAGAAGCCGATACCGCGCGCCAGGTCGATGCGCCCGACCAGATCGGCTGCCAGCCACATCACCTTCTTCGGCACGCAGCCGACGTTGACGCAGGTCCCGCCGAGCGCGTTCGGCTCCAGGATCGCCACGCGCGCGCCGAGACCGGCGGCGCGGAACGCGGCGGCCAGGCCGCCGGAACCGCCGCCGAGCACCAGCAGGTCGTAGTCGTAGAGCGCTGCGCTCACTGGAAACGCTCCACGCGGTACGGCATGGGATCGATCGCGGGCATGCGCCCGCCTCTCAGGTCGGCCATCGGGTGTGTCCTGTCGCGCTGTCGATGCGGATTCCGAGCATGCCATGGGCCACGGCACGCCACATGTGAGGAGGTCGCGGCGACGCCGCGCATTCGCAGGCCATCGCGGGCGATCGGCCGCCGCCCCGCCAGCGCCCGCACCGCTACCGGCGCTGCGCAGCGCGTCGTGGCAAACCGCGTTCATTGCGCTGCTTCAGAGTGCATCGCGACGCCGCAGCGGCTGCCAGCGCAGGTAGCTCGCCGAGCGCCACAGCCATTCCACCGGACCGAAGCGGAAGTGCCGCAGCCACAGCTGCGACAGCGCCACCTGCAGCGCGAACAGCGCGAACGCGAACGGGATCTGCCAGAGCCGCGGCAGGCGCTCGAAATAGTCCAGGCCGTAGCCGTAGAACAGCGTGGTGCACAGCAGCGACTGCAGCAGGTAGTTGCTCAGCGCCATGCGCCCGGCCGGCGCCAGCCAGCGCAGCGCCGGGGTGAAACGCACGATCCAGGCCGCGTAGCCCAGCGCCATCATGCCGCTGGCCACCGTGGCCAGCGCGAACGCGCTGGCCAGGCGCAGATCCAGGCGCGCCGGATCCATCCACGGCTCCAGCCGGAAGCTCAGCAGCATCAGCGCCAGGCCCAGCGGCAGCACGCCCCAGCGCAGCGCCGCCAGCAACCGCGGACGCCGCTGCGGCTGCAGCGCCAGGCCGCTGCGCACGCACCACGCGCCGAGCAGGAACATGCCGAAGATGGTCGGCGCGTTGAACACCAGCACGCCGAGCGTCTCGACCAGGTCGCGCAGGCGCTGCGCGGTGGCTGCGGCGTAGCTGCCATGGCCGAACACCTGGCGCTGCTCGGCCAGTGCCGCCGCCGCGCGTTGCGCCTGCTCGGCCATGCCCTGCCGCCATTGCACGGCGGCGTGCGGATCGGCCTGCGCCGCCGAGCCCACCGCGCCGGTCAACAGCGACAGCAGCGGCGAACACAGGTACACCGCCAGCGCCATCCACGGCAGCCAGCGCATCGGCGCCTCGCGGAAGGCAAGCAGCATGAACGCCAGCAACGCATAGCTGACCAGGATGTCGCCAGACCACAGCAACACCGCATGCAGCGCGCCGATCAGCAGCAGCACCGCGCTGCGGCGCACGAAGAAGCCGCCGAATTCGCGCCGCGCCGCGTCGGCGCGCTGCGCCATCACCGCAAAGCCCATGCCGAACAGCAACGCGAACAAGGTGTAGAACTTGCCCTGCACCAGCAGGTAGACCGCCGCGTCGGCGATGCGGTCGGCGCCGCGCAACGAAGGATCCAGGCCGGTCAGCGCTTCGTCGAGCGGACCGACGAAGCCCTCGATGTTCATCAGCAGGATGCCGAGCAACGCGAAGCCGCGCAGCACGTCCAGCGTGGCGATGCGCTCGGCGGGCGCGACGGGCTGCAGCACGGGAGCGGAGGAGGCCAAGGCGGGCACCGGACGAAGGACCGGCGATTATCCATCGCCGCGGCGCGCATGCGCCGAGGCGCACTGCGCGAAGGACAGGGGCGGGCGCGAACGGCGACCGCCGCGGCGCCGCCCGGCGACGCCGATCAGGCAGCGGTCGCGACGCAGCGCGCCGCCGCGCGGCAGGCACGGCTCCCGAGGACGGGAGCCGCGCCGCGCTCACTCAATGGTGGTGGCCGCCATCGCCGTGCACGTGGCCGTGCTCGATTTCTTCGGCGCTGGCCTCGCGCACGTCGATGATCTCCACGTCGAAATGCAGGTCCTTGCCGGCCATCGGGTGGTTGAGGTCGACGTCGACCACGCTCATGCCGACCTTCTGCACGGTCACCGCGCGCGGGCCGAAGTTGGTCTGCAACACCACCTGGCTGCCCGGCTGCAGCTTGGTCGCACCGAAATGCTTCTTCGGCACCCGCTGGGTCAGGCCTTCGCGGTATTCACCGTAGGCATCGGTGGCGGCCACGTCGACGCCGAAGCTCGCACCGGCTTCCTTGTCCAGCATCGCGTTCTCCAGGCCCGGGATGATGTTGCCGTGGCCGACCAGGATCACCAGCGGATCGCGGTCCTTGGAGGTTTCGATCGGCGCCTGGCCGGCTTCCGAGACGGTGTAGTGGAAACGGACGACGCGGTCTTTTTCGATCTTCATGTGCAACTCTGCGCTGTGGCTGCCGAAGGCAGACGGTGTGGACGGCTTGTCGGCCGCCGGGAGCGCCGCCATGATGGCGGCCATCTGAGGTCGCGCATTATCCGGGCTCCATGCACAACAAGCCAGTTTCACCCGCCGCGCGCCGCCGTCTTGCGTCCTGGACCGCCCTGCTGTGCATCACCGTGCTGGCCGCCTGCGGCCGCCAGGAGGTGCGTCCGTCGCGGCCGCCGCCGGCGGCGATGCGTAACTGGCCGCAGGTGGTGCCGGCCGATCCGGCCGCGGCCAACGCGGTGCTGATGCGCGCGCTGGGCCTGGTCGGCACGCCCTACCGTTACGGCGGCAACACCCCCGAATCCGGTTTCGACTGCAGCGGCCTGGTCGCCTACGTCTATCGCGACACGCTCGACCTGCAACTGCCGCGGACCTCGCGCGAGCTGGCCGCGGTGCAGGGTCCGCGGATCGATCCGCAGCGCCTGAGCACCGGCGACCTGGTGTTCTTCGGCAGCGCCGGCAGCGTCAGCCATGTCGGCATCTATGTCGGCGAGGGCCGCTTCGTGCATGCCCCGAGCAGCGGCGGAACGGTGCGCCTGGACTTCCTGGATGGAGCCTACTGGCGCGACCACTACACCGGCGCCAAGCGGGTCCTGCACTGAATTGTGGTTGCGCTCACATTCATAATTACGAAATATTAACGCTATTTGAACTTCGTCTTGCCGTCTACAGGGCATGATCGCCCATCGTTTGAATTTGTGATCAACGCGTGACGACTGAAGCCAAGACCTCTCCAGGCAAGACCACCGTCCCCCGCCGGGCCGCCTTCCGCCTCATCTGCACCGCCTCGCTCTGCCTGTCGGCCGTTCCGGCCCTGGCCCAGTCGGCTCCCGCCGACATCGTGATTCCCGAAGCCATCGCTGCCGCCGCGCCGGCGCAAGCGACCACCAGCACCATCAGCACCAATCCCAACGCCGCACAGCCCGCGACCGCCAAGCCGGTCGCCGCCTCCGCCCAGGCGCAGGCCCCGGCCCGCAGCAAGGCCGATGCCGCCGCGACCGCCACCCTGGCCGCCCTGCTCCCGCATCTGGCCGCCAACGACACCATTCCGTTGATGGACCGCTCGGCGATGTTCGCTGGCGACATCAGCCGCCTGCTGGCCAACTACGACGTGTCCCAGGCGCCGCTGCGCGAAGGCGTGGTGCCGGGCGGCGACAAGGTCCAGTCGGTGCTCAAGCGCGCCATGGCGCTGCTCGGCACGCCCTACCGCTGGGGCGGCGAGGACACCGAAGGCTTCGATTGCAGCGGCCTGGTCGGCTACGTGTTCCGCACCGCGCTGGGTATCGAGCTGCCGCGCGTGTCGCGCGAGATGGCGCGCGAGGCCAACGCCGAGCTGATCAAGGACCGCGCCGCGCTGGCGCCGGGCGACCTGGTGTTCTTCGGCCGCAAGGGCCGGGTCGACCATGTCGGCCTGTACGTCGGCGAAGGCCGCTTCCTGCACGCGCCGAGCCGCGGCAAGGACGTGCGCGTGGACACGCTGGCGACCGGCTACTGGAGCGCCAAGTTCCTGCAGGCGCGGCGCGTGGCGATGTAAGCACGCCGCGGGCACACGCCAGGCAAGCGAAAGGCCGCTGGGGACAGCGGCCTTTTTCGTTGCGGCGTGCCGGCCCGCGTCCGCGGTCGTGCCGGTGGGCCGTCCGCGGCCAGTGCCAGCTCAGGCCTGGTAGTGCGAGATGGTGTCCTCGATCCCCTTGCTCAGTTCCATCACCTTCAGCGCGTACTCGGCCAGGCGGTGGTCCTCCGGCGTGTCCGGCTGCCACGACGGCACCGGCGTCGGCTTGCCTTCCACCCCGTCCAGGGCCACGAACACGATGATGCAATGGGTGCACAGCCGCGAGTCGCCGCCCATCGGGTCGCGCGCGCGCACGTCGATCGCGAAATGCATGCTGGTGCTGCCGGTATAGACCAGCTTGGCGCTGACCGTGACCATGTCGCTGATCCGGATCGGCGAGACGAAGCGGATCCCGCCCACCGCCACGGTCACGCTGTAGCGCCCGCTCCAGCCCACCGCCGCGGCGTAGCCGACCTGGTCGATCCACTTCATCACCACGCCGCCGTGGACCTTGCCGCCGTAGTTGACGTCGATCGGCTCGGCCAGGAAGCGGAAGGTCAGTTCGCGTTGCGTGCCGCTCATCGGGGCTCCAGGGAGAGAAAGAAGCTGAAGTCTGCCACGTACCGGCGCTGCAGGCGCCGCAGCGCCGCAACGCACGGATCGGCGGTTCAGGGCCAGCGACGGCGCCGCGCAGGAGCAGTCAGTGGCGAGCGCCCTCGCCTCGCCGGGCAGCCCCGCCGCGCGATCGCGACGGCCTAGGCAGCCGCCAGTCCCGGGTTGTCGCGCTTGCGGATGCACAGCCACGGAAAGTGCGGCTGCGGCCGACGCAGCGCGCGCAGGCAACGGGCGCGCAGGCTGCGCGGATCGAACAACATGCGCAGCGCGATGCCGTCGAGCGCGGCCCAGGTGTGCTGGTGGTACTGGCTGGCCAGCTCCGCACAGCCCAAGCCGCTGAAGTAGCGCAGGCTGCGCGCGGCACTGGCCTGGGCCAGCGCGGCGTCGGCATAGAACGGACTGTCGATCACGTGCAGTTCGCCATCGTGCTGCAGCAGGCCGAGCAGGCGCACGATCAGCGCGCGCGGGTCGGCGAAATACTGGATGCAGGCCGGCAGCACGACCACATCGAAGCGCTGCGGCGGCAGCGGCAGCGTATGGATGTCGCCGGCGACGAAGCTCAGGCGCGGACTGGCCGCGAACACGCGCGCGGCCTGCGCCAGTTCGGTGCGATTGACGTCGACGCCGCAGACCTCGCGCTGCAAGCCGTCGGCCAGCCGCTGCGACAGCCAGCCGTTGCCGCAGCCCAGTTCGAGCAGCGGCCCGCCGCCGCCGCGCGCCTGCAGGTGGCGCAGCAGGCGCCGGCACGACTCGGCGCGCACCCGCCACTCGTGGCTCGCGGCCAGCGCCCCGCCGGGATGCGGCAGCGTGCGTACCTGCGCGTCGCTGTAGACGCGGCCTTCCTGCTGCCGGACCGCGAGGTACTGGCGCTCGAACGGATCGGCGGCGAGCGCCTGCTGCACCAGCACGCCATCGATCGGCGTCAGCCCGGGAAGCTGTTGCAGCTGTTCGCGCAAGCTGGTCGCGGACGTGCTCACCGGAACATCAACGCATCTGGCCGGATCCGTCGGCAGGCGGATCTTCCAGGCCGACGTTGCTCGACGCCGCCTCGTACACGCTACGGTCGAGCAGGCCGGTCTCCTTGGCTACCAGCACCGGCACCAGCATCTGCCCGGTGACGTTGGTCATGGTGCGCATCATGTCCAGGATGCGGTCGATCGCGTACAGGTAGCCGATCACTTCCAGCGGCAGGTTGGCCGCGCTCAGCACCACCGTGGCCATCACCACCGCGGTGCCGGGCACGCCGGCGGTGCCGAAACTGCCCAGCACCGAGGCGATCAGCACCACGAAATACTGGTTGCCGGTCAGCGGCACCCCGGTGTACTGGGCGATGAACACCGCGCACAGCGCCGGGAAGATCGCGCCGCAGCCGTCCATCTTGATGCTGGCGCCCAGCGGCACCGCGAACGCGGCGTAGTCCTTGTTGACGCCCAGGTTGTGGGTGATCGAGCGCATCGCCACCGGCATCGCGGCGAAGCTGGAGGAACTGACGAAGGCCACCTGCATGCCCGGCGCGGCGCCGCGGAAGAACTTCCACGGGTTCAGCCCGTGCGCCAGCAGCAGGCCGCCGTACACCACCACAATGTGGATCGCGCAGGCCAGGTACAGCGCCAGCACGAAGTTGCCGAACGGCAGCAGTTTCTCGAAGCCGTAGGTACCGACCAGGCCGGCGATCAGGCCGAAGGTGCCGAGCGGGGTCATCTCCAGCACGAAGCGGGTGACCTGGATCATGATGTCGCTCATCTGCGCGGTCAGCTGCCGCGCCTGCGCCACGCGCTCGCCGAGCTTGACCATCGCAAAGCCGAGCAGCGCGGCGAAGAAGATCACCGGCAGGATCGAGCCGCGTCCGGCGGCCAGCACCGTCTCGCCAGCGGCATTGGTTTTGGTGCCGATGCCGGTCAGCGCGTAGAACGGGTTGGACGGCACCACGTCCAGCAGCACCTGGATCGGGCTGGGCACGTCGCGCGGCTTCCATGCGCTGTCCACGCTCAGGCCGAAGTGGCCGGCGCCGGGCTGCAGCAACGTGCCCACTGCCAGACCGACGCCGACCGCCAGCGCCGCGGTGAGCACGAACCACAGGAAGGTGCGCCCACCCAGCTTGGCCACCGACTGCTGGCCGTGCAGCGAGGAGATCGCATTGATCACCGCAAAGAACACCAGCGGCACCGCGATCATCTTGATCAGGGTCACGTACAGGTCGCCCAGCGGCCCGAACCAGGTCTCCGCGGCCGGCCCCATCGCCCAGCCGGCCAGCGCACCGAGCACGAAGCCGGCCACCACACGCTGCCAGAACGGAATGCGCAACCAGGCGGTCACCAGTTTCATCGAGACTGTCCACAAAAAATCCAAGATCCCGCACCATAGCGCAAGGCGACGCGGGCGACGACGCCATGGCTGGAAAGGCGCGATGTCATCGGCGTGCCTTGTCGCAGCCGGCATAATGCGTGGGACTTCGTGCCCAGGGCCCGCTTTTCGTATGCGCTACCTCGTTCCCGCCTTCGCCGCCGCCTCCACCCTGCTGCTGGCGGCCTGCGCCAGCGCGCCGCGCGCTCCCTCCGCTGCCGCCATCGCCCCGATCCAGGTGCCCGCCGTCGCCCATCCCAGTGGCGAGACCCCGGACTGGTGGTACCGCAGCGGCGCGGCCAAGGCTGCCAACAACGGCGCGATGCGCGGCAAGGCCAAGAACGTGATCCTGTTCCTCGGCGACGGCATGAGCCTGACCACGGTCGCCGCCGCGCGCATCCTCGACGGCCAGCGCAAGGGCGCCTCCGGCGAGGAGAACCAGTTGTCGTGGGAAGCGTTCCCGGCCACCGCGCTGAGCAAGACCTACAACACCGATTCGCAGACCCCGGACTCGGCCGGCACCATGACCTCGATCACCACCGGGGTGAAGACCCACATGGGCGCGATCGGCGTGTCCGCCGGCAAGCGCGACGCCTGCGCCGACAGCCTCGGCAAGCAGTTGCTGACCTGGCTGGAACTGGCCGACAGCGCCGGCCTGAACACCGGCATCGTCACCACCACCCGACTGACCCACGCCACGCCCGCCGCGACCTACACGCACGTGCCCGAACGCAACTGGGAAAGCGATACCGACCTGCCGGAGAAAGCGGTGGCCGAAGGCTGCCGCGACATCGCCCAGCAGATGATGGGCGCGCGCTTCGGCCGCGGCCCGCAGGTGATGCTGGCCGGCGGCCGCAGCCAGTTCACCACCGTCGAGCAGCGCGACCCGGAATACGACGACAAGGTCGGCCTGCGCCTGGACGGCCGCGACCTGGTCGGCGAATGGCGCCAGCGCCACCCGCAGGGCGCCTACGCCTGGAACCGCGGCCAGCTGGAAGCGGCGCAGAACGCGCCGGCGCTGCTCGGCCTGTTCGAGCCGGACCACATGCAGTTCGACCACGACCGCGACCAGGGCGCCGGCGGCGACCCGAGCCTGGCCGAGATGACCCGCGCCGCGATCCGCACCCTGTCGCGCGGCAACGACGGCTACGTGCTGATGGTCGAAGGCGGCCGCATCGACCACGCCCACCACGCCGGCAATGCCTACCGCGCGCTGGACGAGACCATCGCCCTGTCGCAGGCGGTGCAGGCCGCGGTGGACGCGACCTCGGCCGAGGACACGCTGATCGTGGTCACCGCCGACCACTCGCACACGCTGAACTTCGTCGGCTACCCGCAGCGCGGCAACCCGATCCTGGGCAAGGTGCGCGGCACCAGCGGCGAAGACGCCAACACCGGCGAACTGGCGCTGGACGGCAACGGCCAGCCGTACGCCACGCTCAGCTACGCCAACGGCCCCGGCCACACCGGCGCCAGCAACCAGCAGCCGGCCGGGATCAAGCAGTTCCCGCATGCGCCGAGCAGCTTCGAGCCGGCCAAGGGCCGCCCCGACCTGACCCATGTCGACACCGAGCAGCCGGATTTCATGCAGGAAGCGCTGGTGCCGACCAAGTCCGAGACCCATGGCGGCGACGACGTCGGCATCTGGGCGCGCGGGCCCGGCAGCGACGCGTTCCGCGGCAGCCTGGAAGAGAACGTGATCTACCACGTGATCGTGCAGGCCACGCCGAAGCTGCGCAGCCGCCTGTGCCAGGCCGGCACCTGCAACGGCGATGGCGTGCCGGTGCAGCTGCCGAAGCCGGCCGCGTTCATGGCCGACGCCGCAACCGCGAAATGACGGCGATACGGCCGCAGCGCACGGTCGTCGGGCGCGGCGCAGCCTGGCTGCTCGCGCTGGCGGCGATCGCCGCGGCGCCGTCCGCCTGGGCGCAGGCCGACGCCGCCTGCCGGCTGGCCGATCCGAACGCCGACAGGGACGTCGTGCCCGGCTGCAGCGTCGGCGCCGACGGGCGCCTGGCGCTGTCGCCACAGGCACTGCGGGGCCTGCAGTTCGATGCCGACGGCCTGTCCGTGCTGACCGTGAACGACCAGTTCTATTACGTGCGCGCCGACGGCAGCAGCCTGCCGGTGATCCTCTGGGACAACGGGCCGGACTATTTCGTCGAAGGCCTGACCCGCGGCATCTTCCATGGCCGCATCGGCTTCTACGACCAGCAGTTGCGCGAAGTGATCGCGCCGGTCCACGACTTCGCCTGGCCGTTCGAGAACGGCGTGGCGCAGGTCTGCGACGGCTGCCATCGCGGCACGCCCGGGCTCGACGGGCACACCCCGATGCTCGGCGGGCGCTGGTACTTCATCGACCGCGGCAACCGCGAAGTGCCCGAACCGGCGCGCTGAGCGACGCGGCGGCATGCGCAGGCTGTGCGCTGTCGCGTCAGCGCATAGCCACGCGTGCGGCGTGGGCGGCAACGGATCTTCGGCGCGCACAGCCGCTTGCTTCCATCCCACTCCTGAACCTGTGGGCCTGCTCGCCGCGGTTCGGTGCGTTGCGCAATGACCGATGGTCGAGATGCGACACGCACGGCGCGGCGATGGATCTTCGGCATGCATAGCCGCTTGCTTCCATCCCACTCCTGAACCTGTGGACCTGCTCGCCGCGGTTCGGTGCGTTGCGCAATGACCGGCGGTCGAGATGCGACACGCACGCAGCGCGGCGATGGATCTTCTACGCACGCGCACCCACGCACCGCCGTGCTCCGCTCCACGCCGTACTCTGGCGGGCCTATGCCAGGTCGCGCGCGCATTGCCGCACCGCCAGATGGGCGACGCGCCCCGCGCGACACGTCGTGCACGGCACAGACACAGCGCGTGGCCCCCGCACGCGATCCGCATGCAGGTCGCGTCGTACCGCACGCGCCGCGGCGCACCCGGCATGCTCCCAATCGCGCCGACCGGCGCCAGCCTCTAAAGTGACGCGATGACCGCCCGTTCCCACAGCGCACCGCCCTGCCCCGTGAGCGCCGCCCTGCCCGATCCGGCGCCGGCGGCGGTGCTGGTGGGTGTCAGCGGCGGGCTGGATTCGAGCGTGCTGCTGCATGCGCTGGCGCAGCAGCCGCACTACCGCCGCGCCGGGCTGCGCGCGGTGCACGTGCACCACGGCCTGCACGCCGACGCCGATGCCTGGGCCGCGCAATGCGCCGCGGTCTGCGCGGCGCTGGCGATCCCGCTGCAGGTGCTGCGCGTACAGGTGCCGCGCGACAGCGGCCACGGCCTGGAAGCGGCGGCGCGGCAGGCGCGGCGCGCGGCCTTCGCCCAGGCGCTGGCCGCCGGCGAGTGGCTGGCGTTGGCGCAGCACCGCGACGACCAGGCCGAGACCTTCCTGTTGCGTGCGCTGCGTGCCTCCGGCCCGGACGGGCTGGCGGCGATGCAGAGCCTGCGCAGTTTCGCCCACGGCATGCTGTGGCGGCCGCTGCTGGCGCTGCCGCGCAGCGATCTGCATGCGTATGCGCAGCGGCATGCGCTGCGCTGGATCGACGACCCGAGCAACGCCGATCCGGGCTTCGACCGCAATTTCCTGCGCCTGCACGTGCTGCCGCTGCTGCGCCAGCGGTGGCCGCATGCCGATGCCGCGCTGGCGCGCAGCGCGCAGCTGTGCGGCGAGGCAGGCGCCCTGCTGGACGACGGCGACCAGGCCGCGCTGGAGGCGCTGCGCGACGACCCTGCGGCGCCGTTGCCGCTGCCCGGTCTGCGCGCGCTGCCGGCGCCGCGCCGCGCGCGCGTGCTGCGCCGCTGGATCGCGCAGGCGGGCCTGCCGCCGCTGCCGGCCGCCGGCCTGGCGGCGGTCGAACGCAGCCTGCTGCACGCACGTGCCGACGCGTCCGCGCAGTTCGCCTGGCACGGCGCGACGCTGCGCAGCTGGCGCGACGCGCTGTACGCAGAACGCGATCCGCTGCCGCTGCCCGCCGACTGGCAGGCGCAGTGGGACGGCCACGCGCCGCTGGCGCTGCCCGACGGCCGCCGCCTGCGCCTGTGCGGCGCCGCGCCGCTGGGCTTCGATGCCCCGCTTTTGGTGCGTCTGCGCCAGGGCGGCGAACGCATCGTGCTGCCCGGCCGCAGCCACTCGCAGGCGCTCAAGCACCTGCTGCAGGAACACGCGGTCCCGCCCTGGCAGCGCGCGCGCCTGCCCTTGCTGTTCGAGGGCGATCGGCTGCTGGCGGCCGGCACCGACCTCGTCGCCGCACCGCTGCACGCCTGGCTGCAGGCGCGGCGTGCGCGGCTGCTGCTCGGCGCCGCCGCGACGCCATCGTCACCTGCCTCGCATTGACCCTGCCGCCGACGCCGCGCACACTTCCGCGATGCCCAAGAAGTCCCTAGACGATGCCTCCCCGGTCGCCCGCTTCGAGCAATCGCTCGAGGAGCTGGAAGTGCTGGTGGAGAAGATGGAAACCGGCGACCTGAGCCTGGAACAGTCGCTGAGCGCCTACGAGCGCGGCGTCGGCCTGTATCGGCAGTGCCAACAGGCGCTGGAACAGGCCGAACTGCGCGTGCGCCTGCTCAGCGACCCGGAGCAGCCGGACGCCGCCGAGCCGTTCGATCCCGCCCCGCTCCATGGCGGCTGATGCCGCCTTCGCGCGCTGGCGCCAGCGCGTGGAAGCCGGCCTGGATGCGCACCTGCCCGCCGCCACGGCCGCGCCGCAGCGCCTGCACGCAGCCATGCGTCACGCCACCCTCGGCGGCGGCAAACGCATGCGCCCGCTGCTGGTCTACGCCAGCGGCGCGTTGTTCGAGGCCGATGCAGCGCAGCTCGATGCGCCGGCGCTGGCGGTGGAACTGATCCACGCCTACTCGCTGGTCCACGACGACCTGCCGGCGATGGACGACGACGCCCTGCGCCGCGGCCGCCCGACCGTGCACATCGCCTTCGACGAAGCCACCGCGATCCTGGCCGGCGATGCGCTGCAGAGCCTGGCCTTCTCGCTGTTGGCCGGCGCCGACGCTGCCGATGCGGCATTGCGCGTGCGCTGGCTGCAGACCCTGGCCGAGGCCGCGGGCGCGGCCGGCATGTGCGGCGGCCAGGCGCTGGACATCGACGCCACCGGCGCGGTGCAGCCGCTGGCCGCGCTGGAGCGCATGCATGCGCTGAAGACCGGCGCGCTGATCCGCGCCAGCGTGCGCCTGGGCGCGCTCGGCGGCGGCGCCGACGACGGCGCGCTCGCGCGGCTGGACGCCTTCGCCACGGCGCTGGGCCTGGCGTTCCAGGTGCGCGACGACATTCTCGATGTCGAGGCCAGTTCCGAACAGCTCGGCAAGACCGCCGGCAAGGATGCGGCGCAGGCCAAGTCCACGTATCCGGCGCTGCTCGGCATGGACGGCGCCAAGGCCAAGCTGGCCGAACTGGCGGCAACGATGCGCGACAGCCTGCACGGCCACGGCCCCCGCGCCGACGCGCTGGCGGCGCTGGCACGGCTGGCGGTGGACCGCTCGCACTGACCGAATCGGGCGAGGCCCCCTCCCCTGTAGGAGCGGCTTCAGCCGCGACAGGCGTTACCGACAATGCCTGTCGCGGCTGAAGCCGCTCCTACAAAAGCGGGCATACCTGCGAACAGTGCAGAGCGATACCGCTAATGCGGACTCAACTCCACCAGCACCACATCGTTGGCGCGCATCGCAACCTTCACCTGCGCATTGCCGTCCTTGCCCACGCGCACGCGGCGCAGCTCTGGCGTATCGGCGGTCATGCCCTGCAGCTTGCGCAGTTGCTCGGCGCTCAACGCCTTCGGCGATCCCATGCGCAGATACGCGCTGTACGCATCGTTGGCATCGAAACCGGTGCGGCGGATCGCCAACGCATAATCGCCCGGCGCCAGTCCGCGCAATTGCAGGCGCAGCGGTGCGGTCGCGGCCGCCGGCAGCACCTGGGTGAAGTACGGGCGGTTGCTCTTGTCCTGCTGCGGGGTGACGAAGTCCCAGGCCAGCACTTTCAGCACGCCGCCGTCGTAGGTGGCGTAGCTCTGCGCATCCGTCGTGCGCAGCTGCCGCTCGCCCAGCGCGTTGAGGTACTTGTAGGCGAAGTACGCCGGCTTGCGGATGCCCTGCGGATTGAGCAGGCCGAAGCCGCCCTGGAACGGCGCGGTCGGCGGGCCCGGCTCCTCGAACAGGTCGCTGTAGGTCCAGTAGCTCATGCCCTGCACCAGCCCTTCGGTCGCCTTGAGCTTGCTCAGGATGTAGGCCGCGCTGAGGTAGGCGTCGTGCACCGGATCGCGCGGCGTGTAACTGCTGCTCCACTCGGTGAAGTACAGCGGCAAGCCCGGCATTGCCGAGGCCTGGATCTGCTCGCGCACGCGGCGCACGTCGCCGACCACCGCATCGGGCGATGGCGACAGCTTGGTGTCGCTCTCGCCCTTTTCGTCCAGGAAGCCGCCGTCCACGCCGTAGGTATGGGTGGTGATGAAATCCAGCGGCGTGCCGGCGGCATGCGCATGGGCGATGAATTCCGGCACCCAGGCCGCACCGGCCGTCGACGGCCCACCGACCTTGAGCTGCGGGTCGATGCGCTTGATCGTCTTCGCCGTGGCGGCATACAGCGCGAAGTACGCCGGCTGGTCGGCGTTCTCCCAGAAACCGGCCAGATTCGGCTCGTTCCAGACCTCGAAATACCAGCGCCGCACTTCCTCTTCGCCGTAGCGTTCGCGCGCATGGCGCACGAAGGCATCGACCAGCGCGCTCCACTTGTCCAGCTGCGGATGCGAGGTGTTGCCCTTCCAGTAGAAGACCCGCTGGTCGGAACGCTTCATCGCCTCCGGGGTGAAGCCCAGTTCGACGAAGGGACGGATGCCCATGCCGAGCATGCGGTCGTAGAGCTGGTCGATCTTGCTCCAGTCGTAGACCGGGCGCCCGTCGACCTCGCGATAGGTGCCGAGCACGTCGTGGAAGATCGCGTGGAAGCGCAGGTAGCGGAAGCCCAGTTCGTCCCGGGCCGTGCGCAGCTGCGCCAGGCTGTCTTCGCGCAGCAGCGTGCCCGGATAGTCCGAGCCCACCGACAGATCGTAGAAGCGGTCGCGCGGCGCCGTCGGCCCCTGCACGTCGAGCGCGATCTCGCGGGCCGCGGGCTGCGCAGCGGCCATCGCGGCCAGCGCAGTCAGTGCAACCGCCACCACCAGGCACAGCAATCGCATGACGTTCCTTCTTCCAGGGCGCAAGCGACAGACTCTAGTGATCGGCATGCGAATCGGCAAACCGGCACCGCACGCGTCGCCGTGCGATGCGGCGCAGCACCCGCCGGATCCGCGGCGGCGGATCGATGCCGTCAGCGCATGCGCGAACGCGCATTGTGGGATTCGGCGCCCGCTTCGCTGGACGAAATCGCAGACAAACGCGCAAATGCCGCTTGCCCGCGGCATGCCGGGCTAGTTTGCATACGCCCTCGCATGGGCGCCCCCTTTTCCGAATGGAGAGAGCCTGCATGAAACGCGCATCCCTGATCTCGGCGGCAATCGGCTTCAGCCTGGTCGGCAGCATCTCGGCGGCCACCGCGCAATCGCAGCTGTCGCGCAACGCCACGCCGTTGCAGGTGGAACTGGCGCCGGTCGCCGACGCCGACGGCCAGCACCGCGGCCAGCTCGCGGTCACCGTGCGCAATACCGGCGAGCGCATCGCGCGCGTGCCCAGGTGGGAATTGCCGCTGGGCGAACTCGACGCCAGCCTGTTCGAGGTGGTGCGCGATGGCAGCGCGGTCGACTACGTCGGGCGCCTGGTCAAGCGCGCCGCACCGCGCGCGGAGGACTTCGTGATCCTGCAGCCGGGCGAAGCGCGGCATGCGCAGATCGACCTGGGCAGCGCCTACGACCTGTCGCGCAGCGGCAACTACAGCATCCACCTCAACGCCTCGCTGCAGTACGCCTCGTTCTCCGACGGCAACAAGATGCTGCGCGCCGACGGCCAGCCGCAGACGGTCTCCAGCGCGCCGCTGACGCTGTGGCTGGGCGGCCGCGGCCGCGCGACGCGCAACGACCTGATGGCCGGCCCGCAGGCGGTGGTCAACGGCATCAACTACGCCTCGTGCAGCAGCAGCCAGATCAGCACCATCGGCAGCGCGGTCAACTCGGCGCGCACCTATTCGCAGAACGCCAAGACCTATCTCAACGGCGGCAGCACCGGCGCGCGCTACACCTCCTGGTTCGGCGCCTACAACGCCAGCCGCTACAGCACCGCCACCTCCAACTTCGTCAACATCGACGCGGCGATCGACCAGAACAACGGCCAGGTCACCATCAACTGCGGCTGCAGCGACAGCGCCTATGCCTATGTCTATGCCAACCAGCCGTACCAGATCTACGTGTGCAACGCGTTCTGGAGCGCGCCGCTCACCGGCACCGACTCCAAGGCCGGCACGCTGATCCACGAAATGAGCCATTTCACCGTGGTCGCCGGCACCCAGGACTACGCCTACGGCCAGAGCGCGGCGCGCAACCTGGCCACCAGCAATCCGGCGCGCGCAGTGAAGAACGCCGACAGCCACGAGTATTTCGCAGAGAACACGCCGGCGCAGAACTGAGTCCGGGCAGCGTCACGACGCTCGCGCGAGCGGTGCCGGCAGGCGATGCCGGCACCGTTGCCGGGCGCAAGCGGCGCGGTGCCCATGTTCGCCGCGCATGCGGCAACGGATCTGACGCGCCAGCGTCCATCGCCACTACGCCTCAGCGCGACGCCACCAGCCCATCCATCGCCCGCACCGCCGCGCTGCCGGGAAACACCTGCGTGTCCAGCGCCGCTTCGGACACGCCCAGGTGCGCGCCCAGCAGATGCTTGAACAGGCCACGCAAGTCGGCCGTGGCGCGCAGATCGCGGCCTTCGTTCAACGCGCGCGGCGACAGCCCCGGCCAGTCGCCGGCAATGCGCCCGCCGCGCACCGCGCCGCCGGCCAGGAACGCGACGCCGCCAGTGCCGTGATCGGTGCCGCCGGTCCCGTTGACCGCCGCGGTGCGGCCGAACTCGGTCACCACCGCGACCACGCTGCGCTGCCAGCTCGCGCCGGCGCCGTCATGGAACGCGCGCAATCCGGCATCAAGCTCGCCCAGCTTGCGCTGCAGCACCGCGGCCTGGTTGCCGTGCGTGTCCCAGCCCGAATCCTCGACGAAGCCAAGGCGTGGGCCATCGGCCGTGGCCATGAAGCTGGCGGCGGCGCGCATCGCCTGCGGCAGCTGCCCGCCCTTGACGCTGTCCACCTGCATGCCCTGCCCGCGCACTGCGCGCGCGAAGCCGTCGGCCAACTGCGCGTCGGCGGCGTACAGCGGCTGCAACCGCTGCAGCAGGATCGGATTGACCGCGCTCGGCAGCGGCGGCGACCAGCTGCTGACCGCGCCAGGGCCGCGCATGATCAGCGGCGTCACCGCGCTCACCGACAGCGCCTCGGCCCCGTGCAGCGCCGCCGCACAGCGGTTGAGCCAGCCGCTGGAGGCGCCGCTGGGCCGCGCGGTGCCGTTCTCCAGGCAGTCCTGCGCTTCGAAATGCGAGCGTTCGCGATACGGCGGCGCCACCGCCACCACCGGCAGCCACTGCTTGCGCGCATACAGTTCATGGGCGAAGCCCAGTGCCGGATGCAACGCAAAGCTGCCGTCCAGGGCCAAGGTCTGCTGCGGCGCCAGCGCGCCGCGCAGCCGCGCGTAGTCGGCATCGCCCTGCGGCACCAGCGCATGCAGGCCGTCCAGCGCGCCGCGCAGCAACACCACCAGCAGCCGGGTGTCCGCGACCGGCGCGGCCGGGCCGGGACCGGACCACAGGCTCAACAACGTGGCCGCACCGCTGGCGGCGAGGAAACGGCGGCGTGTCAGCTGCATCGGACGTTCTCCGCGATCGGTTGCGACGCGCCGCTCAGGCGCGCCATTGGAAGGCCGGGCTGGCCAGCAGCAAGGCCACGCCGTCGCGCGGCGATTCGGCGCGGCGCAGGGCACCGGTGGTGTCCTGGTCAAGACTGGTGGCGAACACGCTGCCGGCCAGGGCCAGCGGATCGGTCGGCGGTGCGAGGCCGGCCAACGCCTCGGCCGCCTGCACCCGTTTCCACAATGCATCCGGCCCGCTCCACTCGGCAGCCGCGTCGGCATAGCCGGCCGGCGAGCGCGGCGTGAACGGCGGTTGCCCCATCCGCGCCAGCAATGCGAGCACCTGCTTCTGCTGCGCCGGCGCCTGCGGCCATTCGCCGCCGGCGCGCAGCGCCGACAGCACGAAATCCTGCGGCTGCTTGAACTTGCGCGCATCCGCGCTCCACGCCTGCGCGCTGTCGATCAGCGCGCGGTACACACTGGGCAAGTGGCCGTCGCTGCGCAGCCAGGCGTCGGCCATGCGCTGCACCAGCGCCGGCGGCGGATCGTCGCGGACGAAATGCCGCGCCAGTTTCAGCGACACGTGGCGTGCGGTGGCCGGGTGCCGGGCCAGTGCGCCCAGGATCGCCTCGCCCTGTTCCAGCCCGCCTTCGGCGTAGCGCCGGCCCAGCAGGTGGCGGCTGCCGGCGGCATGCGCCGCCGCGCGGAACACGAAGGCGTGCTCGGGTACGCCCTGCTCGAAATCGCGCGGCGCCGGCACACCCCAGCCGGTGATCGCGCGCGCCAGTTCGGTGACGTCGGCCTGCGTGTAGCCGCCGTCCACGCCCAGCGTGTGCAATTCCAGGATCTCGCGCGCCAGGTTCTCGTTGAGGCCGGGACGGCGCGGCGGCGCCTCCAGGCCCTGCCGCGCCGCACGGCGCTGCGCGCGTTGCGCCAGCACCGAGTCGGGACCGATCGAGTTGGCGTTATCCAGGTAGCGCAGCATCGCCGGATGCCGCTCCACCGCCAGCAACAGGTCGGCGAAGCGGCCCATGCAATGCAGGCGGATCGCCTCGCGTTCCATCGGCGCGGCGTACAGCGCGGCCGCGCGCTTGTCGACCGACACCGCGAAATGGTTGGACCAGAAATGCACAAGGCGCTCGGCGAAGCCATCCGCGCTGGCCACCGCGACGGCGTAACGCGCCGCCAGTTCCTGCGCCTGCGCCTGCCGGTACAGGCCGCGCGCGGCCTGCTGCGCGGGCTTGGCATCGGCTGGCGCCTGCCTCCGCGCCAGACGCCGCTCGCGCTGGTAGGCGGCTTCGCGACGCAGGTACTCCAGGCTGTCGGGCAGGTCCCGCATCGCCGGGACGGCGGCAGGCAGCGGGCGCAACTGCGCGATCAGCCACGCGCGCGGATCGTCGATGGTCGCCAGTTCGCCGGGGCGTGCGCCCAGGCCGAAGCGGTTCGCGGCGCTCAGGGTTTCACGACGGATCATGCGGCGCTCCCGGTCGGTGTCGTCAATGCAAACGCGCGACGCCAGGCCAGGTTGACCTGCCGCCGCACATCTGCGGCAACGCCATGCACGGCCTTTACCGGTGCGTGCGGTGATGGACTTCGTGGCCGCCGTCGTCGCAGCCACGCCTGGACTCGGCCTGGAACCCTCGGCGCAGTTGCAGACGCCATAAAAAAGCCCGGCGAACGCCGGGCTTTTTTTGCGAAGCGGTGCCGCGCTTACTTGATCAGGCGCAGCGCGAACGGGTAGCGGTAGGCCACGCCTTCGTTGGCCTTGATCCCGGCCAGGATGCAGAACACCAGGTTCACCACCCACACCACCGGCATCAGCAGCCCGCCGATCACGATGATGCTGAGCACCACGCAGATCACGTAGCCGATGGCGACGGTGATCTGGAAGTTCAGGGCTTCCTTGGCCTGGTCGTTGAGGAACGACTTGGCCGGGTTGTCCTTGTTGATGAGCCAGATGATCAGCGGCACGATGAAGCCGGCGATGATGCCCGACAGATGGGTGATCAGTGCGACCGTGCGGTCTTCCTGCGGGCCAGCGGCGGCCGGCGGCGGCGGCGGGGCGGTCACATTGTCGAATTCGCTCATCGGTATTTTCCCTTCCTATGGTGGTGAGTGGGCAAGGCGCCTGGCGCGCCACTCTCGGCGGCCTGCGCAAGCCTGTCAAGCCGTCGCGGCGCGGACCGGCGCTGGCGTGGCCGCGCCGCCATGGCCAGGGACGGTCCGCGCCAGCAGGAACCGACCGTTCTGCGCTGCGCCGCTCCCTGTCCCCTGCTCTGCCCGCCGCCGCGTCGCGGCTGCCGATCCGGACTGGATGGCGGCGCCGCGCGCGGGGTCAGGAGTTGCCGGCCACCGTCATCTTGCCGACCAGCACCGCGCCGATGTGCACGTGCGAGCGCACGTCGATGTCGCGGCCGACCGCCTCGATGCGCTGGAACATCTCGCGCAGGTTGCCGGCGATGGTCACCTCGTCCACCGGGTAGGCGATGGCGCCGTTCTCGATCCAGAAGCCGCCGGCGCCGCGCGAATAGTCGCCGGTGACCGGGTTGACGCCGTTGCCCATCAGCTCGGTGACCAGCAGGCCGCGCGGGATGCCCGCCGCGATCGTGGCCAGGTCGTCGGCGTTGGCGGCGACCTGCAGGTTGTGCACGCCGCCGGCGTTGGCGGTAGTCTGCAGGCCCAGCTTGCGCGCCGAATAGCTGCCCAGCACGTAGCGCTGCAACACCCCGTCGGCGACCAGCGGCGCGGCGCGGGTGGCCACGCCCTCGGCGTCGAAGGCGGCCGAGCGCAGCCCGCGGCGCAGGTGCGGCAGTTCGTCGATCGCGAACCAGTCCGGGAACAGGCGGGTGCCGACGCTGTCGAGCAGGAAGCTGGCGCGGCGGTACAGGGCACCGCCGGACACCGCGCCGAGCAGGTGCCCGACCAGCGAACGCGCCATCTCCGGCGCGAACAGCACCGGCAGTTCGCCGGTCGGCAGCGAGCGCGGCTGCAACCGCGCCACGGTGCGCTCGGCGGCGCGGCGGCCGATCGCCGCCGGCTGCTCGAGATCCTCGCGCGCCAGCGCGCTGCTGTACCAGCCGTCGCGCTGCATGCCGTCGCCGTGGCCGGCGATCAGCGCGCAGCCGATCGAATGGTGGGTGCTGCGCTCGCGGCCGACGAAGCCGTGCGAGTTGGCGTACACCGACAGGCTCTCGCTGCTGCCGGCCGAGGCGCCGTCGGAGTTGGCCACGCGCGGGTCGGCGTCGCGGCCGGCGGCCTCGCAGGCCAGAGCCAGCTCGATCGCCTCCTCGGCCTCCAGCGCCCACGGATGCCAGCGGTCCAGCTCGGGCAGCTCGCGCGCCATCAGCGCCGCGTCGGCCAGCCCGGCGGCGACGTCGTCCTCGGTGTAGCGGGCGATCGCGCAGGCCTGGGCGACGGTCGCCTCGAGGCTGGATTCGTGCAGGTCGGCAGTGCTGGCGCTGCCCTTGCGCTGGCCGAAGTAGACGGTGACGCCGATGCCGCGGTCGCGGGTGGCCTCGACCGTTTCCACCGCGCCCAGGCGCACGTTGACGTCCAGCCCGCGGTCTTCGCTGCAGCTGACCTCGGCCTGGCTGGCGCCCAGCTCGCGCGCCCGCGCCAGCAGCCGCCCGGCGATGTCGGACAGGCGCTCCAGGCGTTCCAGGCTGTCGTCGCGGCGCAGTTCGGAAGTGATCGCGTTCAATGCTTTATCCTGTAGAGGTAACGGCTCCGCGCAACGCGGAGCGGAAAATTCGAATTGGAAAGACCATGCGCGGACGCGACGAAGACACCGGTGAATTCCGCGGCGACAGCCGCAGCCAGCAGCGCCGCGCGGCGCTGGAAGTGCTGACCCTGGGCGAGAAGCTGGTGGCGCTGACCCCGGCGCAGCTGGCCAAGCTGCCGGTGCCCGAGTCGCTGATCCCGCATATCGAGGAAAGCAAGCGCATCACCTCGCACATCGCGCACAAGCGGCAGCTGGCGTTCCTGGCCAAGCAGATGCGCCGCGAGGACGACGCGACCCTGGACGCGATCCGCGAGGCGATGGATGCCAACAGCGACGGCGCGCGCCGCGAAGTGGCGGCGATCCACCGGGTCGAGGACTGGCGCACGCGGCTGCTGGCCGACGGCGACGCCGCGCTGTCCGAGCTGCTCGCCGAATACCCCGAGGCCGACCGCCAGCGCCTGCGCCAGCTGATCCGCAACGCCAAGGAAGAGCGGCTGAAGAACAAGCCGCCGCATGCCTATCGGGAGTTGTTCCGGGAGTTGCGCGAACTGGTGCTGGGGGACTCGGGACTCGGGACCGGGGACTCGGGACTCGGAGAAGCGGACGACGAAAGCGACGATATCGACACCGAGGACGACACGCGCGACTGAGCCACGGCGGCGCCGGCCCCGCACTGTCGTGCACCCGCGACCGCCTCGGCACGCTGGGCGGCGATGCCGACCAAGCGCATCGGCATCGCCACAGCGGCCGCGCGCGGCTTTACCGAATCCCGAATCCCGAATCCCCACTCCCGGCGCCTACGCCGTCCCGCCCACGGTCAGCCCGTCGATCAGCAGCGATGGCTGGCCGACGCCGACCGGCACGCTCTGCCCGTCCTTGCCGCACACGCCGACGCCTTCGTCCAGGGCCAGGTCGTGGCCGATCATGCGCACCTTCTGCATGGTCTCCGGGCCGTTGCCGATCAGCGTGGCGCCTTTCACCGGCGCGGTGACCTTGCCGTCCTCGATCAGATAGGCCTCGGTCGCCGAAAACACGTACTTGCCGCTGGTGATGTCGACCTGGCCGCCGCCGAAATTGACCGCGTACAGGCCCTTCTTCACCGAACGGATCATTTCCTGCGGATCGTGTTGGCCGGCCAGCATGTAGGTGTTGGTCATGCGCGGCATCGGCAGGTGCGCGAACGATTCGCGGCGGCCGTTGCCGGTCGGCGCCACGCCCATCAGCCGCGCGTTCAGCGAATCCTGCATGTAGCCCACCAGCACCCCGTCCTCGATCAGCGTGGTGCAGTTGCTCGGCGTGCCCTCGTCGTCGACGTTGAGCGAGCCGCGGCGGCCCGCGAGGGTGCCGTCGTCGACGATGGTCACGCCCGGCGAGGCCACGCGCTGGCCGATGCGGCCGGCATAGACGCTGGTGCCCTTGCGCGCGAAATCGCCTTCCAGACCATGCCCGACCGCCTCGTGCAGCAGCACGCCGGGCCAGCCGGAACCCAGCACCACCGGCATCACCCCGGCCGGCGCCGGCACCGCCTCCAGGTTCACCAGCGCCTGGCGCAGCGCTTCCTTGGCGAAGGCTTCGGGCCGGCCATCGGCGAACAGCACCTCGTAGCCGTAGCGGCCGCCGCCGCCGGAATAGCCGGACTCGCGGCGCCCGTTCTGCTCGACGATCACCTGCACGTTCAGCCGCACCAGCGGGCGCACGTCGGCGGCGAGCACGCCGTCGCTGCGCGCCACCAGCACCGTGTCCACGCCGCCGGACAGGCCGACCATCACCTGCTGCACGCGCGGGTCGGCGGCGCGCAGGAACTGGTCCAGGCGCCGCAGCATCTCGACCTTGAGGTCGTTGCCCATGCCGTCCACCGGGTCCAGCGCCGGGTACAGCGCGCGCCCGTTGCCGCGCAGCAGCGACTGCGCCGGCTGCGCGCCGCCGTCGCGGGAAATCGCCCGCGCCGACTGCGCCGCGGCCAGCAGCGCGTCGCGGTGGATGTCGTCGGAATAGGCGAAGCCGGTCTTCTCGCCGGAGATCGCGCGCACGCCCACGCCCTGCTCGATGGAATGGGCGCCGTCCTTGACGATGCCGTCCTCCACGCTCCAGCTCTCGCGCCGCGAATGCTGGAAATACAGGTCGCCGAAGTCGATGCCGGGGCCGAGCAGCGTGCCGAAGGCGCGCTCCAGGCTGGTGGCGTCGAGGCCGGCGGGAAGCAACAGGCGGGTTTCGGCGAGGCTGAGGGCGTTTTCGGTCATGGGCTCAACATGGGGGACGGGGGCGCTCAGCGCAAGCGCGGGCGGCGCGGGACACGCGCCGATTCAGGGACTGCCGGAGGCGGCCGGCGGCGCCGGCGGGCGCGAGGCATCGCGCTCGATCACTTCCACTTTCGGATCCTTCCACGGGCCGGTGACGCGGTAGGTGCGCGCGCCGATCGCGCCCAGCGGCTTGCCCAGCACCGCGTTGGCGGCGGCGCCGACCGCCGCGCCGACCGGGCCGCCGGCGACCGCGCCGACCACGGTCAGCAGGTTGCCGGCCTTGGGATTGACGTCGATGGTCTGGTCGAACTGCTGCGCGCGCAGGTCGGCCTGCCCGCGCACCTTGATTTCCGCGGCGGGGCCGTCGATCAGCATCGACTCGCTGCGCGCCACGCCGTCGCCGAACTGCACCTGGCCGTCGATGCGGTTGAAGGCGAAGCCCTTGGAGAAGAAGTCGCGGAAATCGAACATCAGCCGGCGCGGCAGCTGCGCCACGCTCAGCAGGCCGAGCACGCGCCCGGCGCCAGGATTCAGTTCCAGCAGCTGGCCGTTGCGCGCGGCCACGTCGAGCTGGCCCTGCAGGGTCGCCAGCTGGAACCCGGCCGGATCGCCCGGCCAGGCGGCGCGCAGGCCCAGTGTGCCTTCGCCGCCGCGCAGCTGGCCGCCGAAATCCAGGTTCTGCATCAGCGCGCCCAGGTCCTGGCTGTCCACGCTGGCGATGAGCTGGGTGCGCGCGGTGGCGCCCTTGCCGCGCCAGTCGCCGCTGATGTCGATCTTCTGCTTGTCCGAGCGCAGGTGCAGCTGGTCCACGCGCATGCCGTCGATCAGCTTGCGGGTGCGCAGCGAGGCCGCGCCGAGCTGCATCGCACCGAAGCGCAGGTCGTCCACGTCCAGCGCCAGCGCCGGGATCTTGGCCGGGTCGAGCGTGCTGGTCAGCGGCCGCACGGCGGCCGCGGCCGCTGCGGGTGTCGCCGGGTCTGGCGTGACGCTGGCCGCAGGAGTCGCGGCCGCAGCCGGAGCAGAGGCCGCCGCCGCGCTCGGCGCCGCGCGCCAATGCACCCGCGCCAGGCGGCCGCCGAGCACGCCGGCCGGCTTGCTCGGCACGCTGAGTTCGCCGGCCAGCGCCGGCCCGTCCAGTTGCACCGCCACCGTGTCGGCCTGCGGCTGCAGGCGCAGGCGGGTGTTGTCGAACACGCCGCCGAGCAGCAGCAGATGGTCGGCGAGCACGTCGATCTGGCGCAGCGGCATCGGGTCAGCGGCACCTGGCGTGGCCGACGCGTCCGGATCCGGGCCGCTGACCAGGCCGATCCAGTCGATCGCGTTCAGCGAGGCGGTGCGCCCGCTCACGGTCAGGCCGTCGCCGGGCGGGTCGCCGACCACGTGGTCGCTGCCCATCACCACCTTGACCCCGGTCTTGCCGTTCTGGCTGCGCGCGACCAGCGCCATCAGCTTGCCGAAGGCCACCTCGATGCGCCCGGTGCCGACCGGCAGCGGCACGTTGACCGAGGTCGCCAGCGGCGCCGCCACGCCCTTGTCCATCGGCGCCGGCAACAGCAGTTGGGTGCCGACCAGGTCCGAATGCAGCTGCAGGCGGGTCGGCGGCTGCACCCCGCCATCGGCGGTCTTGGGCAGGCCGACGCCGATGTTCCAGCGCGAGCGGCCTTGCACGTAGGGCTTGAGCCAGGCCATTTCCGGCGCCCGGTCGAGCAGTTCGTCCGCGTCCACCGAGGCGCTCAGCGCCGCCTCGAACGCCTGTTGCGGATCGAGCACGCCATCGCCGGCGCGCAGCGCCAGTTCGCCGGCGTGGCCCTCGTGCAGCACCGCCAGCTGCGGCGCCTCGAAGCCGGTGTCGCGGTAGTCGGCGCTGCCGCGCATGTCGTCGAAGGCCACGTCCCAGCGGCGATCGGCGATGTGCGCGCCGAGCAGTTCGACCTTGCCGCGCAGGTGATGGCCGCCCACGTCGCGGCGCAACGGCTGCAGCAGGTCGAAGCTGACGTCGGCCGGACCGGACGCGCTGAGCGCGTCCAGGGTCTCGCCGTAGCGACGGCGCAGCGGGCTCTGCCGCAGCATCGCCAGCAGCTTGCCGGTCTCGGCGCGGCTGCTGGCCAGTACGCTGAGTTGGCCTTGCTTGTAGTCCGGCAGCACCGCCGACAGCCGGTCCACCGGCACCCCGCCCATCTCGCCGCGGCCATGCACCTCGAAGCCGTTGCCGATGAAGGCGACCTCGGCGTCCACCTTCTCCACCGCCGGCCATTCGCGCTGGAAACGGATCCTGGCGTCGTCCAGCCGCGCGGTGGCCTCGAAGCGGCCGTTGTGGTCGACGAACGGCCACTGGTCCAGATCGCCGGAGACCAGCGCACGGCCGCCGCGCAGGCGCCCGCCCTGCAGCGCGGCGTCCAGCCAGTCGGTGGCCGCCTTGCTCATCTTCGAATGCACCCAGAACTTCTTCGCCGCCGTCACCGGCGCGTCCTGCAGGTCGGCAGCCAGGTCGATCCACGGCCGCGAGCCGTCGGCCTGGAACCGCACCCCGCCGCGAAAATCGGCGCCGTAGTCGCTGCCCTGCACACGCAGCGCCGGGGTCGCCACGCGCAGATCGGCGCCGTCGCGGAACGCCACGATGCGCCCGGCCAGGCGCACCTCGTGGACCACGCCGAAACCGCTGGGCCAGTCGAAGCGCACCGGGCTGGCGGCGTCCAGCACCAGCTCCACGCCCTGCGCATCGCCATCGAAGCGGCCGCGCAGGCCGCTCACCCCGGGCGACTGCCCGACCGGCGCGAACGCCAGCTCGGTCAGCCGGCCCTGCCCATACAGCGGCCCGCCGGCGCTGCCGGTCAGCGCCACCTGGGTCAGTTGCAGCCGCGGCCTGGCCGCATGCAGCCAGGCGCGCAGGTTCGGCGCCAGGCCGTCGCTGAGCGCGGCCACCGCCAGCAGCGGCGCCGCGTCCAGGTGCTCGCCGAGCAGCGCGAAGCGGCGCCCGCCAGCCACGGTCAGCCCATCCAGGCGCTGTGTCGGCAGCCCGGCCTGGCCGATCTGCAGCCGCGGCGCATCCAGCCGCCAGCCGCCGTCGATCTGCCGCCAGCGCGCGGTGGCGCGCAGCGTGGTGAACGCGGTCTGCGGCCGCGCACCGCCGGCGGCCAGCGCCGCGCCGCTCAGGCGCAGGTCGCGCAGCGTGGCCTCGACGCTGACCCCGACGATCCGGTGCCGCTGCAGCTGCGCCCAGCCCTGCACCGCACCGGCGCCGCCTTCGACGCGGACCCCGGCGGCGTGCAGCAAGCCCGACCAACCGCCCAGTTCGGCCGCGCGCGCGGCCACGTAGGCCTGGCCGGTGCCGCGCCGGCGGTCCATGTCCAGCACCGCGGTCAGCGGCGCCTGCTTCAGGTCGATCCAGCCCTGCGCGCCGACGCGCAGGCGGTCGCCGTCCACGCGCAGGCGCAGGTCGATCTTCGGCAACTGCGCATCCAGGCCCAGGTCAGGCGCATGCACCGCCAGGCGGCCGTCGATGACCTGCAATTCGCCCAGGCCCTGCAGCGCGTCCAGCGGATCGCCGGCCGGCGCGGTCGGCAGGCCCTGCACTGACCAGGTGCCGTCGGCGCCGCGCAGCAGGGTCAGCGCCAGCCCGCGCAGGCGCAGTTCGGTGAAGGAACGGCCCGGCAGCAGGCCGGCGTACATCGACACCAGCACCTCGGCCTGGCCGATGCGCACCCCGTCGCCGGCGCCGATGCGCAGGCCGTCCAGGCGCAGCAGCGGCCCGCGCCGGGTCCAGGCGGTCTCGACCCGGTCGAACTGGACTGGTCGCCCCGCGCGCTCGCTGAGCCAGGCCTGGATCCGCTGCGGGTGCCGCTCCACGAACGGCAACGCCTGGCTCAGCGCCCCCACCAGCAACGCCACGCACACCAACCCGATCGCCACCGCGTAGAACGCGAAACGGCGGGCCAGGCGCAGGCGGCGGCGCAGGGGGGTGGGCATCAGGGGCCGGGATTGGGCATTCGGGATCGGGGATTCGCAAACGCCAACGCGATGCGCGCGGACAGCAACCGGTTGCGATCAAGCCGCTCAACCAATCCCCAATCCCCAATCCCCAATCCCGGCTTCACAACAACACCACGTCGAACTGCTCCTGCAGGTATTGCTCGTCGGCCTGGAAACGGATGCTCTTGCCGAGGAATTCCTCCAGCTCGGCCACCGCCGAGGACTCCTCGTCGGTGATCCGCGCCACCACCTTGGTCGAGGCGATCACCAGCAGCCGCGCCGCGTCGAACTGGCGCACCGCGCGGGTGATCTCGCGGAAGATCTCGTAGGTGACGGTCTCGGCGGTCTTGATCGAGCCGCGTCCGCTGCATTCCGGGCACGGCTCGGACAGCTGCCGCTCCAGGCTCTCGACCGTGCGCTTGCGGGTCATCTCCACCAGCCCCAGCGGCGAGAACTCGTACACCGTGGTCTTGGCGTGGTCGCGCGACAGCGCCTTCTCCAGCGTGCGCAGCACCTGGCGGCGATGCTCGGCATCGTCCATGTCGATGAAGTCGATGATGATGATGCCGCCCAGGTTGCGCAGCCGCAGCTGCCGCGCCACCGCCTGCGCTGCTTCCAGGTTGGTGCGGAACACCGTTTCCTCGAGGTTGCGCTGGCCCAGGAACGAGCCGGTGTTGACGTCGATGGTGGTCATCGCCTCGGTCTGGTCGATGACCAGGTAGCCGCCGGACTTCAACGGCACCTGCTTGTCCAGCGCGCGCGCGATCTCGTCCTCCACGCCGTACAGGTCGAAGATCGGGCGGTCGCCGGTGTACAGCTCCAGGCGCTCGGCCAGCACCGGCATGTACTTGGCGACGAAGGCCTGCAGGCGCTCGAAGGTCTCGTGCGAATCGACCTTGACCTTCTCCACGTCCTTGCGGATCAGGTCGCGCACCGCGCGCAGCGGCAGGCTCAGGTCCTCGTAGATGATGCTGGCCGGCGCGCCTTCGCGGCCGCGCCGTTCAACCACGTTCCAGACCCGCGACAGGTAGGCGATGTCCTCGGCCAGCGCTTCGGCCGGCTGGCCCTCGGCGTTGGTGCGGATGATGTAGCCGAAGCCGCCATGGCTGGCGGCCAGGTCGGCGACCAGGGTCTTCAGGCGCAGCCGCTCGGCCTCGTCCTCGATCCGCGCCGACACCCCGATCACCCGCGACTGCGGCAGCAGCACCAGGTAGCGCGAAGGGATGCTGATCTGCGTGGTCAGCCGTGCGCCCTTGCTGCCGATCGGGTCCTTGACCACCTGCACCACGATGTCCTGGCCGTCGCGCAGCAGCTCCACGATCGGCGCGCCCGACGCCACCGGCAACGGCGGCGCCTCGTCGGTGTCGCCGTTGGCCACCGGCGCCGGCCGCACCACGTCGTTGGCGTGCAGGAACGCCGCGCGTTCCAGCCCGACCTCGACGAACGCGGCCTGCATGCCCGGCATCACCCGTTGCACCCGGCCCTTGTAGATGTTGCCCACCACCCCGCGGCGCCAACCGCGTTCGATGTGCAGTTCCTGCAGCATGCCGTTCTCGATGACGGCCACCCGGGTCTCGCGTGGTGTGACGTTGACCAGGATCTCTTGCGACATCAAAGCACTCCGAAGGCGTGCAGCAGGTGGGAAGTTTGGTGCAGAGGCAGGCCCATCACCCCGGAATAGCTGCCGTCCAGACGGCTGACGAAGCGCTCGGCGCCGCCCTGGATCGCGTAGGCGCCTGCGCGCCCCATCGGTTCGCCGCTGGCCACGTAGTCGGCGATGTCCTGCGCCGACAGGACCGCGAAACTGACCGCGGTCGGCACCAGCAGCACCTCCTCGCGCGCCGCGCCGACCAACGCCACCGCGGTCATCGCCTGATGCGTGCGCCCGGACAGCGCAGCGAGCATCGCCGCCGCGTCGTCGGCGTCGGCCGGCTTGCCGAACACGCGATCGTCCAGCACCACCTCGGTGTCGGCGCCGAGCACCAGCGCATCCGCCGTGGCGCCGAGCTGCGCCATGCCGGCGCGCGCCTTGTCCAGCGCCACCCGGCGCACGTAGGCCTGCGCCGGTTCGCCGGCCGCGCGCACTTCCGGCACCTCCAGATCGAGGATCCGGAACGGTACGCCCAGGCGCGTCAGCAGTTCGTTTCTGCGGGGGGAACGGGAAGCGAGATACAGCATGGCGGAAGGATAACCCGGCACGCCTGACTGAACGATCGCTAATTCCGGCACCATGGATGCGACCCCGGCACGCATCACGACGCGTTCATTGTCGCGGCAACACCCTCGCCCCATCTTCAAGGAGAACACCGATGCGTCCACTGTCCGTCCGTCCGCTGCTGCTGGCCCTGACCCTCGCCCTAGGAGGCACGATGACCGCCCATGCCCAACCCGCCGCGCCGGCCTATGCCGTGCCCGCCGACGGCACCATGCTCAACATCGCCGCCCAGGCCGAGGCCAGGCACGCGCCGGACGTGGCCACGCTGTCGGCCGGCGTGGTCACCCAGGCCACCGACAGCGCCGCGGCGATGCGCCAGAACGCCGAACAGATGACCAAGGTGCTGGCCGCGGTCCGCGCCGCCGGCATCGCCGACAAGGACGTGCAGACCAGCGGCATCAGCCTCAGCCCGCAATACAAGTACGCCGAGAACCAGGCGCCGCAGGTCATCGGCTACCAGGCCAGCAATTCGGTCAACCTCAAGGTGCGCGACATCGCCAAGCTCGGCAAGGTGCTCGACGCGCTGGCCGCGCAGGGCGCCAACCAGATCAACGGCCCCACCTTCGAGATCGACGATCCGGAGCCGTTGTACGACCAGGCCCGGGTCGATGCGCTGAAGAAGGCGCAGGCCCGCGCGCAGACCTACGCCAAGTCGCTGGGCCTGCGCGTGCGCCGCATCGTCAGCATCTCCGAAGGCGGCGGCGGCGGCGTGCGGCCGATGCCGATGATGCGCGCGATGGCGATGAAGGCGGAGATGGACAGCACCCCGGTGGCGACCGGCGAGAGCAGCGTGTCGGTCAACCTGGACGTGGTGTTCGAACTGGGCAAGTAACCCCTGCCGTCCATGTGTTCCGACGACGGCGCCTGCGGGCGCCGTCGTCGTTTCTGCACCACGAACGTCGGGCATCGGCCCCGCACGGTGCGGGCACTGAGCGGCCGCCACGGCAGGGCAGCACCTCCCGCACGGCGCTGCCTTGCGGTGACGCTTGCCAAATCGAGGGCAACAGGCTCAATGTCGGAGACGCGGACGGATGCCGCCTTGACCCCGTCCGCCGCGCTGACGCGTTTGGTCGTACCGCAAGTCCACAAGACGCACATCATCATGGAGGTGGATCATGGTTCGCACGCAACTCCCCGCTCCCTCGTTCGGCATCGACCTGTCCCGGATCCTGGCGCTCAGCGCCGCGATCGGCCTGCACCTGCTCGCCTTGCTGCTGCTGTTGATCCCGCTCTCGCACGTGACGCCGCCACAGGAACAGACCAAGGCGGAACCGCGCTGGCAGCAGCCGATGGTGGTGCCGATCACCCCGGCGCCGCCGAAGCCCACGCTGCAGCCCGAGAAGCGGCCCATGACCCAGCCGCGGGTACCGACGGCGGTGCCGACCCCGCTGCCGGTGCAGGCGCCGTTGGTCGATGCGAGCCCGGCGCCGGTGCTGGCGGCGACCGCCGATCCGGCGCCTGCGCTGGCCGAACCCAGCGTGCCGCCCGGACCGTCCAGCGCACCGCTGGCCGGCATGCAGTTGCAGTACCTGCGCGCGCCGGCCCCGCCCTACCCGCGCGACGCCTTGCGCGCCGGCCTGCAGGGCAGCGTGCTGCTGCGCGTGCTGGTCGGCGTCGACGGCCAACCGCTGGAGGTCAGCATCGCCAAGAGCAGCGGCCACCGGATCCTCGACCAGGCCGCGCGCGAGCAGGTGCTGAAGCGCTGGAAATTCCATGCTGCATTGCAGCAAGGAACCCCGGTTCAGGCTTACGGGCTGGTGCCGGTGGATTTTTCGCTGGGCCGTTGAACGCGGGCGCGGCCCCGGCGGCGGAAGCGCCCGCCGGGGTCTTTTAATTCAAAATTCACAATTCATTCACGATAAATACACCTAGATGGGAGCCAGCCGGCCTTCATAAGCCGGCGCTTTTAGCAAAATTAGAAATCAAAACTTGCGCTTCCAGTTAGGAGAGAGACTGTGAACACCCTGAACCAACGGCGTGCAACCCGCCGCCATATCCTTTGCGTGTCCGTCGCTGGCGTCCTCGCCACCGCTGCCGCCGTTCCCGCCGCATTCGCGCAGGAGGCGGCGACCAACCTCGACCGCATCACCGTCACCGGCTCCAACATTCCCCGCACCAACACCGAGACCCCGTCTCCGGTGCAGGTGGTCACCCGCCAGGAAATCGACCGCACCGGCAAGTCCACGGTCGCCGAGTACCTGCAGACCCTGACCTCCGACGGCGCCGGCTCGATTCCCAAGAGCTTCGGCAACGGCTTCGCCGGCGGCGGCGCCGGCATCTCGCTGCGCGGCCTGGGCGCCGGCTCCACCCTGGTGCTGTTGAACGGGCGCCGCATGGCGACCTACGGCCTGGCCGACGACGGCCAGAAGGTCTTCACCGACCTGAGCACCATCCCGCTGGACGCGGTCGAGCGGATCGACATCCTGAAGGACGGCGCCTCGGCCATCTACGGCTCCGACGCGATCGCCGGCGTGGTCAACATCATCCTGCGCAGCGACTTCGAAGGCGCGATCCTGCGCGGCTCCTACGGCATGTCCGGCGACAGCGACGGCAATGCCCGCAAGGCCACCCTGACCGCCGGTACCGGCAACCTCGCCAACGACGGCTGGAACGCCTTCTTCAGCCTGGACGTGGGCAAGTCCGACGCGATCAAGATCAGCGACCGCAAGGACCGCAAGTGGATCGGCACCGGCGACATCCGCCGCTACGGCTACGACGCCGCCGACGCCCAGTTCCTCGGCGGCGCCTACCTCAGCGGCGGCACTGCCGGCGGCGTGGGCCCGAACGGCTCGGTGTTCGACAGCACCGCCCACCTGGTCGCCCTGCCCGGCTGCGCCGGCCTGACCACCATTCCCGGCCAGACCGATGCCACCGCGCAGGCCCAGGGCTGCCTGTGGGATCCGGCGCAGCAGTACCGCGACCTGAGCCCGGAAGAGAAGTACGTCAACGTGTTCGCCCGCGCCAGCTTCGCCTTCGGCGAGGGCGGCGAGATCTACACCGAGATCGGCTACTCGAAGAAAGAGACCGTGTTCTCCAACACCCCGTCCGGCGTGTCCGGCGGCTGGGGCTACCCCGGCGGCCCGGTCAACGCCAACAGCGGCGCCGGCGCCACCATGCTCTACGCCGGCCACCCGGACAACCCGCTGCCCACCGCCGCGCGCGTGCGCTACAGCGCCTGGGACGTGGGCCCGCGCGTGACCGACAACACCAACGAGTTCAACCGCTTCCTGGTCGGGGTCAAGGGCAACTGGGGCGAGTGGAGCTACGACACCGCCTACCTGCACTCGGGGACGGACCTGATCAACAAGCGCACCGGCTTCCTGCGCTACAGCGCCGTGCGCTGCGTGCTGGGCAACCCGGCCTGCCCGGCCGGCACCTGGCGCATCGGCGACAACGCCAGCCTGAACTCGCAGGCACTGTACGACTTCATCTCGCCGACCATCAGCGCGACCGCCAAGTCCAGCCTGGACATGTTCGACTTCACCGTGTCGCGCAGCCTGGCCGACCTGCAGGGCGGCCCGCTGGGCCTGGCGCTGGGTACCGAATGGCGCAAGACCAGCAACAGCCTGACCCCGCAGACCTTCACCGACATCGGCGACATCATCGGCCTGGGCTACTCGGCCTATGACGGCACCCAGAACGTCTACGCCGCCTACGCCGAGCTGTCGGCGCCGGTGCTGGAGCAGCTGGAACTGTCGGCGGCAGTGCGTTACGACAAGTACGAGAGCGGCGACAGCAAGGCGACGCCGAAGCTGGGCGTGAAGTGGACCCCGACCGACTGGATCGCCCTGCGCGCCAGCTACGCCGAAGGTTTCCGCGCGCCGAACCCGGCCGAGAACGGCGACGGCGGCCTGGCCGCGTTCTCCAACGCGCGCGATCCGGTGCGTTGCGCCATCGATCCGGCCAACGAGTGCACCGCGCGTTCGGTGGCGATCATCACCCGTCCGAACTCGGCGCTGGAGCCGGAAGAGTCCAAGAGCTACTCGGTGGGCTTCGTGCTGCAGCCGACCGCCAGCACCTCGCTGACCGTGGATGCGTGGCAGATCAAGCGCACCAACGAGATCGCCCAGGGCAGCACCGCCGACGCGATCGCCTCCGGCAACGTGCTGCGCGACAGCAACAACATCGGCGGCGTGGCCAACAGCGGCACCATCCTGGCGGTCAACACCGCGTACGTGAACGCCAACTCCTCGCGTGTGCGCGGTGTCGATGCCGACGTCCGCCAGACCTTCGAGATCGGCCCGGGCCAGCTGGAAATGGACCTGCAGTGGAGCCACCTGCTCAAGTTCGAGCGGACCGAAGGCGACACCACGGTCGACTACGTCGGCACCCACGGCAACTGCGACGTGACCAACTGCATCGGCACCCCGCAGGACCGCATCAACTTCGGCACCACCTGGAAGCAGGGCAACTGGAGCGTCAGCGGCGTCGTCAACTACATCGACAGCATCGAGAACAAGGACCGTCGCGGCGGCGACTACCTGGCGTTCTACGCGGACGGCAGCCCGGTCGAGAAGATCGCCTCGTTCACCACCTTCGACATGTCGGGCCGCTGGAACGTGACCGACGCGTTCGAACTGAACGCCTCGGTGCAGAACGTGTTCGACCGGATCGCTCCGCTGGATCCGGCCACCTACGGCGGCGTCAACTACAACCCGCTGCACTTCAGCGGCGCGGTCGGCCGCTACTTCACGGTGGGCGCCAAGTACACGTTCAACTGATCGAACGCGTTACGCTGTACACGAGAAGCCCGGGCGCAAGCCCGGGCTTTTTTGTGCGCGTCGATGGCGTGACCTGCGATTGCGATGCCGGCGCTGCGGCTACAGCGTCGCGATTGGCGCCTGCGCGTTCGCAGCCGCGCCGATCGGCCAAGCAGCGATCGTGCTGCCGACGAGACGGCAGCAGCGGATCTTCATCATTGGAATCCTGCGCTCGATCGAGCGAGGTATTGCGCCAGCGATCCGCGATCAGGCGCGATGGTAGGGATGGTTGGCCAGCATCGCCGCGGCGCGGTACAGCTGCTCAGCCACCACCAGGCGCACCAGCATGTGCGGCAGGGTCAACGGCCCCAGCGACCAGGATTCGCTGGCCACGGCCAGCACCTCGGGCGAATGGCCTTCGGGGCCGCCGATCAGCAGCGCCAGGTCGCGCCCCTGTCCGCGCCAGTGTTCCATGCGCTGCGCCAGCTGTTCGGAACTGTGCGCCTTGCCGGGCACGTCCAGCGCCACCACCAGCGCGTTCTTCGGCAGCGCCGCCAGCACGCGGCGGCCTTCGTCCTCGATCGCGCGCTGCGCATCGCGGCCCTTGCCGCGCAGCCCGGGCTCGATCTCGACCAGTTCCAGCGGCAGCCAGTGCGATAGGCGCTTGCGGTATTCGGCGAAGCCCTGCGCGACCCAGGCGGGCGCGCGTTCGCCGGTGGCGATGAGTCGGCATTTCATCGGCACATGATAGCCGCCGTGCCGATGGCAGCGCGGCGCACGCATAGGCGACTGCCAGTGTTTGGCCTCGCTCAGCCGGAAAACAGCGATGACGGCACCGGCTTCCCGCACGAAGCCGCGCCGGGATTTGTCTACCGCGATGTCACGCAAGCGTTAGCCGGCCTGCCTAGGGTCGGGGCCACCTCAGCCAGCAGGAGCCGCATGATGCATGTCTTCGACCCCGCCCGCCGACACGTCCTCAAGAGCAGCGCCGCCGTGATGGCGATGGGCGCCATCGGCAGCCTGGGCGCGCTGCAGTCGCGCCAGGCGCACGCCGCCACCGCCGCGGCGCAGCTGTCGCCGGTACCGAGCCGCTACGGCCCGCTCGCCCCGGTCGCCGACGACAGCACCGGGCTGCCGCTACTGCAGTTGCCGCGCGGCTTCCGCTATCGCTCCTTCGCCTGGAGCGGCGACCGCATGGACGATGGCCAGCCCTGCCCCGATCGCCACGACGGCATGGCGGTGGTGGCGGTGCGCCGCGCGCGCGGCGGCGGTCGCGGCGACGAACGCGTCCATGGCCACGGTATGGAATACGTGCTGATCCGCAACCACGAACGCGGCGCCACCGCACCGATCCGGGCGCCGGCGATGTACGACACCGGCATCGTCGGCGACGGCCAGCCGGCCGGCGGCGGCACCACCACGCTGAGCTTCCGCAACGGCCGCTGGGACCGCCTGGAGCCGAGCCTGGGCGGCACCCTGGTCAACTGCGCGGGCGGTCCGACGCCGTGGGGCACCTGGCTGAGCTGCGAGGAGATCAAGAGCGATGCGGTGTCCAGCAGCGGCCGCAAACACGGCTACGTGTTCGAGGTGGACCCGGACAGCGCGCGCACCAGCGGCCGTCCGCTGCAGGGCCTGGGCCGCTTCAGCCACGAGGCAGTGGCGGTGGACCCGCGCACCGGCATCGTCTATCTGACCGAGGACGACCGCAACAAGGCCGGCCTGTATCGCTTCATCCCCAACGACCGCCGCGGCCGCTACGGTTCGCTGGAGAACGGCGGCCGGCTGCAGGCGGCGCGGGTCAAGGGTCGCCGCAACGCCGACCTCACCGTGGCCGCGGTAGGGCAGAGCTTCGACCTGGAGTGGGTGGACATCCCCGAGCCGGACCTGGACAGCATCGTCGCGCCGAGCGGCTTCGCCGACATCGGCGCCGGCGAGACCCTGAGCGGGCCGTTCGCGCAGGCCTGGAGCGAAGGCGCGCTGCGCATGAGCCGCGGCGAGGGCATCTGGTACAGCTACGGCAAGATGTTCATCGTCGACACCAGCACCGGCACCGACGCGCAGGGACGCAAGGGCCGCGGCAATGGCGCGGTGTGGGTACTGGACCTGCTGAGCCAGCGGCTCAAGGCGCTGTTCGTCAGCGGCGACCAGCTGGCCGCGCACAACCCCGACAACGTCACCGTCAGCGCGCGCGGCGGCGTGGTGCTGTGCGAGGACGGCGGCGAAAGCCCGGACGCATACGGCCCCGGCTCGCGGCTGATCGGCCTGACCCGCGCCGGCGAATCGTTCTACCTGGCCAAGAACAACATCGCACTGACCTCCACCCAGCTGGCCAATGCCGGCAAGACCGTCGCCGAGGGCGACTACCGCGACAGCGAGTTCTGCGGCGCATGCTGGGATCCGCTGGCGCGCACGCTGTTCGTCAACATCCAGACTCCGGGCATCACCCTGGCGATCACCGGGCCTTGGGAGCGCGGGCCGCTGTAGGCGGCGCGGCGCCACAGATGCGACGGCCGCGCGCGCGATCGCGGCCGCCGCAAAACGACGACGGCGCCCGCAAGGCGCCGCCGTCCCCGGCGTGCCGCCGGCGACGCTCGGCGCAGCGCCGATCCACCCGGCCAACGCATTTTTCGCGGATAGCGACGCGACTCGCGAGCGTCTTCGACTCGCGCATTCGCAGCCGCAGGCGTTTGCTGAAGCGATTGTGGTCCAAGGATGCCGTACGGCATTCGTGCGCGTCCCGGTGATGACCCTGACCTGCTGCGGCCAGACCGATGCCACATAGGCGCAGGCCAGCGCCGTCGCCACGATCACGACACGCGCGCCGTCCAGCGCGCGCCTAGTCGTCGCGTTGCGCGTCGTCCAGCATGGCCTGGAACAGCAGGGCTTCGCGCGTCACCTCGGGCGGCTGCGCATCCTGTCGCCTGAGCCAGTGCCGCAGGCTCGGCGCGTGCTGCAGCTCGCGCAGATCCTCGGCCAGCGCGTCGATCTCGTCCTGCAGCGCGCGCTTGATCTCGGCCATCGCCGCCTGCAGCCGTTCCGGCTTGAGCCGGCGCGTGCCGAACACGGCGTAGTCGGCCTTGAACGCGGCGTCGATGCGCCGCAGTTCGTCCTGCGTGGCCTGCAGCTGCTCGCCGAGCATGCGGTTGTAGCGCTCGATGCGGGTGTCGGCCATCGTCGCGAACGCGGCGGCGTCCAGCTGGCCGGCCTGCAGCTGCAATTCGAGCAGGCCGAGCAGGTCGGCGTCGGCATAGACGGCGTTGAGCCGTTGCATCAGCGCGGTCTTGCGTTCGCGCTGCTGCGGATCGGCCTCACGGTCCGGGTGCAGCGCCGCCGCCAGCCGGCGGTACAGCTCGCGCAGCGCGGTCTGCGGATCGAATGCAGGCACCGGTGCGGCCGACGCCGCGCGCCGCGCCTGCTTCGCCTTGCGCGCGGACGCCGCGGCCTGAGTCTGTCGGCGGCGCTGCTGCAGGCGCTCGAACAGCGCCTGTGGCGTCGCCAGGTACGGCAGCGCGTCGGCGTTCTCGCCGAAATGCGCGGCGATCATCGCCCGCAGCGCCGCATCGGAGGCGGCGATGCGCTGGTCGAACGGCGTGTCCGCGTGGCGGTCGTGGAGCGGTTTGAGCTCGAGCAGGCCGGCGTCCTCGATCAACGGCTCGGCCAACAGGCAGATCTGCGCCGACAGCGCGGCGCGGTCGGCCTTGCCCAGCTTCTGCGCCATGCACAGCGCGTCCAGCGCCAGCACGCGCTCGGCATGCAGCTGGTCGCGCCGCTGCAACAAGGGCTGCACCTGTTCGTGGAAGCGCTGCTGCCAGCGCGGCAAGGCCTCGCGCCAGGCGGCGAGTTCGCCGCGGCTGCGTTCCAGTTGCGCGACCAGCGTGTCGAAGCGCGCGCCCGCGGCGCTGCGCAGCGCGCTGCCGGCGCAGGCCAGCACGGCCGACAGCGCCAGGTCCGGGGTTGCATCCGCCACCGGCGCAGCGTCGCGCCGGTGCGTTGGATCAGGCATCGCGCGCGTCGTCGTCCGCGTCGCTCGGCGGCTGGTCGCCGACCGTCCACAACCGCTCCAGCGCATAGAACTCGCGCACCCGCGGCAGCATCACGTGCACCACCACGTCGCCGAGATCGACCAGCACCCACTCGGCCTCGCGCTCGCCTTCCACGCCCAGCGGCATCACGTCCAGCTTCTTGGCGTGCTTGATCACCTCGTCGGCGATCGACTTGACATGGCGGGTGGAGGTGCCGGAGACGACGATCATGTAGTCGGTGACGCTGGACTTGCCGCGCACGTCGATTTCCACCGCGTCCTTGGCCTTGAGTTCCTCCAGCGCGTTGCGGACATGGGCCAGCAGCACCGGCAACGGCGGCGGCGGGTTGGGAAGTTGGGTCTTGATGACGTGGGCTTGTTGACTGGACAAAGGTGCGAACTCGATGGAATGGGGCGAATTATAGGGAACTGCGCGAAGACGCGTATTCAGCTGGCCGCGGCCGGGGCCCGCGCATACAGTCCGGCGGCACGGATGTAGTCCGCCACCGCGGCCGGCACCAGCGGCGCCCAGTCGCCGCCGGCGGCGATGCGCGCGCGCACCTGGCTCGCCGATTCGGTGCGCAGCGGCTGCCGCAGGCACCATAGCCGGCCGCCCGGCGCCGCGGTCAGCGCCTGCGGCGAGGCCGCCCAGCGCCCCGCCACCGCCTGCGCCAGTTCGGCCGGCAGCGCGCGCTCCCAGCCGCTGCCGGCGCGGTCGGCGACGACCAGGTGCGCCGCATCGAGCAGGCTGCGCCAGTCGCGCCAGCCGTTGAAGCCGACGAAGCTGTCGGCACCGACCAGCAGCGCCAGCGGCGCGGCGCGGCCGAGTTCGGCGCGCAGCTCGCGCACCGTATCGATGCTGTACGAGGCCACGCCCGGCTGCGCCAGCGCGCGCTGCAGTTCGTGCCGGTCCAGCAGCAGCCCCGGCTCGCCGGCGATCGCCAGCGCCAGCATCTCGCAGCGTTGCCGCGCATCGGCCCCGGGCGCGTCGCGATGCGGCGGATCGGCGGCCGGCATCAACCGTACCGGCACCCCGAACGCCTCGCGCGCCGCCCGCGCGATCGCCAGGTGGCCGTTGTGGATGGGGTCGAAGGTGCCGCCGTAGATGAGGTGGAGCTTTGGGGACCGGGGACCCGGGACCGGGGACCCGGGAACAGCAAAATCTAGAGCGCGTGCCCTCGCCAAATTTCCGCTTTTCCGGGTCCCCGGTCCCCGGTCCCCGGTCCCGCCCCTACTCATACCACCAACAACCGCACCGCCCGCGCCTCGGCGATGGCCAGCAGCAGGCGCTCCAGCGCGATCCAGGCGTCGCCGTCAGCGCGGCCCTTGGCGATGCGGTCGATGCGTCCGGCCTCGGCGGCGAAGCGTTCCCAGCGGCGCGGTTCGGCATGCCGTTGCAGAGCGCGCTTGAACGGCGCCTGGCGCGACTCCCAGATACCCTGCCCCTTCATCTCAGCGGCCAGGTTACCGCCGGCGGCCTGGACCTTGGCCAGCGCCGCGGTGCGCAGCAGTTCCTTGATCAGGATCGGCAGCAACGCCGCCACCGCTTCGCCTTCGGCGCGCAGCCCGGCGAGCATGCGCCCGACCGCCGGCGCCTGCCCGGCCAGGGTGGCCTCGGCCAGGCGGAACACGTCGTAGCGCGCGGCATCGGCGACCAGCGACTCCATCGCCGCCACGTCCAGGCTCTGCCCGTCGGCGAGCAGCGCCAGCTTGTCGATCTCCTGCGCGGCCGCCAGCAGGTTGCCCTCGACCCGCTCGGCCAGGCGCTGCACCGCGCCGGCATCGGCGCGCAGGCCCTTGCTGCGCAGGCGGCGCTCGATCCAGTCGCCCAGCTCATGCGGCTTGATCGCCCAGGCCACCGCGACCACCCCGAGCCGGCCGACCGCGTCGGCCCACTTGCCCTGGTGCGCCTTGCTCCACTCGTTGCAGGTGATCAGCAGCACCACGTCCGGCGGCGGATCGGCGCAGAACGCACTGATCACCTCGCCGCCTTCCTTGCCGGGCTTGCCGCTGGGCAGGCGCAGTTCGATCAGCCGGCGCGGGCTGAACAGGCTCGGCGCGTTGAAGCTGGAATACAGCTGGCTCCAGTCGAAATCGCGGCCATCGGCGTCGAACACCTCGCGTTCGCCGATGCCTTCGGCGCGCGCGCGTGCGCGCACCGCGTCGGCGGCTTCGAGCACGCGCAGGGTTTCCGGGCCGGCGATCAGGTAGACCGGGTGCAGCGGCTGGGAGGCCGGCTGGGTGACAAGTTGTTCGGGGCGCAATTCCATGGCGGCAGCCTACGCCCTGTTGGCGCGGTTGGGAGCGGCCATGCCGCCGCATCCGCCGTTCGGGCGCGCCGCTGCGCCGCAGGCGCGCTGCCGCTGCGAAACGTGCAGCGCCCGGGCGCCGGGCCTTGTACGCGCGCAAGGCGCGCCGCCGGCCACGGACGATGGCGACGGCATGACCCAGGCGGTCAAGGCTGCGGCGTGGTCGCCGGCTTGCCTTCGACCGGGGTTCCGGTCGCCGCCGGCGGCGCTGCGTTGACGTCCTTGCCGGCGCGCACTTCGGCGCGCACCACGCTGTCGATCCGGCGCAGCATCGAGGCGGACATCTCACGGCGCAGTTCGTCGGCCAGGATCTCGCGCTCGGTGGTGGTGCCGGTGGCGTCGGTCGGCGGCGACACGTAGTCGCGCGACAGCTCGATCACCTGCTGCGGCACCAGCACGCTGCCGTCGGCGCGGCGGAACACGAAGATCGCCGCGTAGCGCAGGCTGTACTCCTGCGCGCGGCCCTCGGCGTCGAGCGCGATCGGCAGGTCGCCCCAGCGTTCGGACAGCACTTCCAGGCGCGCCACGCCGGTGTTGACGTCCTTCGGCGCGATCTCGGCGCCGGCGGCGCGCAGGCCGCGCTCGAGCAGCTTCACCAGCTCGCTGTACGGCGCCGAGGAGACCACCTTCACCGATGGCGTGCCGGCCGGCAGGGTCAGCTTGTCGCGCAGGTGGAAGCCGCAGGCGGTCAGGGACGTCGCGAGGACGAGGGCGAGCAGGAGTCGGGTCATGGACACAGTCTGGAGGAGCCGGCTGGGCGCGGCAACAGGCGGCTAGCCTGCCGGATGCCGCGTGAACGAGGGTTGAGACGTGCCGCGGCGCGCGCGGGCGCACACGGCGCCGGAGCGCGGCGTGCGCCGGCGACGCGCGCGGCGCGATGGTTCACGCCGCCACCAGGTTCACGATCTTGCCCGGCACGATGATGATCTTGCGGATGCTCAGGCCTTCCAGGAACTTGGCGGTGTTGGGTTCGGCCTGGGCCAGCGCCTCGATCTGCTCGCGCGGGGCGTCGGCGGCGACCTCGATGGTGCCGCGCAGCTTGCCGTTGACCTGCACCGCGAGGGTCAGCGCGTCGCGCACCAGCGCGGCCGGGTCCGGCTGCGGGAACGGCAGGTCTTCCAGCAGCGTCGGCGCATGCCCCAGCGCCTGCCACAACGCATGGCTGGCGTGCGGGGTGATCGGATTGAGCAGCAGCACCGCCGCTTCCAGCGCTTCCTGGCGCACCGCGCGGCCCTGCGCGCTGGCATCGTCGAACTTGGCCAGCGCGTTGATCAGCTCCATCACCGCGGCGATGGCGGTGTTGAAGCTGTGGCGGCGGCCGTAGTCGTCGGCGACCTTGCCGATGGTCTCGTGGGTCTTGCGCCGCAGCGCCTTGTGCTCGGCGGTGAGCGCGGCCGCATCCAGCGCCGGTGCGGCACCATCGGCGACATGCTTGTGCACCTGCGCCCACAGCCGGCGCAGGAACCGCGCCATGCCGTCCACGCCGGCCTCGTTCCACTCCAGCGACTGCTCCGGCGGCGCGGCGAACATCGAGAACAGGCGCACCGTGTCGGCGCCGTACTTGCCGACCATCGCCTGCGGGTCCACGCCGTTGTTCTTGGACTTGGACATCTTCTCGGTGCCGCCGATCTGCACCGGCTGGCCGTCGGCGATCAGGCTGGCGCCGACGATGCGGCCGCGCTCGTCGCGCTGCACGTCCACCTCGGCCGGGTTGATCCACTCCTTGGAACCGTCGCCGTTGTCGCGGTAGTAGGTCTCGGCGATCACCATGCCCTGGGTCAGCAGGTTGGTCGCCGGCTCGTCGCTGTCGACCAGGCGCGCATCGCGCAGCAGCTTGTGGAAGAAGCGGAAGTACATCAGGTGCAGGATCGCGTGCTCGATGCCGCCGATGTACTGGTCCACCGGCAGCCAGTAGTTGCCGCGCTTGTCGACCATGTCCTTGGCGCCGGGCGAGGTGTAGCGCGCGTAGTACCAGCTCGACTCCATGAAGGTGTCGAAGGTATCGGTCTCGCGCTCGGCCGCCGCGCCGCACTGCGGGCAGGTGGTCTTGCGCCATTCCGGATCGGTCTTCAGCGGCGAACCGGTGCCGCTCAGCGCCACGTTCTCCGGCAGCAGCACCGGCAGTTGGTCTTCCGGCACCGGCACCGCACCGCAGCTGGCGCAGTAGATCACCGGGATCGGGCAACCCCAGTAGCGCTGGCGGCTGACGCCCCAGTCGCGCAGGCGGTAGTTGATGCGGCGCTGGCCCTGGCCCTTGCGCTCGAAGCGCTCGGCCAGCGCCTCGAACGCGCCGTAGTAATCCAATCCATCGAACTCGGCCGAGTTGACCAGTTCGAACTCGCGGGTCTTGTCGGTGTACCAGTCGCGCCAGACGCTCGGTTCCCAGCTGCGCTCCTCGTCGTTCTTCGGCGCCTTCAGCGCGATCACCTGGCGGATCGGCAACGCATACTTGTTGGCGAACTCGAAGTCGCGCTGGTCGTGGCCGGGCACCGCCATCACCGCGCCGGTGCCGTAGCCCATCAGCACGAAGTTGGCGACCCACACCGGCACCTGCTCGCCGCTGACCGGATGCACCGCCACCAGGCCGGTGTCCATGCCGCGCTTTTCCTGGGTCTCCAGTTCCGCCTCGGACACCCCGCCCTGCTTCAGCTCGGCCAGCAATGCGGCCAGCTGCGGGTTGGACTTGGCCGCATGCAGCGCCAGCGGATGCTCGCTGGCGATGGAGACGAAGGTGACGCCCATCAGCGTGTCCGGGCGCGTGGTGAACACGCGCAGCGGATCCAGCGCGGCGCCGTCGGCGTCGCGCACTTCGAACTGGATTTCCAGCCCTTCGGAGCGGCCGATCCAGTTGCGCTGCATGGTCTTGACCGATTCGGGCCAGCCCGGCAGCTGGTCCAGGCCGTCCAGCAGCTCCTGCGCGTAGTCGGTGATGCGCAGGAACCACTGCGGGATCTCGCGCTTCTCCACCAGCGCGCCGGAGCGCCAGCCGCGGCCGTCGATGACCTGCTCGTTGGCCAGCACGGTCTGGTCGACCGGGTCCCAGTTCACCACCGCGTTGCGGCGGTAGGCCAGGCCCTTGCGCATCAGCCGGGTGAACATGCGCTGCTCGTGCACGTAGTACTCGGGCCGGCAGGTGGCGAATTCGCGCGACCAGTCGATCGCATAGCCCAGCGACTTGAGCTGGCTGCGCATGTGCTCGATGTTGGCGTAGGTCCACTTCGCCGGCGCGGTCTTGTTCTTGATCGCGGCGTTCTCGGCGGGCAGGCCGAACGCGTCCCAGCCCATCGGCTGCAGCACGTTCTTGCCGTTCATGCGCTGGTAGCGGCTGATCACGTCGCCGATCGTGTAGTTGCGCACGTGGCCCATGTGCAGCGCACCGGACGGATACGGCAGCATCGACAGGCAGTAGAACTTGGGCTTGTCGGAGGTCTCGTTGACCTCGAAGGCGCGGGTGGCGTCCCAGAACTGCTGGGCGGACGATTCGACCTGCTGCGGGTCGTAGGCGGTGGGCTCGACGGCGGACATGGAAACGGGCAAGGGCCAGGCGGCAACAAAGCGGACAAGGGTACCGCAGCGCAGGAAGCGGCTCCAATCCCGGCGACGAGCGGCGGCGGCGGCGCCTGCCCGGACGCAACGCGGCGGCGCGCACGCCGACGGCCGCCAGCGCGCCCGCTGCGGGGAAAACCACGCTCGCCGCGCCCCTCGCAGCGGCATGCCGACAGCGCGCGAGCCTGGTCCAGGGCCGCGTCGCAACCGCCCGCGACCGGCACCGATTGCGCAACGGCCAGGGTTTCAGCGGGCGCCCGGCAGCGCCTGCAGACCTGGCCAGCAGGCCAACAGCGCCAGCCAGGCCCACCACAGCGCGAACACCAGCCGCTGCGCCACCGCCGCCGACAGCAGCGCATCAAGGGCGAACGCCCCGAGCGCGGCCAGCGCCGCCACCGCCAGCGCGGTGCGCGCCCAGCCGCGCGCGCCGGGCTGGCGCCACGCGCCGGCGGCCAGCAGGCTCGCCGCCGCCACCAGCGCTACCACCCACAGCAGCCAGACGCTGGCATGCAACTGGGTGGCGCGCGATTCCAGGTCGGCCGGGTCCAGCGGCAGCAGGCCCATGCCGGCGAAGGCCAGCCCGGCCAGCAGCAGCGCCTGCCCGCCGACGCGCAGCGTCCACGGCGCGCCGCGGCCAGCGCGCTGCAACAGGCGCAGCGCCAGCAGCGCCGCCAGCGCCCCGGGCGACACGAACGCCAGCAGGTCGAACGCCCAGGCATGCGGTATCCCGCGGGCACCGAGCAGCGCGACCGGGTGCGACCACGGCAGGTAGCCCGGCAGCGCCAGCCCGAAGCCCACCACCGCAGCGACGGCGGCCATCGCCAGCAACGGCCCCGCGTAGCGCAGCGCCTGATCGTATCGGTTCGTCACCTTGTCTCCCGGCACTGCGCCGCCACGCCACCGCGGCGCGCCAAACGCCCATTGTCGCCGCTGCGGCCGCGGCTGGCACCCTCCCCGCCTGGCACGGCGGCAAGCGCCGCGGCGTCCGCCAACGCTGCCGGCACGGTGCGCCGCGGGGACCGCGCGCAGACCGCCGCCGCCGCTCCCCTTGCGCCGCCGCCGGTCTGTCACCATAGAAGCCATCTTCTTCGCCTGCCACGATGCCCCCATGTCCGACATGCCCCACGTTTTCGACGCCAAGACCGAGACCTTCGAAGCCGAGGTGCTGCAGAAATCGCTGCAGACCCCGGTACTGGTGGATTTCTGGGCGCCATGGTGCGGCCCGTGCAAGACCCTGAGCCCGATCCTGGAGAAGCTGGCCGCCGAGTACCACGGCGCGTTCGAACTGGCCAAGGTCGACGTGGACCAGGAGCAGCAGATCGCCGCCGCCTTCCAGATCCGTTCGGTGCCGACCGTGTTCCTGGTCAAGGACGGGCAACTGGTCGACGGCTTCCCCGGCGCCATGCCCGAAGGCCAGCTGCGCGAGTTCCTGACCCAGCACGGCATCGTGCCGCTGCCGGCGCCGGCCGAGGTCCAGGAGGACGCGCCCGCCGCGCCGCTGGACCCGCACGCCGAGGTGTTGCGCCTGCGCGAGGCGGTGGCGGCCGAGCCGGACAAGGACGAACTGAAGCTGGACCTGGCGCTGGCGCTGGTGAAGACCGGCGCCGCCGCCGAGGCGGAGGCGCTGATCGATGCGCTGCCGGCCAACCTGGCCACCGACGAGCGCGCGGTGCGGGCGCGGGCGCGGCTGGGCTTCGTCAGCGCGCTGCAGGCGGCGCCGCCGGCGGAGGCGCTGCAGGCGGCGATCGCGCAGGACCCGGCCGACCTGAAGGCGCGCTACCTGCTGGGCGTGCATCGGCTGATCGCCGGCGACGACGAGGCGGCGCTGGAACAGTTCCTGGACATGCTGCGCCAGGACCGCGCGTTCGAGGACGGCCTGGCCAAGAAATCGCTGATCGATGCGTTCCGGGTGATCGAGGACGAGGACCTGGTCGGGCGCTATCGGCGTAAGATGTCCGCGCTGTTGTTCTGAGATTCATGTCACGGACGGGATCGGTTGGCGATGATTCCGCGGTTCGGCCACCCAGTGGCCGGACGAGTCGTCCGGCTCCCTCCGCGACATCACGACCAGGGGAAATCCACAGGCCCGGCCCGTCCGGCGTCGCGCACCCGGTCCTTGCCAGGGCGAGACGTTGAGCAGCCAGAACCGCATCCCCTCCCGTCGCCGCCTGCCGATGCCCGTGTGGCGGCTGCTCGCCTTGCTGCTGCTGGCCTGCGCGGGCCTGGCGGCACCGCCGCCGGCCGCCGCCCAGGACTGGGTCTACCGGGTCCGCCCCGGCGACACGCTGTGGCAGCTGCGCGATCTCTACCTCAAGCCCGGCGTGGACTGGCAGCGCCTGGGCCGGCACAACGCCGTGGCCGATCCCTATGCGCTGCCGCCGGGGCAGCCGTTGCGCTTCCCGATCGCCTGGCTGCGGGTGCAGCCGGCGCCGGCGCGGGTGATCGCGCTGCGCGGCGGCGCCAACGTGCTCGGCATCGGCAGCGCGACGGCGCCGGTGCGTGAGGGCATGCTGCTGCCGATCGGCACCACCTTGCAGACCGAGGCCGAGGCCAGCGTGACCGTGCAGTTCGCCGACGGCTCGCAGATGCAGGTCCGCGAGAACAGCCGCGTGCGCTTCGACCAGCTCGCCCGCTACGGCGCCACCGGCATGGTCGATACCCGGGTGCGGCTGGAACAGGGCCGCGCCAGCAACGAGGTGGTCCCGGCCCAGGGCCCGGCCTCGCGCTACATCATCCAGACGCCGGCCGGCACCAGCAGCGTGCGCGGCACCCGCTTCCGCGCCGCCGCCGGCGGCGACGGCCAGCTGGCCGCCACCGAGGTGCTGCACGGCGTCGTGCAGGTCGGCAATCCGCACGGCCGGCAGGTGCTGCATCCCGGCGAGGCCTCGCGCATGGCCGCCGACGCCTCGCCGCTGCAAGAACGGCTGCTGCCCGCGCCGGTGCTGGACGAGCAGCGCAGCCGCCTCGACCACGCGCCCTACCTGCTGGCCTGGCAGCCGCTGCCAGGCGCGGCCGGGTACCGGGTCGAAGCGGTGGATGCCGAGCAGCGCCAGGTGCTGCGCTTCGCGCGCCAGACCGCGCAGGCGCAGATCGCGCTGGACGATCTGCCCGCCGGTCGCCTGCTGTTGCTGGTGCGCGGCATCGCCGCCACCGGCGTGGAAGGCGAGGACGCCGAACGGGCGCTGCAGGTCTGGGCCACGCCGCTGCCGCCGCTGACGCTGCAACCCTTGCAGCAGCAACAACTGCGCACGCCGCATCCGCGCTTCGAATGGACCCGCAGTGCCGATGCCACCGCCACCGTGCTGCAACTGGCGCGCGATGCCCAGTTCGGCGAACTGGTGTTCGAACGCACGACCGACGCCACCCGGCTGCGCGCACCGCTGCCGTTGCCTCCGGGCGACTACTTCTGGCGCGTGGCCTCGCGCGATGCGCAGGGCCGCCAGGGCCCGTTCGGACAGCCGCTGCAGCTGCAGATCAGCGACGCGCCGCTGGACCCGTCGCTGCAACCGCCGGAAGCGGCCAAGGGCCAGTTGACCCTGCGCTGGCAGGCCGGCGAGCCCGGGCAACGCTACCGCGTGCAGATCGCGCGCAAGCCGGACTTCGCCGCGCCGCTGCTGCTCGACCGCACCCTCGACACCCCGCAGATCTCGTTGCCGCGACCGCGCGGCGGCACCTGGTACGTGCGCGTGCAGCAGGTGGACGACGACGGCTACGCGGCACCGTTCTCGCCGACCCAGGTGATCTCGCTGCCGTGCCGGAGCTGTTACCTGGGCGGCGGCGCCGGCGCGCTGCTGTTGTGGTTGCTGCTGTGAAGGCGCCCACGCCGCTACGCTGGCTTGCGGCCGCGGCGGCGGCGGCGCTGGCCGCAGGGTTCGGCCTGTCCGACGGCCTGTGGCGGCTGGACAACACGCTCTACGACACGCTGGTGACGCACTGGCGCTACACGCCCGATTCCAGCGTGGTGCTGGTGATGGTCGACGACCGCAGCCTGCAGGCGCTCGGGCAATGGCCGTGGCCGCGCAGCACCCACGCGCGCCTGCTCGACCGGCTGAGCGAGGCCGGGGTCAAGCGCGTGGCGCTGGACCTGGTGCTGAGCGAACCCGACCAGGCCGACCCGGACAACGACGCGCGGCTGGCCGCGGCGCTGCGCCGCAACGGCAACACCGTCCTGCCGGTGACCACCAGCAGCACCGACGCCGGCGAGATGCCGCAGGAACTGCTGCCGGTGCCGGCCATCGCCCGCGCCGCGGCCGGGCTGGCGCATACCGACATCGAGATCGATGCCGACGGCGTGTCGCGCGGCATCTACCTGCGCGCCGGCCTGGGCAATGCGCACTGGCCGGCGCTGGGCGTGGCCCTGGCCGGCCTGGCCCCGCCGTGGCCCGGCCTGGCTTCCGACGCCGGCCCGGCCGCGGATGCGATGCCGTATCGCTGGCACCGTGACGACTACGTCGGGGTCCGCTATGCCGGGCCGCCCGGCAGCTTCCCGCAGCTGTCCTACGTCGACGTGTTGGAAGGCCGCGTGCCGGCGCAGGCGCTGCGCGGCCGGCGGGTGATCGTCGGCGTCGGCGCCACCGGCCTGGGCCAGCGCTTCCTGACCCCGATGTCGCACGAAAGCTGGATGAACGGCGCCGAGTACCAGGCCAACGTGGCCGCGATGCTGCTCGGCGGACATGCGATCACGCCGCTGTCGAAGAACCAGCAGATCGGCACCTCGGCGCTGCTGGCCCTGCTCGCCGTGCTCGGCATGACCTATTCGGTCCGCCACCGGCGCTGGCCGTGGTTGGCGCTGCCGGTCATGCTGGCGCTGATCGTGGCCGGCAGCCTGCTGTGCGCGCTGGCCAGCGGCCGCTGGTTCGCGCCGACCGCGTGCCTGGCGGCGGTGACGCTGGTGTCGGCCGGCTGGCTCGGCCTGCGCATCGCGCACTGGCAGCGCCAGGCCCACCGCGACGGGCTCACCGGGCTGGCCAACCGCCACAGCTTCGAACTGGCGTTCCGCCAGGAACTGGCGATGGCCCAGCGCAGCGGCAAGCCGCTGACCCTGATCGTCGTCGACATCGACCACTTCAAGCGCTACAACGACGCCCTCGGCCACCACAGCGGCGACCGCGCGCTGACCCTGGTCGCCGCGGCGGTGGCACGCCATGCGCGGCGCGCGCACGACGTGGCCGCGCGCTTCGGCGGCGACGAGTTCGCGATGATCCTGCCCGACACCGCGCTGGACGACGCGCGCCAGATCGCCGAAGCGCTGCTGGAGGACATCCGCCAGCTGACCGTGCCAGGGCCGCAAGGCCCGGTGCCGATCACCGTCACCCTCGGCGTGCACAGCACCACGGTCGACGCCGAGACCCGCAACCGCGACTTCTTCGCCCAGGCCGACGCGGCGCTGTACCGGGCCAAGACCGCCGGCCGCGACGGCTACGCGTGCAGCACGCCCGGCCAGAGCCTTGGGAAGCGATGAACTCGCCACGCCGTGGTTCGGCGCGCGCGCGGCAAGCAACAACGGGTGCAGGCCGGCGATAGGCGACCGCGACGCCGACGCGTCCGCACCCCGGCGTGGAAATTTTGCGCTGCCATCGCCCGCTGGCAGCGCAGGCCCGGCCCACCATACCCATGCGAATGGTAAGCTCGCCGCTTCGCGTCCTGCCTTCCATCCGCCATGAATGCTTCGTTGTTCCGTCTGGGCCTGAACCTGTGGCCGCCGTTCCTGTTCGCCGGCATCCACCTGGTGGAGCTGAGTGCGAACTACCGCTACGCGCGGGTCGAACTGCGCATGCGCCCGTGGAACCGCAACTACGTCGGCACCCATTTCGGCGGCAGCCTGTTCGCGATGACCGATCCGTTCTGGATGCTGCTGGCGATGCAGAACCTGGGCGGCGCCTACTACGTCTGGGACAAGGCCGGCAGCATCGAGTTCGTGCGCCCGGGGCGCGGCACGGTGACCGCGCAGTTCCGCCTCGACGACGCGCTGCTGGACGAGATCCGCACCGCCACCGCCGGCGGCGAAAAATACCTGCGCTGGTTCGACAACGAGATCCTCGACGCGCATGGCGAGGTGGTCGCGCGCACGCGCAAGCAGCTGTACGTCAAGCGCAAGCCGGCGCGGTAACGGCGGCGCGACAGCGACACCTGCCGCGATCGCGGCTCGGTCGATCGCGTAGCCTCCTAGCTGGAAGAGTTCCATGCGGCGTCGAGCCGAACAGCTCCGACGACTCCCGACGTCCGCAGGCCATCCTCTGCGCTCGTCGCGACTGAAGTCGCTCCCACAGGGACCGGCGCCAGCCCACGGGCGTACCACGGGAAGGGCTCGCCCGACGCCAGCGCGAAGCGCGCGTCGCTGTTTCCCCAATCGCACCTGCACGGCGTGCGCCATCCTGGTCGCCGGGCGCAGCGGTCGGCACAGCGCTCCACTACACTAGCCCGATGTCGCCCGAACCCCTCGCTCCGCACCCCCGCCCGTCCCTGCAACGGCTGTTCCTCACCGGCCTGCTGACCCTGCTGCCGATCTGGCTGACCTGGGTCGTGGTCAAGTTCGTGTTCGTGCTGCTGTCGGGCATCAGCAGTCCGTGGGTGGTGCCGCTGTCGGCGCGCATCGCCGCCTCGTTCCCGCGCGAGATGGGCTGGGCCACCGCGCTGTGGGTGCAGAACACCATCGCCCTGATCGCCACCCTGGCGGTGATCCTGCTGGTCGGCATCCTCAGCCGGCGCGTGATCGGGCAACGCCTGCTGCGCTGGTTCGAGGCGATCATGCGCCGCATCCCGCTGGCCAGCGTGGTCTACGACAGCGCGCGCAAACTGCTGGACATCCTGCAGACCCAGCCCGGCAGCACCCAGCGCGTGGTGCTGATCGACTTCCCGCACCGCGACATGAAGTCGGTGGGCCTGGTGACGCGGGTGATCAAGGAACAGGGCACCGGCCGCGAACTGGCCGCGGTGTACGTGCCGACCACGCCGAACCCGACCTCCGGTTATCTGGAGATCGTGCCGGTGGAACTGCTGACCCCCACCGACTGGAGCGTGGACCAGGCGATGAGCTTCATCATCTCCGGCGGCGCGGTGGCGCCGGACAGCGTGCCGTTCACCCGCACCATGGACCGCTGAGGGAAGGCAGATGCGCAACGGCACGCTCGACGATCGCGCCGTTCGCCTGTTCATCGGCCTGGCCGCGTTCTTCTGCGTCAATGCCGCGCTGGCCGAATTCATCGGGGTCAAGATCTTCGCGCTGGAAGACACCCTGGGCATCGCGCCGCTGAACTGGAACCTGTTCGGCCAGGCCGGCTCGATGAACTTCACCGCCGGCACCCTGCTGTGGCCGCTGGTGTTCATCCTCACCGATACCATCAACGAATTCTTCGGCCGGCGCGGGGTGCGCTTCATCTCGTGGCTGGCGGTGGCGCTGATCGGCTACGGCTTCCTGTTCGCGTTCGCCGCCATCGCGCTGGCGCCGGCCGGGTTCTGGGTCGGCGCGGCGCAGGCGCAGGGCGTGCCCGACTACCAGGCCGCGTTTGCCGCGGTGTTCGGCCAGGGCCTGTGGACCATCGCCGGTTCGCTGGTGGCGTTCCTGGCCGGGCAGCTGATCGACGTGGCGGTGTTCCACCGCATCCGCAACGCCACCGGCGAAAAGCACGTGTGGCTGCGCGCCACCGGCTCCACCGCGGTGTCGCAGCTGATCGACAGCTTCGTGGTCATCTACATCGCCTTCGTGCTCGGCCCGCAGCACTGGTCGATCCCGCTGTTCCTGGCGGTGAGCACGCTCAACTACCTGTGCAAGATGCTGCTGGCGGTGCTGCTGATCCCGCTGCTGTACCTGATGCGGCGGCTGATCACCGACTACCTCAGTCCTGCCCGCGCCGCGCAACTGCGCGAGGAAGCCGCGGCCGACTGAGCCGGCGCCCCGGCCGCGCAGGCGCGGCGCGGCGCCCGACATTTGCGCATCCCGGCGCGGGCCCGTTCGCACGCCGCCAGCGTCGCCGCTGCGCTGCGGCGACCACGCACGCACGGCCGGCGCAAACGTCGCAGACATCCGCCCTGCCTGCCCTGCGCACCGCTGAAGGCCGGCCGCACAGGCGCCGGCCGCGTGGCGCCGCACCGGCTTTTTGCTGACCGCGCAGGCGGCGATGGGTGGCCTCCACGGTGCGGATCGGGCAAGCTCCCGTGCTCGCTTGTCGTTGGAGCCCGCAATGCCGCCCAGCTTTCCCCGTCTGCTGTCGCTCGCCATCGCCGCCGTCCTGAGCCTGTCGCTGGCCGTACCGGCGGACGCGGCCAAGAAGAAGACCGCCAAACAGCAGACAGCGCAGACCCGCGCCAAGGCCAGCAAGGCCAGGAAGGCGCGCCCGGCCGCGGCGCCGGTGGTGCGCAGCAAGGCCGAGCAGCTCAATCGCCTGTACGACGATTACTGGGAAGCCTCGCTGAAGCTCAATCCGCTGCAGGCCACGTTCCAGGGCGACAGCCGCTACAACGACCAACTGCCGAACTTCCTGTCGCCCGCGTTCCGCCAGCAGTCGCACGACTTCACTGTGCAGTGGCTGGGCAAGGCCGAGGCGATCGGCAAGGACGGGCTCAGCGGGCAGGACCTGCTCAGCTACGAGATCTTCGTCGGCGACGCGCGCAACGCACTGGAGTCGGAGAAGTACCCGAGCTGGATGCAGCCGGTGAACCAGTTCTACAACGTCGGCAGCATCATGGTGATGCTCGGCTCGGGCACCGGCGCGCAGCCGTTCCGCACCGCCAAGGACTACGACAACTGGTCGCGACGCGCGCTCGGCATCCCGGCCCTGTTCGACCAGGCCATCGCCAACATGCGCGAGGGCATGAAGGCCGGCGTGGTGCAGCCGCGCGCACTGATGGAGAAGGTGCTGCCGCAGCTGGACGCGATCATCAAGCCCACCGCCGAGGAAAGCCTGTTCTGGGGCCCGGTGCGCAACCTGCCGGCGGACATGCCCGAGGCCGAGAAGCAGCGCATCACCGCCGAATACAAGCGCATGATCGAATACCGGATCATGCCGGCGTACCGCTCGCTGCGCGGCTTCATCGCCACCGAATACATGCCGGCCACGCGCAGCACCGCCGGCGTCGGCGCGCTGCCCGGCGGCGCGGACTGGTACGCGTACAACGTGCGCCAGAGCACCACCACCGAACTGAGCCCGGCGCAGATCCACCAGATCGGCCTGGACGAGGTCGCGCGCATCCAGGGGCAGATCCAGGCGGTGATGAAGCAGGTGAAGTTCCGCGGCTCGATGCCGAAGTTCTTCAAGTTCATGCAGACCGACAAGCGCTTCACCTTCAAGAGCGAGGACGAGCTGCTGACCTACTACCGCGGCCTGGAGACGCGGGTGGACGCGGCGGTGCCGCGCATGTTCTCGCTCAAGCCCAAAGCGGCGTTCGAGATCCGCCCGGTGGAGCCGTATCGCGCGCAGTCGGCGGCCGGCGGCTCGTACATGCGTCCCAGCGAGGACGGCTCGCGCCCGGGCATCTTCTACGTCAACACCTACGACCTGCCCAGCCGCAAGACCTGGGATGCGGAAGACCTGTACCTGCACGAGGCCATTCCCGGCCACCACTTCCAGCTCGGCCTGCAGCAGGAACTGACCAACCTGCCCAAGTTCCGCCGCTTCGGCGGCGAGACCGCCTACATCGAAGGCTGGGGCCTGTACACCGAATCGCTGGGCAAGGACCTGGGCCTGTACCAGGACCCGTACAACTACTTCGGCTACCTGCAGAACGAGTTGTGGCGCGCGATCCGCCTGGTGGTGGACACCGGCCTGCACAGCAAGGGCTGGACCCGCGAGCAGGTGATCGACTACATGCTCGAGAACTCGGCCACCAGCCGCACCGATGCCGAAGCCGAGGCCGAGCGCTACATGGCCATTCCCGGGCAAGCGCTGTCCTACAAGATCGGCGAGATGAAGATCATGCAGCTGCGCGACTACGCGCGCGCGCAGCTCGGCGCCAAGTTCGACATCCGCGAGTTCCACGCCGAGATCCTGAAGGACGGCTCGGTGCCGCTGGACGTGCTGCAGGAAAAGATCGAACGCTGGGTGGCGAACAAGAAGGGCTGAGCGCAGCGGCGATCCACGTCGCTTCCGTAGGAGGGGCTTGGGCCGCGACCAGGCGTTACCGGCACAAGCCCCTCCTGCAATGCATCGGCGACGTGCTGCAGCGGCCAACGCACGCTGCAGATGCGCGCGCCGCGCACGCCAACGCCGCCATGCCCGCACGATTCAGGGCCGGATATCCGACGCCGCGCTATGCTCCTTGCATGGCTCATCTCCTTCCCTCCGCAACGCAGCAGCGCATGGCCTTGACCGCGTTGACCCCGATGCTGCGCAGCGCCGACCTGGGCGCGGCGCTGGCGTTCTACACCGGCATGCTGGAGTTCCGCATCGAAAGTGGCGGCGCGGACGCCGGCTGGGCGTCGCTGCGGCATGGCCCGCTGGCGCTGATGCTGGCCGCGCGCCAGGCGCAGGGCGATGCCGCAGTCTCCGGCTTCCCCGGCTCGCTGTACTTCCGCACCGACGGTGTGGACGCGTGGTGGCAGCGGCTGCAACCGCATGCGCGCATCGCCTATCCGCTGGAGGAGTTCGCCTACGGCATGCGCGAGTTCGCGATCCACGATCCGGATGGCCACCTGCTGCAGTTCGGCCAGGCGCTGTGCCGATGAGCCTGACCCTGCGCGGCCTGCACCATGTGGCGATCATCGCCTCCGACTACGCGCGCTCGAAGGATTTCTACTGCCGCATCCTCGGGCTGCGCGTGGTCGCCGAGGTCTACCGCGACGCGCGCGACTCCTGGAAGCTGGACCTGGCCCTGCCCGACGGCACCCAGATCGAACTGTTCTCGTTCCCCGCGCCGCCGCCGCGGCCGAGCCGCCCGGAAGCCTGCGGCCTGCGCCACCTGGCGCTGCGCGTGAGCGACCTGGACGCGGCCGTCGCCCACCTGCAGGCGCACGGCGTGGTCACCGAGCCGATCCGCATCGACGAATACACCGGGCGCCGCTTCACCTTCTTCGCCGACCCGGACGACCTGCCGCTGGAGCTGTACGAGGGCGGCTGAGCGGCGCCATGCCTGGGCCGTCCGACCCCGTTGCACATCCACCCGCAGCCGCACTAGCCAGCTCGCAGCGTCGCCGCTGGCAATGACTTCCGGCGCATGCGGCAACGCGCGATCGCACCAATACTCGGGTATCGACCAGGGGAAGGTGCGCCATGCTGCAGATCCGCGAGTTGTCCAAGACCTACGCCAATGGCGTCCATGCGCTCAAGGGCGTCACCCTGGACATCCCGCACGGCATGTTCGGCCTGCTCGGCCCCAACGGCGCCGGCAAGTCCTCCTTGATGCGCACCCTGGCCACGCTGCAGGAAGCCGATTCCGGCAGCGCCACGCTCACCACCGCCGATGGCCAGACGATCGATGTGCTGCGCGACAAGGACGCGCTGCGGCGCAAACTCGGCTACCTGCCGCAGGATTTCGGCGTCTATCCCAAGGTCAGCGCGCTGGACCTGCTCGATCATTTCGCGGTGCTGAAAGGGCTCACCGAGCGGCGCCAGCGCAAGGAGCTGGTCGAGGGGCTGCTGCAGCAGGTCAACCTGTGGGATGCGCGCAAGCGCAAGCTGGGCACCTATTCCGGCGGCATGCGCCAGCGCTTCGGCATCGCCCAGGCGCTGCTCGGCAATCCGCAACTGGTCATCGTCGACGAACCCACCGCCGGCCTGGATCCGGAGGAACGCAACCGCTTCCTCAACCTGCTGGCCGAGATCGGCGAGAACGTGGTGGTGATCCTGTCCACCCACATCGTCGAGGACGTCACCGACCTGTGCCCGGCGATGGCGATCATGAACAAGGGCCAGGTCCTGCTGACCGGCCGGCCCGCCGACGCCATCGCCACGCTCAGCCAGCAGGTCTGGCGCAAGCAGGTGGCCAAGAGCGCGCTGGCGGAGTACGAAGCGCGCTTCACTGTGCTGTCCACCCGGCTGGTGGCCGGCAGCCCGGTGATCCATGTGTTCAGCGCCGAGTGCCCGGAAGCGGGCTTCGAACCGGTCTCGCCCGACCTCGAGGACGTGTATTTCCAGCGCCTGCGCCAGCAGGCGCGGGCCGCCTGACGGAGCGCCGACCATGATCCTGGCTTTCCTGCGCTTCGAGCTGCGCGAGCAGTTGCGTTCCCCCCTGCTGTGGCTGCTGGCCGCGCTGCTCGCCCTGCTCGCCTTCGGCGCCAGCTCCAGCGACGCGGTGCAGATCGGCGGCGGCATCGGCAACGTCCACCGCAATGCGCCCTCGGTCGTCGCCACGATGATGACCGCCTTCACCCTGATCGGCTTGCTGGTGGCCACGCTGTTCGTCAGCAATGCGCTGCTGCGCGACTTCGAGCTGGGCACCGCCGAACTGGTGTTCTCCAGCCCGGTACGGCGCCGCGACTATCTGGTCGGACGCATCGGCGCAGCCTTGCTGGCCTGCATGGTGATGTACCTGATCGTCGCGTTCGGCATCTTCATCGCCCAGTTCATGCCGTGGATCGATCCGGTCCGGCTGGGGCCGGTGGCCGTCTCGTCCTACCTGTGGACGCTGGCGGTGATGGTGCTGCCGAACGTGCTGTTCGCCACCGCGCTGCTGTCGCTGCTGGCGGTGACCGCGCGCAACATCCTGTGGGTGTATGTCGGCGTCATCGTGTTCCTGGTGCTGTACGGGGTCAGCCGCGCGGTGCTGGCCGACCTGGACAACGTCTGGGCGGCCACCCTGTCCGACCCGCTCGGCATCCGCGCGCTGGCGCAGACGCTGCGCTACTGGTCGGCGGAAGAGCGCAACCACAACCTGCCCGAACTCAGCGGCTACCTGCTGGCCAACCGTGCGCTGTGGCTGGGCGTGTCGGTGCTGCTGTTCGCGGCGACCTTCGCCCTGTTCCGCACCGAACGCAGCGGTACCCGCCGCCGTTTCGGCCGCAAGCAGCCGGCGCCGGCCGTCGCGGCGCCCGTGGCCGCAGCCGCGATCGCTGCGCGCGCCGTGCGACTGCCGGCAGCCGTCCCGTTCGCGCAGAACGGCGCCGGCTGGCGGCAATTGCTGCGGCAGGTGCGCTTCGACACCCTGGGCGTGTTCCGCAGCGCGCCGTTCGTGGTCCTGCTGCTGCTCGGCATCGCCAACTTCGTGCCGCAGGCCTTGTTCGGCGGCAACTACTACGGCACCGACATCTGGCCGGTGACCTCGATCATGCTGCAGGGGCTGCAGAACAGCTACAGCTTCCTGCTGGTGATCATCGTGCTGTTCTATGCCGGCGAACTGGTGTGGAAGGAACGCGGCGTGCGCATCGACGGCATCACCGATGCGATGCCGGTCCCGAACTGGGTGCCGCTGCTGGGCAAGCTGTTGACGCTGATCGCGGTGATCGCGGCGTTCCAGGCGGTCGGCGCGCTGGCTTCGGTCGCGGTGCAGCTGGGCAAGGGCTATACCCAGATCGAGCCGCTGCTGTATCTGAAGACGCTGGCGCTGGGTTCGGTGTTCTACGTGTTGATGGGCGGCATGGCGCTGGTGCTGCAGGTGCTGAGCAACAACAAGTTCTTCGGCTATGCGCTGCTGATCCTGCTGCTGATCGGGCAGGTGGCGCTGTCGATGCTCGACTACACGCAGAGCCTGTACAACTTCGGCAGTTGGCCGAATGCGCCGTATTCGGACATGAACGGCTTCGGCCACTTCCTGCCGGGGCAGCTGTGGCTGCAAGGCTATTGGGGCCTGTTCCTGCTGACCTTGCTGTTGCTGGCGGCCGCGTTCTGGCCGCGCGGCGTCGGCAACGGACCGCGCCAGCGGCTGCGGCTGGCACGGCAGCGCCTGCGCGGCGGCGCCGGGGTCGCGACCGCGCTGTCGCTGCTGGCGTTCGCCGCGGTCGGCGGCTGGATCTACTGGAACACCAATATCTACAACACGTTCCGCTCGCCCGACCAGGAACTGGACCTGCAGGCCCGCTACGAGCGCGAGTACCGCAAGTACAAGGACCTGCCGCAACCGCGCATCGTCGCGGTCATCAACCAGGTCGACCTGCGCCCGGAAACGCAGTCGGTCGTCGTGGACGCCACCTGGACCGTGCGCAATACCCACGCCACGCCGATCGGCGACGTGCACCTGGGCATGAGCGGCGAGGATGGCGACGACACCCTGGTCGCGGTGGACCTGGGCGGGCAGACCCTGGTCAAGCACGACAAGGCGCTGGGCTACCGCATCTACCGGCTGAGCACCCCGCTGCAGCCCGGCGAGCAGCGCACCTTCCGCTTCCGTGTCGATCGCCATCCGCACGGGCTCACCGTGCGCCAGGCGCAGACCGAGATCGTGGGCAACGGCAGCTTCTTCAACAGCAGCATGCTGCCGTGGTTCGGCTACAACGAGCAGCAGCAGATCGAGGACCGCAACGAGCGCCGCAAGCGCGGGCTCGGCGAACCCACGCGCATGCCCAAGCTCGAAGACCAGGCCGCGCGCGCCAACACCTATATCAGCGACGATGCCGACTGGATCGATTTCGCCACCACCATCTGCACCGCGCCGGACCAGATCGCGCTGGCGCCCGGCTATCTGCAGAAGGAATTCGTTCGCCAGGGCCGGCGTTGCTTCAGTTACGCGATGGACCGGCCGATGCTGAACTTCTACGCCTACCTCTCGGCACGCTGGCAGGTGAAGAAGGCGCGCTACAAGGACATCCCGATCGAGGTCTACTACGACGCCAAGCATCCGTACAACGTGCAGCGGATGATCGAGGGCGTGCAGAAGTCGCTGGCCTACTACGAGCAGCACTTCACCCCGTACCAGCATCATCAGGTACGCATCATCGAGTTTCCCGGCTACCAGAGCTTCGCCCAGTCCTTCGCCAACACCATCCCGTACTCGGAGTCGATCGGCTTCATCGCCGACCTGCGCGACCCGGACGATATCGACTACGTGTTCTACGTCACCGCGCACGAAGTGGCGCATCAGTGGTGGGCGCACCAGGTGATCGGCGCCAACGTGCAGGGCGCGACGATGCTGTCCGAATCGCTGGCGCAGTACTCGGCGCTGATGGTGATGGAGCAGGAGTACGGACGCGCGCACATGCGCCGCTTCCTGAAGTACGAACTGGACCGCTATCTGAGCGGACGCGGTGGCGAAAGCCTGGAGGAGCTGCCGCTGTACCGCGTGGAGAACCAGCAGTACATCCACTACCGCAAGGGCTCGCTGGTGTTCTACCGGTTGCGCGAGGAGATCGGCGAGCAGGCGCTGAACCGCGCGCTGCACAAGTTCCTGCTGGCCAAGGCCTTCCAGCAGCCGCCTTACACCACGTCGGCCGAGCTGCTGCAGTTCATCCGCGCCGAGGCGCGCCCCGAGCAGCAAGCGCTGATCACCGACCTGTTCGAGAAGATCACCTTCTACGACAACCGGGTCGAAGCGGCGACCGCGCGCAAGCGTGCCGATGGCCGCTACGACGTGACCCTACACTTGCACGCCGCCAAGCACTATGTGGACGGCAAGGGCAAGGAGCGCGACGGCGCGCTGGACGACTGGATCGAGGTCGGCGTCTTCGCCAAGGGACCATCGGGCAAGGAACGCGACGAGCAGGTGCTGTACCTGCAGCGCCTGCACGTAACCACCGCCGCGCCGACGATCACCGTGACCGTGGAGCGCTTGCCCAGCGAAGCCGGCTTCGATCCGTACAACAAGCTGATCGACCGGGTCTCGAACGACAACCGCAAGCAGGTGACGCTGCAGTAACCGGCGCCGCCGCTTCGGCGGCGGGGTGCCGCGCGCCGCAGTCTGGCCGCGCGGCGGCCCCGGCCGCCAGCCCGGCAGCGCAGGCGACTCGCTGAACCGCCCGCGCCCGGCGATTCCCAGCACCATACGCTTGGGTATACAGTCCGCTCCAGGTCGGCATCGCGCCGACCGCTTCGCACACACCCTGGGAGGGGACACATGCGCACCACCTTCAAGACCCTGATGCTGGCCCTGCCGTTGAGCCTGGCCGCGTTCGTCGCGCAGGCCGCCGACACCTCGCCGGTCGGCCGCTGGCAGACCATCGACGACGAAACCGGCAAGCCCAAGTCCATCGTGCAGATCGAGCAGGCCGGCAACGGCACGCTCAGCGGCAAGGTGATCGAGATCCTGCAGTCCGACAAGGGCCCCAACCCGCTGTGCGACAAGTGCGACGGCGCGCAGAAGGGCAAGCCGATCAAGGGCATGACCATCCTGTGGGGGCTCAAGCCGGACGGCACGGCGACCTGGAGCGGCGGTTCGGTGCTGGACCCGGCCAAGGGCAAGACCTACAAGGCCAAGGTCACCCTCAGCGACGGCGGCAAGAAGCTGCAGATGCGCGGCTACATCGGCATCGAGGCGCTGGGGCGGACGCAGACGTGGGTCAGGGAGTGAAGCCGGGACTCGGGACTGGGGACTTGGGACTCGGAACGGCGGGCTAAAGCAGGCGTCAACGACATCACCTGGTTCCCACCCAGCTCCAAAGTCAAAAAGGCGCCGCAAGGCGCCTTTTTTGACTTCCGAGTCCCGAGTCCCCAGTCCCGAGTCCCGGCTCCACGACTAATGCGATAATCGCGATCCCCCTGGATCGCCGTTCGCCATGACCCGCACCGCTCTCGTCACCACCGCCCTGCCCTACGCCAATGGCCCGCTGCACCTGGGCCACCTGGTCGGCTACATCCAGGCCGACATCTGGGTACGCGCGCGGCGGCTGCGCGGCGACCGCACCTGGTTCGTCTGCGCCGACGATACGCATGGCACGCCGATCATGCTCGCCGCGGAGAAGGCCGGGGTCACCCCGGAAAACTTCATCGCCAACATTCAGGCCAGCCACGAGCGCGACTTCGCCGCGTTCGGTGTGGCCTTCGACCACTACGACTCGACCAACTCGGCCGCCAACCGCGCGCTGACCGAGGCGTTCTACGCCCGGCTCGACGCCGGCGGCCACATCGCGCGGCGCTCGGTGGCGCAGTTCTACGATCCGGCCAAGGGCATGTTCCTGCCCGACCGCTACATCAAGGGCATCTGCCCGAACTGCGGCAGCGCCGACCAGTACGGCGACAACTGCGAGGTCTGCGGCGCCACCTATGCGCCGACCGAGCTGAAGGAGCCCAAGTCGGTGATCTCCGGCGCCACGCCGGAACTGCGCGACTCCGAGCACTTCTTCTTCGAGGTCGGCCGCTTCGACGGTTTCCTGCGCGAATGGCTGGCCGGCGACGTGGCCCTGCCCGGGGTCAAGGCCAAGCTGATGGAGTGGCTGGACAGCGAGGGCGGGCTGCGCGCCTGGGACATCTCGCGCGACGCGCCGTACTTCGGCTTCGAGATCCCGGGCCAGCCGGGCAAGTACTTCTACGTGTGGCTGGACGCGCCGATCGGCTACCTGAGCAGCTTCCAGACCCTGTGCGCGAGCCTGGGCGAGCCGTTCGAGCCGCACCTGACCGCCGGCACCGCCACCGAACTGCACCATTTCATCGGCAAGGACATCGTCAACTTCCACGGCCTGTTCTGGCCGGCGGTGCTGCACGGCACCGGCCACCGCGCGCCGACCCGGCTGCACGTCAACGGCTACCTGATGGTCGACGGCGCCAAGATGTCCAAGTCGCGCGGCACCTTCGTGATGGCGCGCACCTACCTGGACGTGGGCCTGGAGCCGGAAGCGCTGCGCTACTACTTCGCCGCCAAGTCCTCCGGCGGCGTCGACGATCTGGACCTGAACCTGGGCGACTTCGTGGCGCGGGTCAACGCCGACCTGGTCGGCAAGTTCGTCAACCTGGCCAGCCGCTGCGCCGGCTTCATCGACAAGCGCTTCGGCGGCACCCTGGCCGACGCGCTGCCGGACCCTGCGCAGTACGCGCGCTTCGCCGCGGCGCTGGCGCCGATCCGCGAGGCCTACGAGCGCAACGACCCGGCCAGCGCGATCCGCCAGACCATGGCCCTGGCCGACGAGGCCAACAAGTACATCGACGAGCACAAGCCGTGGGTGATCGCCAAGCAGGACGGTGCCGAGGCGCAGCTGCAGGCGGTCTGCACCCAGGGTCTGAACCTGTTCCGGGTGCTGGCCGGCGCGCTGAAGCCGGTGCTGCCGCGCACCAGCGCCGAGGCCGAGGCGTTCCTGTCCGCGCCGCTCACCGCCTGGGAAGACCTCGACGCGCCGCTGCTGGCGCACGTCATCCAGCCCTACGCCCCGCTGTTCACCCGAATCGACCCCAAGCTGATCGACGCCATGACCGACGCCTCCAAGGACACCCTCGCCCCCGCGCCCGCCGCCGCCAAGCCGGCGCCGGCCAAGCCCGAAACGAAGGCTGCCGCGAATCCCGAATCCCCACTCCCGAATCCCGGCCTCATCGGCATCGACGATTTCGCCAAGCTCGACCTGCGCATCGGCAAGGTGCTGGCCTGCGAATTCGTCGAAGGTTCGGACAAGCTGTTGCGCTTCGAACTGGATGCCGGCGAACTGGGCAAGCGCCAGATCTTCTCCGGCATCCGCGGCAGCTACGCCGAGCCGGAAACGCTGGTCGGCCGCAACGTGGTGTTCATCGCCAACCTGGCGCCGCGCAAGATGCGCTTCGGCCTGAGCGAAGGCATGATCCTGTCGGCCGGCTTCGACGGCGGCGCGCTGGCGCTGCTCGATGCCGACAGCGGCGCGCAACCGGGCATGCCGGTGCGTTGAAGGCCGGGATTGGGGAGTCGGGATTGGGGATTCGTTGAAGCGGGTCCCTTGCTCGATCCGCTGCATGAGCTGCCTTTGCAAATCCCGAATCCCCAATGCCCAATCCCGGCTCCCTGGCCCTGTTCGATTTCGACCACACGGTCACCATCGCCGACAGCTATGCGCGGTTCCTGCGCCGCGTCGCCACGCCGCAGCAGCTGGCGCGGGCGAAGTGGTCGGTGGGACCGTGGCTGGCCGGCTATCGGCTGGGCCTGGTGTCGGCGCAGGCGATCCGCAGGCGGGTCACCCGGTTCGTGTTCGCCGGCCGTGCGGCCGACGAGATCGCCGCGCAGGCCGACGCGTATGCGCGCCAGGTGCTGCCGACGCTGTTGCGGCCGGAGATGATGCAGCGCATCGCCTGGCATCGCACGCAGGGCCACCGGATCGCACTGGTGTCCGGGTCGCTGGACCTGTACCTGCAGCCGTGGTGCGCCGAACACGGGCTGGAGCTGATCTGCAACCGCCTGGAGGCGCGCGACGGCCGCCTGACCGGCCGCTATGCCGATGGCGATTGCGGGCCGCACAAGGCGCGGCTGATCCGCGCGCGCTACGATGTGGCCGCCTGTTCGCGCGTCTACGCCTACGGCGACAGCCGTGAGGACCGGCCGATGCTGGCGCTGGCCCACGAGCGCTGGTACGGCGGCCACCGCGTCGCCTGACCCTGACCCTCGTCCTGCAGCGCGCCGCATCCGACGCGCCGAATCCGCCATGAAGCCCGCCCAAGACATCCTGCTCGAACGCCTCGATCGCCTGCTGCCGCAGACCCAGTGCGGCCAGTGCGGCTTCGACGGCTGCCGTCCGTACGCCGAGGCGATGGCGCACGGGCAGGCGCAGGTGGACCGCTGCCCGCCCGGCGGCGATGCCGGCGCCCGCGCGCTGGCGCGCGTGCTCGGCACCGCGGCGCTGCCCTACGACCGCAGCCGCGGCACGCACAAGCCGGCGCAGGTGGCGTTCGTGATCGAGGCCGACTGCATCGGCTGCACCAAGTGCATCCAGGCCTGCCCGGTCGATGCCATCGTCGGCGGCGCCAAGCACATGCACACGGTGCTGGCGCCGCTATGCACCGGCTGCGAACTGTGCGTGCCGGCCTGCCCGGTGGACTGCATCGAGCTGCGCTGAGCGCGGCATGCGTCGCCGACGCGACCGCCGGCGCATCCGGATCGGCGCCCGCCGCGTATCGCTAGCTGTCATCCACCTCGGAAGCGCCGCGCATGCCCATGCCGACCGCCCGTTCCCCGTTCGTCCCGCCGCCGCGCGCGCTGGCCCTGCTGGGCATCGCCGCGCTCGGCGCCGCCGCCCCGGCGCAGGCGATGCTGCAGTACGACGGGCTGGCCTACGCCGCCGACGGCGGCCAGCTGCTGTACCGCGAACGCCATTGGGTGCGCGACGATGGCGCGCGCTTGGTGCTGTATCGCTGCGCCGACGGCACGGCCTTCGCGCGCAAGCGCATCGCCGACGGCGGCATCGCTCCGGACTTCGAACTGGTCGATGCGCGCAGCGGCTATCGCGAAGGCGTGCGCCGCGCCGGCGCCGGCCGCGAAATGTTCACCCAGGCCAGGGGCCAGGCGGAACGGCGTGCGCCGTTGCCGGCGACGGGCGCCCCGCAGGTAATCGACGCCGGGTTCGACGCCTATCTGCGCATGCACTGGGACGCCCTGGGCAGCGGCGCGCCGCAACGCATCGCCTTCGTGCTGCCCAGCGCCTTGCGCACGCTCGATTTCCAGATCAAGCCCGGCGCCGCCGATGCGGGCGTGCAGCGCTATACCCTGGCGCTGTCCGCATGGTACGGCGGCCTGTTGCCCGACATCGCGGTGGCCTATGCGCGCAGCGACCGGCGCCTGCTCGAGTTCCGCGGCGTCGGCAACCTCCGCGATGCGCAAGGCCGCTATCCGCGGGTGCGCATCGAATTTCCCGAGCGCCTGCGCGCGCAGGCCGGCGACGACGCCTGGGACCAGGCCCTGCAACGTCCCATGGTCGCGCAATGCGGCGCGCGTTGAGCGCGACGTCAGCGCGTCCGCGGCGACCGACCTATCCATGCACGCATGTCCATCCCACGACGAGGAATATCCATGGCCAAGGCCTACCTGTGGTTCAACGCCGCGCTCTATGCGGTCCTGGCGCTGTGGTGCACGCTGCTGCCGGCGCAGACCGCCGCCGCGGTCGGCTACGTCGGCCTGGACCGCTCCGGCCAGTCCGAGTACCTGGTCATCTACGGCGGCCTGCAATTGGGCATGGCGTTCCTGTTCGGCTACTTCGCCCGCACCGCGCAGCTGCGCACCGGGCTGCTGCTGGCGCTGGCGTTCTACGTGCCGATCGTGCTCTACCGCAGCGTCGGCCTGCTGCGGCTGTGGCCGGTGGGCCCGACCACGACCGGACTGGCCGTCTTCGAGATCTTGCTGCTGCTCGCCGCACTGGCGCTGTGGCGCGGACAGCGCCGTTGAGCGACGTCCACGCCGAAAGCCTGTAGCATCGCCGCGACCTACGCCACCGCTGCCCGGCATGACCGAGACGCCAGACCACGACGAAGCGGGACAACTGCTGGTCGCCACCGCGGCCGGCGACAGCGTTGCGTTCGAGCGCCTGTACCGGACCACCTCGCCGCGCCTGTTCGGCGTGTGCCTGCGCATCGTGCCGCAGCGCGGCGACGCCGAAGACGTGCTGCAGGACGTGTTCGCCTCGGTCTGGCGCAAGGCCGCGCAGTTCGATCCGCTGCGTGCGCGCGGCCTGACCTGGCTGACCATGATCGCCCGCAACAAGGCCATCGACCATCTGCGCGCACGCGCGCCGGCACGGCAGTCGGTGGCGCTGGACGATGTCGGCGAACTGCACGACGAAGGCCGCGATCCGTTGGCCGAGACCGAATGGCGCGTCGCCGGACGGCGCCTGGACGTGTGCATGGGCGAACTGGAACCGCCGCGCGGGGACCTCATCCGCACTGCGTTCTTCGAAGGCATCACCTATGAGGAATTGGCCGCGCGCAGCGGCACCCCGCTGGGCACGGTCAAGAGCTGGATCCGCCGCGGCCTGGCCAAGCTGAAGGCGTGCCTGGAACGATGAACGCCTCCGTGCCCGATCCGCAGGAAACCCCGCCGTCGCGCGACGTACTGGCCGGCGAATACGTGCTCGGCGTGCTCGACGCGCACGAGCGCCGTGCCGCCGAGCAGCGCATCGACAGCGATGGCGACTTCGCCGCGTCGGTGACGCAATGGCAGCAGCACCTGATGCCGCTGGCCGACGAGATCGCGCCGGTGCCGGTGCCCGATCGCGTGTGGGTGCGCATTCGTGCGTCGTTGGGACTGGATGCACCAGCGCCACGTGCGCCGACGGCAGCGCCTGGCTTCTGGGAAAACGTGCGCGCCTGGCGTTGGCTGAGCGCTGGCGGCTTCGCCACCGCAGCGGCGTGCATGCTCACGCTGATGGTCGCGCGTCAGCCGCTACCGCCGCAAACGCCCACGCCGCCAGCCGCGACAGTGCCAACCGACACCGGCATCGCGATGACCTCGACGCTGATGCAGGACGACGGCAAGCCTGGCTACGTGGTACTGATGGACGCCGACAAGAAGCGCATCACCCTGACCCCGCTGGCCGGCCGACGCGATGCCGAGCGCGTGCCCGAGCTATGGCTGATCCCGGCCGACGGCAAGGCACGCTCGATGGGCGTGTTCGACGACGCGCAGGCGCGTGCGGCGCGCATTCCCGATGCGTTGATGCCGTTGCTCAGCGATGGCGCGGTGCTGGCGGTGACGATGGAACCGCCTGGCGGCGCACCCGGTGGCGTGGCCACCGGCCCGGTCGTCGCCAAGGGCGGCATCAGCACGCTGCGCCTGGCGCCGTAGGCAGGCCGCCGCGGTGCCAGCTGTTCCTTCTCCCATCGGGAGAAGGTGCCCCGAAGGGGCGGATGAGGGTACGGGCGAAGCCTCACAGATCCAGGTGCGCCAGGCTGTGCGTGCCGACGCACCCTCACCCCAACCCCTCTCCCGAGGAGAGAGGGGCTAACGGCAGCACTCGCTGCACTGCCTCGCAGTTCCCCTTCTCCCCACGGGAGAAGGTGCCCCGCAGGGGCGGATGAGGGTACGGGCGAAAGCCTCGGAAATTTCGGTGCGCCAGGCTGTCCGTGCCGACGCACCCTCACCCCAACCCCTCTCCCGAGGGGAGAGGGGCTAACCGCGGCGCTCTCTGCACAGCCTCGCAGCTCCCTTCTCCCCGCGGGAGAAGGTGCCCCGCAGGGGCGGATGAGGGTACGGGCGAAGCCTCGTAAATTTCGGTGCGCCAGGCTGTACGTGCCGACGTACCCTCACCCCAACCCCTCTCCCGAGGGGAGAGGGGCTAACCACGGCGCTCTCTGCACAGCCTCGCAGCTCCCTTCTCCCCGCGGGAGAAGGTGCCCCGCAGGGGCGGATGAGGGTACGGGCGAAGCCTCGGAAATTTCGGTGCGCCAGGCTGTCCGTGCCGACGTACCCTCACCCCAACCGCTCTCCCGAGGGGAGAGGGACTAACCGCGCGCGCTGACAGCCCGACAACAGCTCCCTTCTCCCCATGGGGAAGGTGCCCGCAGGGACGGATGAGGGACGGGCGAAGCTCGGAAATGCGCGTGCGCCAGGCCGCCCAGCAGCGCCATGCGCGAAAGACACCACACACGTGCATCCGATCTCTAGCTTTGCCCGTATCGGTATCCGAATCCCCACGAGATGCACCTGTGACGAACGCCGTTCCGGACCCTCCCCGTGCACCCGTCGCTGCGTCTGCCGCGGTGCCCGCGCCGCATCGCGGCAACGTGGCGCGTACGCTGCGCCGCTGGTTCGATACCGGTGCGGAGATCGAACTGGACGAGGCCCGCGCCGATCGCATCGACTGGCTGCGCGCCGCACCCTACCTCGGCCTGCACCTGGCCTGCCTGGGCGTGTTCTGGGTCGGCGTGTCCTGGTTCGCGGTGGGCATGGCGCTGGCGATGTACGCCGTGCGCATGTTCGCGCTCACCGGCTTCTACCACCGCTATTTCGCCCACCGCGCGTTCAAGACCTCGCGGCCGGTGCAGTTCCTGTTCGCCGCGCTCGGCGCCACCAGTGTGCAGCGCGGCCCGCTGTGGTGGGCCGCGCACCACCGCAACCACCACCGCCACACCGACACGCCGACCGATCCGCACTCCCCACGCCAGCACGGCTTCTGGTGGAGCCATAGCGGCTGGTTCCTGACCCCGCGCGGCTTCCGCACCGACTGGGAGGCGATCCCGGACCTGCGCCGCTTCCCGGAACTGCGCTTCCTCGACCGCTTCGACCTGCTGCTACCCGTGCTGCTGGCGCTGGCGCTGTTCCTGCTCGGCGGCTGGCTGCAGCGTCACCATCCGCAGCTGGGCACCGATGGGCCGCAGCTGCTGGTGTGGGGTTTCTTTATCTCCACCGTGGCCCTGTTCCATGCCACGTTCACCATCAACTCGCTGGCGCACCGCTTCGGCAGCCGCCGTTTCGACACCCGCGACGACAGCCGCAACAACGCCTGGCTGGCGCTGCTGACCTTCGGCGAGGGCTGGCACAACAACCACCACTTCTTCCCCGGCGCGGCGCGCCAGGGCTTCCGCTGGTGGGAGTGCGACCTGACCTGGTACGGCCTGAAGGTGCTGTCGTGGACCGGACTGGTGCGCGAGCTGAAGCCGGTGCCGCCCGGGCTGCTGCGTGCACAGGCGCGCGCGCGATGAGCCGCATCGCCGTGATCGGCTCGGGGATCGCCGGGCTGGGTTCGGCATGGCTGCTGTCGCAACAGCACCATGTGACCCTGTACGAGGCCGCCAACTACCTGGGCGGGCACACCCACACCCATACGATCGAGCTGGACGGCGTGCAGTACGCGGTGGACAGCGGCTTCATCGTGTTCAACCCGCAGCACTATCCGCTGCTGAGCCGGCTGTTCGCGCAACTGGAGGTGGCGGCGCAGCCGACCACGATGAGTTTTTCGGTGCACGAGGCGCGCACCGGGCTGGAATACAACGCCGGCAGCCTGGGCGGGCTGTTCTGCCAGCGCGGCAATCTGGCCAACCCGCGCTTCTGGCGCATGCTGCGCGACCTGCGCCGCTTCTACCGGCAGGCGCCGCAGGTGCTGAGCGACGCCGCGCAGGCGCAGCTGACCCTGGGCGAGTTCCTGCAGCGCCACCGCTACTCGGACGTGTTCCGCGACGCGCACCTGGTACCGATGGCCTCGGCGCTGTGGTCCTCGCCCTCGCAGCGGATCCTGCAATTCCCGATGCGCCAGCTGGTCGGCTTCATGGCCAACCACCACATGCTGCAGCTCAGCGGGCGGCCGCAATGGCAGGTGGTGCGCGGCGGCTCCAGCAGCTACGTGCATGCCCTGCGCAGCCGCTGGCGGGTCGAGGAGCGCGTGAGCACGCCGGTACGCTCGGTGCAGCGACTGTCGCAAGGCGTCTCGGTGCTGACCGATGCCGACACCGAGCACTACGACCATGTCGTGCTGGCCTGCCACGCCGACGACGCGCTGCGCCTGCTCAACGACGCCAGCGCCGCCGAACGCGAGATCCTCGGCGCGATCACCTATCAGGACAACGACACCCTGCTGCACACCGATGCGCGCGTGCTGCCGCGCAACCGCCGCGCCTGGGCGGCGTGGAACGCGCACGTGCCGGCCGATGCGGAGGCGCCGTGCACGGTCAGCTACTGGATGAACGCGCTGCAGTCGATCGCTTCGCCGCAGCCATTCATCGTCAGCCTCAACCGCAGCGGCGACATCGACCCGGCCAAGGTGCTGCGGCGCATGCGCTACCGGCATCCGCTGCAGACTCAGGCCGCGGTAGCCGCGCAGGCGCGCAAGCACGAGATCCAGGGCCAGCGCGGCACCTGGTTCGCCGGCGCCGGCTGGGGCTTCGGCTTCCACGAGGACGGCCTGCGCAGCGCGGTCGACGTCGCCGCCGGGCTGGGGATACCCTGGCCATGAATCTACTGCGCAGCGCTACCGTGTCCGCCCCGCCGGCTGGCGCCGTCCCGATAACGCCGGCGGCGGCGGGCACGACCACGCACGGCCTGCACAGCGCGCTGTACAGCGGCTGGGTCCGGCATCGCCGCTACGCGCCGAAAGCGCTGGCGTTCCGCTATCCGCTGTTCCTGATGTACCTGGATCTGGCCGAACTCGACCAGGTGTTCGCGCGGCGCTGGCTGTGGTCGGTGGGCCGCCGCAACCTGGTCGAATTCCGCCGCAGCGACTACCTGGGCGATCCGGCGCAGCCGCTGGACGAGGCGGTGCGCGACCGCGTGCAGCAGCACACCGGCGAGCGCCCGCTCGGCGCGGTGCGCATGCTGACCCACCTGCGCTACTTCGGCCATTGCTTCAACCCGGTCACGTTCTACTACTGCCACGACATGCAGCAGCGCCTGCACAGCATCGTCGCCGAGATCACCAACACGCCGTGGCGGCAGCGCCACGCCTACGTGCTGCCGGTGGCGGCGGCGCGCAGTCACGGCAGCGTGCATGCGTGGCGCTTCGACAAGCGCTTCCACGTCTCGCCGTTCATGGCGATGGCGCACGACTACGCGTGGCGCTGCAGCGCGCCCGGCGCGCAGCTGCGCGTGCACATGGAGGTGCTGGACGCCGCGCCGGCGGCCAGGCGCTTCGACGCCACGCTGGTGCTGCAGCGGCGCGAACTCAGCGGCGCCAGCCTGGCGCGCGCGCTGCTGCGCTATCCGGCGATGACCCTGCAGGTCGTGGCCAAGATCCACTGGCAGGCGCTGCGCCTGTGGCTGCGCGGCAATCCGGTGCACGACCATCCCGACCTTCCCCTTCCGCGAGAACGCCGATGAACGCTCCGCACGCGCCCTCTTCCGACGCCGTCGCGCTGGCCCCGGCGGCACCACCGCTGCGCGGCCTGGACCGCCTGCTGCGACGCCGCCTGTTCGCCACGCTGGACGGCCTGCGCGATGGCCAGTTGCGCATCGAGGAACCTGGCGCGATCACCACGCTGGGCAGCGCCGCGGCCGAGGGCGAGGCACTGCAGGCGCACCTGCGCATCCACGACCCGCGCTTCTACCGCCAGGCCGCGCTCAACGGCAGCGTCGGCGTCGGCGAGGCGTACATGGACGGGCTGTGGGACTGCGACGACCTGGTCGCGCTGGTGCGCCTGCTGGTGCGCAACCGCGACCGCCTGGATGCGATGGAGTCCGGCCTGGCGCGGCTCGGCGGGATGACGATGCGCAGCCTGCACGCGCTCACCCGCAACACCCGCGCCGGCAGCCGCCGCAACATCGCCGCGCACTACGACCTGGGCAACCCGCTGTTCGAGCTGTTCCTGGATCGCAACCTGATGTACTCCTCGGCGATCTTCCGCGACGCAGACGCCGCGCTCGGCGACGCCGCGCTGGAACGCGCGGCCGAACGCAAGCTGCAGCGCATCTGCGCCAAGCTCGACCTGCAACCGCACCATCACCTGGTGGAGATCGGCACCGGCTGGGGTGGCTTCGCGCTGTACGCGGCCACCCACCACGGCTGCCGCGTCACCACCACCACCATCTCGCGCGAGCAGTACGAGCTGGCACGCCAGCGCGTGGCCGCGGCCGGCCTGGGTGAGCGCGTCGAGGTGCTACTGCGCGACTACCGCGACCTGGACGGCCGCTACGACCGGCTGGTGTCGATCGAGATGATCGAAGCGATCGGCCACCAGTATCTGGACACCTACTTCGGCAAGGTGGGCGCGCTGCTGAAGGACGATGGCCAGGCATTGATCCAGGCGATCACCATCGAGGACCACCGCTACGCGCAGGCGCTGAAATCGGTGGATTTCATCAAGCGGCACATCTTCCCGGGCAGCTTCATTCCGTCGGTGGCGGCGATGACCGGGGCGATCGCGCGCGCCAGCGACCTGCGCCTGTTCAACCTGGAAGACATCGGCCCCAGCTACGCGCTGACCCTGCGCGCCTGGCGCCAGCGCTTCATGGCCAAACTGCCGCAGGTGCGCGCGCTGGGCTACGACGCACGCTTCATCCGCATGTGGGAGTTCTACCTGGCCTATTGCGAAGGCGGCTTCCTGGAGCGCTCGATCGGCGACGTGCACCTGTGGCTGAGCAAGCCGGGCGCGCGCCCGGCGCAGTTCGCGCCGGCGTTGGCGCACGACGCATGAGCAACCTGGCCAACTACGTCGCGCTGCAACTGCTGTGGCTGGCGGCGGTGATGGGCGCCGGACATGGGCTGGCCTGGTGCGGACCGGCGGCACTGGCGCTGTTCGCGCTGTACCAGTTGCAGCCGCGCCGCCGCGCGCGCGGCGATGCCACGCTGATGGCGCTGGCGCTGCTGCTCGGCGCCGGCGTCGACACCGCGCTGGCCGCCGGCGGCTGGGTGCGCTATGCGGCGGCGCTGCCGCCGGCGCCGTGGGCGCCGCTGTGGATCCTGGCGCTGTGGGCTGGCTTCGCGCTGACCTTCAACCATTCGCTGGCCTGGGTCATGCACCGCCCGTGGCGCGCGGCGCTGTTCGGCGCGGTGTGCGGCCCGCTCGGCTATGTACTGGCCGCGCGTGGCTGGCAGGCGGTGACGCTGGGCGCGCCGATGCTGCACGCCGTACTCGCGCTGGCGCTGGCCTGGGCGGCCGCGCTGGCCGTGCTGAGCCTGGCGACGCGGCGTCTGTCGGCGACGGCGCAGCCCGCGCCGCGCATCGCCGGAGCCGCGCCATGAACGCCTGGCCGCTGTTGCACGTCGGCCTGTTCACCGTGGTGGCGATGCTCGTCGGCTGGGCCTGGCAGCGGCGTACGCGCAACGCCGGCGTGGTCGACGTGCTGTGGGCCGCGTGCATGGCACTGGCCGCGGCGTACTGCGCCTGGCGCGCCGACGGCGCCGCGCTGCCGCGCGTGCTGACGGCCGCGATGGGCGCACTGTGGGGCGCGCGCCTGGCCTGGCACCTGGGCGTGCGCGTGTTCGGCGATGCGCACGAGGACGGCCGCTATCGCGCGCTGCGCGAACACTGGCACGGCGACCAGCGCCGCTTCCTGGCGTTCTTCCTCGGCCAGGCGCTGGTGGTGGTGGCGTTCGCGGTGCCGCTGTCGGTCGCCGCGCACAATCCGCTTCCGCAGTGGACGGTGTGGACCACGTTGGCGCTGCTCACCTGGCTGCTGGCGGTGGGCGGGGAAAGCCTGGCCGACCGCCAGCTGGCCGCGTTCCGCGCCGATCCGGGCAACAAGGGCAAGACCTGCCGCCGCGGCCTGTGGCGCTACTCGCGGCACCCGAACTACTTCTTCGAGTTCGTGCACTGGTTCGCCTACGTGTTCCTGGCGGTGGGCGGCGGCGCGCTGTGGGTCGGCGTCGCCGCGCTGGGGCCGCTGCTGATGTTCGCATTCCTGTACCGCGTCACCGGCATTCCCTACACCGAACAACAGGCGCTGCGTTCGCGCGGCCAGGACTACGCCGATTACCAGCGCCGCACCAGCGCCTTCTTTCCGTTGCCGCCGCGGCAATGATTCCGCTTCCAGGAGAACCGCCGATGTCCAGCACCTTCGCCACCTCGCCCCCGCCGTCGCTGCCGGCCGAACCGCTGGCCACGCGCATCGCCGAGTCCGGCCTGCTGCCCGATGCGCTGCTGCGCAGCGCGATGCGCAAGCTGTGCACGCAGCGCCTGCGCGAGGAGCGCAGTGGCGGCGCGGATGCGGCGTGGGAGCGCCAGCGCGGTTTCGTCGAAGCGCTGCGCGCCAGCGCCATCGCGATCGAGACCGACGCCGCCAACCGCCAGCACTACGAACTGCCGCCGCGCTTCTTCGAGCTGTGCCTGGGCAAGCGCCTGAAGTACAGCAGCTGCTACTGGGACGCCGGCACCGCCGACCTGGATGCGGCAGAAGAACGCATGCTGCAGCTGTACGCCGAGCGTGCGCAGCTGCGCGACCGCCAGCGCATCCTGGAACTGGGCTGCGGCTGGGGCTCGCTGACCCTGTGGATGGCCGAACGTTTCCCCGGCGCGCGCATCACCGCGGTGTCCAACTCGCGGCCGCAGCGCGAGCACATCGAGGCGCAGTGCCGCGCGCGAAGCCTGGACAACGTCAAGGTCGTCACCCACGACGCCAACACGCTCGCCTTGCCGACCGCCAGCTACGATCGCGTGGTCTCGATCGAGATGTTCGAGCACATGCGCAACTACCGCGAGCTGCTGGCGCGGATCGGCCACTGGCTGGTGCCCGGCGGCAAGCTGTTCGTGCACATCTTCTGCCACCGCGACCTGGCCTACCCGTTCGAGGTGCAGGGCGAGGACAACTGGATGGGCCGGCATTTCTTCACCGGCGGGCTGATGCCGGCGGCCGACACCCTGCTGCAGTTCCAGGACGACCTGTCGATCGAACGGCGCTGGCTGCTGTCCGGCGAACACTACGAGAAGACCGCCAACGCCTGGCTGCGCAACCAGGACCGGCACCGCACCGAACTGATGCCGGTGCTGGAAGCCACCTACGGCGCCGACGCCAGGATCTGGTGGCAGCGCTGGCGCATGTTCTGGATGGCCTGCGCGGAACTGTTCGGCTACGACCAGGGCCAGCAATGGGGCGTGGCGCATTATCGGTTCGTCAGGCGCTGAAGCGCCGGGATTCGGGAGTGGGGATTCGGGATTGGCAAAAGCAGGGCGCGTGCACTGAAGCGCGACGTGATACGGATCGGCCCCTGGACCGATCGCATGGTCAAGCGGCTGGAAGTGGGGATCGAATCCCCACTCCCCACTCCCCAATCCCGGCCTTCAACTCACACGGCAGCAGTAATCACGATCTCGACCTTCCACTCCGGATTGGCCAGCTTGGCCTGCACGGTGGCGCGGGCCGGGGTGCTGCCCGGGCAGACCCACGCCTCCCAGACCTTGTTCATTTCGGCGAACTCGGCCAGGTCGGTCATGAAGATTTCCGCGCGCAGGACCTTGCTCTTGTCGCTGGCCGCACGCGCCAGCAGTTCGTCGATCGCCGCCAGCACCTGGCGGGTCTGCCCGGCGATGTCGGCACTGGTGTCGTCGGCGATCTGCCCGGCCAGGTAGGCCACGCCGTTGTGCACGGTCATTTCCGACATGCGCGGGCCGGTATCGAAACGCTGGATCATGATGGGCTGTCCTGAAGAGGGGAAACGCTGCCATTGTCGCGCGATTGCGCCGCCGCTGCAGGACGCCACAACCGATACGCGGCCAGCAGCAGCCAGGCCAGGATCAGCACGATCGCCAGTTTCTGGGTCAGTCCGCGCGGCGGCGCGCGCCACAGCACGTGCAGCCACAGCGCCACGAACGCCGCGACTGCCAGCGCTGGCAAGGCGACGGCGGCGCCGCGCCAGCGCGGTTGCCGACGCAGCCACGCGCTCTGCAACAGCATGGCCGTGGTCACGCACAGGAATGCGGTCTGTGCCGACACCGCATGCAGCAACGGCGCCAGCAACGGTGCGCGCTGCGGCAGGTAGCTGTCGCCGATCGCCACGCCGCACAGGCCCAGCGCGGCCACCGCGAACAGCAGCGGCGGCGCGGCGCTGCGTGCCTGCGGCGGAGCCTGCGCGTACAGGCCGGCCGCCAAGGCGACGATGCCCGCCGCCAGCAGCACGTAGACCACGCGCAGCAGCAGCCCGCCGGGACCGTGCAGGTACAGGCTCAGCGTCGCCTGCTGCCAGTGCAGGTCGGTGCGCAGCAGTTGCAGCGCCAGCGCGGTACCGAGGAACGACAGGCACAGCACCGTGGCGAGCGCGCCGGCGGCGCACGGCCAGCGCGGCGGTGCGGGGACGAGGTCCATGGGCGACGGCATGGGCAGGGCTCCGGATCGGATCGGGGATGCGACGCGTGCGGCAGGTCCGCGCCGGCACCGTCGGCGCGCACCGACGCGGTACCGACGTGCGATTCCACTATGATGCGCGACGCCGGCGCCGCCGGCACAGCCCCCCAGGGTCGGTCGACGCCGTTGCAACAGGCCGCGCCATGTCTGGGCACGTACGGGTAAGGAAGAACGAGTTGATCGTATGCCGACAAGCCAGCACAGGATGACGCGGCCCGATGCGCGCCCAGGCACGGCCCGCCGGAGTGCCGCCGCCGGTGCCCGGGCGAGCGTGCGCGGCGCGAGCCGGCGGGCATGTTGCCGCGGCGCCGCGCATAGCAACATGGTCCGCCGCGGCCGCGCCGACCAGCCCTAGGCGACCCGACATCGCGATGGACCAGCCCCTCCCTGCTTGCAGGCTCGCCCCAGTGGCTGCCCGCACCGCCACCGCCCCACTGCGCAACGCCACCGGCGCGCGCGCGCTGCCGCCCTTCTTCTTCGCTTACGCTGCCCTGCAATGACCGACGCCGCACCTCCCGTTTCCTCCTCCCCGGCCGCTGGCTGGCGCCGTGCGCTGCCGGTAGTGATCAGCCTGGTGATCCTGGCGCTGGCGCTGCGCGCGCTGGCCACCGAGTTCAGCACCCACGGCTACGGCGCGATCCGCCACGCCTTCAACCAGCTCGGCGCCGGCCAGATCGCGCTAACCTTGCTGCTGGGCCTGAGCAGCTACGCCTGCCTGATCGGCTTCGACGCGATCGGCCTGCACCGCAGCGGACGCAAGCTGCATCCGATGCGGATCGGCGTCACCGCGTTCCTGGCGCATGCGGTCGGCCAGACCCTGGGCTTCGCCGCGCTCACCGGCGGCGCGGTGCGCCTGCGCGGCTACGGCCGGGTCGGGCTGAGCCTGGCCGAGATCGGCCAGGTGGTGCTGATGAGCACGCTCGGCTTCGTGTTCGGCGCGTGGCTGCTGCTGGCGCTTGCCCTGACCCTGGAGCCGGCGTCGGCCGCGCTGGCGTTGCCGCTGGCCGCGCCGGCGGTGCGCACGATCGGCATCGCGCTGCTGGCCGGCTTCGGCTTGATGCTGCTATTGGCCGGACGCGAGGGCCGCACGCTGCGCTGGCGCAGCCACGAACTGTGGCTGCCGGACCGGCGCACCACCCTCGGCGTGACCGCACTGAGCGTGGTCGAACTGGGCCTGGCCAGCGCCGCGTTCTACGTGCTGCTGCCGAACGAATCGGGCATCGAGTTCGTCGGCTTCGTCGGCCTGTACCTGGTCGCGGTGGTGGCCGGGCTGATGTCGACCGTGCCGGCCGGGCTGGGCGTGTTCGAATGGAGCCTGCTCAAGCTGCTGCCCGGCGTGGCGCCGGCGGCGCTGCTGGCGGCGGCGCTGATCTATCGCATCACCTACTACGTGGTGCCGCTGCTGCTGTCGGTGCTGATGGCCGCGGCCTCCGGCCTGCGCCGGCCGTTGGCGGCCAGCGCCGGCGGGGTGCGCGTGGCCTGGGGCACGCTGCGCCCGTGGCTGCCGCAGATCATCGCGATGGCGGTGTTCGCGGTCGGCGCGGCGCTGGTCATCGACGGCACCCTGCCGACCCCGAAGCGGCGCCTGGGCATGGCGCCGCTGTCGATCGTGGAGACCTCGCACCTGCTGGCCAGCCTCGGCGGCGTGGTGCTGCTGCTGATCGGCCAGGGCCTGCAGCGGCGCAGCCATGTGGCGTGGATGCTGGCGATCGGCATCTGCGTGCTGCTGCCGTTGCCGGCCTGGCTGCGCGGCGGCCACGCCTCGGTGGCGCTGTCCTCGCTGGTGGTGGCGGCCGGGCTGTGGGGCGCGCGCCGCGAGTTCTACCGCCAGGGTGCGCTGCTCGACGAGGCCTGGTCATGGCCATGGATCCGCAACCTGGGCCTGGTGCTGATCGCGACGGTGTGGCTGCTGTTCTTCGTCTACAGCCATGTCGAATACCAGAACGAGCTGTGGTGGCAGTTCGCCACTTCGGCCAACGCGCCGCGGGCGCTGCGCGCGGTGTTGCTGGTCAGCGTGGCGGTGGTGGTGTTCGGCATGGCACGGCTGCTGCACAGCACGCGCTCGCCGCTGCCGCCGGCCGATGCGGCGCAGCTGGACGCGCTGGCGCCGGTCCTGGCCACGGCCACCGACACCCAGGCCTGCCTGGTGCTGACCGGCGACAAGGCGCTGCTGCCGGCCGAGGACGGCCGGGGCTTCGTGATGATGCAGCGCTACGGCGGCTCGCTGGTGGCGATGGGCGATCCGGTGGGTCCGCAGGACGTCGCACGGGCGCTGATCTGGCGCTTCCGCGAGGAGGCCGACCGGCTCGGCCTGCGCCCGGTGTTCTACCAGGTCGGCGAGCAGCACTGGCAGACCTACCTCGACCTGGGCCTGACCCTGGTCAAGCTCGGCGAGGAAGCGATGGTGTCGCTGGAGGGCTTCCACCTGGAGGGCCGCGACCGCGCCGACCTGCGCCAGGCCTGGAACCGCGGCAAGCGCAGCGGACTGAGCTTCCGCATCGTGCCGCTGGAGGAGATCGATGCGCTGATGCCGGCGCTGGCCGAGGTCTCGCAGCAATGGCTGGAGGAAAAGGCCGGCGAGGAGAAGGGCTTCTCGCTCGGCAGCTTCGACCCGGCCTATCTGCGCCGTTTCCCGATCGCGGTGGTCGAGACCGAAGGCAAGATCGTCGCCTTCGCCAACCTGTGGCAGGCGCCGGCCGGGCACGAGCTGTCGGTGGACCTGATGCGGCACATCGCCGATGCGCCGAAGGGCACGATGGATTTCCTGTTCATCGAACTGTTCCTGTGGGGCCGCGACCAGGGCTACCAGCGCTTCTCGCTGGGCATGGCGCCGCTGTCGGGCCTGGCCCAGCATCGCCTGGCCGGGCGCTGGAACCGCTTCGGCAACCTGATCGTGCGCCACGGCGAACGCTTCTACGGCTTCACCGGGCTGCGCCGCTTCAAGTCCAAGTTCGCCCCGGTCTGGCGTACCCGCTACCTGGCCGCGCCCGGCGGCATGCACCTGCCGGCGGCGCTGCTGGACGTAACGCGGCTGATTTCGCTGGATCCGCGGAAGCCTGATTGACGGCCGGGATTCGGGATTGGGGATTCGGGATTGGTAGCCATTCGGTTGCGGAAGCAGGGATTCGGGGTGATGCCCCACGCGTATCGTGATCGAGCGGTTCGATCTAGCGCCTGGAAGCCACGACGCTCGTGGCTTCCAACGCATCCGCGCTGAGACGTTCACCCCAGACGGGTAAACGCTGGAACACCTGGCCTAAGGCGACCAACGCATGCGCGCCGTGCTCTTGCGAATCCCCAATCCCGACTCCCCAATCCCGGCCTTCAATCGATCCGCTGCAATATCTGCTTGGCCAACTCCGCGTAGTCGCCCTCGAAGTGATGATCGCCGGGCAGCTTCACCAGCTGCGCGCCGCCGCGCGGCAGGTCCGGGCACAGTGCGTCGTCGTCGTCCTCGCCGTAGATGCACAGGGTCTGCGCGCCCGGCATCTTCGCCACTTCCGGCGCGATCGGCAGGCCGTCGTCGCCGGAGCTGATCCAGTTGGAGACGTGGAATTCGTAATCGGCGGTCTTGCCCAGCGACAGCAGCGCGGTGGCCTGCACCTGCGCGCGCATCGGCGCCGGCAATTGGTTGTAGGCGGCCGGCAGCACGTCGGCGCCCTGCGAGAAGCCGATCAGCACCACCCGCCCGCGCCGCCACAGGCGGCTGTAGTGGCGGTAGATCCGGTCCAGGTCGGTGGCGAAGCCCTGCGGCGTGCGCTCGCTCCAGAAGTAGCGCAGCGAATCCACGCCGACCACCGGGATGCCGGCCTGCGCCAGCGCGCCGGCGACCTGCTGGTCGAGTCCGGCCCAGCCGCCGTCGCCGGACACGAAGATCGCGAACACCTCGCCATTGCCGGCCGCTGCGGTGTCGGCCGCGACCGGGACTTCCACCACCGGCAGTCCGGCCAGATCGGCCGGCGTCGGCGGCAGGCTGACCCCGGGTTGCGCGCCCAGCGAACGCACCGCCGCGCGCAACCCTGGCAGCGCATCGCCGCTGGCGCTGCGGCGGAACTGCCGCGCCTGCGGCACCTTCTGCACGAACGCATCGCTCTGCTGGCTGCAGCGCGTCGCCGGCTTGGCCGCGGCCGCCGCCAGCCACGGCAACGGCAACGTCGCCGGCTGCAGCGCGCGCGCCGGCGCGGTGATGCCGGCGCCGCAGATCTGGTCGTCCAGCACCTGCACCGGGCAGAAGTCCTCGGTGACCATGCCGGCCAGCAACTGCTTGGGCGCTTGCGCCGCGACCGCATAGGCCAGCGCGGCGCCGTCGCCATCGCCGACCAGCAGCGGCAGGTGGTAGGTGGGCATGTGGTAATAGGCCTGCACGTAGCGCGAGAAGTTCTCCACGTCGCCGGCAGAAAAGCCGCAGGTGCCGTCGATCTTGGCCAGCACCGCCTGCAGGTGCGCGCCGTCGATCACCGCGACCATCGCGCCGTCGCGGCGCAGCGCCTCGATCTGGCGCGCGCGCGCGGCGTCGCCGTGCTTGCCGCCGGCGAACCACAGCACCACGCGCTGCGCGTCGCCCTGCGGCAACAGCACCGGCACCTGTTCGAAGCGGCCGTGGCTGAGCTTTTCCGGGGCGGCGGCCGGTGCCGCCGGCGCTGCAGGCGTCGCTGCGCCGGGCGCCGCCGAGGCGGCCGCCGACGCGAGCAGCCCGGCCAACGCACTTCCCCACATCCATCCGCCACGCATTCGCATCATCCGGCAATCCTGAAAAGGCGTGTAAAGATAAGCCCGAACGGCGGCAGCGCGAAGCGCGGCGCCGGCGCCGGTTCATGCGAGGTACGTGAGCGCGCTGCCATGGCCTGCCGCTGCGGCTGCCGCACCCCACGCGGATGGCGGCGGCGCGCGGCAGGCGCTCACGCGTCCGGCGCGGCCTCGGGATGGCGCAGCCGCCATGCCGCCAGCGCCTGCCGATAGCGCTCCAGCTCCTCGTTGTACAGGTCATGGACGCACAGCGGGCAGCCGCTGTTGCAGCAGTCGCCGGGCGCCGGCGGCTCGGGTGGCTGCGGGCGCGGATCGGCCATGGCGGGGTCGGACGCGGGATCGGGCATCACGGTGCGCGGCGGAGGGCACGCCGGAGCGTGCGCACAGAGGCAAGTATCGAGCGCATAGCCACGGCTCAGCCGATCGCCTGGCGCAGGTTGGCGCGGGCGGCCGCGTCGTAGCGCGCATGGAACCAGTCGCTGAGGAAGATGCGCGGCTGCGCCAGCACCGTCTTCAGGAACGCGCGGCGCTTGCGCCGGTACAGCCAGCCCGGCACCACCCCGCGGTACTCCTCGGCGATGGCGGCGTCGTAGGCGGCGAACGCGGCGGGATCGGCGCCGAGGATGGCCATGTCGCAATCCAGGAACAGCGCCGCCTCGGCGTCCACCGCGGCGGCCGACAGCTGCCCATGGCGCGCGGTCAGCTCGATCAGCGCGGTCACGCGCGCCGCGTCCAGCCCGGCATCGTGCAGCCATTGCGCGATCGCCGCCTGCGCCAGGCGCGCCGACTGCGCCTCGTTGTCGCCGCGCCCGGCCTGGTACACCGCGTCGTGGTACAGCACCGCCAGGTAGACCTCGCGCGGCTGCCGCCAGCCCACCGCGTGCGCGACGTCGGCGTAGTGTCCCAGCACCGCCTGCACGTGGCCGAAGTGGTGATACGCGCGCGGCGGCGCGGCATAGGCCGCCTGCAGCTGCGTCCATTGCGCGTCGGGCAGCACCAGCGGCGCCGGTTCGCGCATCGGATCGCTCATCGGTTCGCTCCGCCGTCGCCCGCTTCGCAGGCCGGGTCCGCGCGCAGCGGCCAGGTCGCTTCGTGCAGATAGCGTCCCTGCCCCTGCACGCTGCGGATCAGGCTCAGCGTGGCGACCGTCCAGCGCAGTTCCGGCACCGGCTGCGGCGGCACCTCGCGCTCGTCGTAGGCCAGGGTGAGGTGCGGGACATAGGCCGCATCGGCGCGCGTGGCCAGGCCGTGGCGGCCGAGCTGCCGCTGCAGCGCCTCGCGCAGCTGGCGCAGCGCTGCCGGTTCGGCGTCGCCGAGCAGCACCAGCGGCCGCGCACCGGTCCGGTTGCCGAAGCTGGCGACCCGGTCGAAACACAGCTCGAACGGCGCCGACGCCAGCGCCTGTCCGGCGCCATGCGCCTGCTGCAGCAGCCGCGGCGGGATGCCGGCGTATTCGCCGAGATAGTGCACGGTGACATGCAGGCGTTCGGGCGGCAGCGCTCGCCCGCGCAGGCCGTGCGCCGCGCGCAGGCGCTCGCCCAGCGCGAACGCGCGCTGCGCGGTGGCAGGGTCCGGCAGCAGCGCGAAGAACAGGCTCTCGCGCGGTGCCGGCGCGGCGAAGCCCAGCGAGAACTGTGCGCCTGCGGGGGAAGCATCGTGGGCCATCGGCATGGTGCGGCGAAAAACCGCGAACGCTCGGCAATGGATCGGGCGGCCATGGTAGCAAGCGCGCTGTGTCAGGCGCATAGCGCGAACCCGCGATGCGGCGGTGGCTTGCCCCCAACGCAAGAAGGCCGACCGGACGGATCCGGTCGGCCTTCGCCTGTTCGGCACCGGCGCGATACTGCCCGCAAAGGCAGCACCATGCCGAGCCGCTGAAGTCGGCCGGACGCGCGGTCCGGCCGCCGGCTTACGCCGCGTTCTTCATCGCCAGCTTGCGATTGCGCATCACGTCGTGGCAGGCGCGCACTTCCGGCAGCAGGCGGGTGGCCGCATCGCGCGCGGCGACCGGGGTGTCGCTGTCGGCGATGGTCTCGTTGAACGCCTTCACCAGGCGATCCTCGGACTCTTCCAGTTCGGCCACGTAGCCGTACTTGGTGTCGCCCAGCGCGGCGCGCAGCTTGCCGTACATCTGCTGCATGCTGCCGACCATGGTGCCGTGTTCCTCGGGCTTGCCGCCGACCCCCTGCACCACCGCGCTGAGGCTGCTGACGATGTCGGACTTGACCCCGGCGATGCGCAGGAACAGCGCCGACAGCTCCGCGTCGCCGACCTTCTGTGCGGCTTCTTCGTAGAACTGCTTGCCGTCACGGGAAATGGCGATGAGGTCGTTGAGGCTGTGGGTGGTCTTGCTCTGAATGCTCATGGATGGAACTCCTTGCTGCGGTGGGCCGGCGACATCGCGCAACGGGCACGTCGGGTCGTGTTCCCCTGGATGTCGTTCGGCCGCGGATGAAGAATTTGCCGCGTTGCGTCTTGAGGGCGATGCTGGGCGCGGCGGCATAAAGCGCACGTGAGCCGCAGCCGCATCGTCGTCACGCACCGTTGCCGGCGATGAACAGGTGTTCATCGCTGCGCGCAGACAGCTTGGTGATATTTTCGCCAAGGCATGGCGCCGCCTTGCGTGAGTGGACGCGAAGCCGGTTATGCACACGGCTGCCCGGGTTTCGTCCACAGCCGCTGTGGATGAATACGCGCGACCGGGCCGCGGTCACGCCGCTCGCCTACCCGGCTTCGAGCCAATGCCTTCCGGCACATCCAGGGCGGCGGCGAAGGTCTATATTGGCGGGGAGGCCCACTGCCGGGTCGCTGCGAGGTGCGCCATGTTCGGTTGGACCGCATTCGCCCTGGTCGCCGCAACGGCGATCGCACCACCGCCGCCGTCACCGCCCTCGCCCGAGCAGCTGCTGCGGATCCCGCCTGCCCTGCACGCCTTGGTGCAACAGCGCGTGGATCCCCGCGCCTCGCGCGAACACCGCCTCGAGCAGCTGGTGCAACTGGCGTTCGACGCCGATGGGCTGAACCTGCAATACGACGCCAAGGCCACCCACAGCGTCGCCGAGAGCTACGCCACCCGCCGCGTCAACTGCCTGGCCTTCACCCTGCTGTTCGTGGCGCTGGCGCGCGACGCCGGGGTCGAGGCGCAGGTGCAGGAAGTGGGCCGCGTGCTGAGCTGGTACGAGGATGGCGATGCGCTGTACAACGCCGGCCACGTCAACGTCGGCGTGCGCATCGACGGACGCCGGGTCAGCATCGACCTGGACCGCAGCGTGCTGATGGAACGGCGCGGGCCGCAGCCGATTTCAGACCGCCGCGCACTGGCCCACTACTACAACAACCGCGGCGCCGAGCTGATGGCCGACGGCGCGCTGCCTGCCGCGCAACAGCACCTGGCGATGGCGCTGCAGATGGACCGCGACTTCGCCGCAGCCTGGAACAACCTCGGCGTGCTGGCGCTGCGCCAGGGCGACACGCAGGGCGCCGCCGCCGACTACGCCACCGCGCTGTCAATCGATCCCGGCCATGTCTCCACCCTCTCCAACGCCGCCAGCCTGTACCGGCGCCTGGGCGACAGCCGCCGCGAGGCGGCGATGCTGCAGCGGCTGCAGCGCGTGCAGCTGACCGATCCGTTTCACCAGTACCTGCTCGGCAACGAGGCCGAACGGCGCCAGGATTATCCCGCCGCCATCGGCTATTACCGGCATGCGCTGCGCCTGTACGACAGCGCGCACCTGCTGTACTTCGCGCTGTCCCGCGCCTACCTGCTCAACGGCGATCCGCGCCGCGCCAACTGGGCGATGCAACAGGCCCTGGAGCACGCGGACAAGACCGCGCAGCCGCGCTACCAGTCCAAGCTGGACGCGTTGCGGCGGCTGTCGCACAACGCGCAGGCGCGGCGCTGAGCGAACCGGCGCGTCGCTCGGCGCGAACATGTGCCGCCACTTCGCACGCAGGCGCCACGCGCACCGCAGCGCGCGCTGCCCACCGATGCGCGCTAGCTGGCGGTCGCCAAACGCGCGCGGCGCGCGTCGTGGCGCGCCCACAGGTACACCAGCAGGCCGCCCAATGCCGCCGCCGCGCCGACGTAGCCGGTCGAGGTCCAGCCCAGCCCGGCGCTGATCGCGATCCCGCCCATCCACGGGCCCAGCGCGTTGGCCAGGTTGAACGCGGCATGGTTGGAGGCCGCGGCCAGGGTCTGCGCCTCGCTGGCCACGTCCATCAGCCGGGTCTGCAGCACCGGCGCCAGCGCGCCCATGGTGCCGACCGCGACCACCGCCGGCAGCACCGCCCACGGCGACTGCGCGGCCAGCGGCCAGGCCAGCAGCACCGCCATCGACCACAGCAGCACCAGCGGCACCGCACGGAACTGCAGGCGGTCGAACAGCCAACCGCCGGCGAGGTTGCCGAGCAGGCCACCGAAGCCGAACGCGCCCATCGCGAACGGAATCCAGCGTTCGGAGACGCCGGTGACCTGGGTCAGGGTCGGCGCCAGATAGCTGAACACGCAGAACATGCCGGCGAAGCCGACCGAGCCGATGCCCAGCGCCAGCCACACCTGCGGACGGTTGAACGCGCGCAGTTCGCGCAGCGGCCGCTGCCGCGGCTCGTCCGGATCGGCCGGCAGCAGGCGCATGACCAGCACCACGGTCAGCACCGCGATCGCCGCGACCAGCGCGTAGGCGTAGCGCCATTGCGCCACCTGCCCGAGCCAGGTCGCCAGCGGGTTGCCGATCAGCACCGCCAGGTTCAGCCCGAGCAGTACCCAGCTCACCGCCGCGCCGCGCTGGTCGGCAGGGCTGATCGACGCGGCGACCAGCGTGGCCACGCCGAAATAGGCGCCATGCGGCAGGCCGGCGATGAAGCGCACCAGCAGCATGCTGTGGTAGTCCGGCGCCAGCGCGCTGGCCAGGTTGCCGACCGCGTAGAAGCCCATCAGCGCCAGCAACAGCGTGCGCCGTGGCCAGCGCGCGCCGACGATCGCCAGCAGCGGCGCGCCGACCACCACGCCCAGCGCATAGGCGCTGATCAGGTGCCCGACCTGCGGCTCGTCGATCGCCAGCCCGCGCGCGATGTACGGCATCAGGCCCATCGTGGAGAACTCGCTGGTGCCGATCGCGAAGCCGCCCATCGCCAGCGCGAACAGGATCAGCACGTAGCCGCGGCGCGACAGCGGCGCCGGGGAAGTGGCGGGAGTGGACATGCCCGAAGCCTGATCGAAGAGGGCCGCCCATTATTGTGCATCGCAGCACGCGATTGAACCCACGCCCGCGCAACACCGCGTTGCAGCGCTTCCAGGCGGCCTCAACACGGCGACGGCCTCGCCGGCCAGACCTCTGCCGGTAACGCACTGTCCTACCGCGCCCGTGCGCAATCGGCCGCAGCCGTCCCCATCTGATCCAGGGCACGCCTGCGCCGCCGGCGCTGCGTCGCCCTTGCCTCCCCCAATTTCTACGAGAACACCTGCCGATGACCGCTACCGCTTCCCCGCTGTTCACGCCGCTGCGCCTGGGCGCGATCGAACTGGCCAACCGCATCGTGATGGCGCCGCTGACCCGCAACCGCGCCGAAGGCGACGGCCGCATCCCCTCGCCGCTGGCCATCGAGTACTACGGGCAACGCGCCGAGGCCGGGCTGATCGTTGCCGAGGCCACCCAGATCAGCCCGATGGGCCAGGGCTACCTGGACACGCCCGGCATCTACAGCGACGCGCAGGTCGCCGCGTGGCAGCCGATCACCGCCGAGGTACACCGCCGCGGCGGCAGGATCGTGCTGCAGCTGTGGCATGTCGGCCGCATCTCCCACGTCAGCCTGCTGCCGGACGGCGCCGCGCCGGTGGCGCCGAGCGCGCTGCGCGCCGAGGCCAAGACCTACACCGCCGAGGGCTTCAGCGACGTCTCCGCACCGCGCGCATTGCGTCTGGACGAGATTCCCGACCTGATCGCGGACTACCGCCACGCCGCACGCAACGCCATCGCCGCCGGCTTCGACGGCGTCGAGGTGCACGCGGCCAACGGCTATCTGATCGACCAGTTCCTGCGCGACGGCAGCAACCACCGCGACGACGCCTACGGCGGCAGCATCGAGAACCGCACCCGCTTGCTGTTCGAGGTGGTGCAGGCGGTGGCGCAGGAGATCGGCGCCGAGCGCACCGGCGTGCGCCTGTCGCCGGTGACGCCGGTCAACGATGCGCACGACAGCGACCCGCAGCCGCTGTTCGAGCGCGCGGTCGAGCGCCTGGATGCGCTGGACCTGGCCTTCGTGCACGTGATCGAGGGCACCACCGGCGGCCCGCGCGACGGCATCGCCTTCGACTACGCCGCGCTGCGCGCCAGGTTCCGCGGTCCGTGGCTGGTCAACAACGGCTACGACAAGGCCCTGGCCGAGCAGACCGTCGCCTCCGGCCGCGCCGACGCGGTGGCGTTCGGACGCCCGTTCATCGCCAACCCGGACCTGGTGGAACGGCTGCGCCGCGACGCGCCGCTCAACGCGGTGGATGCGGACACGCTCTACGGCGGCGGCGCCAAGGGCTACATCGACTACCCGACGCTGGACTGAGCCGGGCGGGCGTGCGGCGGCGGCGCGAATCGCGTGCCGCCGCCTCACCGGTCAGGGCGTCGCCGCCTGCGGCGATGCGCCCGCGGCCAGATGCGCCTGCAGGAAACCGGCCACGCCGCTCCACAGCGCGGCACGGTGATCGACATCGGCAAAGCCGTGGCCCTCGCCGGCGAAGCTCAGCCCCACCGGCGGATTGCCGGCCATGTCCAGCATCCGCAGCATGCGCCGGGTGTGCTCGTAGTCCACGCGCCGGTCTTCCAGTCCGTGCGCCAGCATCACCGGCACCTTGATCGCGTCGTAGCGGTACAGCGGCGAGGTGCTGACCATCCGTTCCTGTTGCGTGTTCGGGTCGCCGAGCCAGCGTTCCAGTTCGGCGCGGCCTTTCGCATGGCTGCCCGAATCGCTGGCGGTATAGAACAGGATCCGGTCGGCGACCCCGGCGATCGATACCGCGCAGCGGAAGCGATCGGGCCAGCGCATCGCCATGACCAGCGCCGAATAGCCGCCGTAGCTGGCGCCCAGCACGCACATGCGCTGCGCATCCAGCGGATAGCGCGCCAGCGCCTGTTCGATCGCCGCGTCGATGTCGTCCTCGATCAGCGTGCCGAACCCGTCGCGCCCGGCTTCGCGGAACGCGCGGCCATAGCCGTCGGAGCCGCGGAAATTGACCCGCAGCACCGCGTAGCCGAGCGAGGCCAGGAACTGCGTGTCCGGATCGAAGCCCAGCGCGTCGGCCACGCCGATCGGGCCGCCATGCGGGAACACCACCAGCGGCTTGCGCCCGCCGCCTGGCGGCAGGGTCAGGAACGCGTCCAGCGCCAGCCCGTCGCGACCCTTGAACTTGATCACCTCGCTGGGCGCGAACGCCGTGCGCTGCAACCACGGCATGTCCTCGCCGATCGACACCGCGGCGCGCTTGTCCAAGTCCAGGTGAAACAGCTGCGGCGGGCGGTCGGCGGCATCGGCCCACAGGATCATCTGCCGTCCGTCCACATTGCGCGCGGCGATCTGCACGTTGCGCCCGGGCAGCGCGGCGCTCAGCGCGCGGTTGAGGCGTTCGTCGGCGCTCTCGAAATAGTGGCTGACCAGGCGCCCGCTCTCGTAGTAGGTCACCCCGATCGGCGCGCGCCGCGGGCCCTGGATCAGGTCGACGACGTCGACCCCGGGCTGGCTGAACAGCGTGCGCACGATCTTGCGCGCGGCGACGTCGTAGGCCACCAGCTCGCGCTGGCCGCGCCCCTCGTCGGTCACCGCGTAGATCTCGCCCGCATCGAAGGACAGGCCCATCGGCTCGAAATCGCGCAGGTCGCTGAGCGTCATCACGTCGCGGTAGGTCGCGCCCATGCCGTCGCGGTACATCAGCACGTAGTCGTCGTCGCGCCGCACCACCGCCAGGCGCAGCCGCCCGTTGCCGTCGGTCAGCCAGCCCACGTCGCGCTCCAGGCCGATGTTCAACCGCTCCTGGTAGCGCGGCCGCCAGCGGTCGATCGCCGCCTGGCTGGACACGTCCATCAGCTGCACCGCGGTGTCGCCGTTGCGCAGCGTGGTGGCGTACAGCACCGTGTCCGGCGTCTGCGGCAAGGCGGCCACGATGTAGCCGCCGTTGGGCAGGTTCAGCGGCATCCACTTGCGCGTGCCGTCGGCGGCGGTGTCCACGCGCATGCCGCGCACCACGTCCGGGCCGTTCGGCACGCGCACGCTGAACAGCAGCGTGTCGTTGCCGGCCCACAGCAGCTGCTTGATCGGCTCGACGCTGGTGGCCAGCAGGCGCTGCTCGTTGCTGGGCAGATCCAGCAGTTCGATCCGCCATTCGTCCTTGCGCTCGTGCAGCTGCAGCGCCAGCAGGTCGCCGCGCGGATTCAGGCGCAGCGCATTGACCAGACTGTCGCGGAACAGCGTGGCCGGCGCGATCGGCAACGCGCTCGCCGCCGGCGGTGCGCGCAATGCCACCTTGGCGGCCGGCGTGGCGCCCGGATGCTGCGCCAGCGCCTTGCGGTAGAACTGCGGGAACGGATCGGGATAGTGCCCCGAATAGGCCAGTTCGTAGCCGGACCACAGCGCCGGGTGGGTCTGCTGCAGCCAGTCCATCGCCGCCAGCGACCGGTTGACCATGCCCATGTCGGCACGGAACAAGGACGTGGGACGGAACAGCAGGTCGCCCGGATAGGTGATGCGCCCGGCCTGGATGCGGAAACGGAACTCGTCGCTGTCGCGCAGGTTGTAGGCGAACTGCGGTACCAGCACCACCTTGCGCCAGGCGTAGTCGCCGACCGGCGCGATGTACAGCCGGTAGCTGATGCCCGGCTTGAGCCTGGACATGGTGCCGGCGCCGAACAGCTTGCCGTCCTTGTTCAACTCCACGCCTTGGAGGTCGATAGCGGTGTCCACCGCGACCAGCACCAGGCCCTCGTCCGCCGCCAGCTGCGGGGTCTGCCCGGGTTTGACTTCCTGCATCCGCGCCCACGCCGGCAGCGCCAGCAGGCACAGCAGCAACAGCCCTGCCAAGCGGCGCCCCACGCGACCGCCGGCCGCGACAATCTGCTTCTCCATGCGTCCCCCTGCTCCCTGGTTGGGCGGCGCCCCCCGGCGCCCGTCCGCATCATAGCCGCGGCCAGGGCGGTCCGCAGGCCGGCCCGCGCCAGGACCTAAAGGGTCAGACGCTCGCCGAGAAAATCAATGAACACGCGCAGTTTCGGCAGCATGTGCCGGCCCGACGGCCACAGCAGGTGGAAGGTGCCGATGGAATCGACATGGTCGTCGAGCACGGTGCGCAAGCTGCCGGCCTCCAGTTCCGCGCGCACCGAGTGCTCGGGCAGGAAGGCGATGCCGCAGCCGCGCAGCGCCAGGCTCAGCCGCGTCTCGATGTTGTTGCAGACCATCGATACCGGCAACTGCAGCCCGGCCGCCGCCGCACCCAGCGGCCACGCTTCCAGGCGCCCGCTGCTGCGGAACCGGTAGTGCAGGCACTGGTGCGCGGCCAGATCCTCCGGAAGCTGCGGCGTCCCGTGGCGCTGCAGGTAGTCCGGAGAGGCGACCAGGCAGCGCCGGAAGCTGCCCAGCCGCCGCGAGGCCAGCCGCGAATCGTCCGGCTCGGCGACGCGCAGCACCGCATCGAAGCCTTCCTCGATCACGTCCACCAACCGATCGTCGAAATCCAGGTCGAGCTGGATCTGCGGATAGGCGCACATGAACCCGGCCAGCGTCGGCAGCAGCACGTTGTTGTTCATCGGCAGGCTGATCCGCAGCCGCCCTTTCGGCGTCCCGGCCAGGCTGCTCAGTTCGCCGCGAGCCGCCTCGGCCTCGGCCAGGATGCGCCGGCAGCGCACCAGGAACAGCTGGCCCTCGGCGGTCAGGGTCAGGCTGCGGGTGCTGCGATGGAACAGGCGCACGCCCAACGACTGCTCCAGCCGCGCGACGCTCTTGGCCATCGCCGACGCGGACACGCCCAGCGCCCGCCCGGCCTCGGCGAAACCGCCGCTCTCCACCACCTGTACGAAGCCACGCAGGCTGCCCAGACTGTCCATCGCATCGCCACCATTGCGGACATTCATGTCCTCACAGCCAGGAACTCTACCCGTCTTTTTCCGCAATCGGCATGCGCCCATGCTGCACCTCCCTCTTCCACGAGTTGCGCCGATGTCCCTGTCCCCCGCCGTCGCCATCCCTGCCCCGGCCCACGCGCCAGCGCTTTCGCCGCAACACGCCGCGCCGCTGGATGCCGCGATCGATGCCGCGCTGCGTCAGCAGCGGCTGGTCGGCGCGGTAGTGCTGGTCGCCCACCGCGGCACCTGCGTCTACCGCCGCGCCGCCGGCTGGGCCGACCGCGAGGCGCAGCGGCCGATGCGCGAGGACACCGGGTTCCGGCTGGCCTCGGTCAGCAAGCTGGTCGTGGCGACGGCTGCGTTGGCCCTGGTCGCGCAGGGCCGACTGACACTGGATGCGCCGATCGCGCGCTGGCTGCCATGGTTCCGTCCCGCACTGGCCGATGGCCGGGTGCCGGACATCAGCCTGCGCCAGTTGCTCAGCCACAGCGCCGGGCTCGGCTACCGTTTTCTCGAACCGGCGGACGGCGCGCACGCGCGTGCCGGCGTCTCCGATGGCATGGACAACAGCGGCCTGAGCCTGGAAGACAACCTGCGCCGCCTCGCCGAGGTGCCGCTGCAGTACGCGCCCGGCACCGGCTGGGGCTATTCGCTGTCGATCGACGTCGCCGGCGCGGTGCTGCAGGCGGCCAGCGGCCAGTCCTTGCCCGCGCTGGTGCGCGAGCTGGTCACCGCGCCGCTGGGCATGCACGCCACCGCCTTCCATGCCGAGGACGCGGCCAGCCTGGCCGTGCCCTACGTCAACGGCGATCCGGTGCCGCACCGGCTGGGCGAAGGCGAAATCGTCGCGCCGTTCGCGGACGGCGCCGGCATCGTGTTCCATCCCTCGCGCGCGCTGGACCGCGACGCGTTCGCCTCCGCCGGCGCCGGCATGGTCGGCACCGCCGACGACGTGCTGCGCCTGCTGGAGGTGCTGCGCGGCGGCGGCGCGCCGCTGCTGCCGGCCGCGCTGGTGGCCGAGATGGGCCGCGCGCAGGCCGGCGACTTCGGCCCAGCGGATGGGCCCGGCTGGGGCTACGGCCTGGGCTTCGCGGTACTGCGCGATCCCGCGCCGACCGCGACCCCGGAAGCGCCCGGCAGCTGGCGCTGGGGCGGCGCCTACGGACACGCCTGGTTCGTCGATCCGGCGCGGCAGCTGAGCGTGGTGGCGCTGACCAACACCCTGTACGAAGGCATGTCCGGTGCGTTCGTGGTCGAGCTGCGCGACGCGGTCTACGCCAGCCTGCGCGGGGTGCCGGCATGAGCGGCGACTGCCTCGCGCCGTGCCCGGCCGCGGCCGCTGCGACCGCGCCGCCCGCAACGCGGCGCCTGCCGTGGAGCGGCTTGCTCGCGCTGGCCTGCGCCGGCTTCGTCACCATCCTCACCGAAGCGCTGCCGGCCGGCCTGCTGCCGCAGATGGCGGCGGGGCTGGGCGTCGGCGAGGCCTGGGTCGGCCAACTGGTCACCGTCTACGCGCTGGGCTCGCTGCTGGCGGCGATCCCGCTCACCGCCGCCACCCGGCGCTACCGCCGGCGCCCGTTGCTGCTGCTCGCCATCGCCGGCTTCGTGGTGGCCAACACGGTCACCGCGGTGTCCGCCAGCTATCCGTTGATCCTGGCCGCGCGCCTGCTCGCCGGAGTCAGCGCCGGGCTGCTGTGGGCGCTGCTGGCCGGCTACGCGAGCCGCATGGTGGCGCAGGCGCAGCAGGGCCGCGCGATCGCGGTGGCGATGGTCGGCACGCCGCTGGCGCTGGCGCTGGGCGTGCCGGCCGGCACCTTGCTCGGGCAGCAGTGGGGCTGGCGCTGGACGTTCGGCGCGATGTCGCTGCTGGGTCTCGGCCTGCTCGGCTGGGCCCGCGCCGCGCTGCCCGACTTCGCCGGCCAGGCAGCGACCGCCGCGCTGCCGCTGCGCCGCGTGCTGGGCCTGCGCGGCATCGCCCAGGTGCTGGCGGTGATGCTGCTGTTCGTGCTCGCGCACAACCTGCTCTACACCTATGTGGCGCCGCTGCTGGCGCTGTCGACCGCGGCGGCCGCGCTGGACCGCTACCTGCTGCTGTTCGGCGTCGCCTCGCTGCTGGGCATCGTCGCGGTGGGCGTGTGGATTGATCGCTGGATGCGGCCGCTGCTGCTGGCCAGCATCGGCCTGTTCGCGCTCGCCGTGCTGGCGATGGCGCTGTGGCCGCGTTCGCCGGCGCTGCTGGCCGCGACGCTGGCGGTGTGGGGCCTGGCGTTCGGCGGCTGCGCGACGCTGTTCCAGACCGCGATCGCGCGCCGTGCCGGCGACGCCGCCGATCTGGCGCAGTCGATGGTGGTCACCGGCTGGAACCTGGCGATCGCCGGCGCCGGCGTGCTCGGCGGCATGGTGCTGCAAGGTTCCGGCGCCGCCGCGCTGCCGTGGGCGGCGCTGGCGCTACTGGTGCTGGCGTGGGCGTTCGCGCAGCGCCGGCACGGCTGGGCCAACGCCGGCGCTTGAGCAGGGCCGGCACGACCGGCGCGTGCTGTCCGTGATGCCCGCGGCCCATGCGCAACGCGCGACGATCTCGGCGCGCGCCTTTGCGCCGCCGCTCAGGCCTTGCGCAGGAAGCAGGTCTTCAGCACCAGGCCCTTGATCTTGTCCGAATGGCCTTCGATGTGTTCGGCATCGTCCTCGACCAGGCGGATGCCGCGGATCACCGTGCCCTGCTTGAGCGGGATCGACGAGCCCTTGACCTTCAGGTCCTTGATCACCACCACCGTGTCGCCGGCCTGCAGCACGTTGCCGTTGCTGTCGCGTACCACCGTCGCCGTGGCGGCAGCGCTGTCGGCTGCAGTCGGCCACTCGTGACCGCAGTCGGCGCAGATCCACATCGCTCCGTCGACATAGGTGTTCTGCAGGGTGCATTGCGGACAGGCGGGTGCGGCAGGCATGGCATTCCTTGATACGGCGACGACGGCAGGACGGCTATTGTAGCCGCCCGCTCCGCGCCGCCTCGCGCTGCCGCGGTCCAGGCCGCCTCTGCGCAGGAATGCCCATGTCCGCCGCTTCCGGATCCCGCCTTGCGATCTACGCCGCGCTCGCCGGCAATCTCGCCATCGCCATCGCCAAGTTCGTCGCCGCCGCGCTGTCCGGCAGCTCGGCGATGCTCAGCGAGGGCGTGCACTCGCTGGTGGACACGGTCAACGAACTGTTGCTGCTGTACGGCCTGCGCCGCGCCGCGCGACCTGCAGATGCCACGCATCCGTTCGGCTACGGGCGCGAACTGTATTTCTGGAGTTTCATCGTCGCCCTGCTGGTGTTCGCGCTCGGCGCCGGGGTCTCGCTGTACGAAGGCATCGCCCATCTGCGCAACCCGGAACCCGCCGGCAGCCATACCCTCAACTACGTGGTGCTGGGCCTGTCGATGCTGTTCGAAGGCGGCTCGTGGTGGGTGTCGCTGCGCGAGTTCCGCGCGCGCAAGGGCGCCATGGGCTACGTGCAGGCGTTTCGCGAGAGCAAGGATCCGAGCCTGTTCACCGTGCTGCTGGAGGACAGCGCCGCGCTGATCGGCCTGTTCATCGCGATGGTCGGCCTGCTGGCCGCGCAATGGCTGCAGATGCCGGAATTGGACGGCGTGGCCTCCATCGGCATCGCCGCGGTGCTGGCGTGCTCCGCCTTCCTGCTGGCGCGCGAGAGCAAGGGCCTGCTGATCGGCGAGCCGGCGGCGCGCCCGTTGAGCGACGCGTTGCGCCGCATTGCCGGCGCCGATCCGGACGTGCGTGCGGTCAACGGCGTGCTGAGCGTGCAGATGGGGCCGGAGCAGGTGGTCGCCGCGCTCAGCGCCGAGTTCGAGGACCAGCGCAGCACCGCGCAGATCGAAGCCTGCATCGAGCGCATCGAACGCGCCGCGCGCGCCGAGCATCCGGAACTGCAGGCGCTGTTCGTCAAACCGCAGACGCCTGCGGCCTGGCAGGCGCGGCGCAGCGCCCTGCGCGCGCCGCCCGCCTGAACGCGCGACCGGCGCGCCGACTTGCGATCCGCCGCTGCTTTTCGTTAGGGTATCCGGGTAGCACCTCTCATCGCGCTGTGACTGTGCCGGCGTATCCCACTTCTTCCCAATGAATGAGGTTTCCCATGGAGATCGCCAATGGTCTTGTCGCCACCATCCACTACACCCTGACCGACGATGCGGGCGAGGTGATCGACCAGTCCGCGCCGGACAATCCGCTGAGCTATCTGCACGGCGCCGGCAACATCGTGCCCGGGCTGGAAAAGGCGCTGACCGGCAAGCGTCCCGGCGAGCGCGTGCAGGTCGACGTGATCCCGGCCGAAGGCTACGGCCCGCGCCACGAACAGTTGAAGCAGCAGGTGCCGCGCAGCTCGTTCCCGGATGCCGAGGGCCTGGAGCCCGGCATGCAGTTCCAGGCGCAGACCGACCAGGGTCCGCTGCTGGTCACGGTCGCCGAGGTCGGCCCGGAACTGGTGACCATCGACGGAAATCATCCGCTGGCCGGGCAGGTGCTGCATTTCGCGGTGGAAGTGGCCGGCGTGCGCGAGGCCACCGAGCAGGAAAAGAACCAGGGCCACGCCGGCGCGGCGCTGTAACCGCCCGCAGCGAGCGCTGGATCCGTACGAGGCCCGCCATCGCGGGCCTCGTGCATTTGCGGCACCGTGCCGCCTCCGTGCACGCTGCCGGCACGGCGACCGGCTTGCGCCGCGCTGCGGCTTGCCGCACAGTGCGCGGCCCCCTGCCCGGCCCGCAGCGCGATGAGACTCGGCATCGATTTCGGCACCAGCAACTCCGCCGCCGCCGCGGTCGTGGACGGCCGCGTGGTGCCGATCGGCTTCGGCGACCAGCACCAGTTCCGCACCACGGTGTACTTCCCCGAGGTGATGCGCGATCCGTCCGATTTCGAGCTGACCCCGGCGCTGGAACGGCAGGTCGACGAACTGATCGAAGCCGGCCGCCGCGATGCTGCCGCCGCCGGCCGCGAACGCAGCCGCGACGAACTGCGCCGCGACGCGATCCGCGTGGTGCGCCGGCAATGGATGGAAGCGCAGATGCGCGAGCCGCGCAGTTCCGCGGCGCTGCTGCAGAACGCGGTGTACGGCGACGCGGCGCTGGACGCGTATTTCGTCGAAGGCGAAGGCAGCCTGGTGCAGAGCCCGAAATCGATGCTCGGCTACAACCTGCATCCGCGCGCCAGGCAGACCATCACCGGCATCGCCACGCACATCCTCGAACACATCCGCCTGACCGCCTCGCAGCAACTCGGCCTGCAGGTGCGCAGCGCGCTGCTCGGGCGTCCGGTGCAGTTCCGCAGCTCGATCGGCGAGGCCGGCAACGCGCAGGCGCTGGAGATCCTGCACAGCGCCGCGCTCGCCGCCGGCTTCGACGACATCGCGTTCCTGGAAGAACCCGCCGCCGCGGCGATGCACTACCACGCCGGCAGCGGCGAGCGCCACGACGCGGTGGTGGTGGACATCGGCGGCGGCACCACCGACATCGCCCATGCCAGCGTCGGCGGCGACGGCGCGCCGGACGTGCACCGTGCCTGGGGCATCGCCCGCGGCGGCACCGACATCGACCTGGCGCTGAGCCTGGCCAGCTACATGCCGCTGTTCGGCCGCGGCATCACCCGCGTGCCGGCGCACCACTACGTGGAAGCGGCGATGGTGCAGGACACCACCCGTCAGCGCGATTTCCGCCAGCACCGCTACGACGAGGTGCCGCGTCCCTACGACACCCGGCTGCAGGCGCTGCAGGACACCGGCAACACCGCGCGCCTGTACCGCGCGGTGGAACGCAGCAAGATCCGCCTCAGCGACAGCGCGCAGCACGACGAGGCGCTGGACTACATCGAAACCGGGCTGCAGGTGCGGATCCGCGCAGACGAACTGGCCCATGCCGCGCGCAGCTATCTGGACGCGCTGGGCGAACTGCTCGCGCAGGTCCGCAGCGACATCGGCCGCGATCCGGCGGCGGTGTTCCTGACCGGCGGCATGTCGCGCGCCGGCTACATCCAGCAGGTGGTCGCCGCCGCGTTCCCGCAGGCGCGCCTGGTGCATGGCGACCCCTCGTTCGGCGTGGTCCAGGGCCTGGCCCTGGCTGCCGCGCAGCACTGAGCGCAGCGGACCGCACGCAGCGCTGCGGGGCCCGGCGCTTCGCACGCGCGGCGGGACTCTCGCATTGCGCCGGCGCCGCAGCGGATGCGGCAGCACGCCGCGGCTGCGATCGCGACGCACCGCGGCCAGCGCTAGCGCAGGTTCCGTTCATACGCAAGGGGCGCGACTGGCGTAATATGCGCGGTCACGCTTCAGCGTCACGTTCCTACACGCGTCTCGTCCGGCCGTTTCTGTCGCCCGACTCGCCCCTCTTCTCGCGCCAGCCTCCGTCCCGCTTTCGGGCCGGACCCATCGGGAGCGCCTGTGTCCGGCTACGCCACCCAGATTCAAACGCTCAACCTGGGCGGCCAGGACTATCGCATCCGTTCGCTGCTCGATATCCAACAGTTCTCCGATCCCGACGCGCTGGCCGAAGACGCCGGCATCTCCTCGGCGCAATGGAGCCTGTTCGGCAACGTCTGGCCGGCTGGCCGCCTGCTCGCCGAAGCGATGGCGCTGTACGACGTCGCCGGCAAGCGCGTGCTGGAGATCGGTTGCGGCCTCGGCCTGGCCAGTCTGGTGCTGCGCCGTCGCGGCGCCGACATCGTCGCCAGCGACCGCCACCCGCTGACCGAGGTATTCCTTGCCTACAACGCCGCACTCAACGACATGCCCGCCGTGCCGTACCGCCGTCTCGACTGGGACCAGCCCAATCTTGACCTGGGCCGTTTCGACGTGATCATCGGCAGCGACGTGCTGTACGAACACCAGCATCCGACGCTGCTCGCCGACCTGCTGGCGCGGCACGCCACGGCCAGCGCGGAAGTGCTGATCGCCGATCCGGGCCGCGGCAACAGCGCGGCGCTGACCCGCGCGCTGGCCACGCAGGGCTATGCGCTCAGCGAACAGCGCGAAATGCAGCTGGGTCCGGACGATCTGCCACCCTACCGCGGCCGCGTGCTGCGTTTTCGGCGCGACGTCGCGCCCACCGGTGACGCCACTTGAGCGCGCACCCGCCAACGCCCCGCGCCCCGGCCGAAAAATCCGTCGCGTGCGATCGCTGCGACGCGATCTGCTGCCGCCTGACCGTGCTGCTGATGCCCGACGACAACGTCCCCGAGCACTACACCGAGCACACCGCCGAAGGCCTGCACGTGATGGCGCGCGACGAAGACGGCTGGTGCGTGGCGGTGGACAACAAGCGCATGTGCTGTTCGATCTACGAACAGCGCCCGGCAATCTGCCGCAAGTTCACGATGGCCGGCCCGTATTGCCGCGACATCCGCCGCATCCACAACGACCAGTTGGCGCGCGGCATTCCCCTGACGATGTACTGACTCCAGGAGATCCACCATGGCACGTCCCACCAGCAAGACCCCACCCCCGACCGCCAAGACCGCACGCAGCGGCGCCGGCGACAAGGCGCAGAAAGGCCTCAGCCGCGAGCGTATCGAGGCCGACATGGCCGCGTTCCGCAAGGCCGGCGGCCGCGTCGAAGTGCTCGGCACCACCCGCGTGCTGAAGAAAGTCGACGAAGCCGAAGCCGGCTGAGCAAGCGCGCTGCGGCAACGCCGCAGCCGATGTCGGCGCCGTCTTCACGGCGCCGGCCGATAATCGGGCCTCACTCTAGCGGTAGACGCACGGCATGCTCCTGCGATCCCTCTCCGCTGAACTGGGCCAGCCGGCCTGCGGCAACTGCCGCGATGGCGAACCGCTCGACTTCGGCATCCGCATGGCGTTCCAGCCGATCGTCGATGCGCACACCCGTACGATCTACGCCTACGAGGCGCTGGTGCGTGGCGAGGACGGCAGCGGCGCGGCCACGGTGCTGGCACGGGTGCGGCCGCAGCAGCTGTACCGCTTCGACCAGACCTGCCGGGTGCAGGCGATCGCCACCGCCGCGCGGCTGGGCCTGCGCACCCGCCTGTCGATCAACTTCATTCCCAATGCGGTCTACGAACCGGCGACCTGCATCCGCCTGACCCTGGCCGCGGCCGAGCACTACGGCGTGCCGACCGGCGACCTGATCTTCGAGATGAGCGAGTCCGAGCGCATCCGCGACCTGCCCAAGGTGGTGCGGATCCTGCGCGACTACGCGCAGCGCGGCTTCCTGACCGCGATCGACGACTTCGGCGCCGGCCACTCCGGACTCACCCTGCTCGCCGAGTTCCAGCCGCACCTGCTCAAGCTGGACATGGCGCTGATCCGCGGCATCGACGCCAGCGCGCCGCGCCGGCACATCGTCGCCAGCATCGTCGGCCTGGCCGCGGCACTGGGCTGCAGGGTGCTCGCCGAGGGCGTGGAGACGCCCGCCGAATACCGCGCGCTGCGCGCGCTGGGCATCGACCTGTACCAAGGCTTCCTGTTCGCGATGCCGGCGCTGGAAGCGCTGCCGCAGATCTCCGCCGAACGTTGGGACGCGCTGGAACAGGCGGCCTGCTGAGTCAGGCGCTGCACGGCCGCCGACGCGCTGGCGCCGCTGCGGTAGCGAGGCACCGGCTTCGCCGCACCAGCGCACTTGCCCGACACCGCGACGATTGCGACCATCGCGCCTCCCCCGCCACGCCGAAACCGCCGATGTCCTCGTTCCACGCCATGCTGCCGCCCTGGGTCCACCGCTGGCTCGACCTGATCGTGCCGAGCGCGCAGGTCGCCCTGATCGTGCTCGCCGCATGGCTGCTGCGCACGCTGCTGCGGCGGCTGATCCGGCGCCTGGGCACGCACTACGCATTGCCGCCGGAGTTGGTGATGATGGCGCGCCGCGGCAGCGGCTTCGTGATCTACACCGCGGCGTTGCTGATGATCCTGGACCGGCTCGGCGTGTCCGGCACGGTGCTGTGGACCGCGTTCACCGGCTTCGCCGCGGTGGCGGCGGTGGCGTTCTTCGCGGCCTGGAGCGTGCTGTCGAACATCTTCTGCACGCTGCTGATCTTCACCACGCGGCCGTTCCGCCTGCTCGACCACATCGAGCTGCTCGAGAACGGCGAAAAGCCCGGACTCAAGGGCCAGGTGATCGACATCAACCTGATCTACACCACGCTGCACGAGGACCGCGGCGACGAGCGCGACAGCGTGCTGCAGATCCCCAACAGCCTGTTCTTCCAGCGCAGCGTGCGGCGCTGGCGCGGCCACCCGGTGCCGCCGGGGCTGGGCTAGCAAGCGCACGTCCTAACAAGACACTGATCGGCGCATCGGTATCGTTGCCGGTCAGCCCGCCGCCGTGCGACGCGCCCTCCCCTGCCGACAAGGTCTCCCATGGAACACCCCGTCCACCCGTTTGCCGAACTGTTCGCCCAGTTGGGCCTGCCCAACAGCGAAACCGAGATCCGCCAGTTCATCGCCCGCCACTCGCCGCTGCCGGACACGATGCGGCTGGAAGAGGCGCCGTTCTGGACCCCGGCGCAGGCGCAGCTGCTGCGCGAGGAGCGCCTGGACGATGCCGACTGGGCGATGGTGGTCGATCAGCTCAACATCGCCCTGCACTCGCGCCCGGTGCCGCCGGTCAGCAGCGCCGCCAACGACGACTGAGCCTCTGGGGCGTCAGCCAGCCCGAGCGATCGCGCCACGCTGACGCACGGACGCAGCGGAAGCGCAAAGGACGGCACCCGGCCGCGGTGCGCAAAATCAGCTCTGCGTTTGAGGGCTGGCAACCGAACGCGATCCGTCCGTAAATGCCCTAGCGCAGCTGGCTGTCCTTGCTGCCGCGGCGGTTGTAGCCGCTGTGTTCGTGCTGCTCGCGGTCATGCGCTTCCTGGCACGCCACGCACAGGCGTACGCCCGGCACCGCCTTGCGCCGCGCCTCGGGAATCGGCGCATCGCAGTCCTCGCACTGGGCCAGGCTCGGCCCCTGCGGCAATTGGCTGCGCGCGCGCTTGATCGCATCTTCCACGGTGGCGTCGATCTGGTCCTGCACCGCCCCATCGTTTGCCCATCCGGTCGCCATCGGCGTCTCCGCTGTGTTGCCTGTCTGGATGATGCGGCCGTTGCCGGCCGATGCAATGAAGGGCGGCTTCACATTGCCGATGCGTTCAGCGGTTGGGTTAGTCGGGACTCGGGACGGGGGACTCGGGACTCGGCAAAACCTCGGAACTCGCGGCTGCTGAGAAACGCTCGCCTCACCTGGCCACTCGTCAGTCGTCATGACCGCGAGTCCCGAGTCCCCAGTCCCGGCACCCAATCAGCGCCCCGCCAGAAACCCCTGCAACCGCGGCACCACGAAATCCAGGAACACGCGCACGCGCTGCGGCAGTCGTGGACCGCCGCGGTAGAGCGCGTGGATCTCCTCCGTATCGCCTTGCACCGCCTCGCGCAGCACTTCCACCAGGCGGCCCGCCGCCAGGTCGTCGCGCACGTGGTAGTCGCCCAGCCGCGCCAGGCCGATGCCGGCGACGGCCATGCGCCGCACCGTTTCGCCGTTGTTGGCCAGCAGCGCACCCTGCACCGTGCGGTCGACGATGCGGCCGCTGTGCGCGAGCGGCCACACCGGCGCGGCGCGGCGGAAGTTGAAGCCCAGGCAGCTGTGCCGGGACAGCTCGTCGATGCTGCGCGGCGTGCCATGGCGCGCCAGATACGCCGGCGCGGCGACGATCTTGCGGCGCGCCACGCCGACCGGCCGCGCCATCATGCTCGAATCCTGCAAGGCGCCGACGCGGAACGCGACGTCGGTGCGGTCCAGGTACAGATCGACCATCTCGTCGGACAGCGAAAGATCGACCACGATCTGCGGATGCGCCTGCCAGAACGCGGGCAGCACCGGCTCCAGGCCGAGAATGCCGAACGCCACCGACGCGTTGACCCGCACGCTGCCGCCGGCGCTGGCCGCGCCACGCCCGAGCTCGCGCTCCACGTCGTCGAGTTCGGCGAGCAGCGACAGGCTGCGCTCGTAATAAACCTGGCCTTCGGCGGTCAGCGACAGGCGCCGGGTCGAGCGCTCGAGCAGGCGCACGCCCAGGCGGGTCTCGACCCGGCCGATCAGCTTGCTGACCGTGGACGGCGTCATGCGCAAAAGGCGCGCGGCGGCCGAGAAACTGCCGGCATCCACGACCCGCAGGAACACCTGCATCTCGCCAACCCGATTGTCCATTGCACCAACCTGTGAATTCGTTTCACGGATCATAGGCGGGCGCGGCGGATTATCAAATCCGCCATTGCGGCCTATCGTCGCCCCTATCCAGCGGCGTGCATGCCCTCTGCAGTGAGCCGCCTCTTCAGGCCGGCAACCGCCGGCGATGTTCGCGGCGGCCATGCATGACGGGCTTCCGGCCGCATGCGTTTCAGCCTTTGCGCCCACCACAGCTCGCGCCGCTCTCTCTCACCCTTACAGAAGGATGTCCCCTATGGACCTGCAACTCGACGGCAAGACCGTCCTCGTCACCGGCGCGACCGCCGGCATCGGCCTGGCCATCGCCCGCACGCTCGCCGCCGAAGGCGCCGAGGTGATCATCTGCGGCCGCACCCAGGCCAATCTGGACGCCGCCGCCGGCGCGATCGGCGGCAAGGTGCGCGGCGTGCTGGCCGACCCGGCGACCGCGCAGGGCGCACAGGTGCTCACCGTCGCGGTGCCGCAGGTCGACGTGCTGGTCAACAACCTGGGCATCTACGAATCCAAGGAATTCGGCGCGATCAGCGACGCGGACTGGATGCGCTTCTTCGAGGTCAACGTGCTCAGCGGCGCGCGCCTGGCCCGGCACTACCTGCCCGGCATGCTGGCGCGCGACTGGGGCCGGATCATCTTCATCTCCAGCGAAAGCGCGGTGCTGGTGCCGCCCAACATGATCCACTACGGCATGACCAAGACCGCGCAGCTGGCGATCTCGCGCGGCCTGGCGGCGACCACCAAGGGCACCGGCGTCACCGTCAACGCGGTGTTGCCGGGCACCACGCGCTCGGCCGGCATCGAGGACTTCATGCGCAGCGTCGCCAGCGATCCGGACATGGCGCCGGCGGACATGGAGCGCGAGTATTTCGCCAAGGAACGCGCCAGCTCGCTGATCCAGCGCATGATCGAACCCGAAGAGGTCGCCAGCCTGGTCGCCTACGTGGCCAGCCCGCTGTCAGCGGCGACCAACGGCGCGGCCCTGCGCGTGGACGGCGGCATCACCCCGACCATCGTCTGACGCGAGGCGCGGCGCGCGCGCAGGCACTGACAATGCATCGACGCAATGCGCGCAGGCGCTGCCCGATGCACCGTTCCGGATTCTGGTGATCGCCGACGGTCCCGACACCAACGCGTTGCGCGCGGCGCTGTGCGAAGGCCTGCATGCGCACTTCGACATCGACCACGCCGCACGGCGCATGTCTCCGCACACGCCGCACGATGGCGGGCGCGGCGCTGCCGCCGGCTACCAGATCAGGTCGTCCGGCACCTGGAAGCGGCTGTAGTAGTCGTCCTCGTCGCCGGCGGTCGGCGCGGATTGCGTGGTGTCCAGCACGATCGCCGCAGGATCACGACTGGCCACCTTTTCCACCACAGCGCGCGGGATCGGCACATAGCCGGCGTCCAGCCGCGCGATCACCGCGGCGCCGCTGATCAGTTGCGCGCGCAGCGCCGCATCCACCCGCAGTCGCTGGATCTTGCCTGCATCGGTGAAGTGGTAGTCGATCTCGCCATCGGCCTTGAGCTTATTGCTGTCGACGATCTGCCGCGCCTGCGCGCGTTGCTCCTGCGCGCGCGCCTGCGCGTTGCGCTCGGCGGCCAGCGCGCGATCGCGCTCCACCCGTTCCAGCCGCAACCGCTCGCTCTCCAGCTGCTCGGCGCTGGGCGGCGGCGGCGCCTTGCCGTGGCGTGCCTTGGCCTGCTCGCGCGCGACCTGCGCCACCTGGTTCTTCTTCACCAGGCCGGCCTTGAGCAGTTGTTCCTGCAGGGGATTGCGCATCGGGAAAATCCAGTCGATCCAAGACGTTGGCCGCTATCTTACCCGCTGCGGCCAAGCCCTGGCCGCGTGCCTGCGACGGCCGCCACGGCTCGTGCCGGCCGTCGTGGCACGCTATCGTGGCGGCATGCAAGCGCTGAAATTCCTCCTCGGCTATCCGCCCCATGTGCAGGACCAGGTCCGCGAGCTGATCGCGCGCGATCGCCTGGGCGAGTGGCTGCGCAAGCGCTACGACGCGCCCAATCCGGTCCGCAACGACCGCCAGCTGTACGACTACACGCTGGCCCTGAAGGAGCGCCACATGCGCAACTCAGAGCCGCTGCACAAGGTGATCTACGACAACCGGCTGCAGGCGGTGAAGCACGCGCTCGGCACCCATACCAGCATCTCGCGCGTGCAGGGCAGCCGGCTCAAGGCCAGCCGCGAGATCCGCATCGCCGGCGTGTTCCGCGACGCGCCGGCGGCGTTCCTGCAGATGATCGTGGCGCACGAGCTGGCGCACCTGAAGGAAAGCGCGCACAACAAGCCGTTCTACCAGTTGTGCACACACATCGCGCCGGACTACCACCAGCTGGAATTCGACCTGCGCCTGTACCTGACCCAGCTGGATCTGGCCGGCGCGGCCGACGCCTGAAGGCGCCCCGCCGATGGCCGTGCGGCGACGGCTGCACGTACACTGCCCTGCCCTGATCGCCGAGTTTTCGATGTCCGCTCCCACCCGCCTCGACAAATACGTGGCCGCCATGCTGCCGTGCTCGCGCAGCGAAGCGCAGCAGTACATCGAAGGCGGCTGGGTCAGCGTGGATGGCGTGGTGGTCGAGGAACCGCAGGCGGCGGTGACCACGCAGCAGGTGACCCTGGCCGCCGACGCGCAACTGGGCGCGGTCGAGCCGGCCACCCTGCTGCTGCACAAGCCGGCCGGGCTGAGCCTGGAGGCCGCCCTGGCGCTGGTCACGCCGGACACCCGCAGCGCGTTGGACATGGCCAACGTGCGCGTGCTCAAACGCCACTTCCTGCGCCTGAACGCGCCGCTGCCGCTGGAAGATGTCGCCAGCGGTCTGCTGGTACTGAGCCAGGACGGCCGCGTGTTGCGCCGACTGACCGAGGACGCGACCTCGATCGAACAGGAATTCGTGGTCGAGGTGCGCGGCGAACTGAAGCCTTACGGCATGCTGCGGCTGGCGCACGGCCTGGTCTACCGGCAGCGCAGCCTGCCGCCGTGCAAGGTCAGCTGGCAGAACGAGGACCGCCTGCGCTTCGCGATCAAGCACGTGCAGCCCGGGCAGCTGCAGCACATGTGCGCCGAGGTCGGACTGGAAGCGATCAGCCTGCGGCGCCTGCGCGTGGGCCGCATCCCGTTGGGCAAACTGGCAGCGGGCGAATGGCGTTATCTGCCCGGCGGCGAGCGTTTCTGAGCGGCGGCGTTCGCGACCGGTGACGCGCCGACGCACGGCGCGCGCAGCCGTGCCGTCGCGCACGCTTGAGCCTGGCGGTGCGAAGTCCCCCTGTCTTGCGGCCTATTGCGCGCGTCGCGGCTGGCGGCCGACACTCGCCGCGGGCACAAGGGGACGGACATGATCGCAACGATGCTGGCAGCGGCACTGGCCTTGGCGCCGACCGATGCCGCGCTGGCGCAAGCCGACCTGCAGTTCGCGGCCGCGCGCATCGCCGCCGATCATCCCGGCCTGGCCCCCGGCGCGGATCCTGCGCTGGCCGCGCAGGCGCGGCAGGCGGCGAGCACGGCGCAGGCCCGGGCGCGGGGCGTCGTCGATCGCGTCGGCTATGCCCAGGTCATGCAGGCCTATGTCGCCTCGTTCGGCGACCCGCATGTCGCGATCGAACTCGCCTCGCCCGACACCAACACCGGCGCCGCGAGCGCCACCCCGTCCACGCCGGACACCGCCGCGCAAGGCGCATTCGAACGCCTCACGCCGGCGGCCTGGAAATTGACCCTGCCGACCTTCTATGCCGGCGATCCCGGCTTCGAGTCGACCATGGCCGCGATCGCCGCGGCGGCGGACGCGCTGCGGCAACACACGCCCGCCCTGCTGGTCCTGGACCTGCGCGGCAACGGCGGCGGCGCCGCGGCGCCCGGCGATGCGGTGCTGGCCGCGATCTGGGGCGAGCAGGCGCTGCCCACGCTGGACCGCCGCCGCGCCAGCGCCTCGCTGTGGCGGGTCTCCGACGGGGTGATCGAGAACCTGCAGACGCGCCGCACGCGCATCGCCGCGCGCTACCCGCAGGAACTGCCCGGCTTCGACCGCTTGCTGGACGGCCTGCGCGCGGCGCAGCACAAGGGAGAGACGCTGTATCGCGACCCGCTGCCGAGCGCGGCCGCCGGCACCCCGCCGCGCGGCGGCCCGGCACGCATCGTCGCGATCACCGATGGCGCCTGCATCAGCGCCTGTCTGGATTTCATGGATCGGCTGCTGGAAGGTCCCGGCGTGGAGCAGGTCGGCCAGCCGACCGGCGCCGACACGCTCTACACCGAAGTGGAAAGCGTGCCGCTACCGAGCGGGCGCGCGACGTTGCTGCTGCCGATGCAGCGCCTGGAAGGGCGCCAGCGCGGCGCGATGCAGGCCTATGCGCCGCGCGTGCGCCTGGACGACGACGCGGCGGTGAGCGCCTGGCTGCGCCGCGAAGTGGCCGCGGTCTCGCCGCCGGCCGGCACCGCGCCGTAGCGGCGCGGCGCGATCAGGATCCGGATCGATCCATCCGAGCGTGTCGAGCGCGCCTGTGCCGCAACGCGCTACGGCTGCGCCAGCGCGCGCTCCACCGCCTGCTGCGCCAACGGCGCCATCAGCGCGTAGCCGGCGGCGGTGGGATGCACGCCGTCGTTGGCCAGCGCCTTGTCCAGGCCACCTTGCCGATTGCGCATCCTGGTGTGGTAGTCCAGGTACACCGCGCCGTGGCTTTCCGCGTACTGCTTGATCCACGCATTGAGTGCGCCGATCTTCTCCGCCGGCTGCAGCCCCGGCCGCCACGGGTAATCGCTGACCGGCAGCACCGAAGCCAGCACCAGCTTGATGTGGTTGGCCTGCGCCAGCTCGGCCATCGAGCGCAGGTTGTCTTCGATCATGCGTTGCGTGGACAGGCCGGTATTGCCGGCCAGGTCGTTGGTGCCGGCCAGGATCACCACGGCCGCCGGCTTGAGGTCGATGACGTCCTGGCGAAAGCGCACCAGCATCTGCGCGGTGGTCTGCCCGGAAATGCCGCGATTGACGTAGGGCTTGCCGGGGAAGAACCTGGTGCCCTCGCTACGCCCCCACATGTCGGTGATCGAATCGCCGTAGAACACCACGCGCCGCTCGCCCGCGGCCGGCGGCGCCAGCGCGGCATTGTCGGCGCGATAGCGGTCCAGCTGCGCCCAGTCCAGCAGGCGTCGTTGCAGTTCGGCCACGTCCTTGGCCTGCAGCGTGTTCGGCGCGCGCGTGTACAGCGCATCCACCTTGCCCTGCAGCGCGTCGGCGGCAGGCGTCACGCTCTGCGCGAGCGCGGGATGCGCGGCGCCCAGGCATAGCGACAGCATCGTGGCGATCGATGACGGTTTCACGGTCCACCTCCAGCTTGGGGAAACGCGCCACCCTAATCCAAATTTCGCGCCCGCGCGCGGGTGGCGGGTTCGGCGCGCATGGCACGGGTCACGGCAACGCCGCCCCTCGCCAGCGTGCGCGCGGCCTGCGCTGCGCGCGACGCCCGACGCCCGCCGCGGCCGTATGCGCTCAGCCGCTGGCGCGTGCCTGCCGCGGCAACGTCGCCAGGAACCGGGTGCCGTCCTGCTGCGACGAGCTGACGTCGATGCGCCCGCCGTGTGCGCGCACGATCCTGTCGACGATGTACAGGCCCAGGCCCAGGTTCGCACCGGCCACCTGCGGCGCGCCGTCCGCCTCCGCGGTGGTGGTCAACGGCTCGAACAACGAGTCCAGCATCTCGGCGGGAATCGGCGGTCCCTCGTTGTGCACGCTCAAGCTGACCTCGTCCGCCCGCTCGCCATTCACCACGATGCGGATCGGCTGGTCGCGGCTACCGTACTTCAACGCATTGGTCAGCAGGTTCGCCACCACCCGGCGCAGCCGCATCGCGTCCCAGCTGCCGTGCAGGTCGCCGGCCGCGCTCACCTGCACCGGCGGCTTGGGATAGATGGCGGCCATCTCGTCGACCACCTCGCGGGTCAGCCGTTCCAGGCTGGCCGCTTCCGGACGCACCGGCACCGCCACCCCCAGATTGTCCCCGGTGAATTCCATCAGGTCGTCGAGGATCGCCTTCATCTGTGCAGCGCTGCGCATCAACACATGCGCCTGCGGCGCCCGTTCGGGGCCCTGGCCCAGCATCAACTCGGCACAGCTCATCACCGTGGACAGCGGCCCGCGCAGGTCGTGGCCCAGGATGCCCATGAACAAGTGCCGGGTCTGCTCCATGCTCTCCATGAAGGCGCGCAACGAATCGGCCAGGATCTGATCCAGCGCCTCGTTGAAACGGCTCATGTCCGGCAGATCCTGCACCCCCGGGGTGTGCTCGGAGTTGCCCCACAGGCGCATCACGCTGGCGCGCAGAGCGCGGAATTCGGACACCAGCTGCACCATGCCGAAGCCGTGCTTGACCCGCTGCCGGGCATGCAGGCTCGCCGCACCCTCGGCCTCGAACACCTCCGGTCCGGCATCCTGCGAGCGCAGCCGCCGCTGCGCGGCGCTCATCGGCGCGCGCATGTCGGCGACGATTTCGGCCAGCAGTTGCGCGGCGTGATCGCGCAACTGGTAGGGGGTCATCGCCTCGCCCTGCTCGCCGCGGGTCCGCGCGAACGCCATCCAGTCGCGACACAGCGGCTCGATGTTCGCCTCGATGAAATCGGCCAGTTTCATGATGGCGCCCCCGTCCCGCGGCAACCGTGCCCTGCCCGCCGCGCGCGGCCAGCCCACGCACGCATGTGCCCCGCGCCGCCATGGCGTGTCGTCGACGCCTCGCAGCCCCGCCAGCAAAGCGTTCCCATTGCCTAGTCCCCGCGTCAATGCGCCAGCTTAATCATTCTCCGCCTCGATGCGTACATATGCCGCGTGCCGGCAACGGCGGCAGGGGCCCGCCGCCGCCGTCTGGCGGGGCGGTGGCGCCCCCGTGCGGCGCGGACCGCTCCTGTCCGGCAGCACCGGTGCGGCTGGGGCGGCCTGCCGAGGCAGACGAGCGGCGCCGACGCCCACCGCTCCCAGGCAGAAGAGATCACGCCCCGGCGTCGGCGTCGGCACCGGCGTCTTCGCGGCGCGCTCGCGCTGCCGCGCGCGCGCGGCACGGCGAGCGTCTCGCGCGCAGCCTGTCACCAAGGTGACATGCAGCCGCATCGCGTCACGCTGTCGCAGAGACGCCGGTGTACCCGCACCGTCGGCATTCAGCCGCTGCTCATGCGCTGCCGACCGGCATGCCGAGGACGCCGGCGCAAACGCCCGCTTCCCCGCGTTCCAACACGCAGAGCGTTGCCAGGCAAGCGGCTGCGTCGGATGTTGCAGGGACGTGCGACGAGGTCCGTCTTCCCGGGCGGTACAGGCAGTTCCTTCGAAGTGCCATGCGCACGATTGTTTTTCGCTATCTAGGCGGGCTTTTCGCATGCCCTAACTTTTTTGTACGTACATGACACACGCGGTTTTCCGTTCCTACCATTGCGCCGGACGCAAAGGGGGGTCCCCACTCCAAGTCCCGAAGGACACCGCATGAACAGGCATTACGCGCACCGGAAACTCTCCCTGCTGTGGCTGGCGCTGGTTCCCGGATTGATGCTTGGCGCCTCGGCGTCGGCACAGTCCGCCACCGCTCCCACGGCGCCAGGCTCGAACGGCAACGCAGCGCCTTCCAGCTACCTGGACAATCGCGAAGACGACCGCGCCAGCGGCACTTCCGGCAGCAACGCCGGCCCCGATTCCGCGTATGGCGGCGGCAATGGCGGCGCATGGTTCGGCAGCGGCGGCGGCGCGCCGTTCGCCACGCGCAACAGCTGGGAAAACGCCGGTGGCGGCTATCTCAACACCCGCTTCGCGCCTGCCGAGTGGCAGATCACGCCGTTCAATGCGGCACGGCTGCAGACCGCCTGGACCTTCACCACGCAAGGCGACGTCTCCGCCACGCCGACCGTGCAGGGCACTGCGCTGTACGTGCCCGACTGGGGCGGCCAGCTGTATCGCATCGACACCACGCTGGGCAAGGCGGTGTGGCAGGTGAAGCTGTCCGATTACACCGGCAACCCCAACTCGCTGTCGCGCAACAGCCCGGCGATCGCCCGCAACAGCATCCTGGTCGGCGACCAGGCCAGCGGCACGGTGGTGGCGGTGGACAAGAACACCGGCAAGCTGCTGTGGAAGACCCTGGTCGAAGCCAATGCGCAGGCGCGCATCACCGCCTCGCCGGTGGTGTACGGCGATCGCGTCTACGTCGGCGTGTCTTCGGGCGACTGGGGCGGGCTGAGCCCGGGCTACACGTTCTCCTTCCGCGGCAGCGTGGCCGCGCTCGACCTGAAGACCGGCAAGCTGCTATGGCGCTTCCAGACCGCGCCGGAAGGCTATACCGGCGCCTCGGTGTGGGGCACGCTGGCGATCGACCCGCGCCGGCAGCGCGTCTACGCCACCACCGGCAACAACTACTCGGTGCCGCTGGCCGTGGCCAGCTGCGTCAAGAACGCCAATGGCGACAAGAGCGCGCAACTGGCCTGCCTGGCGCCGGACAACTACGTGGACTCGGTGCTGGCGCTGGACATGCGCAGCGGCAAGCCGGCGTGGACGCGCCGCCTGCAGGGCGCCGATGCGTGGTCGCTGTCGTGCCTGGTCGCGCCGACCGCCGGCATCTGCCAGGAGCCGCAGGGGCCGGACTACGACTTCAGCGGCGGCGGCGCCAACCTGTTCACGGTGATCCGCAACGGCAAGCCGCAGGCGCTGGTCGGCGCCGGGCAGAAGAGCGGCGTGTACTGGGCGCTGGACGCCGACAGCGGGCGCACCGTGTGGTCCACCCAGGTCGGTCCGGGCGGCACCGCCGGCGGCATCGAGTGGGGGTCGTCGGTCGATCCGCTCAAATCGCGCGTCTACGTCGCCATCAACAACAACAACCACACCAGCTACACCCTCGCCCCCGGCAACACCGAAACCTGGAACGCCGGCTCGTGGGCGGCCCTGGACGCGGCCACCGGCAGGATCGTGTGGCAGGTGAAGGTGCCAGGCATCGATCCGGTCCTGCCCAGCTTCGGCGCCGGCGGGCGCGGCCCGCTCGCCTCCTCGCCCGGGCTGGTCTACGCAGGCTCGATGTCCGGTGCGATGACGGTGCTCGACGCCGAGACCGGCGCCACGCTGTGGAATTTCGGTGCCGGCGGTTCGGTCTCGAGCGCGCCGGCGGTGGTGGACGGTGCGGTGTACTGGGGCGCCGGCTACAGCCGCTTCAATTTCGGCACCGGCGTGCACAAGCTCTACAAGTTCGTGCCGGCGACGCGTCGCGCTCTCTGATCGCGCGTCCATCGCACCACGTCGCAGCTCACGGCCTCTCCCGCGCAGGCGGGAGGGGCTTTTTTGTGCGCGGGCGCCACGGTTGCGCCCGCGCGCTCGCCGAGACGATCGGCAGCGTTGCGCCATGGCCTGCGCCGCAGCCGCGTGCCGCATGGCGCCGGACCATGCGCATGCAGGCCACGGCAGGAAGACAAGCGTCTACAAAATCGGCCCCTGGCACGTGACGGCGCGCACGCAATCGCCGTGCCGGCGCCCGTAGCCTCGGCCGTGCACCTTGGACGAGGTGCAACGGCATCCGGTCCCCTGCCGGATGATCCAATCGTCTTCTAGCAGAAGGAAGATCCATGAATCGCAAGAACGCACTGTATCTGGCCCTGCTCGCCGGCATCTCCGGCCTCTCCCCCGTCGCCATCGCCGCCAATCCCCCCGCGGCCGAGATGGACTCCGCACCTGTCCAAGCCCGCCCCGACGCGGCCGCGCTCGGCGGCGCCGAACTGCGCAGCCTCGCCACCGGCAGCGCGCATGCGCCGCGCCTGATCGAACTGGCCGCTCCGGACAGCGCCCAGGCCGCGAAGATGAAGCAATTGCGCGGGCAGCAGGTCAAGCATGGCCAGCCGCTGCAGATCGGCTTCTCCCGCGACGTCGCCACGCCGGCGATCAACCTACGCCGGCTGCGTTGGCAGAGCCTCCCCAGCGGCGCGCAGGTGACCAGTTTCGAGATCGTCTCGACCGATGCGGCAGCGCTGCGCGCGGCGTTGCAGCTCAGCGGCAGCGGTGCGCAGCCGGGCGACCCGGCCAAGGCCACGCTGCGCTTCGCCGGCGACGACGGCCGCGTGTTCGAACAGAGCGGCGCCGACTTCGCCGGCAGCGCGCCGGGCTGGTCGGCGGCGGTGTCCGGTTCGCGCCTGGTGGTGGAGATCGAACTGCCGGCCGGCCAGTATCCGCAGGGCTTCGCGCTGAAGATCCCGCAGATCTCGCACATGGACATCAATCCCGTCGCCAGCGAGGAAATGATGCGGCCGATGATCGGCGAGAGCGATTCGTGCGAGCGCGACATCGTCTGCCGCGCCAGCCCCAGCAGCGGTTTCACCTCGGCGGCCAAGTCGGTGGCGCGCATGGTGTTCAGCACCAGCAGCGGCTCCTACCTGTGCACCGGCACCCTGCTCAACAACAGCAACTCGCCGAAGAAGTACCTGTTCTGGACCGCCGCGCACTGCATCAGCACCCAGACCGTGGCCAACACCCTGCAGACCTACTGGTTCTACGACGCCACCACCTGCAACGGCTCCACGGTCAGCTCGGCCTACACCACGCTCAGCGGCGGCGCCTACCTGCGCCATGCCAACACCACCCGCGACACCTCGCTGCTGGAACTGAAGACCGCCCCGCCCAGCGGCGCGTTCTACGCCGGCTGGAGCAGCTCGGCGATCGGTTCCACCGGCACCGCGATCGAGGGCATCCACCACCCCGCCGGCGACGTCAAGAAATACTCGCTGGGCAGCGTCACCGGCCTGTCGACCTCGATCGACGGCAAGTCGCCGCTGTACCGGGTGGTGTGGAACACCGGCGTCACCGAGGGCGGCTCCTCCGGCTCGGGCCTGTTCACCGTCAACAGCAGCGGCGCCTACCAGCTGCGCGGCGGCCTGTACGGCGGCACCTCGTACTGCAGCGCGCCCAGCGATCCGGACTACTACTCGCGCCTGTCCGACGTGTATTCGACCATTCAGCCCTACCTGAGTCCGTAAGCGGCGCCCGGGAGGGCCGTACTCCCGTGCCGGGACAGGCCACGCCGCGCGCGTGGCCTGTCCGCTGCCGGCCACCGCCCCGGCGCGCAACGGTTACACTGGGGGCCCCATCTCACATACGGCAGGCATCCACTTGGCAAAGCCCAACTACTCCTTCGAAAAACGTCAGCGCGAAATCGCCAAGAAGAAACAGCAGGACGAGAAGGACGCGCGCAAGCGCGAGGCGCGCGAGGCGGCCAAGGCCGCAGCCGACGCCGAAGCGAAGACGCCCGACAGCGGCAGCTGAGCGCCGCCGCGACAGCGACCCCGCGCCGGCGTTCGCCAGCGCGTACCGGTTTGCGCTTTACCGGCCGTCCAGACATGACGGCCTCTCCATAGACAGGCATTCGGCGATCTGGCGTAGCGCGCGATGCGGTGCCGATATGCCCGAAATCCCTGGCCGCCTGCTCGGCTGGCTATGCCTGCGCCTGATTCCCACACTCCGTTTCTCGACGCCTACGCTGCACACTTGGCGCCGACCGACGATGCTGCCGATGGACATCCGGCCAGCGGCCCGATCTGGCAACCCAGCCCAAGCGCCTCATGGCCTTGCCAGGCGAGCCGTGGCAAGCCGGATGGCACGTGCGCGCCGCCCGAAGCATGCGAACGTTTAGCCGACCTTCTTGGCCAGCACGGTGCCGAGCAGGAACAGCACTACGGCAATGGCGATGCCGGCCCAGAACAGGAACTTGGCGATACCCATGGCCGCGCCCGCCGCGCCGGTGAAACCGAGCGCGCCGGCGATGAGTCCGATGATGGCGATGATGATGGCCCACTTGATCATGCTGCTGTCTTCCCGCATCCGATAGCGACGCGGCGCCGGTGGCGCGCTCGCCGCAGCCGCACCGTGCGGCCGCATCGGTCCAGGATGCTAGCCAGCGGCGCATGCCCCGCACGTGAAGCGTGCGCGCCGCAGCGGATCACGCCGCACCTGCCCGGCCTCAGGCGACGTCGCCGGACGGTGCTGCCGCGGACGCGGACGGCAACGTAGCCGGAAACCACTCCGCACGCGCGATCCAGCCTGCCAGGAATCGAGCGTCCGCCGGGCGTTCCGCCGCCAGCCGCTGGTAGTAATCGATGCGGCCCTGTCGGTACAGCGCATACACCTTCGCCGGATCGGCCGCCTGCAGTGCGGCCAGCGTAGCCGACCCCATTTCCCCGTCGACGGCCAAGCCCGATGCGCCGAGCTGCTGCAGGATCCGCTGCAACAGCAGGACCGCCTCGGTACCGGCGTTGACGTAGAAGTCGAACACGATCTCCGCCAGCGGCTGCGAGGCGATCTGGTCGGCGTCGAGCTTGTCCCAATAATCCTGTTTGTAGATGGCGGCCGCCTGCATCGGGGTCAGCGCCTGCAGCGCCTGCAGCGTCGGCGCCTCGCCGAGGACCGGCTGCGCATCGCGCTGGAACGTGGCCAGGGTGATGCCACGGTTGGTGACGCCGCCGGGATCGGCCGGATCGTCGACGAAGCCGCCCTCGAAGCGCAGCAGTTGCGGAAAGTACAGATCGAACGATGCCATGGTGGTTGCACTCCTCAGGTGGGATCGGAACCGGCGGCACGCGGTGTGGCGCCGGACCGGCTGCGGCGCCGTGCCGCAGGGAACACCGCCGCGCAGAGAGCCTTTGTCCGGCGCGGCACGGTTCATGGCGCCGCGGCCGCCGCCTCGTCCGGGAATCCCAGGGCCTGTTCGGTAGCGCGTGCGGCCAGCGCGACATCGGTCCATGCGGGCTGCGGCGCCGCCGGTGGCAGTTGGCTGAGCATCAACCGTTTGCTGTCCACGTAATCCGGGAATGTGCCGGACCAGGCCTGCGGCGACAGGTACAACGCATGCTGCAGCACTCGCTGCATGTTGATGATGGAATGCCGCGACAACAGATGCGCGAACCAGGCATCGCGGACGTAATGCGCGGTGCGGAACGCCTGCCCCACCGCGACGTAGCCGAACGCCGACGGCGGCACCGTGGGCGCGTAGTCCCAGTAGTTGTAGCAACGCGTGCTGTCGGCGGCGGGAATCGCCGCCGCGTAGGCCCGGCCCCAGCTGGCGTCGCCGACCATCGGGCTGCAGAAGTTGATGTTGCGCATGCGCCGGCGCGGCTGGCTGACCGCCAGATCCAGCGAGAACAGCTGGCTCAACGCGCCGCCCAGGCTATGGCCAGTGACGTAGACCTCGATCGGCGCGAAATGCGTCAACAGCGCGAACAACTGTTCGCGCATCGAGGCGCGCATGCCGCCGCCCCTGTCGTTGTAGATGCCGTAGAACCCCGCCGACACGCGCGGCGGCGGCGACAGCGTCCCGCCGCTGGGAACGAAATCGGTGGTGACGAAGTCCAGGTCTTCGTAGATGTCCAGATCCGAGTCGGTCCCGCGGAACGCGAACAGGCAGATGCGCGCGTCGTGGATGGATTGGAACAGCAGCCCGAACAGCTCTTCGCTGCCGCCGAACGGATCGCCGTCCCACCCCGACCACCTGGCGACCAGCCGGTAATCGGACGGCGCCATCACCGGCTGGCGTTCGTAGGCTGCATAAGCGGCGATGCTGGCCTGGGCCATCGCCAGCGTCAATTGCGGATCCAGGAAGGGCTGTGTCGCGGAGCTGGCACTCATCGTCGTGCGTCCTTTGCCGAAGCAGGCGACGGATACGGCCGCCACGCAGGAACGCGACACCGCACCCGGCGTGCTGCGCCGGCGCCTCGGAATCCGTCGTGCCCCAGCCACTAGGTATCACTGGCGCGGCCAGCAAGCCTCGACGCCGATCCCAGTCGAAGCCGCGCGCGACCACTGTCTACCACCACGGCGCCACCCGGCTCGCCTTCCCTCCACGCATCGCCGCGGACTCTACCTACACGCCCTGTCCACGCCTCCGTCACGGGTCGCGCGCGCGCGGCGCGGCACAGTGACCGCCGGCATTCACGCCCTATCGGAGATCCGCATGGCCAGCCCGCAGGAACTGGAAGAGAAATTCTGGAAGGCATTGAAATCCGACCGCACCGTCATGCTCGGCCTGGATGGCGTCGAGGACGGCCACGCGCGGCCGATGACCGCGCAGTTCGAAGGCGACCGCGGCGGCCCGATCTGGTTCTTCACTTCCAAGGACAACGCGCTGGTGCAGAAGCTGACCCAGAGCCAGCGGGTGATCGCCGCGTTCAGCGCCAAGGACCACGACCTGTTCGCGAGCATCAGCGGCACGCTCAGCGTGGACAACGACCAGGCGGTGATCGAACGCCTGTGGAACGGCTTCATCGATGCCTGGTACGAAGAAGGCAAGGACGATCCCAAGCTGGCGCTGTTGCGCCTGGATCCGGACCACGCGCAGATCTGGCTCAACGGCTCCAGCCTGGTAGCCGGGATCAAGGTGCTGTTCGGCATCGACCCCAAGCGCGACTACCAGGACAAGGTCGCGGACGTGCCGCTGCGCTGAGCCGCGCCGGTGCGGCGCCACTTCTGGCACAGGCCTGGATGGCGAGCATCTTTCCTCAACTGCATGCGGCGGCTTGCACAGCCGCCGCACCGGCTACGCCGCACTGCGCGATGGATCATTGCGAATGCGCTGCCGGACTGCTTCCAACAAGATGCCCTCGCTGATCCGCAACGAAGGATCGAGTTCGCCCTGAGCGCACTCCTGAGCCTGGCGCAGCAAACGCAATGCGGATTCATCGTCGCCGCGCTGTACGGCCATCAGCGCTCGGCAGCGCATGCGCAAGCACGGCATCAACCAGTCGAGTTCCGGAGTCAAGGTTGCGTCCAATGGCGCAGCACTCGCCTCTGCGGCCATCGCACGCGAGAAAGAGAGTTCGCACTGCAGCATCGCGATCAACTGGGAAAAATGCGCCCCGGATTGCTCGGGCAAAGCTGCGATCTGATCGGCAACTGCCGCCTCCTACGCCGCAGCCTGCCGCCATTGGCAACGATTCTGCGCCGCTTTCAGCACAAACCAGCTGTGGAACAGCCACCAGTCGTCTTGCGCGAGCAAGGCCACCCGTTCCGCGGGCAAGTTGTCCGCGGTGATGCCCCTGCATGACAGGCCATTGAGTTGGGCCAACACCCGATCGGGCCGGTCCGCATCTAGCCTGCGCGACAACCCGAGCAGATACAGACCATCGCTGGGTCCGATCGCCGTCCGCGACGGTATCAAGTTGGCCAATCCGACTGCCAGGTTGAGCACGGCGAAACCGACGCAGAACGCGCCCACGCGCGCCTGGACCCCCAGATTCAACCCCAGCGCGCCCATCAGCAGCGCCACCAGCAGATTCGCAGCAGGCCCCCCGGCGCTCAACACTGCGTATTGCGGGCGCAACGCGGCATACGGATTAATCAGCGCCATCACATAACCGGCGTAACCGGGCCATCCGCGTTGCCAACGCAGTCGCCAACCGCGACGGCGCGCAAGCATCTGCAGCGGGCCGATCTTCATCATGTACACGGTCATGCCTATGCCGCGTGCGGCAAGCAGGTGGCCGTACTCGTGCACGGCGAGCGTGGCCAGCAGCATGACCGGAAGCAGTCAAACCGCCAGGAACTCCAGCGAGCGCGGAATCCACACTGCGGCCACCGCCGCGCAGCCGACCAGCATGGCGCCCACCCCCAAGGTCAACAGCAGCACTTGGAAAAACTGCAACACCCGATTGGCGTTCGGCGAAGGCGACCACGCCTCGGGCGCAGGCTCGGTCGCGCTCATGGCCTGCGCCGATATGCGGAGCGGGAGATATTCGATCTTGCCAGCTCGCGCGAGCGCCGGTGGTTCCGCGCCGGAGCGCGCGTCTCGTGCATGGAGTGTTGCCGTCGTATCGTCGCCACGCCTCGCCTCCATCGCCTGTTCTGTTGTTTCATCGCGCGGCGGGATCCTCGTACACGGCCAGCATGTCGGCGGCCGCCAACGCGCGGTTGCGGCGCAGCGAACGCGCCAAGGTATTTCCGGACTGAAGTGCGGCCGCAATGTCCTGCTCCTCGAGCGCATGTTGCAACCGCGCAGGAAGCGCCCAATCGGCCGAGATGGCTTTCGCGCAGGGCGCAGACCAGGTTTCCAAAATGCCGGCGATCAGTTGCGGATCCAGACGCACTCCAGGATGCTTGCCATGCGCATCGCGCACCACCTGCACCACAGCCACGGCTGCCAGTCCATACATCAGCGCCAGCAACTGCATCCCATTCGGATCATCGCGCCGCATTGCCTTTGCATCGCCGACCGTGGCCTTGGCCGACAGCAAGGCGTGCTCCCACAGCAGCGCCGCGCAGCGGCCGAACGCGCTGCCGTCGTCGGCGATGACCGGCTGCAGCAGCGCGGCCAGCACGATCTGGCGCAGGCCCTCGGTGCCGAGCAAGGCCACCGCGCGCTCCAGGTTCTCGATCGGCTCGGCGTGGCGGCGGTACGCGGCGCTGTTGGCGATGCGCAACAGATTGCCGGCCAGCGCCGGATCCTGGCCGAGAATCGCGGCGATGGCCTGGGCGCCGGCATCGGGATCGTTGATCGCGCGGGTCAGCTGCGGCAACAGCTGCGGGCGGCGCGGCGTATAGCGCGGATGCGCGTCGATGCGCGCCAGTACCGCGACGGCCGCCGCGGCGATCTCGGCCTGCGCGGCAAGCGACGCCGCGCTCGGTTCGGGCGCAGCCACGCCGGCGAACGGTAGCGCGTACAGGCGCAGCAACAGCGCGGATTCCTGCTCCAAGGACAGTTCGGTGGCAGCGGCAGCCACGCCCTGTCCCGGCTCCGCCGCAATCGCCGCATCGGTGACGGCGTCTTCGCCGGTGGCACGGTGCGCAGCCGCTGCAGCTTTTTGCACAACGGCAGTCGGCACCACGGGTCCGCGCGGGCGTCCACGGCGCCACATCCAGCCGCCGATGCCCAGCAGCAGCACGACGGCAACCCCTGCAATCCAGATCGACGGCACCATCATCGGCATCCGCAAGGTCGCCAGATCCCCCACCCGGCTGGAAGCGCAGACACGGCCTGGCGCGCCACGTCATTCAACCATGGCGCGTGCGTTAGCGCCTGGATTGCTGCGCCTGACCGCACGCGAATGCGCAGTGCAGCCGCGCACGCTCAGGGCGCCGGCGAAGCGGCCGCGCGATGCCCGTAGCTGAGCACCCGCGTGAGCTTCCAGCCGTCCTGGTCCTGGCGCCATACCATCACGAACTTGGCGATGCCTTCGCAGCGCCCGCTGGCCAGCTCGCAGAAGCGGTGCTCGCCTTCCTCGATCGCACCGAAGTCCTTGACCGGGTAGACCCGCAGCGTGCCGTCCACCAATTCGCGGCGCACCTTGCCGCAGATCCACTTGCGCGTGTTGTCCACCACCGTCTTGCGGTCCCAGCTGGCCCCGCCCGTGTCGTGATAGAACTCCACATCGGGCACGAACAGCTGCTCGAACGCCGCCATATCGCAGCTGTTGTAGGCGCCGAACAGGCGCTGGTCCAGCGCCGCGACCGTGTCAAACAGCGGTCCGGCGCTGCCGTCCGCGGCCGGCTCGGCCGCGCCGGCGTCGGCCGCGCAGGCCAGCAGCAACAACAACGCTCCCCATCCCTTCATGCGCCGCCCCCGTTCGTCGATGCCTACTATGTGCCGACCAAGGCGGACGCCGCAAGACGCAAGCAAGGGACCGCGCCTCCAAAGCACAGCGAGCGAGCGGCACCTTGCAGCGCGATCGCCTGCAGCGCCACGACCGCCGCCGCGGCCTATCACGCAGCGCTACATATTGCGCCGGTACTCCCCACCCACCTCGTACAGCGCGTGGCTGATCTGCCCCAGGCTGTGGGTCTTCACCGCCTCCATCAGCGCGGCGAAGACATTGCTGCGCGCGCGGGCGGTGCGTTGCAGATAGCCGAGGCCGGCGGCATCGCCTGCCACGTCGGCCTGCTGCGCGGTCGGCGGCACGATGCCGTTGCGGCGCCGCTGCCAGTCCTGCACGTTGGCGATCTGCTGGCCCTTCTCCTCCTCGGTGGAGCGAATCAGCTCGATCTGGGTCGCGGTTTCGCCGGCGTGCTGCTTGGGCAGGAAGGTGTTGACCCCGACCAGCGGCAGGCTGCCGTCGTGCTTCTTGTGCTCGTAGTACAGGCTCTCTTCCTGGATCTTGCCACGCTGGTACATGGTATCCATCGCGCCGAGAACGCCGCCGCGCTCGCTGATCGCCTCGAACTCCTTGTACACCGCCTCCTCCACCAGGTCGGTGAGCTGCTCGACGATGAAGCTGCCCTGCCACGGGTTCTCGCAGAAGTTCAGCCCCAGCTCCTTGTTGATAATCATCTGGATCGCCACCGCGCGGCGCACGCTCTCCTCGGTGGGCGTGGTGATCGCCTCGTCGTAGGCGTTGGTATGCAGGCTGTTGCAGTTGTCGAACAGCGCGTACAGCGCCTGCAGCGTGGTGCGGATGTCGTTGAACTGGATCTCCTGCGCGTGCAGCGAGCGGCCCGAGGTCTGGATGTGGTACTTCATCATCTGGCTGCGCTCGTTGCCGCCGTAACGCTCGCGCATCGCCCGCGCCCAGATGCGCCGCGCCACGCGGCCGATCACGGTGTACTCCGGGTCCATGCCGTTGCTGAAGAAGAAGCTCAGGTTCGGTGCGAAGTCGTCGATGCGCATGCCGCGCGCCAGGTAGTACTCGACGATGGTGAAGCCGTTGCTCAGGGTGAAGGCGAGCTGGCTGATCGGGTTCGCCCCGGCCTCGGCGATGTGGTACCCGGAGATCGAGACCGAGTAGAAGTTGCGCACCTTGTGCTCGACGAAGTACTGCTGGATGTCGCCCATCATGCGCAGCGCGAACTCGGTGCTGAAGATGCAGGTGTTCTGCGCCTGGTCCTCCTTGAGGATGTCGGCCTGCACCGTGCCGCGCACGCTGGACAGCGTGGCCGCCTTGATCTGCGCATAGGTCTGCGCGTCGACCACCTGGTCGCCGCTGACGCCGAGCAAGGCCAGGCCCAGGCCGTCGTTGGTCGGCGGCAGTTCGCCGTGATAGCGCGGGCGTTCCCGGCCCTCGAACAATGCGTCCAGGGTCTGCTGCGCCTGCGCCCAGCGCTGCGCGTCGGCCTTGAGGTACTTCTCCACCTGCTGGTCGATGGCGGTGTTCATGAACATCGCCAGGATCATCGGCGCCGGGCCGTTGATGGTCATCGACACGCTGGTGGTCGGCGCGCACAGGTCGAAGCCGGAGTACAGCTTCTTCATGTCGTCCAGGGTCGGAATGTTGACCCCGGAATTGCCGACCTTGCCGTAGATGTCCGGGCGCGGCGCCGGATCCTCGCCATACAGGGTGACGCTGTCGAAGGCGGTGGACAGGCGCGCGGCCGGCTGGCCCACGCTGAGGTAGTGGAAGCGGCGGTTGGTGCGCTCCGGCGTGCCTTCGCCGGCGAACATGCGAATCGGGTCCTCGCCGGCACGGCGGTACGGATACACGCCGCCGGTGTACGGATAGCTGCCGGGCAGGTTCTCCTTGCCGAGGAAAGTCAGCAGCTCGCCCCAGCTCTTGTAGCGCGGTGCGGCGATCTTCGGGATCGGCTGGTGGCTCAGCGACTGCCGGTAGTTCTCCACGCGGATGGCCTTGCCGCGCACCTCGTACTCGGTGACCGGATCGGTGATCGACTTCAACCGCTGCGGCCACTCGCGCAGCAATTTCAGCGACTCGCTGGACAGCGCCTGCACCGCATCGTTGTAGCGCTGGCGCAACAGCAGCAAGGTGGCGTCGACTGCGACCGCGTGAGGCGCAGCGTCGGCAGGCTTGGCAGCCGGCTGCAGCGCCTCCGCCGCGTACAGCTCCAGTTGCTTCGGCAGCTGCGGGTCCTGCAGTTCGTGCAGCGACTGCCAGAACGACTGCGCGCGGTCGGCGGCCTCGGCCTGGCGCTCGATGCCGGCGTTGAGCGCGCGGCCCTGCTCGGCGATCTCGGCCAGGTAGCGCACGCGGGCGCCGGGGATCAGCACGGTGGCGCGCGGTTCCTTGAGCGAGGTGTCCAGCTCCGGCCGGAAGTCGCAGCGCAGCGCATCGGTGCCCGCCGTCGCCGCAGACGCCGCTGCCGCCGTGTCCAGGCCCAGCTTGTCGCGCAGCAAGCGGCACAGGTTGACGAACATCCAGCTGATGCCGGGATCGTTGAACTGGCTGGCGATGGTCGGATACACCGGCACCGCCTCGTCCTCCAGCTGGAACGCCACGCGATTGCGCCGCCACTGCTTGCGCACGTCGCGCAGCGCGTCCTCGGCGCCGCGCCGGTCGTACTTGTTCAGCACCACCAGCTCGGCGAAGTCGAGCATGTCGATCTTCTCCAGCTGGCTCGGCGCGCCGTAGTCGCTGGTCATCACGTATACCGGGAAATCGACCAGGTCGACGATCTCCGAATCGCTCTGGCCGATGCCGGCGGTCTCCACGATCACCAGGTCGTAGCCGATGCCTTTCAGGAATGCGATGCAGTCCTTCAGTACGCGGTTGGTGGCCGCGTGCTGGCGGCGCGTGGCCATCGAGCGCATGTACACGCGCGGGCTGCGCAAGGCGTTCATGCGGATGCGGTCGCCGAGCAGCGCGCCGCCGGTGCGGCGCCGGCTCGGGTCCACCGATACCACTGCGATGCGCATCTGCGGGAAGCCGGCCAGGAAGCGGTTGAGCAGTTCGTCGGTGACCGAGGACTTGCCGGCGCCGCCGGTCCCGGTCAGACCTAGCACCGGCGCGGGGCGCCTGGTGCGGGACTCGGGACTCGGGACGCGGGACTCGGAAGTGCCCGGCAGGCCGGATTGCCATTGCTTGCGCAGCAGGGCCAGCTCGGACTCGGAGAACGCGCCGTCCTCGAGTGCCGAGAGCACTTTGCCGATGCCGATCTCGTCGTCGATGCTCGGCAACGACGCACCGGCCTGTTCCGGGTCCCGAGTTCCGAGTCCCGAGTCCCGCGCGCGCGAAGCGCGCGCCACCACGTCCTCGATCATCTCCACCAGGCCCATCTTCATGCCGTCGTTGGGGTGATAGATGCGTTCCACGCCATAGGCCTGCAACTCGGCGATCTCTTCGGGCGTGATGGTGCCGCCACCGCCGCCGAACACGCGCACGTGGCCGGCGCCGCGTTCGCGCAGCATGTCCACCATGTACTTGAAGTATTCGACGTGGCCGCCCTGGTAGGACGACAGCGCGATCGCATCGGCGTCTTCCTGCAACGCCGCGCGCACCACGTCCTCGACGCTGCGGTTGTGGCCGAGATGGATCACCTCGGCGCCCTGCGCCTGGATCAGCCGGCGCATGATGTTGATCGCCGCGTCGTGACCGTCGAACAGGCTGGCGGCGGTGACGAAGCGCAATGGGCTGGTGTCCGCTTGCGGCAGCGGGACGCGGGATGCGGGAATGCTCATCGGAAAGAATCGGCAAGAGAATGCGGTGATTCTAGGCGTGCGGCGCGGCGCGGGCAGGTTGCGCTGCAACATGCGGCAGCGATTGCACCGGCGGCCGACCGACGTGCAGGCGCCACATCGGCCGATAGCTATCCGCCACATGAATGCGACCGCGCGATGCGTCAACAGCGGCCGCGCTTGCCGCGTTTCCGCTGGCGTCGGCATCCCGCCGATATCGCTGGAGACTCCCATGTCGGTTCGTCCTTTGTTGTTGGCTTCCCTGCTCGGCAGCGCGCTCGTCGGCGGCCTGCTGGCCGCGCCCGCGCAGGCGCGTTCGGTGGTGGAACTGTCGGTACGGACCGCACCGCCGCCGCCGCGGTTCGAGCGCGTGGTGGTGCGGCCGGGCTACGTCTGGGCGCCCGGTTACTGGCACTGGAACGGCCGCCGCCACATCTGGGTCGCCGGCCGCTACGTGGTCGCACGTCCGGGTTACGTCTACGTCGGCCCGCGCTGGGAGCATCGCGGCCCCGGCTACCGCTTCCGCGATGGCTATTGGGTGCATCGCTAGGCCACGGCATGGCGGCGCACGACGGCGGCAGCGGCGGGCGCCGCCACGATGTTGCGCGGCGACGTGACCGGGTGCGTCGCGCTTTGCGATAGTGCGCGAACCACGGCATCCGGCCGGTCCTCGAGAGCACGCATGTCCAGGCATTCGCTGTCGCGCGCGTCCTTGTCGCCGGCATCTACGGCTGGCGCGGGCGCACCTCCACGCTGCGGCACCGCTGCTGGGACGCGCGGCCCGTCATGCGTTCCGCGCATGCATGCCTGCGGCCTGCTGCAGCGCCTGCCATCCGGGAGGCCGTAGCGATGCCGAAGGTACCGCCGGGAACCTACGTGATCGCCATTACCGTGATCGCGGTGGCGATCGCCAGCGTCGCCGCCTGGCACGAACGGCCCACCGACGCGGCGTCGCGCCGCGGGCTCGGTGAAGCCATCGGCCACACCGCCAGTGCGGTTGCGGCAGACAGGTCCGCGGTGCCCGTTGCGCCCGCCAAGCCGACCGCGCCCGACGCCGCCCGCGCCGAAGCCGCGCTCCGCTTCGACAAGCAGGGCCAGGTGGTGCCGGACCTGGCCTTGCGGCGCCACCTGGACCGCTACCTGGTCATGCAGGAGGCCCAGCCGCTGGCGATGCAGCGCCAGCAGCTGCAACGCGACCTTGCGGCCGCCATGCCCGCCGCACAGACGCAGCAGGTGCTCGCCTGGTTCGACCGCTACGCCGCCTATCTGCAGGCCGAGGCCGCGGACTCTGCGCACCGCGCCGATCCGCAACGGCAAGCGCAGTTGCGCGAGCGCCTGCTCGGCCCGCAAGCGGCCAAGGCACTGTTCGCCGACGAGCACGCCGTGCGCTGAACGCCGCACTGACCGACGCCTCGGCACCAGCCCACAAGATCGGCTCCTGCCGCCGTGCCGGATACCGCGTCAAGCACATGAACCGGCGGTGCGCGCCGACCTGAAGCGCCACAGACCTCTCACGGCCGGTCGCAGCTGCAGAGAACCGCGCTGCCTATACTCGCCGCGACCTCCCCCCCCCTGCAAGGAACGCACGATGGACTACCAGATCCTCTGCGGCAGCGAGCGCAGCCCCTTGCCCGGCTGCGTCGACGCCGGCAAGTTCCCGGCCGCGCAGCGCCTGCGCGTGTTGCTGGCGCTGCGCCAGCCGGCGCTGGACGCGGCAGCGGCCCGTTTGCTCGCCACGGCCGGCGACGACCTGCCCGCGCCACTGTCGCGCGACACCTTCGCCACGCGCTTCGCGGCCGACGCCAACGACCTGCGCGCGGTCGAGGCCTTCGCCGCGCAGCACGGCCTGTGCGTGGAGCAGACCCTGGCGCATGCCGGCGTGGTGATCCTGGAAGGCAGCGTGCAACAGTTCGACCGCGCGTTCCAGGTGGATCTGCGCGACTACCGCAACGACGACCTGCGTTACCGCGGGCGCACCGGCGCGGTGTCGGTTCCCGCCGCCCTGCACGGCGTGGTGAGCGCGGTGCTCGGCCTGGACGATCGGCCGCAGGCGCGCACGCTGCCGCGCGCGCAGGCGCAGGACGTCGCCGCGCCACCCGGCGCCGCCGTGGCGCCGGTGGCGCAGTACACGCCGCCGCAGCTGGCCGAGCTGTACGGCTTTCCCGAGCACGACGGCGCCGGCCAGTGCATCGGCATCATCGCGCTGGGCGGCGGCTATGCGCGCGACCAGCTGGCCGCCTATTTCGCCAAGCTGGGGCTGCCGATGCCGCAGATCGTCGATGTGCTGCTGGCCGGCGCGCGCAACCGGCCCAGCGGGCAGGCGCACAAGGCCGACATCGAGGTGCAGATGGACGTGCAGATCGCCGGCGCCATCGCGCCGGGCGCCAAGCTGGTGGTGTACTTCGCGCCCAATACCGACAACGGCTTCCTCGAAGCCATCGTCAGCGCCATCCACGATCGCGAACACGCGCCGGACGTGATCGCGATCAGCTGGGGCTTCACCGAGACGCTGTGGACGGCGCAGTCGCGCGAGGCCTACAACCGCGCGCTGCAGGCGGCCGCGCTGATGGGCATCACCGTGTGCATCGCCTCCGGCGACGACGGCGCCAGCGACGGCCAGCCCGGTCTGAATGTGTGCTTCCCGGCGTCCAGCCCGTTCGTGCTGGCCTGCGGCGGCACCCGCCTGCAGGTCGACGCGCAGGCGGCACACGAGCAGGCCTGGTCCGGCACCGGCGGCGGCCAGAGCCGGGTGTTCGCGCGGCCGCGCTGGCAGCGCGGCCTGGCGCTGCACGGCACGCGCACCGAGGCGCAACCGCTGAGCATGCGCGGCGTGCCGGACGTGGCCGCCAACGCCGACGCCGAAACCGGCTACTACGTGCACATCGACGGACGCCCGGCGGTCATGGGCGGCACCAGCGCCGCCGCACCTTTATGGGCGGCGCTGCTGGCGCGCGTCTATGGCCTGAACGGCGGCCGCCGCGTGTTCCTGCCGCCACGGCTGTACGCGGTGGCCGACACCTGCCGCGACATCGTCGACGGCGGCAACGGCGGCTTCCGCGCAAGCCCCGGCTGGGATGCCTGCACCGGCCTGGGCGTGCCCGACGGCGCGCGCATCGCCGCCGCGCTCGGCGCCGGACCGGGCGCGCGCCCGGCGCAGGCCGGCACCGGCTGAGCCGGTGCAGCCGCCGTCAGTTCATAGCGCCTCCAGCGTCGCAGATCGCGCCGAGATGCTTGTGCGGCAAGGGCCGGCGCCGACCCCTGGAGCGCTGCACGGCATACGGGCAATTGCTTTAAAATGCGCCCATCGCGACGATCAGGACCCGTTCCGGAACCCGTCGCGTTTTTCGTTTTACGCACCTCACTAGGACGTTCCTGGAACCAAGGTGTCCTACACCTGCAACGCCAGCGGAGCCCCCCATGCTTTTCGAAACGCTAGCCACCACCGGCCACGAACAGGTCGTCTTCTGCCACAACCGCGACGTGGGCCTGCAGGCGATCATCGCCATCCACAACACCGTGCTCGGCCCCGCATTGGGCGGCGTGCGCATGCGCCCCTACCCCAACACCGAGGCCGCGTTGCACGACGCGCTGCGGCTCAGCCGCACGATGACCTACAAGAACGCGCTGGCCGGGCTCAACATCGGCGGCGGCAAGGCGGTGATCATCGGCGACCCGAAGGCCGACAAGTCCGAGGCGCTGTTCCGCGCGTTCGGCCGCTACGTGGATTCGCTGGGCGGGCGCTACATCACCGCCGAGGACGTCGGCACCGACGTCAACGACATGGAGCAAATCTACCTGGAGACCGAGTACGTCACCGGCGTGCACCAGGTGCACGGCGGTTCCGGCGACCCGGCGCCGTTCACCGCCTATGGCGCACTGCAGGCGCTGATGGCCTCGCTGCAGCGCAAGCTCGGCCACGAGGAGATCGGCAAGGCCAGCATCGCCGTGCAGGGCCTGGGCCACATCGGCATGGAACTGGTGAAGCTGCTGAAGGAACGCGGCGCCAAGCTGTACGTCACCGACCTGGACCAGGCGCTGGTCGAGCGCGCGGTCGCCGAGTACGGCGCCGAGGCGGTCAAGCCGGACGAGATCTACGACGTGGCCGCCGACGTGCTGGCGCCGTGCGCGCTGGAAAGCGCGATCGACGAAGCGACGCTGCCGCGGCTGAAGGCGAAGATCATCTGCGGCACCGCCAACAACCAGTTGGCCAACGCCGCGGTCGGCGAGGAACTGCATCGGCGCGGCATCCTCTACGCGCCGGACTACGCGGTCAACGCCGGCGGCGTGATGAACGTGTCGCTGGAGATCGACGGCTACAACCGCGAACGCGCGATGCGCCTGATCCGCAGCCTGTACCACAACCTCGGCAAGATCTTCGACCTGTCCGAGCGCGACAACATCCCGCCGCAGCAGGCCGCCGACCGCATCGCCGAAGCGCGCATGCACGCGATCGGCAAGCTCAAGCTGCCGCTGGGCCGCACCGCCCCGCGCTCGATGGGACATCTGCGCGGCGAGTAGGCGCCGCCGCGCACGGGCGATCCGCGGCGATGCGCGGAGAGCAGTACCTCCCGACACCCAGCGCGTCGGGACTGAAGTCCCTCCCACAAAGGCCGGTGCGCTACCCGAAGGCTACTGTAGGAGCGACTTCAGTCGCGACGAGCGAAGCGCTGCGCTTTCCGGCGTCGCAAGCTGTCGGCGCCGAAGCCTCTCCTAAAAACCGAGTCCACGCGACCAACACCGCATCCGCACGACGGCTGCATCAGACCCCCAGCCGGTAGCGCAGCGACAGCGCATGATCGTCGCCGCGCCGGCCGAAGCGCCGGTCGTAGCCGATGCCCGCGTCGGGACTGAAAGTTCCTCCCACATGTACTCGGCAGACTATCCGGAGACCACTGTAGGAGCGACTTCAGTCGCGACAAGCGAAGCGGCACGCTTTCCGGCTTCGCAAATTGTCGGCACTGAAGCCTCTCCCACAAAAAGCCGGCACCGCATCGCCGGACAGCATGCTTCTGTGAAGCATCTCGTGCAGCGCATTGGCCGGCGCGCACGACGGCCGCATCAGAACCCCAACCGGTAACGCAGCGACAGCGCATGATCGTCGCCGCGCGGGCCGAAGCGCTGGTCGTAGCCGATGCCCAACGCGCTGCTGTTCCAGCGCCGGTCCAGGCTCATCCCGAACAGCCCGCCCGAGCGTGCCGGCTGCAGGTCGAGCAGCGGCGCCCATGCGTCCACGCCGACGAAACTGGCCTGGCGCTGCAATCCTTGCGCGGCCAGGGTCTGCTGCCATTCGCCGTAGCCCTGCAGCGACCAGCCGCGCCAGCCGTAACCGGCGCGCAGGCCGGCCAGCGCCTGGCTGCGCGAAGAGGACGCAGCCGCGGCCATCAACCCGAAGCCGTCGCCGCCCTGCTCGCGGAAGCCGTCGCTGTCGATGCGGCTGTAGTCGGCGCCGGCGTACGGGGTCAGCCACGCCTTGCCGCGTCCGATGCGATAGCCGATCTCGACGCTGCCGGACAGGAAGCGCCCGTCGTAGCGGCTGGACGCCGCGGCAACGGTCTCGCCGAGCAGCAGGCTGCGGTCGAGCTGGCGCCGGTACTGCCCGGTGCCCAGCTGCGCCAGCGCATAGGCATTGCCGCCGACCGCGCCGAGATAGGCCTGGCCTTGCACCTGCCGATCGCGGCTGCGGCCGAGACCGCCATCGTCGCCCCCGTCGGCGCGGGTCTCGCCGAAGGCGAAGCCGGCCACCGCATGCTCGCCCAAGCGCAGGTCCTGGCCCATCATCCAGCCGTCGAGCTGGAACTGGCTGCCGGCGAAGCTGCCCTGCCCGGTGTCGCCCAGCCGCTGGCTCCACGCACCGATCGCCCGCGGTTGCGCGATCAGGCTGTCGAAGCGACCGGACAGCGCGCGCCGCTGCAGGTCGATAGTGTCGAAGGTCATCGCCGTGGCGGCCGCATGCGCTTCGCCGGACAGGCTGCGCAGCGTCGCCGCCGCCACCGCCGCGCTCGGCGACTGCTGCACCGCGCCGGCCGCCTTCAGCAGCGACGCATCGACCGTCGCCGGATCGCGGCCGAGCTGTGCGTCCAGCTGCGCGAACGCCGCATCCACGCGCGTGGCGGAGGCGAGCGTGGCGGCAGTGATGCTGCCGAAGCTCGCCGCGGTGGCGGTGACGCTGAGCGCTTGCACGGTGATCGACGCGCTGGAACTGTCGTAGCTGAGCGAGGAGGTCAGGAACACGTTCGGCGGCGTGGTGACCGACCCGAACGTGCCGCTCAGCCCACCCGTGGTCTCCAGCACCTTGTACGCGGTGTTGTTGACCACGTAGTCACGCTTGCCGAGCACGTACAGCGAGCCGCCCTGCAGCGTCGCGGTGCCGGTCACCGAGAGCTTGTCGCCGACCAGCAAGGCCAGCCGGCCGCTGCTGTCCTGCACGTAATTGCCGCTCAGGCTCAGCGCCGCGGCACCGACCTGGAAGGTGCCGGAATTGCTGACGTTGCCGCGCAGCGGCCCGGTGCCGATGAAGGTGGCGCCGTTGCTGATGGCGAGGCTGGAGCCGCCCAGGCTGGCCGCGCTGAGCGTGCCGGCCTGCACCTGGGTCGCGCCGCTGTAGCTGTTCTGGGTGCCGCTCAGGGTCAGGGTGCCGCTGCCCTGCTTGATCAGGCCGCCGCTGCCGGCGATGTCGTTGGCCCAGGTCGAGCTGCCGCTGAAGGACACGCTGACGTCGCCCCAGTCGAACCGGGCCGGCCCGCGCACCGCCTTGCCGACATTGAGCAGGCCGTAGCCGAAGGTGGCGTCCACGCCGGGCGTACCCAGGTCGGTGGCGGTGCCGAGCAGCGTCTGCCGCAGCAGATCGTTGCTGAAGTAGGGAAACGCCTGCCAGACCAGTGCGGCCGCACCGGAAACCAGCGGCGCGGCGAACGAGGTGCCGCTGCCGTAGTAGTAGCCCGGGTTGGCGCTGGCGGTAGTCGCCTTGGGATCGACGAACACTTCCGTGCCCGGGGCCACCAGGCAGTAGCGCATGGCCGCACCGCAGGCGTTGGAATAGGGCTCCAGGGTGCTGCCGGTACTCGAATCCACCGCGGCCACCACCAGCCAACCGCGCTCCAGGTCCGCCGCCGGATGGCTGCCGCCGGGGCCAAGCTGGCTGGGCAGCGAGGCGATATCCGACGGCGTGGACTTGGATTCGTTGCCGGCCGCGAACACCACCAGCCCGCCGTTGTTCAGCACGAACGGGCGGTATTCGGCGGCGATCGCGTTGGTCGCGCCCGGATCGGTCCAGTAGATGCCGCCCCATGAATTGTTCATCACCTTGACCCCGGCGTTGATCAGGTCCTGGTGGATGCTGGCCAGGCCCAGCGCGCCGCTGGTCTGGTTGCCCTCGCCGCTGCCGTCGTCGTCGGGCGAGGTGTCGTTGATGATGCGTGCCGACACGATCTGCGCACCGGGCGCGATGCCGCCCGGCCATGCGCCCACCGCCTTGCCCGCGGCCAGCTGCGCGACCGTGGTGCCGTGGCCGTCGACATCGTCGACGTTGACGTTGTTCTTGGCCGGATCGACGTAGATCAGGTTGGACACCACGCGCCCGGCCAGCGCCGGGTGGTCGCGGTTCACGCCGGTGTCGACCACGCCGATGCGGTAGCCGCTGCCGTCGTAACCGGCGTTGCGCGCGGCGAGCGTGTTGGTCAGCGCCAGGTGCGCGTCGAACGCCGGCTGCGGCGGTGGCGGCGAAGTCGGCGGCGAGGTGGGAGGGGATGTCGGCGGCGGCGGCGGCGGTGGGGAGCTCGGCGGCGGCGACGTCGGCGGCGGGTCGCTGCGGGTCAGCCCGCCACCGCCGCCACCGCCCCCGCAAGCGGTCAACGCCATCGCCAATGCGGTCGCCAGCAGCGACCGGGCCATCACCTTCCGCATGATCTCTCTCCAGATATGCACGCCGGCCACTGCGGCCGGCAACGCCCCATTAGCGGCCGCAAATGGACCGCCCTGAAGCGCCTCGAATCTACACCGGAAATCCGCGCCTGCGGCGATCGCCGCGCCGAGCGCGATTGGCAGACGCCGCGCCGAGGCAGATAATCGGGAACTCATCTTCGTAAGGGTTTGCCATGACCGAGATCGTCATCGCCGCGGCCAAGCGCACCGCCATCGGCGCGTTCCTGGGCCAGTTCAACGGCGTGCCCACGCCGGAGCTCGGCGCCGCCGCGATCCGTGCCGCGCTGGAACAGTCCGGCATCCCTGCCGCCGACGTGTCGGAAGTGATCATGGGCTGCGTGCTGCCGGCCAACCTCGGCCAGGCGCCGGCGCGCCAGGCCGCGCGCGCGGCCGGCGTGCCCGACGCCACCGGCGCCACCACCATCAACAAGGTCTGCGGCTCGGGCATGAAGGCGATCATGCTCGGCCACGACCTGATCAAGGCCGGCTCGGCCAGCATCGTCGTCGCCGGCGGCATGGAATCGATGAGCAACGCCCCGCACCTGCTGCCGAACTCGCGCACCGGCAACCGCTACGGCAACTTCCAGGCGGTCGACCACATGGCCTGGGACGGCCTGACCAATCCCGACGACGGCCAGGCCATGGGCGTGTTCGGCGAGGCCACCGCGGAGAAGTTCGGCTTCAGCCGCCAGGACCAGGACGCCTACGCGATCGAATCGGTGACCCGCGCGCAGGCCGCGCAGCGCAATGGCGCCTTCGATGCGGAGATCGTTCCGGTCCGCGTCGCCACGCGCAAGGGCGAAGCGGTGTTCGCCAGCGACGAGCAGCCGGGCAAGTCCGACGTCGCCAAGATCCCCACGCTGAAGCCGGCGTTCAAGAAGGACGGCACGGTCACCGCCGCCAGTTCCTCCAGCATCTCCGACGGCGCCGCCGCCACGGTGCTGCTCAGCGCCGACGACGCCGCCCGCCGCGGCATCGCGCCTTTGGCGCGGATCGTCGGCCACGCGACCTTCTCGCAGGCGCCGGAATGGTTCACCACCGCCCCGGTCGGCGCGATCAGGAAGCTGCTCGACCAGGTCGGCTGGAGCCTGGACCAGGTCGACCTGTTCGAGATCAACGAAGCGTTCGCGGTGGTGCCGATGGTGCCGATCAAGGAATTGGGACTGGATCACGCCAAGGTCAACGTCAACGGCGGCGCCTGCGCGCTCGGCCATCCGATCGGCGCATCCGGCGCACGGCTGGTGGTGACATTGCTAAACGCGTTGCGCACGCGCGGCGGACGCCGCGGAATCGCGACCCTGTGCATTGGCGGCGGCGAGGCGACAGCGGTCGCCATCGAATTGATTTAATTGGGATTAACCCTTAAAACACAAAAATGAATGCGCGTGCGCTTGACAGCCGACTTTGGCTTGTCATCATGTTGAGGGCGCGCAATAGCGCGTTGCCTAACTAAACGACGAGGATAGACACACATGAGCATCAACAAGCTGCTGATCGCAATGGCCCTGGGCCTGGCCCTGGCCGCATGCTCGAAGCAGGAGCAGGCGCAGGACGCCGCTGCTTCGGCTAACGAAGCCGCCACCGACGCGCAGGCTGCTGCCGACCAGGCTTCGGCCGCCGGTGCCGCCACCGCCGATTCCGCCCAGGCTGCTGCCGACACCGCCGCCACCGCCGCCAACACCGCTGCCGACGCTTCGCAGGCCGCCGCTGCCGCCCCGACCGATGCCGCTGCCGACAAGGCTGCTGACACCGCCAAGGCTGCTGACGACACCGCCGGCCAGGCCAAGGACGCTGCCGAAGAAGCCAAGAAGTAATAACTTCTCGCTTCAGGCAAGTCTTGAAGAAGCCGCTGGTTCGCCAGCGGCTTTTTCTTTGCCCGTAAATCGCGCCAGCGAGCCGCGAACAGCCGCGCTGCGCGCACTCCGGCCGGCCTTCACCCTCGGCCCATGGCCGGCACGACGCCGGTCCCACTCGGCGCGGACCCGCCCGATGCCGCCCGCACACGCTGATCGCTCACTTTCAGACCCTGCTCGATTCGCAGCGCGCATGCCGACGCCCCAGTAGCCAACGCCTGGTGCGTTTAAGAGCACGACCGCTTGCGCCAACGCTGGCCTGTGGAGGTCGGACCTGTCGCATCGGCGCCCGGAACCGTGCCAGCTTCCTGAACGCGAGCCGCTGCCGCTCGCCGGCATTGACGCCGGCTGCATGCGCAGCCACCTAGGCTGCGCCGCATCACCCAGTAACGGAGTACGCGCATGAACAAGACCCCGATCGTGGCAATGGCCCTGTTGTCCGCGCTGGCGCTGGCCGCCTGCCAGGGCCCGGAATCACAGCAGGCGCAGCGCGACGCCAAGGTCGCCGCCGAGCAGACCGGCGAAGCGGCCAAGGAAGCCGCCGACCAGGCCGCGCAGACCGGCCGCGAAGTCGCCGCCGACGCCCGCGACGCCGCACACCGCGCGGCCAACTCCGAAGCCGTGCAGGACGCCTCGGCCGCCGCCAAGGAAGCCGCTGCCGACGCCAGCGAGGCCACCGCCAGCGCCGCGCAGAAGCTCGCCGACAAGGCGCGCGAGAACGCCAACCAGGATGCGCACAACGACAACCCCGAGAAGCACTGACCGGCAGCGTTGGCCGATCGCCCGCCGCATCGCGCAGCTCGCTGATGCGGCGGGAGCCGTGGCGCACCGTCATGGCTTCTCCTGCAAGGCGCGCCGGCTCACCGTCGGCGTTGCCGCTGCGGGACCCCGACTTCACTGCACCGCGGCGAATGAGCCGGTGGACCCGTCGGCTTCGACCACCTTCGTGGCCGAACACCTCCTCCCCCAAGTGCACCTAGCAGACTCAAGAGGACCTGCCCTTGTAGGAGCGGCTTCAGCCGCGACGAGCGGAGCGGCGCACCTGACGGAATCGAACACATCGAGCGGAAAAGCCTCCACTAGCACCCGGCCCTCTCGCCGTAAGCCACTGCGGGAGCGACTTCAGTCGCGACGAGCGGAACGGTGACCTGACGGTATCCAACACCATCCAAACGCCTCTCCAGCGCCCCCAGCCACCACACCCGCAAGTCTCCAGCACAAACGGTTTCAACCGCGACCATCACGCCACGACGTGACCTACGGCTCCCTTTCGGTCCGCGAACGCCTGCCCGCGACCAGGCTGGTTACAATCCGCGGATGTCGACGTTCCACCGGGTGCGGATCAGAACCCGCCTAGCGCTGCTGTTCTCCGCCCTGGTCTTCGTGTCGATCGGTTTCGGCGTGTTCACCGGCGCGCAACGTTCGATCTCCGATGCGGCGCGCGTGGCGCATACCCACCAGGTCCTGCGCAGCATCGACGAGGTGCAGTCGACCTTGCTGCAGGCCGAAACCGCGGTGCGCGGCTTCGAATTGACCGACAACCAGGCCTACCTGAGCAACTATCGCGACAGCGCCGAGCGCGTGCCGAGGCACCTGGCGCAGCTGCATGCGCTGGTCGCCGACAACCCGGTGCAACTGGCGAACCTGCGCATCCTGCAGCGGCTGGTGCAGGCGCGGCTGGCGCAGATGCAGCAGATGCTCGACGTCTACCAGCGCGATGGGCTGGATGCGTTGCAGCGCGCGATGGCGCCGAACGTGTTCAAGGACTCCAGCACGATCCACGATCACGTGCAGCAGATGACCGAACTGGAGCAACGGCTGCTGCAGAGCCGCGACCGTTCCAACCAACGCAGTTCCGACCTGCTGCTGGCCCTGGCCCTGGCCGGCATCCCGTTCGGCCTGGGCAGCGTGGGCGTGGTCTATGCATTGCTGTTCCGCGAACTGCGCAATCGCGCCACCGCCGAGCAGGCCGCCTCGGTCGCCAACGAACGACTCGGCGCCAGCATCGAGGAACTGCAGCGCACCAGCGCCGACCTCAACGCACTCAGCCGCTACACCGGCCTGCTGCAGAGCTGCATGGACCCCAAGGAAGCGCTGACCGTGACCGCGCGCATGCTCGCCGCGCTGATGCCCGACGCCGGCGGCAGCGTGTACCTGCTGCGCGCGTCGCGGGATCGCGCCGAAGCCATCGTCGCCTGGGGCGAGGCGCCGGTGCGCAGCGAGCCGGCGGTGGCACCGGAGCAATGCTGGGCGCTGCGCCGCGACAAGGCGCACTTCGTGCACGCGCTGCGCCACGATTCGGCGTGCGCGCATCTGCTCGACGATCCGCAGGCGGTCGGCGCCAGCAGCGCCTGCATTCCGCTGTCGGCGCAGGGCACGCAACTGGGCTTCGTGTTCCTGGCCGGTCCCGGCCCTGGACCGCTGCCGCGCATCGCCATCGCCGAGGCCGCGGCCGAGCAGCTGTCGTTGGCGCTGAGCAACCTGCGCCTGCGCGAATCGCTGCGCCTGCAGTCGATCCGCGACCCGCTCACCGGCCTGTTCAACCGCCGCTACCTGGAGGAGTCGCTGCAGCACGAGCTGGCACGCTGCGCACGCCGTTCGATGCCGCTGTCGCTGCTGATGCTGGACGTGGACCACTTCAAGCACTTCAACGACCTGCATGGCCACGGCGGCGGCGACAGCCTGCTGGCCGCGGTCGGGCAGATGCTCACCTCGCGGTTGCGCGGCGAGGACATCGCCTGCCGCTACGGCGGCGAGGAATTCACCGTGATCCTGCCGGAAACCGGCCCGGAGGCGGCGTTGGCGATCGCCGAGCAGATCCGCAGCGCCGCGCAGCAGATGGGCAGCACGCTGGACGGCAAGGCGCTGCCGGGGGTGACGGTCTCGATCGGGCTGGCCAGCTATTCGCGCGACGGCGTGGTCGCCACCACCCTGCTGCGCAAGGCCGATGCGGCGCTGTACCGGGCCAAGCGCAGCGGCCGCAATCAGGTGCAGCAGTTCGATCCGGCGCTGGACGGGATGGGCTGAACCGGCGGCCGCGGCCCGGCAAGCGCACTTTAGAGATGATTGTCACAAAATATACGCAGTAGAGCGGCGATAGTCCGGGTTCCCCCGACTGGAGACGTCTGCGCATGTCCATCTGGAAAGATCAGGGTACCCCGCGCAAGGATGGCCCGCCGCTGCCTGGCACGCCTGCCGCCACCGCCACGCCCGAGCCGCGCCCAGCGGTCGATCCGGTGGTCGGCGAGTCCGCCGTCGCGGTCGCCGCGGCCGCGCCCATCCCCACGCGCGCCGCTGCGCCGGCGGCGAAGGAGTCGCTGATCGCCGCCGACATCACCATCGAAGGCAAGATCGAAGGTACCGGCCATATCCGCATCGCCGGCAAGTTCAAGGGCGACGTCAATGTGCAGGGCGACCTGACCATCGAGACCGGCGCCAAGCTCAGCGGCGGCGTGCGCGCCAACAAGGTGACCATCGCCGGCGAACTGGAAGGCAACATCGAATCGGCGGCGCAGGTGGACCTGCTGGCGTCCGGCGCGCTGATCGGCGACGTCAAGGCCGGCTCGCTGACCGTGGCCGCCGGTTCGCGGATGCGCGGCCAGGCCGATTTCGGCTGGGAAGACGACAAGGGCCGCAAGAGCGGCAAGCCGACGGAGTCAGACGCCGGCGCATGAGCACGCCGCGTCCCGGCACCCCGGGGGCGACCCGGACCTGCCCGCACTGCAAGGCGACGATCCTGGAAAGCGCCAGCGTCTGCCCGGCCTGCAAGCACCACCTGCGCTTCGACTCGGCGGTGCTGCAGCAATCGGCGCCGACCGCGACGGTGCCGCTGCGCGTGCAGGGCACCATCCAGCATCCCGCCGATGGCACCGCGTGGGAGTACACGGTGGTGGTGACGATCCGCAACGGCCGCGGCGAGGAGATCAAGCGCCAACTGGTCGGCGTCGGCGCGATGCTGGACGGCGAAGAGCGCAGCTTCACCCTGTCGGTGGAAGCGACCCAGGCCAAGGGGGGAGGCAAGCGCGGGACGCGGCATTGAGGCTGAGGCGCGGGACTCGGGACTCGGGACTCGGGACTCGGGACTCGGAAACAGCGTAGCCCCTCTCCCACCGGGAGAGGGGTTGGGGTGAGGGTACGGCGCGAAGCCGCTCGTGGAGTTTGAGTGCACGAGGCTGCGCTCGCACCCTCATCCGCCCCTGCGGGGCACCTTCCCCGAAAAGGGGGCCATGGTCCCAAGGGGAGAAGGAACAGCACTAGCCCCTCTCCCGCCGGGAAAGGGATTGGGGTGAGGGTACGGCCGCACGGTCACGGCAACGCACGCGCCAGCAACACCTCCACCGGCACATCCGCCTCCAAGGTACCGAACGCCAGTCCATGCGCGCCGGCCAGGCGGCTGTGCACGAACGCGCCGGCGGCCGGGCTGCCGCTGCGCAGCAGCAGCGCGGCCTGCAGTGCCAGCGCGATGCGCTCGGTGATGCGCCGCGCGGCGTATTCGTCCACGTCGCCGGTGCCGGCCAGCGGCGCGCGCAGCGCGTCCAGCGCCTGGTCGTAGTCCGCGCTTACGCCCGCCGCAGTCTCCAACTCGGCCAGCAGCGCCGCTGCGCTGCGCGGCTCGCGCGCCAGTGCGCGCAGCACGTCCAGGCATTGGATATTGCCGCTGCCTTCCCAGATCGAATTCAGCGGCGCCTGCCGGTACAGCCGCGGCAGGATCGATTCCTCCACATAACCGGCGCCGCCCAGGCATTCCTGCGCTTCGTTGACGAAGGCCGGGGCGCGCTTGCACAGCCAGTACTTGCCCAGCGCGGTGGCGATGCGCGCGAACGCCGCCTCGGCCGGGTCGCGCTCGGCCGCATCGACCGCGCGCGCCACGCGCAGCGCGAACGCGGTGGCGGCCTCCGATTCGATCGCCAGGTCGGCGAGCACGTTGCGCATCAGCGGCTGCTCGACCAGGCGCTTGCCGAACGCGATGCGATGCCGCGCGTGATGCAGCGCCTGCGCCAGCGCCATGCGCATCTGCGCGGCGGCCGCGAGCATGCAGTCCAGCCGGGTCAGCATCACCATGCCGATGATGCGCGCCACGCCACGGCCTTCCTCGCCAATGCGCTGCGCCCAGGCGCCGGCGAACTCCACCTCACTGGAGGCGTTCGACCAGTCGCCGAGCTTGTCCTTCAGCCGCATCAAGCGCAGCGCATTGAGCTGCCCGTCGGGCAGGCGCCGCGGCAGCAGGAAGCAGCTCAGTCCGCCCGGGGCCTGCGCCAGCACCAGGAAGCCGTCGGACATCGGCGCGGAGAAGAACCACTTGTGCCCGACCAGCGCGTACTCGCCATCGGCGCCCAGCGGCGTGGCGACGGTGGCGTTGCTGCGCACGTCCGAGCCGCCCTGCTTCTCGGTCATGCCCATGCCCAGGGTGATGCCGGCCTTGTCGGCAATCGGCACGTCGCGCGGGTCGTAGTGCGGCGCGGCGGCCTTGTCCGCCCAGTCGCGCAGCGCCGGTTCCTGGCGCAGCACCGCGACCGCGGCATGGGTCATCGTCAACGGACAACTGGTGCCGGCCTCGGCCTGGTGATGCAGGTAGCTCAGCGCCGCGCGCGCCACATGCGCGCCCGGCTGCGGCGTGTGCCAGGACAGACCGGCCACACCGTGGGTCTTGGCCGCATCCAGCAGCTGGTGGTAGGCCGGATGGAATTCGACGGTGTCGATGCGGTGGCCGTAGCGGTCGTGCGTGCGCAGCCGCGGCCGGTCGCGGTTGGCGTCGAAGCCGAGCCGGTACAGCGTATCGCCGGCCAGCGCGCCGTACTGCGCCAGGTGCGCGGCGAACATGTCGCCGCCCTCGCGCGCGACCGCGGCGCGCAGCACCGCATCGTCACGCCACAGATCGCGCGGCTCGAACGGCGGCGGCTGGTTGTCGACCACGTGCGTGGCGAATGCGGGCAGTTCCCGTTGCATGCATCTCCCTCCCAGAAGCGCGTCCCGCATTGTGGCCGATGCATCCCCGCGCCGTGAACCGCCGGGCTGGATTCTCATCTCCTGCACACCGCCTTGGACACAGTGGCGGCCATGCCCAAACCCGCTTCCCAGGACCTGGTGGTGCTGCGCCCGGAAGGGCTGTACTGCCCCGCCGGCGACTTCCATATCGATCCCTGGCGCCCGGTGCCGCGCGCGGTCATCACCCATGGCCACGGCGACCACGCGCGCGCCGGCATGGGCGAATACCACTGCGCCGCCGCCAGCCTGCCGATCCTGCGCTGGCGCCTGGGCGAGCAGGCGTACCGCGCGTACGACTACGGCACGCGCTTCACGCTGGGCGCAGCGACGGTGTCGCTGCATCCGGCCGGGCACGTGCTCGGCTCGGCGCAGGTGCGCATCGAAGTGGATGGCGAGGTGTGGGTGGCCTCGGGCGACTACAAGCGCCAGCCCGACCCGACCTGCGCCGCGTTCGAGGTGGTGCGCTGCGACACCTTCATCACCGAGGCCACCTTCGGCCTGCCGGTGTACCGCTGGCCGGACACCGCCGCGGTGGCGCGCGAGATCGTCGCCTGGCGCCGCGAGTGCGCCGCGCGCGGCGAGGCCGCGGTGCTGTTCTGCTATGCGCTGGGCAAGGCGCAGCGGGTGCTGGCCGAGCTGCAACCGTGGGACGACCAACCGGCGCTGCTGCACGGCGCGGTCGCCGCCGGGGTGGCGGTGTATCGCCAGGCCGGGGTGGCGATGCTGGATACGCAACCGGTCGCCGAGATGGACAAGCGCGCCGACTACGCCGGGCAACTGGTGCTGGCGCCGCCGTCGGCCGCGGGCAGCCCGTGGCTGCGCCGCTTCCGCCATGCACAGCTCGGCTTCGCTTCCGGCTGGATGCGGCTGCGCGGCAACCGCCGCCGGCGCAACTACGATCGCGGCTTCGTGGTCTCCGATCATGCGGACTGGCCCGACCTGCTGCGCACCATCGAAGAAACCGGCGCGCAGCGGGTCATCGCCACGCACGGCAACACCGACGCGATCATCCGCGCCCTGAACGAACGCGGCGTCGCCGCCGAGGCGTTCCGCACCGACTACGGTGCCGAGGAATGAAGCGCTTCGCCGCGCTGTACCGGCAACTGGACCAGAGCACTGCGACGCTGGACAAGCGCGCCGCGCTGGTCGCGTATTTCGAACAGGCGCCGCCGGCCGACGCGGCCTGGGCGATCTGGCTGCTGAGCGGCGGCAAGCTGCGGCGCATCGCCAACACCCGCGAACTGCGCGAGTGGATCGCGCAGGAAAGCGGCCTGCCCGGCTGGCTGGTCGACGACAGCTACGACCACGTCGGCGACCTCGCCGAAACCCTGACCCTGTTGCTCGACAATCCAGCCGAAGCCTCCGATCCGGCGCCGCTGCGCGACTGGATCGAAGAGCGCCTGCTGCCGGTGGCCGCGCAGGACGAGGCCGCGCGCCACGCCGCGGTGCTGGCCGGCTGGCGCAGCCTGGATTTCGACGAGCGCCTGCTGTTCAACAAGCTGCTGACCGGCGCGCTGCGCGTGGGCGTGTCGCAGCGGCTGGTGCAGCAGGCGCTGGCGGCGATGTCGGGCATCGACATCGCGCGCATCGCCCAACGCATGCTCGGCGCGTGGTCGCCGACCCCGGCCGCACTGGAAGACCTGCTCTCGCACGAGGTGCTGGCCAGCGACCGCCAGCAGCCCTACCCGTTCTTCCTGGCCTCGCCGCTGGAAAACGTCGCCACCACGCTGGACGCGATCGACGACTGGCAACTGGAATGGAAATGGGACGGCATCCGCCTGCAGCTGATCCGCCGCGCTGGCGAAGTGGCGCTGTGGTCGCGCGGCGAGGAACGCCTGGACGGCCGCTTCCCCGAGATCGAAACGGCGGCGGCGACGCTGCCGCGCGATGCGGTGATCGACGGCGAACTGCTCGGCTGGCGCGACGGCGACGCCGCGCCGCTGCCGTTCACCGCACTGCAGACCCGCATCCAGCGGCGCAAGCCCGGCGTCAAGACGCTGGCCGACACGCCGGCGCGGGTGCTCGCCTACGACCTGCTGGAACTGGACGGCATCGACCTGCGCGAACAGCCGCTGGCGCAGCGCCGCGCGCAACTGCAGGCCCTGCTCGACGCGCACGCCGATCCGCGCATCGTGCTGTCGCCGCAGGTGCAGGCCGCGAGCTGGGAGGCGGCGGCAACGCTGCGCGAGCAGGCGCGCGAACGTGGGGTGGAAGGGCTGATGCTCAAGCGCGCCTCCTCGCCCTATCAGTCGGGGCGCCGCCGCGGCGACTGGTGGAAGTGGAAGATCGAACCGCTGACCATCGACGCGGTGCTGCTGTACGCGCAGGCCGGCCACGGCCGCCGCAGCACGCTGTACACCGACTACACCTTCGGGCTGTGGGACGGCGAGCAGCTGGTGCCGGTGGCCAAGGCGTATTCGGGCCTGGACGACAGCGAGATCCTGGCCTTGGACCGTTGGATCCGCGCACACACCACCGAGCGCTTCGGCCCGGTGCGCGCGGTGACGCCGTACCACGTGTTCGAACTCGGCTTCGAGGCGGTGAACAAGAGCAGCCGGCACAAGTCCGGCATCGCGGTGCGTTTCCCGCGCATCCTGCGCTGGCGCCACGACAAGCCGTTCGCCGAAGCCGACCGGCTGGCCACGCTGCAGGCGCTGGCGCGATGACGCCGGCGCAGGCGCGCAAGCGCCCGGCCGATGCGCCGCTGTACGCGTGGTTCGCCGCGCAGGGCTGGCAACCGCTGCCGTTCCAGCGCGCACTCTGGCGGCACTATCTGGACGGCGGCTCCGGGCTGCTGCACACGCCCACCGGCAGCGGCAAGACCCTGGCCGCGTTCGGCGGCCCGCTGCTGGAAGGCCTGCGCGAACAGGCCGCGCTGCAGGCGGCGGCAGACAAGCGGCCGCGGCGCGCGAAGGCAGCGGCTGCAGACAAGACCGCGTCGGCACCGAGGTCGCGCCGGCAAGCGCAGCGCGACCTGAAAGTGCTGTGGATCACCCCGCTGCGCGCGCTCGCCGCCGACACCTTGCGCGCGTTGCGCGAGCCGGCGCAGGCGCTGGGCCTGGACTGGCAGATCGGGCTGCGCACCGGCGACGCCAGCGCGCGCGACAAGCGCCTGGCGCGCAGCGGCAAGCTCGACGTGCTGGTGACCACGCCCGAATCGCTGGCGCTGCTGCTGTCCTATCCGGACACCGCGCCGCAGCTGGCGACGCTGCGCTGCGTGATCGTCGACGAATGGCACGAACTGCTCGGCAACAAGCGCGGCGTGCTGCTGCAATTGTGTCTGGCGCGATTGCGCGCCTGGGCGCCGGCACTGCGCACCTGGGGCCTGTCGGCCACGCTGGGCAATCTGGACGAAGCGCGCGACGTGCTGCTGCCGCATGTGCCGAACGCGCCAATCGTGGCCGGGGTCAAGCCGCGCACGCTGACCCTGGAAACGCTGGCCCCGGCCAGCGGCGAGCGCTTCCCCTGGGCCGGCCATCTGGGCCTGGCGCAGTTGTCGCGGGTGCTGGAAAAACTGTTCGCGGTGCGCACCAGCCTGCTGTTCACCAACACCCGCGCGCAGGCCGAACTGTGGCACCAGGCGCTGGACTCGGTGTGGCCGGAGGACACGCACACGCTGGCCCTGCACCACGGCTCGCTGGACCCGGCGCTGCGCAGCGCCGCCGAGCAGGGCCTGCGCGACGGTAGCCTGCGCTGCGTGGTCGCCACTTCCAGCCTGGACTTGGGCGTGGATTTCCCGGCGGTCGACCAGGTGCTGCAGATCGGCAGCCCGAAAGGCGTGGCGCGGCTGCTGCAGCGCGCCGGCCGCGCCAAGCACCGCCCCGGCGAGGCCGGTCACGTGCTGTGCGTGCCCACGCACGCGCTGGAACTGGTCGAATACGCCGCCGCGCGCCGCGCCATCGCCCACGGCCGCATCGAATCGCGTCCGTCCCCGCGGCTGTCGCTGGACGTGCTGGCGCAGCATTGCGTGAGCTGCGCGCTGGGCGGCGGCTTCCACGCCGACGCGCTGCTGACCGAAGTGCGCGGCACCGCCGCGTTCGCCGCGCTCGATGCGCCCACCTGGAACGCGGTGCTGGAGTTCGTCGTGCAGGGCGGCCGCGCGCTGGCGCAGTATCCGGACTATCGCAAGGTGGTGCGCGACGACGACGGCGTGTACCGCGTGCACGACCGCCGCATCGCGCTGCGCCACCGCCTGTCGATCGGCACCATCACCAGCGACGGCAGCGTCGCCGTGCGCTTCCTGCGCGGCGGCCGGCTCGGCGCGGTGGAGGAGCAGTTCGTCGGTCGCCTGCGCCGCGGCGACCGCTTCCAGTTCGCCGGGCGCCTGCTGGAGCTGGTGCGGCTGGAAGACATGACCGCCTACGTGCGCCTGGCCAAGGGCGGCGACGGCAGCGTGCCGAAATGGATGGGCGGACGCATGCCGCTGTCCTCGGCGCTGGCGCATGAAGTGGAAGCGGTCTTCGCCGAGCCGCGCGGCGAGGAGGAACTGCGCGCGTTGGCGCCGTTGCTCGGCCTGCAGCGCGCGTTGTCGGCGCTGCCGTCGCCGCGGCGGCTGTTGGTGGAAAGCGTGCGCGCCCGCGACGGCCGCCACGTGTTCGTGTATCCGTTCGCCGGGCGCCAGGTGCACGAAGGCCTGGCCGCGCTGCTGGCGCTGCGCTGGGGCCGGCACCAACGCAACACCTTCAGCTTCGCCGCCAACGACTATGGGCTGGTGCTGTCGCCGGCGCAGGAAGTGGCGACCGACGAACACCTGCTGCGCGCCTTGCTCAGCCCCGAGCATCTGTTCGAGGACCTGCGCGAGAGCCTCAACCTGGGCGAACTGGCGCGGCGCCAGTTCCGCGAGATCGCGCGCGTGTCCGGCCTGCTGCCGCCCAGCCTGCCTGGCGGCACCCCACGCAGCCTGCGCCAGCTGCAGGCCTCCAGCGGGTTGCTGTACGACGTGCTGAGCCGCTTCGATCCCGAACACCTGTTGCTGGCGCAGGCCGAGCGCGAAGTGCTGCAGGGCGAGATGGAGCTGACCCGGCTCGCCGCCACGCTGCACGACTGCGCCGCGCGCGAACTGGCCCTGCGCACGCCGCGCAGCCTGACCCCGCTGTCGTTCCCGCTGTGGGCCGAGAGCATCCGCGGACAGCTCAGCACCGAGGACTGGAAGGCGCGGGTGATGCGCGCCGCCGCGCAGCTGGAACGACGCCATGCGCGCTGAGCTGGCCTGGACCCTGGCCGGCGAGCCGATGGCGCTGCTCGGCGAGCGCGCGCTGTACTGGCCGGCGCGCCGGCGGCTGCTGATCGCCGACCTGCACCTGGGCAAGGCCGACGTGTTCCGCCGCGCCGGCATCGGCCTGCCCAGCGGCGGCACCGCGCTCGACCTGCAACGCCTCGCTGCGCTGGTGCAGGCGCAGGCGGCGCAGGAACTGTGGATCCTCGGCGACGTGCTGCACGGCGCCGCGCCCGCGGCCGCCTGGCAACGGCATTGGCACGACTGGCGCAGTGCGCATCCGCAGCTGCGCGTGGCCGCGATCGCCGGCAACCACGACCGCGCGCTGGCCGGCGCCGGGCTGGACATCGCGCTGCTCGGCGAACAGGTAGAGGACGGCCCGTTCGCGCTGCGCCACGATCCGGTGCCGCACGCGCAGCTGCACGTGCTGTGCGGGCACCTGCATCCGCTGGCGAAACTGCCGGGGCTGCGCCCGCGCTGGCCGGCGTTCTGGCTGCGCGAACGGATGACGGTGCTGCCGGCGTTTTCGCAGTTCACCGCCGGCGTGGCGCCGGTGCTGGATGCGGGTGAACGCCTGGTCGCCTGCGTCGAAGGCGAGGCGCTGGCGTTGCCGGCGGTGATGCAATAACGCGCGGCCCTGGAGACTCAGATCGCCCGCTGTGGGAGGGACGTCAGTCCCGACGTTTTACCGATAACGCGTCGGGACTGAAGTCCCTCCCACAGGGAAGCGACGGCGCCGCGGCATCGTGCTCAAGGCAGTTGTTCCGCCACCGGCGCAGCCTGTGCCTCCGCCAGCGCCTGCAGGAACCCCGGCTCAAGCGCCAGCTTGCCGAACCAGCCATGCTGGGTGCCGCTGAGCACGCGCAGCATGTGCCCGCGGCCGCCGGGCATGCGCCCGGCCGGCAGCATGCCGAGGTCGCGCACGCGCGCCACCAGGTCGCGCTCGGACTGGAACAGCGGGGTCAGCCAGCGGCTCCAGAACTGGTACACCGCCACGTGCGCATGGCGCTGCGCCTGATAGCGCGCCAGCGCCGCGTCCAGGTCCGGCGCTTCGCGCAGGCTCTCGCTCAACACCCACGCATCCATCAGCGCCATGTTGACGCCCTGCCCCAGTTGCGGACTCATCGAATGCGCCGCGTCGCCGGCCAGCACCAGGCGGCCGCGATACCAGCGCTGCTGCACCGCGTCGCGATAGCTGGCCCGCGCCAGTTGCGCCGGCGCGCACACCTGCGCCAGGCGCTCGCGCGCCTGCGGCCACAGCTGCGCGACCTCGTCCAGCCACGCGTCCATGCCGCGCGTTTGCCACGCGTCGAAATCGGCGGTGGGCAGGCTCCAGAAGAAACTCATGCGCGGCTCGGGATCGCCCGGGCGGGTGCCGACCGGCAGCAGCCCGATCATCTTGCGCGCGGCCACATAGCGCTGCCGCAGTTCGTCGGCGAAGGCCCAGTCGCCGCGCGGCAGCAGGCACCACAGCGCGCCCCACGGATAGAGCCGGTCCAGACGCGTGCCCTGCACCTGCGCGCGCAGCGCCGAGGCCGAACCGTCGCTGGCGATGACCAGGTCGAATGGCCCATGCCAGCGCCCGTGCTGGTCCTGCAGCCGGCGCAGGCCATCGTCGATGGCGACGATGTGCGTGTCGCGCTGCAGTTCGGCGTAGCCGTCCCAGGCCTGCGCCAGCAGCGAGAACAACGCGCCGCGCTGCATGCCCAGGCCGAACAGGCGCGTATCCAGGTCGCGGTAACGCATGTCCATCACCGTGCGCCCGCACGGCGTCTCGCCGTACAGGCGCCGCACCGGCGCGCCATGCGCCAGCGCCTGCTCGAGCAGGCCGATCCGCCACAGCACCTGCAGCCCGGTGGGCTGCAGCAGGAAACCGGCGCCGACCGGGCCCGGCTGCGGCGCGCGTTCGAACACCTGCACCTGATGGCCATCGCGCGCCAGCAGCAGCGCCAGGGCCTGGCCCGCCGTGCCGTAGCCGACGATGCCGATCTGCATCCGTTGCTTCATCGCATCCACTGATCGCGGGCGATGCCGCAGCGGCATCGCGTCCATAAAAAACCCCGCCGAAGCGGGGCTCAAAAACAGCTCAGCCGAGCAGGAAATTTACTCGGCAGGCGTAATATTGGAGGCCTGCGCGCCCTTCGGACCCTGGGTCAGGTCGTAGCTGACACGCTGTCCTTCCTGCAGGCTGCGGAAGCCCTTGGAATTGATCGCGGAGAAGTGCGCGAATACATCGGCGCTGCCGTCTTCCGGCGAAATAAAGCCAAATCCCTTGGCGTCGTTGAACCACTTGACGGTACCGTTCGGCATGGTGATGCGAGACCTTGTGCAATGAATGGGTGGTGGTTGTGCGGCATCCCGCACCGGCGGAGTATGCAAAGCTTGAGCAGCGAAGACAATCACCCGCGCGCCAGTTCGCCGATTAGCTCCGGCAGCCCCGCCGACGCCGCCTCCACGTTCGCCAGCACCTCGGCCAGGGTGATCTCCTGCGCGTCGCCGCAGCCGGCGGCCCAGTTGGCCACGATCGCCAGACACACATATTCCAGGCCCAGTTCGCGCGCCAGGCCCGCTTCCGGCATGCCGGTCATGCCGACCAAGTCGCAGCCGTCGCGGCGCAGCCGCGCGATCTCTGCAATCGTTTCCAGCCGCGGCCCCTGGGTGGCGCCGTAGCAGCCGCCGTCGACCACGTCGGCGCCGGTCACGCGCGCGGCGGCCAGGACCTTGCTGCGCAGCATCGGCGAATACGGGTGGCCGAAATCCACGTGCAGCACCTCGCTGTCCGGCTCCTCGCTGAGCGTGGAGATGCGGCCCCAGGTGTAGTCGATCAGTTGGTCCGGGCAGGCCAGCACGCGCGGGCCGAAGCGCTCGCCGATGCCGCCGACGGTGTTGAGCGCAAGCACCCGGGTGGCGCCAATTTGCTGCAGCGCCGCAAGGTTTGCGCGGTAGTTGATCTTGTGCGGCGGCAGCGAATGGCCTTCGCCATGGCGGGCCAGGAACGCGACCCGGTGGCCGAGCAGCGTGCCGATGCGTACCGGGCCGGACGGACTGCCGTAGCGCGTGTCGACCTCGCGGGTCTCCACGTCGTCCAGTTGTGCGAGCTTGTAGACGCCGGTGCCGCCGATCACGGCCAGTGCGATGTTGTCCATGCGGATCCTCGAATCGGAACGTACGCGCGCGCCAGCCGCGACGGCCGGCGCGCATGAAGGAAGCGGCGCCCTGCGGCGCGCGCTATTCCTTCATCGCGTAGATCGCCGGCAGGTTGCGCAGCGCTTCGTTGACGTCCATGCCGAAGCCGAACACGTAGCGGTCCGGCACGTCCACGCCCACGTAGTCGGCGCTGACGCCGTCCACGCAGCGATCGTGGCGCTTGACCGTCAGCGCCGCGATGCGCACGTCGGTGGCGCCCTGCTCCAGGCACCACTGGCGCACCGCCAGCAGGGTCAGGCCTTCGTCGAGGATGTCGTCGAGCAGCAGCACGCGGCGCCCGTACAGCGCGGTGGCCGGGCGGTGCTTCCACACCAGTTCGCCGCCGACGGTCTCGCCGCGGTAGCGGGTGGCGTGCAGGTAATCCAGCTGCAGGTCCTGGCCGCGCGCGCCCAGCTCCAGCGCCAGTTGCCCGGCGAACGGCAGCGCGCCGTGCATGATGGTCAGGTAGACCGGGATCTCGCCGCGGTAGTCGGCGGCGATGGCGTCGGCCATGCGCGCGATGGCCTGGTCGAGTTGCGGACGATCGACCAGCAGGTCGGCCTGGGCCAGGGCCTGGGCGATGGTGAGAGTGGACATCAGGCGGTTTTTCCGAAGGTTGCGAGCAGGTGGGATTGGGTGTGGCCGTAGCGGGCATCGGCGAGCAGGCCGTCCCAGCCGAGGGCGCCGCGGCCGATCAGGCCGAGCAGCGCGGCGGTATTGAGCGGGCGGTCGCGCACGGCCTGCAGCGACTCCTGCACCAGTTCGGGATGGCAGACCAGGACCACGTCGCAGCCGGCGTCCAGGTGCGCGGACACGCGCGCGGCGACGCCGCCGGCGGCGAACGAGGCGGCCATGCCGATGTCGTCGGAGAACACCACGCCGCGGAAACCCAGTTCCTGGCGCAGGATCTGCTGGATCCAGCGCGGCGAGTAGCCGGCCGGTTCCGGCGCCACCTGCGGATACACCACGTGCGCCATCATCACCGCATCGGCGCCGGCGGCGATGCCGGCGGCGAACGGGACCAGGTCTTCCTGGCGCAGCAGCTCGAGCGGGCGCGGATCCTCGGCGCTGTCGACGTGGGTGTCTTCCAGCACCGTGCCATGGCCGGGGAAGTGCTTGAGCGTGGCAGCCATGCCGACGCTGTGCATGCCGCGCACGTAGGCGGCGGTGAACGCGGCCACCACCTGCGGATCGTCGCTGAAGGCGCGGTCGCCGATCGCGCGGTTGCCGCGCGCCAGGTCCACCACCGGGGCGAAACTCAGGTCCACGCCGCTGGCGCGCACCTCGCTGGCCATCAGCCAGGCGTGCTGCTCGGCCAGCGCCAGCGCCGCCTCGCGGTCGCGCGCATACAAGGCGCCGAAGCCGTGCAGCGGCGGCAGCGCGCTGTAGCCGTCGCGGAAGCGCTGCACGCGGCCGCCTTCCTGGTCCACGCAGATCAGCTGCGGCCGCGCCGCCGCGGCACGGATCGCCGCCGCCAGCTCGGCGACCTGCGCGCGCGAGGCGAAATTGCGCTTGAACAGGACCACGCCGGCCACCGCGTCGTGCTGCAGCCAGTCGCGTTCCTGCGCGGTGAGTTCGGTACCGGCGACGCCGATCGCGAGCATGCGGGGGATTCTCCTGCCAGCGCGGTTCGGTGCGCCTGGGCGGGCATTGTCGCAGATGCCGGCGTCGGCGACAGGTCGAGGCGCCGGCGTGCCGCGGCCCAGGCCTGGCGGTGCGCTATGCGCCGCAGGTCGCCGCAGCGCAGCAGGCCTACACCGCGCAGCCGTCGGGGCCGCAGTCCCGGTCCGCGGCGGACGCCGGCGGCAGCAGGCCGCGCAGGGCGTCGGCGAACGCTTCCGGCGGCTGCGCGCCCTGGATCGCGTGGCGGCCGTCGATGACGTAGGTCGGCACCGCGCGAATGCCCATCGCCTGCGCCTGCTGCAACTGCGCCTGGATCTCGGCTAGGCCCTCGTCGCCGTCCAGCAGCGCCTGCACGCGCGCCGCGGGCAGCCCGCCGGCGGCGCCGGCCTCGATCAGCGTGTCTGTCTCGGCGAGGTTGCGCCCCTCGGCGAAATGCGCATGGAACAGCGCCTCGGCCACCGCCTCGGCATCGCCCTCGCGCCCGGCCAGCCACAGCAGCCGGTGTGCGGGCAGCGTGGTCACCCGCACCTGGCCGCGGTCGAAATCGAACGGCAGGCCCTCGGCGCGCGCGGTGGCCTGGGTCTGCGCCAGGATCTGCTCGGTGCGCGCGGCGCCCCCGAACTTGGCTTCATAGGCCTCGCGCAGCGGCACCGGCTCGGTGCCGGCATCGGGATCGAGCAGATACGGATGCCAATGGATCTCCAGCGCCGGCGCGCCCGCGCCAAGCGCCGCGATGCCCTGCTGCAGCCGGCGCTTGCCGATCCAGCACCAGGGGCAGACCACGTCGGACCAGATGTCGATGCGCATGAGCGGGGATTCGGGATTCGAGATTAGGGATTCGCAAAAGCATAAACCCGATCGCCGCACGCGGCCTGCTTTTGCGAATCCCTAATCCCAAATCACCAATCCCGGCACTTCAACGAATCCCTAATCCCCAATCCCGAATCCCGGCCACTGAGTGAACGGATGCGAGGCCAGCGCCAGGTTGTAATAGCGCGCGTCGTCGGTGACTTCGCTGCCAATCCAGTCGGGCTTGGCGAAGGTTTCGTCGGCGCTGCCCAGTTCGATCTCGGCGACCACCAGCCCGGCGTTGTCGCCGAGGAACTCGTCCACCTCCCACAGATGACCCTGGTGCTGCACCAGATGCCGGCGCTTGTCGATCAGCCCGCCCACGCACAGCGCCAGCAGCGCGCGCGCATCGTCCAGCGGCAGCGGATATTCGAACTCCTGGCGGGTATGCCCGAGCGCGCGCGACTTGAGGTTGAGGAACGCCTCCTCGCCCTGGATGCGCACCCGCACCGACGCCTTCTGCGCGCCGCTGTCCATCGCCGCCTGATCGTTGATGTAGCCCTGCGCCATCGGGATCACCCGATGCGCCGCGGCGCGCCAGCCGTCGCCGGTGACCAGGAATTTGCGTTCGATTTCGATGGGCATGGGATTGGGGATTCGGGATTCGGGATTGGTCAAAGCATAAGCCAGCGCGCAGACCGCGCTGTTACGAATCCTAATCCCGAATCCCGGCTTCCCAACGAATCCCTAATCCCCAATCCCGAATCCCGGCTTCTCAAACACCGCAATACTCTCCACATGCGCCGTATGCGGAAACATGTCCATCGCGCCGGCGGCCTTCAGCACGAAGCCCTGCTCGTTGACCAGGTAGCCGGCGTCGCGCGCCAGCGAGCCAGGATGGCAGCTGACGTAGACGATGCGCTGGAACGTCTCCAGCGGCAGCTGCCGCAGCACCTCGATCGCGCCGGAGCGCGGCGGATCGAGCAGCAGCTTGTCGAAGCCCTGCCGCATCCATGGCGCCTGGCGCTGGTCCTGGGTCAGGTCGGCGGCGTGGAACTGCGCGTTGTCCAGGCCGTTGCGCTGCGCGTTGTCGCGCGCCCGCGCCACCAGTCCGGCGTCGCCTTCTACGCCCACCACTTCGCGCACCGTGCGCGCCAGCGGCAGGGTGAAGTTGCCCAGCCCGCAGAACAAGTCGAGCACGCGGTCGCCGGGCTGCGCGTCGAGCAGCGCCAGCGCGTGCGCGATCATCTTCTGGTTGAGCGAGGCGTTGACCTGGATGAAGTCCAGCGGCCGGAACGCCAGCTCCACGTCCCACTGCGGCAGCCGGAACGACAGCGGCACCTCCTGCGGGTACAGCGGATGCACCGTGTCCACGCCGCCGGGTTGCAGGAAGATGGCGAAATCGTGCGCCTGGGCGAAGGCGACCAGCGCCGCCTGGTCGCGCGCGCTGAGCGGCTGCATATGGCGGAAGGTCAGCGCCACCGCGGCGTCGCCGGCGATGAATTCGATCTGCGGGATGTCGCGTTTGCCGTCCAGGCTCTCGACCAGTTCGGCCAGCGCGCTGACCTTGAAGCCGATCTGCGGGATCACCGTGTGGCACACCGACAGGTCGGCGACGAAGCGCGGATCGAGTTCGCGGAAGCCGACCAGGGTCTTGTCCTTCTTCTCCACCCGGCGCACCGAAAAGCGGCCCTTGCGCCGATAGCCCCAGGGTTCTCCGGACAGCGCCGGCAGCACCGTCTGCGGGGTCACGTGGCCAATCCGCTCCAGGTTGTCGGTCAGCACCCGCTGCTTGGCCAGGATCTGCTGGTCCTCGGCCAGGTGCTGCAGCACGCAGCCGGCGCAGACCCCGAAGTGCGGGCAGCGCGGCTGCACCCGCTGCGGCGAGGCCTGCAGCACCTGCAGGGTGCGCGCCTCGTCGAAATGGCGGTTGCGCGCGGTGGGTTCGGCGAGGACCGTCTCGCCCGGCAGCGCGCCGGCGACGAAGGCGACCTTGCCGCCCTCGCCTTCGGGGCGGGCGACGCCGCGGCCGTCGTGGCTGAGGTCGACGATCTCGGTCTGGAACGGGGTACGGTCTAGGCGTTTTCTGGATCGGGCCACGTGGCGGCAGGCTGCGGGCGGAAAAGGGCGGCTATTGTCGCAGATGCGCCAGGGCCTGCCGATGCGCCCGGGTCGCCAGGGCGTTACTGGGCGCGTGCGCGGATGCCGCCGCGTACGCGTTCGAGCGCGGCCGTCGCCTCGCCGTGGCTATCCCGATCCGGCTGCAGATCCGACCGTCAGGGACGCCCGCTTGCGGACGCGGCGGCGGCGGCGCAAAGTGGTGCGACGCATCGTCGCAGCCGCTAAGATGCGCCCAGGCCGCATGGAGGCATAAGGATGGCATCGACCCAGGACCCTGTGACGCGACTTTTGCTGGTCGAGGACGACCCGATCAGTCGCGCGTTTTTGCAAGTGACGCTGGAATCCCTGCCCGCCCAGGTCGATCTGGCCGACACCGTCTCCGCCGCACTGGCCAGCGCACAGACCCAGGAACACGCCCTGTGGCTGATCGACGCCAACCTGCCCGACGGCAACGGCGCCGACCTGCTGCAGCGGCTGCAACGGCTGCGCCCCGGCACCCTGGCGCTGGCGCACACCGCCGATGCCAGCGACGCGGTCCGCGAGCGCCTGCTCGGCGCCGGCTTCGCCGAAGTGCTGCTGAAACCGCTGAGCCCCGAACGCCTGCTGCAGGCCGTGCGCCGGCTGCTGGTCCGCGGCCGCGTCGGCACCGCGCCGAGCGCGGCGGAAGCGGCGGTGGACTGGGACGAGACCACCGCGCTGATCGCGCTCAACGGCGAACGCTCGCACCTGATCGCGCTGCGCGAACTGTTCCTGGCCGAACTGCCCGGCACCCGCGACGCGGTCGCCTCGGCGCTGCAGCTCAGCGACGAACAGGCCGTGCGCAACCACCTGCACCGGCTGCAGGCCAGCTGCGGCTTCGTCGGCGCCGCCCGGCTGGCGCGTGCGGTGCGCCAGCTGCAGGGCGATCCGGCGTCGTCGCAGGCGCGCAACCAGTTCAGTGAGGCTGTGGCGGCGTTGTTGCATTAGGAGTGTCGGGACCGGGGACCAGGGACCGGGGACCCGGAACAGCCTGGCGCCTGCTTGCCGTGTGCCTTCCCGGCGTGCGTAAACCGCGGCGGCGTTGCGATGAAGCCGGAGCCGTGACTGGTGGACGGGAACATCTGGCGTGTCTTTGCCAATGCCATCCAGCGCCAGAGCGCGGCTGCATCCGCGAGCCGCCGCCCTGAATTTTTTTCCGCTCAGCCCCGTTTGCCGCCGTCCACGGACTCTGCTGTTCCCGGTCCCCGGTCCCCGGTCCCTGGTCCCGGCTCCACGGGGCTCTGGTCCCCGGTCCCCGTTCCCGACTCCGCTGTTCCGAGTCCCGAGTCCCGAGTCCCGAGTCCCGACGTTAGCCGCCCCGCCCTAGCCAGATCCTCCAACATCTCCCACGACTTCAGCCCGCGCCCGCCCAGGTGATGCAGCAGTACCACGCGCATGCCGCGGCGCAGGCCGGGCAGGTCCTCGGCCACCGGCATCTCGTCGGCGGCCAGCGCCAGCAGCGCGCGGCCGGTGGCCATGCCGCTGCGTTGGTCGTGGCCGCGGTCGCTCAACAGGCGGCGCGGGCCGTGTTCGGCGTCCAGCACGTAGCGCGCGGCCGGGTCGATCGGTTCGCCGTCGCCATCGTGGCGCAGGTCGAAGCCGACCCCCAGCGCATCCAGCAGGTCGCGTTCGAAGCAGCGCAGCGTCCATGCCAGCGGCGCCTCCGCGCTCAGCCGCGCGCGGACCCGCGCGTAGGCCAGGTACAGGTCCGGCGCAGGATCGTCACGCGGCGCCAGGCGCAGAGTCAGTTCGTTGATGTAGAACCCGGCGAGCATGCCGTCCCCGATCAGGCGCGGCGCCGTGTCCAGCGCCTCGGCGGCGCGCAGCTGGCCCAGCTCGCCGCGGCGCTGCGCGCTGAAGCGGATCGACTGCAGCGGCTGCAGCGCGGCGCGTAGCGGCTGATTCTTCGGCCCCTGTACGCCCCGCGCCAGCAGGCCCAGCCGCCCGTACCGCGCGCTCAGCACCTCGACCAGCAGGCTGGTCTCGCGCCAGGGGCGCGCGTGCAGGACGAAGGCGGGTTCGTGTTCTATCAGCATGCGTGGAGTCGGGACCGGGGACCGGGGACCGGGGACCCGGCAAAAGCCAAGGCAAAGGCAGGGCCTGCGTGCTGAAGAAGCACACATTTCGACTCGATCAATCCAAGCGCCGCGATGCTGGTAGAGAGTCCGATCATCAAGACATGCCCCGCATCGCCGTTCCTCACCCTCTTTCAGCCGCCGCCGCGCCGCCTTTCCCGGGTCCCCGGTCCCCGGTCCCTGGTCCCGGCTTCACTCCCCGTACCCAAACGCCTTCAGCGCCGCCTCGTCGTCCGACCAGCCTTCGCGCACGCGGACCCAGGTCTCCAGGAACACCTTGGCACCGAACAGGCGCTCCATCTGCTGCCGGGCCTTGGCGCCGATGTCCTTCAGGCGGGTGCCGCCCTTGCCGATCACGATCGCCTTCTGGCCTTCGCGCTCGACCCAGATCACCGCGCCGATGCGCAGCAGCGCGCCGTCCTCGGCGAAGCGTTCGATCTCCACCGTGGTCGCGTACGGCAGTTCTTCGCCGAGCTGGCGCATCAGCTGTTCGCGCACCAGTTCGCCGGCCAGGAAGCGCTGGCTGCGGTCGGTGATCTCGTCCTCGCCGAACATCGCCGGGGCTTCCGGCACCAGCGCCAGCAGGTCGCGCACCAGCGCTTCCAGGCCCTTGCGCTTGAGCGCGGAGATCGGATGCACCGCGGCGAAGCTGCGGCCCTCGCTGACCTGCTGCAGGAACGGCAGCAGCGCGGTCTTGTCCTTGAGCCGGTCGACCTTGTTCACCACCAGCACCACCGGGATGCCGGAATCGCTGAGCACGTTGAACGCCAGCGTGTCCTCGTCGTCCCAGCGCCCGGCCTCGATCACCAGCAGGCCGGCGTCCACGCCTTCCAGCGAGCCGCGCGCGGCGCGGTTCATGACCCGGTTCATCGCGCGCTTCTGCTCGCGGTGCAGGCCGGGCGTGTCGACCAGCACCAACTGCCCTTCCGGGAAGCTGGCGATGCCCAGCAGGCGGTGCCGGGTGGTCTGCGGGCGGTTGGAGACGATGCTGACCTTGGCGCCCACCAGGGCGTTGGTCAGGGTGGACTTGCCCACGTTGGGGCGGCCGATCACGGCCACGCTGCCGCTGCGGTAAGGGGGCGCTTGCTCGTTCACTTGCTCGAATCCAGTTGCTCGATGGCGGCGGCGGCGGCCTGTTGTTCGGCCAGCCGTCGCGAGGTGCCCTCGCCCTCGGTGACGAGGGCAGGCTCGGCGAGTACGCAGCGTACCCGGAATAGCTTGGCGTGGTCGTCGCCGGTTTCGCTGATCAGTTCGTAGGCCGGCAGGCTGCGTTGCCGCGCCTGCAGCCATTCCTGCAGGCGGGTCTTGGCATCCTTCTCGGCCTTGCCCACCGGCAGTGCGGCCAGCGCCGTCTCGAACCAGGGCAGGATCACCGCACGGCAGGCCTCGAACCCGGCGTCCAGGTAGATCGCGGCGACCACCGCCTCGACCGCGTCGGCTAGGATCGAATCGCGGCGATGCCCGCCGGATTTCATTTCGCCCGGCCCCAGCGTCAGCCGCTCGCCCAGTTCCAGCTGGCGGCCGATGCTGGCCAGCGAGGCCTCGCGCACCAGTTCGGCGCGGGCGCGGGTCAGCGCGCCTTCGTCGGCCTTGGGCCAGCGCCGGTACAGCGCCTCGGCGATCAGCTGGTTGACGATGCTGTCGCCAAGGAATTCCAGCCGCTCGTTGTGCGGCGCGCCGGCGCTGCGATGGGTCAGCGCCTGCGCCAGCAGCTGCGGGTCGGCGAAGCGGTGACCGATCCGGTCGCCGCGTTGGATGGTCTTACTCGCCACCGCGCGTCGTCAGGTCCTGGGTGATGTCGAACTTGCCGACCACGTCCAGGTTGGCGACCAGCGGCTTGCGCACTTCGTAGACCACGTGCATCTTCCAGCCATTGTCCATGCGGTCGAACTTGACGTCGTCCGGCGTCACGTTGTCGGAGTTGTTGATGTCCAGGCGGCGGAACAACAGCATCTTCGCCTGCGCCGGATCCATGTCGGCGCTGCCCGGCTCGGCGGCCAGACCCTTCATCGCCGAACGCACCGCGTAGTACTCCATGTACATCGGGAACAGCTTCATGCCGATGTAGGCGAAGAACCCGACCACCGCCAGCACGATCACGAACGACGTCAACGTCATGCCACTTTGCTTGTGCTTCATCGCGCTTCCCCTTACGCCAGAAATCACTGGATGCCGGTCCCGATCCGCGAGGGATCGAAACTGCCGCTGCAGAACCACCCTTCGCAATTGAGCCAGACCAGGAACGCCTTGCCGCGCAGGTTCTCCTCGGGCAGGAAGTGGGTCTGGGTCCAGAAGCGGCTGTCCTCGCTATTGTCGCGATTATCGCCCATCACGAAATACTGCCCCGCCGGCACCACCCAGTCGCCCTGGCCGGCCGGATTGTTGCGGTCGACCCATTCCAGTTCGGTGTGGGTGCGGCCCGGCAGGTATTCGGTGAGCAGGGTGGACCCGGTCATCTCCGCGCCCTTGCCCTTGCCCACGTACTCGCCGCGGACCTGGTACTTCATCGGCGCGCCGTTGATGTACAGGGTATCGCCGTGGAAGCCGATGCGGTCGCCGGGCAGGCCGATGACGCGCTTGATCCAGTTCTCGTCCGGCTTGTGCGGCGGCTTGAACACCACCACGTCGCCGCGCTTGGGCTCGCTGGTCGGGATCACCTTCTGGTTGGTGATCGGCAGGCGGAAGCCGTAGGCGAACTTGTTGACCAGGATGAAATCGCCGACCAGCAGGTTCGGCATCATCGAGCTGGACGGGATCTTGTACGGCTCGGCGATGAAGCTGCGCAGGATCAACACCACCGCCAGCACCGGGAAGAACGCCCGCGAGTAGTCGACCAGCACCGGCTCGGTATCCAGCAGGCCGGCGCGCGCGGCGCGGCGCTTGGCGAAGAACAGCTTGTCCAGCAACCAGATGATGCCGGTGGCGAAGGTCAGGACCACCAGCGCGATTTCAAACCATTTCATTCGTGTTCCTTCGGAACGGGATTCGGGATTGGGGATGAAGGGATTCGGCAGAGCGGACATCGGCACGCTTGCGCGCTTGCCAATCCCCAATCCCGAATCCCGAATCCCGGCTACTTATCCATCTGCAGCACAGCCAGGAAGGCTTCCTGCGGGATCTCCACGCGGCCGACCTGCTTCATGCGCTTCTTGCCTTCCTTCTGCTTTTCCAGAAGCTTCTTCTTGCGCGAAACGTCGCCACCATAGCATTTGGCCAGCACGTTCTTGCGCATTGCCTTGACCGTGCTGCGCGAGATGATCTGCGAGCCGACCGCGGCCTGGATCGCCACGTCGAACATCTGCCGCGGGATCAGTTCCTTCATCTTCTCGCACAGCTCGCGGCCGCGCCGGTCGGCATGGCTGCGGTGCACGATGATCGACAGCGCATCGACCTTGTCGCCGTTGATCAGCGTGTCCACGCGCACGAACGGGCCGGCGTCGAAGCGCAGGAAGTGGTAGTCCAGCGAGGCGTAGCCGCGCGACACCGACTTGAGCTTGTCGAAGAAATCCAGCACCACCTCGGCCATCGGCAGCTCGTAGCTGATCTGCACCTGGCTGCCCAGGTAGTTGATGCCGATCTGGCTGCCGCGCTTTTCCTCGCACAGGGTGATGATGTTGCCGACGTAGTCCGGCGGGGTGAGGATGTTGGCGCGGATGATCGGCTCGCGGATCTCCTCCACGTTGTTCAGCGGCGGCAGCTTGGACGGGTTGTCCATCGGGATCACGCTGCCGTCGGTCTTGAGCACCTCGTAGACCACGGTCGGCGCGGTCGAGATCAGGTTGAGGTTGTACTCGCGCTCCAGCCGCTCCTGCACGATCTCCATGTGCAACATGCCGAGGAAGCCGCAGCGGAAGCCGAAGCCCATCGCCTCGGAACTCTCCGGCTCGAAGCGCAGCGCCGCGTCGTTGAGGCGCAGCTTGTCCAGCGCCTCGCGCAGGTCCGGGTAGTCCTCGGCATCGACCGGGAACAGGCCTGCGAACACGCGCGGCTGCATTTCCTGGAAGCCGGGCAGCGCATGCGGCGCCGGGTCGGCGGCCAGGGTCAGGGTGTCGCCGACCGGCGCGCCGTGCACGTCCTTGATCGAGGCGTTGATCCAGCCCACTTCGCCGGCGCCCAGCGCGGGCAGTTCCTTGCGCTTGGGGGTGAACACGCCGACCTTGTCGACCAGGTGGGTGCGGCCGGTGGACATCACCAGGATCTTGCTGCCCGGCTTGATCTCGCCCTGCATCACCCGCACCAGCGAGACCACGCCCAGGTAGTTGTCGAACCACGAGTCGATGATCAGCGCCTGCAGCTTGTCGGTGTCGCGCGGCTTCGGCGGCGGGATGCGATGCACGATCGCTTCCAGCACCAGGTCCACGTTGAGGCCGGTCTTGGCGCTGACCGCCACCGCGTCCTCGGCGTCGATGCCGATCACCGCCTCGATCTCGGCCTTGGCGCGGGCGATGTCGGCGGTGGGCAGGTCGATCTTGTTGAGCACCGGCACCACTTCCAGGCCCTGCTCCACCGCGGTGTAGCAGTTGGCCACCGACTGCGCTTCCACGCCCTGCGCGGCGTCGACCACCAGCAGCGCGCCCTCGCAGGCGGCCAGCGAGCGGCTGACTTCGTAGCTGAAGTCGACGTGGCCGGGGGTGTCGATGAAGTTCAGGTGGTAGACCTGCCCGTCCTTGGCCGTGTACGGCAAGGACACCGACTGGGCCTTGATGGTGATGCCGCGCTCGCGCTCGATCGGGTTGGAGTCGAGCACCTGCGCTTCCATCTCGCGCGCCTGCAGGCCGCCACAGAGCTGGATGATGCGATCGGCCAGGGTCGATTTGCCGTGGTCGACGTGGGCGATGATGGAGAAATTGCGGATGTTCCGCATCGAATCAGAGGACATGAGGTGGGCGGCGGCCAGGACCGTCGTCAGGATAACGGGCCATTATCGCATGCCCGGAGCGAAGCGGACGCCTGCGCTGGCCCGGCCCTCGCACGTGCGTGCCTGGCTGCGGCGCCGCGCAGGAAAACCCAATGAAATCAAAGACGGCCAGCGAACCTGGGTTCGCTGGCCGTCTTTGGCACTCCTCTGGCGCGGGGCTCAGTCGACGCTGATCGCGACGAACTGGCTGGCCGGGCTGCCCGGCGCGCGCACCAGCAGCATCACCACATCGCCCTTCTTCGCGCCGGCGGTCAGTTTCTGGAACTGCGCCGCGCTGGACACCGGGGTGCGCCCGACCTGCAGCACGATCATGCCCGGGCGCAGCTGCGACTTGCTCGCCACCGCGCGGCTCACCTGCGCCACCTGCACGCCTTCGTCGGCGCGCAGCCCGAGCTTCTGCCGCACCGGCGCCGGGATCTCCTCCACGCTGATGCCCAGCGCGCTGCTCTCGGCGGCCTGCGGCGCCGGCGTCGCACCGCCGCGGCCGGGCAGCTGCTGGCCCATGGCCACGCCGTCGTCGCTGAGCTCGCTCAGGGTCACGCTGATGTCGCGCGGCTTGCCGTCGCGGATCACGGTGACGCGCGCCTTGCTGCCCGGCGGCAGCATGCCCACCAGCGGCGGCAGGTCCTCGCGCGTGTTGATCTTCTGCCCGTTGAAGGCAACGATGAAGTCGCCCGGCTCGATCCCGGCCTTGGCCGCGCCGCTGCCCGGCTGCACGCCGTTGACCAGCGCGCCGCGGGTGTCGGTCAGGCCCAGGCCCTTGGCCTCGACGTCGCTGATGTTCGGCTGCATGGTCACGCCGAGCATGCCGCGGCTGACCTTGCCGGTCTTCTTGATCTGCTCGACCGCGCTCATCGCCAGGTCGATCGGAATCGCGAAGCTGATGCCCATGTAGCCGCCCGACGCGGAGAAGATCTGCGAGTTGATGCCGACCACCTCGCCGCGGGTGTTGAGCAGCGGGCCGCCGGAATTGCCCTGGTTGATCGCCACGTCGGTCTGGATGAAGGGCACGTAGCGCTGGTCGGCGTACGGGTTGCTGCGCCCGGTGGCGCTGACGATGCCTGCGGTGACCGAATGGTCCAGGCCGAACGGCGAGCCGATCGCCACCACCCACTGCCCGGGCTTGAGCACGTTGGAATCGCCCACGCGCACCGTCGGCAGGTTCTTGCCGTCGATCTTCAGCAGCGCAACGTCGTACTGCTGGTCGCTGCCGACCACCTTGGCGGTGAACTCGCGGCGGTCGGTCAGCTTGACCTTGACCTCGCTGGCGCCGTCGACCACGTGGTGGTTGGTCAGCACGTAGCCGTCGGCCGAGATGATGAAGCCCGAACCCATCGAGCGGCCGCCGGGGCCGCCGTCGTCGTCCTCGTCCGGCCCCTGGCCGGGCATCCCCGGCTGGCCCGGCATCCCGCCCGGCCCGAAGAAGCGGCGGAAGAACTCCGGGATCTGCGCATCGTCGGGCATGCCGCCGCCACCGCGCGCGGCCGCCGCGGCCTTGCGGCTGATCGTGGTTTCGACGTTGACCACGCCCGGCCCGACCTGCTCGACCAGGTTGGTGAAATCGGGCAGGCCGGCGACCAGCTGCGGCGCGGGCGCCGCGCGCGCGGCCGGCGCTGCCGCGGCGGCGGGCGCGGCCGACTCGGGCTGCTGCGCGCAGGCGGCCAGCGGCAAGGTCAGGGCCAACATGCCCAGCAGATGGTTGCGGATACGGTGAGTCATCGGACGCGAGCCTCCGGTTCGGGAAAGGAAAGGAACACCGCGGCGGTGCCGCGGGCGCCGCGCGCCGGAGCGAAGCACGGGCTTCGGCCGACGCCTGGCTTCAAGGGTGTGGCGACGATTCGGACGCCGCGTCGGCCGGCAATCGCGGCTCGAACGGATAGAACGCCGCCGCTGCGCCCTGGCGCGGGAAACTGGCAGTGAACGCGCCGCCGGACGCGGCCGGCGCCAGCGTCGAGCGCGGCCAGGGGCGCGCCTGCAACGGAGCGGGCTGGTGCGCGAACGGATCGCCGGCACGCTGCTGCGCGACCACCTGCCCGGCCGCCGGCGGCGTGGCGGCGGCGATCGCGCGCGCCGGCTCGGCCGCACGCGCGGCGCTGCTGCGCACGGCCTGCTGGGTGCGGGTCGCGCCGCGGCGGGCGGCGGCGTCCTGGCGCCGGGTGGCGGCGATGGCCACCGCCGGCGCCGCGGCGACCGCCGCGCCGAGATCGCCCTGCGGATCGGCCGGCGTCGGCGTCGGCGTTGGTGCCGGCACCTGCGCGACGGCCGTCGGGGCCGCAGGCGCGGCGGAAGCAGGAGCCGCGCTGCTAGCGACCTGCGTCGCGGGCGCCGGCGCCGTCTCGGGCAGGCGCTCGCGAGCCATGAACAAGGCGATCGCGGCGACCGATGCCGCCAGCGCCGCACTGCCGCCCCAGCGCCAGGCGCGGCGGCCGCCGGCGGCGTCGCCGGCGCGTGCCGCATCGGCGTGTTGCGCCTCGGCCGCCACCGCCTGGCGCACCCGCGCGCCGAAATCCGCCGGCGCCGGCACGCACACGCGGCCGCGCAGGATGTCGCCGCACAGCTGCCAGCGTTCGTGGCAGCCGGACAGCTCCTCGTCGTGCTGCAACCGGCGCAGCACGAAGCGCGCCTCGTCGGCCGGCAGCTCGCCGTCGATCAGCGCGGACAGCTGCTGTCGGTAGTGCAGTTCGAACTTGTCCGGCGGCGTGGCGCCGGGGGCCGGTTCGGGCTGGGGAATGGCGGTGCTATCGGTCATACGCGGTGTCGCTCACGAGTGGCGCTGTCGGTATCCAGCAGGGGACGGAGTTCGGCGTCGATGGCGTCACGCGCGCGGAAGATGCGCGAGCGCACCGTGCCGATCGGGCAACCCATCTTCTGCGCGATGTCCTCGTAACTCATCCCGTCCACCTCGCGCAGGGTGATGGCGGTTCGCAATTCTTCCGGCAACGCATTGACCGCCTTCATCACCGTCTGTTCCAGCTCCTGGCGCATCAGTTCGCGCTCGGGCGTGTCGGTGTCGCGCAAGCGCGTGCCGCTGTCGAACTGCTCGGCGTCGAGCACGTCCACGTCGTCGGTGGGCGGCCGGCGGTTGTGCGCGACCAGGTAGTTCTTGGCGGTGTTCACGGCGATCCGGTGCAACCATGTGGAGAACTGGGCGTCGCCGCGGAAATTCCCTATCGCGCGGTAGGCGCGGATGAAGGTGTCCTGGGCCACGTCCTGACATTCGCTCCAGTCGGCGATGTAGCGCCCGATCAGGCCGACGATCCGGTGTTGGTACTTGCGCACCAGCACATCGAACGCCGCGCTCTCGCCGCGCTGCACGCGCCTGACCAGTTCCAGGTCCAGCTCCTGAGGTGTTTCGACATCGGCCATAACGGGCCGCACTCCTGTCAGCCCAACCTACGTCGGACCATCTGACCGCCAATCCGGAAAAAAGTTCAGCGTCCCTAGCGGACCGCCGCCCCACGACGTTAACCCGCATTCCGTTAGGCTGGCGGCAGGCCAGCGGTGGCGGGACGGCGTCACTTCCCTGTGGATTGGGATTTGACGCAACGGAAACAACCTCTGGATGATAACGATCTTCTCCATACACAAGCGGATGGTCCTCCCCATGCTCTCAGGCTTCGATGGGCTCCGATTCAGTCACTGGCAAGCGGACATCCGCGACGACGGCGTCGTCGTGCTCAGCCTCGACCGCCAGGACGCGCCCGTCAACGCGCTGTCGCAGGACGTGCTGCTGGAACTGGGCGACCTGCTCGAGCGCATCGCCATCGACCCGCCCAAGGGCGTGGTGATCCGCTCGGCCAAGGCCAATGGCTTCATCGCCGGCGCGGACCTGAAGGAATTCCAGGAATTCGACCGCCGCGGCACCGTCAACGACGCGATCCGCCGCGGCCAGGCCACCTTCCAGAAACTGGCCGAACTGCCCTGCCCGACCGTGGCCGCGATCCATGGCTTCTGCATGGGCGGCGGCACCGAGATCGCGCTGGCCTGCCGCTACCGGGTCGCCTCCAGCGACGGCGCCACCCGCATCGGCCTGCCCGAGACCAAGCTGGGCATCTTCCCCGGCTGGGGCGGCAGCGCACGCCTGCCGCGACTGATCGGCGCGCCGGCGGCGATGGACCTGATGCTGACCGGACGCACCGTGTCGGCGTCGGCGGCACGGTCTATGGGCCTGGTCGACAAGGTCGCCGCGCCGGCGGTGCTGGTCGATACCGCAGTGACGCTGGCCTTGACCGGCAGCGCGCGCCCGTTCAAGCAGCGCGCCAGCGCCTGGGCGACCAATACCTGGCCGGCGCGCAAGCTGCTGGCGCCGCAGATGCGCAAGCAGGTGGCGCGCAAGGCGCGCAAGGAACACTACCCGGCGCCGTACGCGCTGATCGGCGTGTGGGAGCGCAGCGGCGGCGGCGGCATCCAGGCGAGGCTGGACGCCGAGCGCAAGGCGGTGGTCAAGCTGGCCAGCACGCCGACCGCGCGCAACCTGATCCGCATCTTCTTCCTCACCGAGCGGCTCAAGGCGCTGGGCGGAAAGGACCATGGCATCCGCCACGTGCACGTGGTCGGCGCCGGGGTGATGGGCGGCGACATCGCCGCCTGGTCGGCCTACAAGGGCTTCGAAGTGACCCTGCAGGACCGCGAGCAGCGCTTCATCGATGGCGCGCTGACCCGCGCCGGCGAGCTGTTCGCCAAGCGGGTCAAGGACGACAGCAAGCGTCCGGCGGTGGCGGCGCGGCTGAAGGGCGACCTGGCCGGCGACGGCGTGCCGGTGGCGGATCTGGTGATCGAGGCGATCATCGAGAATCCGCAGGCCAAGCGCGAGCTGTACCAGGCGCTGGAGCCGCGGATGCAGCCCGACGCGCTGCTCAGCACCAACACCTCCTCGATCCCGCTGACCGAACTGCGCGAGCACATCCAGCGCCCGGCACAGTTCGCCGGCCTGCACTATTTCAACCCGGTGGCGCAGATGCCGCTGGTGGAGATCGTCTGCCACGACGGGCTGGCGCTGGACAACCAGAAGCGGCTGGCGGCGTTCTGCAAGGCGATCGACAAGCTGCCGGTGCCGGTCGCCGGCACGCCCGGGTTCCTGGTCAACCGCGTGCTGTTCCCGTACCTGCTGGAAGCGGCCACCGCCTATGCGGAAGGCATCCCTGGCCCGGCGATCGACAAGGCGGCGGTGAAGTTCGGCATGCCGATGGGGCCGATCGAGCTGATCGACACCGTCGGCCTGGACGTGGCCGCCGGGGTCGGCGCGGAACTGGCGCCGTTCCTGGGCCTGCCGATTCCCGCCGCGCTGCAGATGGTGGACGCGGGCAAGCGCGGCAAGAAGGATGGACAGGGGCTGTACGCGTGGGAAAACGGGCGCGCGAAGAAGCCGGAGGTGGCCAAGGACTATCAGGCGCCGGACGACCTGGAAGACCGCCTGATCCTGCCGCTGCTCAACGAGGCGGTGGCCTGCCTGCACGAGGGCGTGGTGGCCGATGCGGACCTGCTCGACGCCGGGGTGATCTTCGGCACCGGCTTCGCCCCGTTCCGCGGCGGCCCGATCCAGCACATCCGCACGGTCGGCGCCGACGCCCTGCTGGCGCGGCTGCGCGCGTTGCAGGCGCGCTACGGCGAGCGCTTCGCGCCGCGCCCGGGCTGGGATGCGCCGGCGCTGCGCGAACCGGTGGCCTGAGTCGGCCGCCAAGTCATCTGCGCTACCTGTAGGAGCGGCTTCAGCCGCGACAGGCGTTACCGATAGTTCCTGTCGCGGCTGAAGCCGCTCCTACAGAAGACGGAACACCCCCGACCCGGTGTCAGGAATGCGAATGCCCGTGCGCGCCGTGCGCATGATCGTGCCGGTGCCCGTGGCCGTCGTGCTTGGCGTGATCGTGATCCGCATGATCCTCGTGCGCACCCGCCCCAGCGCGTGCCGGCGTGCCGCATGGCTGCGCGCCGCAGTGTCCGGCTTCCATCTGCAAGGTGACGTGGTCGATGTCGAAGCGCGCATGCAGGCCGTCGCACAGGGTCGCGCGCAGCGCATCGGCATCGGTACCGTCGGCGACCACCACGTGCGCGGTCAGCGCCGGCGTGCTGGAGGCCAGTGCCCACACATGCAGGTCGTGCACGTCTTCCACGCCCGCAGCGCTGCGCAGGTAGCCGCGCAGCGCGGCCAGGTCCACGCCCTTGGGCACGCCTTCCAGCAGCACGTTGATCGCCTCGCGCAGCAGTACCCAGGTGCGCGGCAGCACCCACAAGCCGATCAGCACCGCCAGGATCGGGTCGATCACCTTCCAGCCGGTCAGGCGGATCGCCAGCGCGCCGACGATCACCGCCACCGAACCGAGCATGTCGCTCCACACTTCCAGGTAGGCGCCCTTCATGTTCAGGCTCTCGCCGCTGCCGGCCTTGAGCAGGCGCATCGAGATCAGGTTGATCAGCAGGCCGAACGCGGCGATGCCGAGCATGCCGACCGTGGCCACGTCCTGCGGCTGGCGGAACCGCTGCACCGCCTCCCACAGGATGTAGGCGGCGACCACGAACAGCATGCCGCCGTTGAACAAGGCGCCCAGCGCTTCCAGCCGCGCGTAGCCGTAGGTGCGCTTGGCGTCGGGCGGGCGCCGGCTCAGCCGCACCGCGACCAGCGCGATCATCAGCGCCAGGGTGTCGGTGGCCATGTGCGCGGCGTCGGACAGCAGCGCCAGGCTGTTGGTCAGGAACGCACCGACGATCTCCACCAGCAGGAACGTGGCGGTCAGCCCCAGGGCCCACCACAACGGCTTCTCGTGGCGGATCTCGGTCTGCGCGTGGCTGTGGTCGTGTCCCATGAGGCGGTCCGTGGCGAAGCAAGCGTAGAATGCCGCCACCTTAGAGCGCCCGCCGCCGCGGAGACTATTACACCGCCGCGCGCTCGCTCGCCATGCCCGGCACGAACACCGCGCGCACGCAGCCTTCGTGCTTGTGCTTGAACATGTCGTAGCCGCGGACCGCCTCTTCCAGCGGCATCCTGTGCGTGGCCAGGAAGCGCGACTTGAGTGCACCGCTGCGCGCCAGCTCCAGCAGCTGCGGCACGTAGCGCTGGCCATGCTGTTGCGCGGTGCGCACGGTCAGCCCCTTGTTCATGATCGCGCCCAGCGGGAACTTGTCCATCAGGCCGTACACGCCGAGGATCGACAGCACGCCGCCCTTGCGGCAGGCGAGGATCGCCTCGCGCAGCGCCTGCCCGCGGTCGGTGTGCAGGTGCAACGCCTGCTTGACCCGATCGTAGGCATAACCCAGGCCGGTGCCGTGCGCCTCCATGCCGACCGCGTCGATGCACGCGTCCGGGCCGCGTCCGCCGGTCATCTCGCGCAGCACGTCGACCACGCTGTCCACCGCCGAATAGTCGATCACTTCCACGCCGAGCACGTCGCGCGCCATGGCCAGGCGCTCGGGCAGGCGGTCGATGCCGATCACCCGCTCGGCGCCGAGCAGTTTCGCGCTCTGCTGCGCCATCAGGCCCACTCCGCCGCAGCCCCACACCGCGACGGTGTCGCCAGGTTGGATCCGGCAGAAATCCGCGCCCATGTAGCCGGTCGGGCCGGCGTCGGACAGGAACAGCGCGTCGTCGTCGGCAACCTCGTCGGGAATCGGGAAGCAGCCGACGTCGGCATGCGGCACGCGGATGAACTCCGCGTGCGATCCGGCGTAGCCGCCGAAAGCATGGGTATAGCCGTAGATGCCGGCCGTCGGGTGACCGAGCAGCGGCTCCTGCATCTCCCAGTTCGGATTGGTGTTGTCGCACAGCGAGAACTCCTGGCGCCCGCAATGCCAGCACTCGCCGCAGGAAATGAAGGACGGCACCACCACGCGCTGGCCGACGCGCAGGGACTTGACCTGCGGGCCGACCTCGACGATCTCGCCCATGAATTCGTGGCCGATGACGTCGCCCTCGCGCATGCTCGGAATGTAGCCATCGATGAAGTGCAGGTCGGAACCGCAGGTGGTGCTGAGTCCGACTTTCAGGATCACGTCGCGCGGATTGACGATGCCCGGATCGGGCACCGTCTCCACGCGCAGGTCGTTCACACCGTTCCAGCACAGTGCGCGCATAGGGAATTCCTCAGTCTTGGTGGTGGTCGCGCGCACGCGCGGACGGGTTGTTGCGCAAGGTCGGCACCTCGCCGCATTCGATCCATGCCTTGAACCGGCGCAGCACCTTGGCGACCATCGCATCGGGGGCGGCGCCGACCAGTTTCGCCACGGCCTGCGCGATCGGGCCGCCTTCCACGCGGTACTCCACCGCGAGCACGGCTTCGCACCCGAAACCGTTGGGCGCCGGCCGCACGCTCAGTTCGGTCTGCAGTTGCAGGCCATGCTCGCCATCGCCTGCGTAGCGCACCGACTCGCCCATCCGCACTTCGCCGCGTCGGTAGCGCAGTGCGACATGCCGATCCAGCGGCAGGCGCAGCCGCCACTGCGATTCGTAGCCGTCGCCGGACTGCAGCTCGGCGAGGCCGTGCAGGATCTGCTGCTGTACGGTCATGTCGCACCACGCATCCAGGATGCGGTGCGGTTCGCCGAGGATGCTGACCGTGCGCAGCATGCGGGTTCCGTCGAGTGCATTGAGATGTTCGGCAACGGGAGAGTCGCTCATGGAAGGTCTCTGGCTGGAACCACGGGCGGGGCGCCCGTGGCGGGTGGAGAGCGGGATCGGCGCCGGGATCAGTGCGCGTGGGTACCGGCCGACGACGAGGTGCCCGCGTCCTGCAGTTGCTGCGCCTTGGCCAGATGGGCGGCGACGTGCGTGCGCGTGGTGCGCAGGTGCTCGGCGACCTGCGGCGTCTTGGCCGCCGGGATCAGCTTGTCGTCGAGCATCCTCAACGCCTCCTTGTGGTCCTTGACCATGGCCTTGACGTAGGCCTGTTCGAACTTGTCGCCGTCCAGTTCCTGCAGCTTCTTGGCCTCGGCCTGGCCCTTCTTCGTCTGTTTTTCGGCCGGCGCTGCGCTGCGGTCCGGCGCCCACGGCGCGATCTTGGCGTTGTTGTCCGAATGCTCCTTGACCATCTGGTTGGCGTAGTCGCGCACCGGGCCTTTCACCTGCTTCTGCAGCGCCAGGTTGCCGGCGTTGATTTCGGTGGTGTTGATCGCCGCGAGCACGCCCAAGGCCTGCTTCTCGTCGAGCGCGGAGGCGCGATCGCCGGCGCTGCCGGTAGTCGTTCCTGCGGCGGGCGAGGTGGACATTGGTCGGTCGACCTGCGCTGCGCCGCCGGTGGCAGGGACACTGGACTGACCGGACATCTGGCTCTGCGCCTGCGCCGCGCCCGCCCCCAGGGCAACCACGACCGCCAAGGAGACACCGCTGATGAGATTTCGCATGACTTCTCTCCGTGCATGACTTGGGAAGGCCAATGCTCTGCAGCGGGGCGTTAGTGCGCCGTTGAACGGAAGTGCAGGCAGTGCGAAAACTCGCCGGGCGTGCGTAAGCACCTTCTCTGTAGAACCGGTTTCACCTGCCTCGCGCTAGTCGCACCTGCACTTGCGGCGCGCCATCGCCACTTCGATACACCTTTCGCTCGCCGCCGCATCAGCTCCCGGAAGCCGGATCGCGCAAACGCACCGCGCGGATCACGAAGCCACTACGTGGCAGTGTCGGAAAGCGATCCAACGGATAGTCCAGGTCCTGCGCCGGCACCTCGTAGTCGCAGCCCGTCGCCAGTTCGTCCACCGCCGCCATCAGCAGCGCGATCGCGGGATCTTCGCCCGGGCAGCGATGGTCCTGTTCGACCGAGCCGCCGCCCTGCGGCACCAGGTCGAAACCGCCCCCGCTCCAATCGCGGAAACGGTCCGGATCGAACCGCTGCGGCTGCGTCCACAGCGCCGGATCGTGATTGGTGCCGTACAGGTCGACCATCATCCACTCGCCGCGGCGGAAACTGCGTCCGCGCCACTGGAAGGGCGTGCGCACGCGTCCGCCGACCATCGGGAAGAACGGGTAGAAGCGCCGTACCTCCTGCACCACATTGCGCAGCAGGCCGGGCTCGCCCTGGCGCAGGCGATGCCGCACTTGCGGATGCTGGTGCAACGCGAGCGCGGCGAAGGTGATCCAGCGCGCGACCGCCACGGTCGGGCGCAGCAGGTTGATCACCTCCACCGCGGCGACCTGCACACTGAGCGCCCTGCCCTGCGCATCGCGATAGGCCGCGATGGCCGCTGCCGGACGGGTGTCGTCGCCCTTGGCCTCGCGCCGCAGGCCACGGATCACGCCGCGGATCCAACGCTCGGTGCTTTTGCGTCGCCACCATCCGCGCCACCAGCGCGTCCCTGCACTGCCGGCGCCATCGATCATTGCCGCGAAGTCGCCGGCGCGGCGGCGACTCTGCGCGTCGTCGAGCGGCACACCGGCCCAGCGGCAGGCCGCGCGGCACAGCACCAGTTCGGCCTCCCGCTGCAGGATCACCTGCGGCATGCGCTCCCATTCCCGCGCGCGCTCGCGCCATTGCGCGCGGAACTCGGCCACCAGCGCGGCGGTGGCGCCCGGCGCCAGCAGGGTGCGGAACAGGCGCTTGCGCTGCAGGTGCGCATCGCCGTCCAGGCGCTGCACGCTGCCGAAGCCCTGCAGCAGGGCGACGGTGGTCGGTGGCAAGGCGCCGCGGCGGGTGAACCGGCCCGGGTGGTAGAACGCCGCCACCGCCTCCGCGCCGCGCGCGAAGACCGCCGGCCGCAGCAGCATCCGGGTCTGGAACACGTCGCTGTGCAGCCGCTCGCACTGCTCAGAGACGAACGCATAGCCGGCGCGGCGCAGGCCGCGCGCCACCTGCATCGCGGCAAGCCGCGGAAACGGCGCCACCTGGGGAGAGGAAGAGGAAGAAGATGCCTGCATGCGGATGCTCCGGAGGATGGCGCGACCACAGGCAAGCGCGCCTGGTTTTCCGATCGAGTCGCTGCGCTCGCGCAGTGCCTGCATGACCAGCATGCGCAGCGCGCGGCAACGATGCGTGATGCGGGTTTCACCGATCCTTCGTCGATCCGTCACGCCGTTCGTCGCCCAGCGGCGCTCGCGCATCGGCGATGGCGCATCGCATCAGGCGGCCGCGCTTGACGCGACGTCGATTTCCGCTTCACCCCGATGCTACGACACGGCGCCTAGCGTGCATGCAAACCGTCCCGGGAGAAACGCATCATGGCGCAGCGACACCATCCCATCGAGCAACAGGTCATGGTCATCACCGGCGCCTCCAGCGGCATCGGCCTGTGCACCGCACTGATGGCTGCCGAGCGCGGCGCCAAGCTGGTACTGGTGGCACGCAGCCGCGACACGCTGGACGATACCGTGCGGACCATCCGCGACGCCGGCGGCGAGGCGATCGCGGTCGCCGCCGACGTCGCCGAGCGCGAACAGCTGGAGGCCGCGGCGGCGGAGGCGATACGCCACTACGGCCGGATCGATACCTGGGTGAACAATGCCGGCGTGGCGATCTACGGCAAGCTCGCGGAGGTCGTCGACCAGGACAGCAAGCGCCTGTTCGACGTCAATTTCTGGGGCGTGGTGCACGGCTCGCTGGTCGCGCTGCCGCACCTGATCGCCTCGCACGGCAGCCTGATCAACCTGGGCAGCGAAGCGTCGGAAGCGGTGGTGCCGCTGCAGGGCATGTATTCGGCGTCCAAGCATGCGGTGAAAGGTTTCACCGATGCGCTGCGGATCGAACTGGAGCACGTGGACAAGCTGCCGGTCTCGGTGGTGCTGATCCAGCCGACCGCGGTGGATACGCCCTACCCGCAGCACGCGCGCAACTACATGCGCGAGGAGCCGACCCTGCCCAAACCGATGATCGCGCCGATGCGCGTGGCCGAAGCGATCCTGCACGCCGCCGAGCACGGCGGGCGCGACGTCAAGGTGGGGTTGCTGGCCAAGGCGAACACCGCGGTGACGCACATGCTGCCGCGACTGGCGGACCGGATGGCAGCAATGCGCGGCGAGCAGCAGAAGCAGCCGGTGCCCGCGCGCGATGCCGATGGCACCTTGTACCGCGCCGGCGAGAGCGGCCGCATCCACGGCAGCTGAGCCGCTGCACCGCTGCACCGCTGCGCCGCTGCGCCGCTGCGCCGCTGTCGCACGCTACGGCAACCACCAGACCAGCAGCGCGCTGATTCCGGCCAGCGCCAGCAGCGACAGCGTGCCGGCGGCCAGCACGCGGCCGCCGGAGGCCAGCACCGAGCGCAGGTTCACCGACAGCCCCAGCGCCGCCATCGCGACCAGGGTCAGCAGCGCGGAAGTGCGCTGCATCGCGTCCGCCAGCGCCGGCGCCAACAGGCCCGACGAGCGCAGCAGCATCATGCCGATGAAGCCCAGCACGAACCACGGCAGCAAGCGATGCAACGGCACCCGCGCGGCGCCCGGGCGGCCGGCGGTCAGGCCGAGCAGCAGCATCACCGGCCCCAGCATCACCACCCGCATCAGCTTGACCAGCGCGCCGACCTGCGCGCTGACCGCGCCCACCGGCAGCGTCGCGGCCAAGACCTGCGGCACCGCGTACACGGTCATGCCCGCGAGGATCCCGTAATGGCGCTGGTCCAGGCCGAACAGGGGCACCGCCAGCGGCAGGGCCAGCACCACCACGATGCCCAATGCCGCAGTGAAGGCGATCGAGGCGGCCACCTCGTCGGAATCTGCATCGATCACCGGCGCCGCCGCCACGATCGCGGAATTGCCGCAGATCGCATTGCCGCATGCCACCAGCGTGGCCAGGCGCGCCGGCAGCCCCAGCAGGCGACCGATGCCGTAGCCGATGCCGATCGCCAGCAGCACGATCGCCGCGATCAGCCCCAACAGCAGTGCGCCGGCCGCCCCGACCGCGCTGAAGCTGACCGACGCGCCGAGCAGCACGATCGCCACTTCCAGCGGCAGCTTCGCGGCGAACGCGATCCCGGTGTGGACGCGTGCCGGCAACCGCACCGCCGTGCGCAACACGGTGCCGAGCACGATCGCGAACACCAGCGCGTCGATCCACGGACGGCCCAGCCAGCGCAGCTGCACTCGCTCGGTCAGCAGGGCCAGCGCCGCAACGCCGGTCGCCAACAGCGCGCCTGGCCACAGCGCGGTCCCGTTTCGTAGTGCCTGGTGCATTGCCGCCATCCTGTCGAAGTGGCGGCAGGATGCGCCGGCCGATCCTGTCATTCCATCGCATAATCGTGGATAGTTCGTTCGGCCCAACCGAACGATCTTCCCGTGACCCTGGAACAACTCGCCCTGTTCGTCGCCGTCGCCGAACGCCAGCACCTGACCCTGGGCGCGCAGGCCGCGCACCGCACGCCGTCGGCGGCCAGCGCCGCGATCAAGGCGTTGGAAAGCCAGTACGGCGTGGCCCTGTTCCACCGCGTGGGCCGCGGCATCGAGTTGACCGCCGCCGGCGCCGCGTTCGCCGACGAGGCCCGCGCGATCCTGGCGCGCACGCGTGCGGCCGAGTTGGCCTTGAGCGAATGGGGCGGCGTGCTGCGTGGCACGCTGGAGCTGCAGGCCAGCCAGACCGTGGCCAGCTATTGGCTGCCGGCGCGGCTGATGGCCTTCCACGCGCGCTACGCGCAGATCCAGATCCGCCTCAGCGTCGGCAATACCGAAAGCGTGGCGCGCGCGGTCGCCGAGGGCCGTGCGGAACTGGGCTTCGTCGAAGGCGGCGTGCGCGACCCGGCGCTGGCGTTGAGCGCGCTCGCCCAGGATCGGCTGGTGGTGGTCGCCGCGCCAAGCCACCGCCTGGCCGGACGCCGCCGGATCGCACTGCCGGCACTGGCGGCGTCCAGTTCCTGGATCATGCGCGAACCTGGCTCCGGAACCCGCTCGGAGTTCGAAGCCGCGCTGCGCGCGGCGCACGTCGCCGCGGACACGTTGAGCGTCGCGCTGACCCTGCCGTCGAACGAAGCGGTGCTGTCGGCGGTGCTATCCGGGCACAGCGTGGCGGCGGTCTCGCAGCTGGCGGCCGCGCCATGGCTGGAAAGCGGACGCCTGCAGCGCGTGGGTGCGGCGCTGGGCACGCGCACCTTCCATGCTGTGCGCCACTGCGAGCGCGCGCTCAGTGCTGCCGCCGCGGCATTGCTGGCCGTCGACGGCGACGGGACCACGGCGATCGTCTGACGCAAGCGCGGCTACATCCGGCGGCGCAGCGATGCGCGTTCCGCCTGGCGTCGGCATCGGCCTATGCCATCGATGGCTTTCGCGACAGCCCTTCAGCGCCAGCTTCGCCGCTCCATCAGCCACCCGCTGCGCGAGAATGCCGTGGAGCAATCCAGCGTTCGTCGGCGCGCGGGAAGCTGCCGGATTGCAACAATGCCGTTCCTTCAATGCAGCCGACGCATACCGTTCTGTGCGAGCGACACGCCACGCTTGTCGGCTTCGGGCGGTGTCGGGGCTGAAGCCCCTCCTACAGTGCTTGCGCGAGGCGGGTGCCGCAGAGACGCCGAGAACACCGCTCAGGCCTCCTGCAACCCCGGCCTGCCGTGTTCGACGGCGTAGCGCTTCCAGCTCTGCAGCGTGCCGTTCGGCTGCATCACCTGGTCCAGCGTCTTCATGTCGCCGATCCATGCATCGCGGGTCACGTCGCACAGCACATAGCCGCGCTTGTCGGTGGTGGCCTTCAGGTGCGGGCTGTGCCGCAGCGTGCTTTCGGCCGACGCATCCACGCCCAGGCCGTCGGAACCGGAACTGATCGAGGTGGCGAGGAATTCGCTGGAGACGATCCCGGAATCGGCGTTGTCCTGCACCAGGTCGCTGGCGTAATGGCGGTGCGCGTCGCCGCAGGCGGTGACCACGTTGCCGAAGCCGACTCGCTGGATGTGGTCGAGCAGGCGCCGGCGGCTGGCCAGGTAGCCGGACCATTGGTCGTCGGAGAACACCACCGCGCCGTTCTTCTCTTCCGCATAGTTGCCCAACGCCACCTGGTGGGCGATGGTGTGCCAGCGCGGGGCCGCGTCGGCCAGGCCGTCGAACAGCCACTGTTCCTGCTTGGCGCCGACGATGCTGCGCGCCGGCGACTCCACCTGCGTGCGTTGCGCCATGTCGACCTGCTTGCTGCGGTACTGGCGGGTATCGAGCAGGTGCAGGTCCATCAGGGTGCCGTAGCGCGCGCGCCGGTAGAGCTGCATGTGTCCATCGCGCGGGAACGACGTGCGCCGCAGCGGCATGTTCTCGTAGTAGGCCTGGAAGGCTTGCGCGCGCCGCAGCGCGAACACCTCGCTGGGCGTGCCGTCCTGGTCTTGCGCACCGGCCCAGTTGTTGTCCACCTCGTGGTCGTCGAAGGTCACGAACCACGGTGCCGCCGCGTGTGCGGCCTGCAGGTCGGCATCGCTCTTGTACTGCGCGTAGCGGCGCCGGTAGTCGTCCAGCGTGTAGATCTCCGGGCCGACGTGGTTGCGCAGGTTGGTGAACGGGCGTCCGTTCATCTTGCGCACGCCCGGCTTGGTTTCGCCCTCGTAGATGTAGTCGCCGTAGTGGAAGACGAAATCCAGCGGCTCTTCGGCGATGCGCCGCCATGCGGTGTAGTGGCCTTCCTCGTACTGCTGGCAGCCGGCGACCGCGAAGCGCACCCGCTCCACCTTGGCGCCCGCCGCCGGCAAGGTGCAGGTGCGGCCGACCGGACTGGCATGGCCGCCGACGCTGAAGCGATACCAGTACGGTCGGCCGGGAGCCAATCCTTCCAGCTCGACATGCACCGCATGGCCCAGTTCCGGATGGGCCAGCGACGAGCCACGCCGCACCAGCGTGCCGAAGCGCTCGTCGCTGGCCACCTGCCACTCCACCAGCATCGGTCGCGCCGGCACGCCGCCGCCGAACACCAGCGGCTCGGTCGCCAGCCGCGTCCACAGCACCACGCCGTCCGGCGCCGGATCGCCGGAAGCCACGCCGAGGGCGAACGGCGTGCTCGCGAACCGTGGCGAGGCGAGCAGGTTGCGCGGGCTCAGGGACTTGGCGTCGGTCTGCGCGGCCAGCACCGAGGCGGTGCCCATCCAGGCGCCGAACGCGGAAAGGCCGGACAAGGCGAGGAAGCGCCTGCGATTGAATGTGCTCATGGCCAGCGCCCTCAGTGGTAGATGAGGTGGAAGTAGAAGAAGCGACCGTAGTCGTCGATCTCGGTACGGAAACGTCCGTTCGGACCGGTGCTGTAGGTCGGCTGCGTGTTGAACAGGTTCTTGGCCTCGTACTTCAGCGTCACGTGCTTGCCGATCCGGTGGCTGAAGGCCAGGTTGAAGGTCATGTACGGGTCGTAGTACGAGTCCAGCCATTGCGTGTCGCCGAAATCGACCAGCATCCGGCTGCGGTAGGTGCCGGACACTCGCAGTTGCGCGCCCTGCCACGGCATGCGCCAGATCAGCGAGCCGTTCAACGACCAGTCCGGCTGGTACAGCAGGCGGTCGAGGCGGCGTTCGCTGCCGTCGCTGATCCGGTAGTCGGTGCGGCCTTCCAGCCGGGTGGCGTTGAAATACATGTCGAAGCGCTGCTGGCCCCAGCGCAGGTTGCGGTTGGCGATGGCGAACTCCACGCCGCGCAGCGTGGATTCGTCGGTGTTCATCGGCTGGGTGACCCGGTAGCGGATGTCGCCGATGGTCTCGAAGGTGGTCAAGGTGTAGATGTCGTCCTTGATGACCTTGTCGAACAGCGCCACCGAGACCAGGCCGTTGTTGCCGTTGAAGTACAGGTCCCAGGCCAGGTCGAGGTTGGTGGCGCGGCGCGGCTCCAGGCCGGCGTTGCCCTGCTGGATGGTGCAGAAATTCCCGCCCTGGCCGTCGTCGCCGCAGCTGGTGTTGGTCGCCTGGGCGATGTTGCTCGGCGTCGGCCGGCCCAGCGTGCGGCTGGCCGAGAAGCGCAGGCGCTGGTCCTCGCTGAGCTTGAAGGTGGCGTTCAACGACGGCAGCAGGTTGTCGTAGCCGCCGCCGGTCTTGCGCAGGTCGGCCGTATAGGTCGTGCCGCCGTCGGCGCTGAAGGGACTGAACGCGTCGAAGCGGGTGTGGTCGTAGCGCAGGCCGCCGATCAGCAACAGCCGCTCCCAGGCGTAGTGCGCCGAGACGTACGCATTGGCGATGTCCTCGACGTACTTGTAGTCGCTGCTGACGTTGGCGTTCGGGTAGGCGGCGTTGTTGTCGCCCAGCTTCTGCACCAACTGCTCGCTCCACTTGCGGTTGTCGATCAACGGAAAGCCCGGCACGGTGCCCAGCAGGGTCGAGCCCGGATAGAGGTAGTCGTTGAGCGTCGCGTTGGTCTTGTAGTAGTCGAAATCGACGTTCTGCCAGATGTTCAGGTGTCGGTACTCGGCGCCGGCGGCGACACCGAAGCCGCGCGCCTCGACGTCGATGTTGTGGGTGAAGTCCACCCGCAGGTTGTCGATGGTCTCCTGCGCCTGGCGCGGCGAGGTGTAGGCCTGCGCCGGATTGAGCTTGAACGCCGAGCTGGTCAGCAGGCTCGGGTCGGAGACGCCGACCGCGTTGGGGAAGCCATGGCTGTCGTTGGCGTAGTCGACGAACAGGTTGCTCGGATAGGCGCGCACGCCCCAGTAGACCTGGGTGTTGTCGAACGTCTCTTCGGTGTGGCCGGCGCGCAGGGTGAGCTTGGACGCATCGCCCACGTCCCAGCTGAAATTGGCGATGGCGCCGCGGTTGCTGCGATCCCAGCGGTCGTGCCGGTTCTTGATGTAGATGCTGTTGATCTGGGTGGTGCCGCTGTCCTCGGTCTGGTTGCGGATCGGGAACTTGGCATTGGAGTACAGGTCGGTCTTGTTCATCGTCGAGTTCTCGTAGAACCGGTACGAGTACAGCAGCAGCGAGGCGTAGAAGGGCTCGTCCGACGGCTTCCACTCCAGCTTGGCCGAGCCGCCGAAGTTGGTGATGTAGTTGGTGTAGGTGCCGGTGCTGAAATTGCCCGGCGCGCGCAGGCCGTTCCAGCCGGCGGCCTCGCTGGGCTCAGTGGTGCCGTCGGTCAGGTATTTGCCGGCGTCGTTGTAGTAGTAGTTCGATTCCACCCAGCGCTTGATGCTGTTGCGCGAACGCTGCTCGTAGCGCGCCACCGCCACGATGCCGAACTGCTGGTCGGCGCCGAACTGGTTGGAGAACACTGCCTTGGCGCTCTTGCCGAAGTGTCCCAGGGTCTTGTGGTCGCCGCCGGCGCTGCGGCCGACGTCGGTTTCGGCGGTGGAGTAGATGCCGGCGACATCGGCGAACACATACTTGCCCGAGCGGTCGAACGCGCTGCGGCTGATGATGTCGATCACCCCGCCGATGGCATCGGGCGCCTGCTCGGCGCTGAAGCTCTTGTAGATGTCGGTGCGGGTGCCGATATCGCTGGGAATCAGCTGCAGGTTGTTCATGCGCTCGCCGGACCCGCTGCCGCCCACGCTGGCGATCGCGATGCCGTCGATGGTCGTGTAGTTGAGGTTGGCCTGCACGCCGCGCACGGTCACGTAGCGCGGCTCGCCCGCGTCCTCCACCGCGCTCAGGCCCGGCGCGGCCATCAGGCTTTCGGCCAGCGTCTCGTCGCCGTAGCTGTCCATCTCGTCGTAGATCACCGAATCCCGGATCATCGGCGAGCTCTTCTTCTGCTCGATCACCTCGTGCGCGGCGATCACCTTCACCGCATCCAGGGTGGGGGCGACCCTGCCCTCCTCCTCCTCGCGCGGCGGCGGCGGCGGCGCGGCCGGCTTGGATTCGCTGCGCGCCGGGGCCGGATCGATGGCGATGACGTTGCCGTCCACCACCGCATAGTTCAGGCCGGTACCGGCCAGCAGCGCATCCAGCGCCTGCTTGACGGTGGCGCCCGCCGGGACCGCACCGCCCATGCGCGCAGTGCCGGTCGGCGAGTACAGGAACTGCACGCCCGAGTTGCGCGAGAGCTGTTCCAGCGCGCGGCCCAACGGCTGCGCGGCGATCGGCGCGGTGACCCGGACTTCCAGGCCCTCCGGCGTCGCCGCGCGCGCCTGGGCGAGCAGACAGGGTGACAGGGCGAGGACGATCGACAGGTAGAGCTGCTTCCGCATTGCGGTTCCTTGGAGAAGAGAGACGGCGGGCGCCACGTCGCGGATCGACGGCGGCTTCTCCTAAGAAAGAGCGGGAAAACGCGGAAGTGGAGAACGCGGATTCGATGAATTTTTTTTGACAGCGCACGCGCCTCGCGCTCAGCGACTGGAGACCCGCACCGTGTCGCCGTCGCGGTGCACCGCGAAACGCGCATCGCGCTGCAGGAAGGCCTGCAGCGCCGCGACCCGGTGCGTGTCCAGGCTGCCGGACAGGCGCACCGATGCGGCCGCCGCGTCCTCGACCACCACCTGCACCGTGTTGTGGCGATTGAATGCCGCGGCGACTTCGTCCAGGCGTTCGTCGAGGAAGGAGACCTTGCGCTGCTGCCAGTCCAGCAGCATCGAGGCCGGCATGTCGAGCCGCTGCACCGCGCCGCTGCCATGATCGACCAGCACCACCCGGCCGGCGTCCAGCTGCGCCAGGCGCCGCGCATCCGTGCCGCTGCGCCAGACCTCCACTTCACCGGACATCACCCCGATGCGGGTGCCCTGCAAGCGCCGCGACACATCGAACACGGTGCCGATGTCGCGGATCTGCAGGCCGTCGACCTGCACCAGGAAGGGCCGCCGATCCGCGGCGATGTCGAAGGTGGCTTCGCCCTGCAGCAGCTCAACCCGCCGCGACAGCCAGCCCATGCGCACACGCACGACGCTGTCCGCGTTGAGACGCAGCTGGGTGCCGTCGGCGAGCCTGAGGTCGCGCAATTGCCCGTGTCCGGCCGTCAGCAGCGGCGCCTGCGGCTGCAGGTGCAGCAATCCGAAGCCAAGCCCCAGCGCGATGCAGGCCGCTGCGGCCGCCAGCATCCAGCCACGGCGTGCGCGGCGCATGCGCGGCGCCGGCGTGCGCGGCGCGCTGGCGAACAACGGCACCACCTTGGCCAGGCTGCCGTGCACTGCCCGGTCGGGAGCCACCGCCTCCTGCCGCGCCATTCCCATGGCCGCGCCCACCTGGCGATGCAGGTGCAAGGCACGCAGGTATTCGCGCACGTGCTCGGGCGAACGCTGCATCCAGTCCAGGAACGCCAGGCGCTGGGGTTCGCTCAGCGCCGCCTCGCGGTTGAGCAGGAACCAGCGGGCCGCCTGCTCGGCCACGGTCCCGTCCATGGATGTCGGCTCCTGCCGGTTCACGCGTCCTCCCCGGCGCCCAGCGCCTTGCGGCAGGCGTCCAGGCCCTTGCCGATGTGCTTGCGCACCATGTGCACGGACACGTCCAACTGCGCACCGATCTGCGGACATTCCAGGCCGTCGCGATAGTGCAGTTCCATCATCCGCCGCGTGGTCGGCGGCAGCCGCGCGATGGCGCCGCGGATATCGCTCCAGCGCTGCCTGCTTTCGAACGTGCCTTCCACGTCCTCTTCGCTCTTCAGCACTTCGGCCAGCAGCTCGACATCCTCCAGCGGCGGCAGCGAAGCGCGCGAGCGCGCATGCTCGCGGGCCAGGTTGGCCGCCACGGTGTACAGGTACGCCTCGGGATTGGCGACCGCCTCGGCGTTCTCGCCGGTCGTGCGCAGCAGGCGCAGGTAGACCTCTTGCGCCAGGTCCTCGGCATCCTCGGCGTGCGAGCCACGGCGAAGGAAGAAGCCACGCAGCAGACGACGCCGCAGTTCGTAGCTCTTCTCCCAGATCCTGACGCTGCTCACGCTGATCGACCGCACCGCACTCGGAAACGTTCGATCTTCCCGCGACAAGATGACATCGCGATTGCATCGCGGCGCTGTCGCACTGCACTGCCCCGCATCGCCGTCCCGTGACACGGCCTTCGCGTCATGAACCAGGGCGTCGCCTCAGCGATGCGCGCCCCCACCGCGCATGGCGGTGGGGAGCGCAAGCGATCATCGCAAGCGCGAGAACGCGCCGATACCGGCGATCGCCAGCCGCTCGGCGGGCACCGCCGTTTCGGCGAACGACAGCCGCAGGTAGCGGATCTGGCGGACGTCGGGGAAATTCAGACGCTGGGTCGAGAGCGCGTAGGCGATATTGGCCAGCTCGCCGGCGCCGGCCGGCTGCCAGTGCCGACCGTCTTCGCTGCTTTCGGCGCGATAGCCTTTCGGCGGCGCCGCGCCATTCATCACCGCGCGCGATGGAGTGAGGCTGAAGCCGGCGACTTGGCGCAGCGCGCCGAGGTCGATGGTCACCTGCACGGGATGGCCGGGCTTGGGCGCGGGCACGACCCAGACCGTGCCGGCATCGTCGTCGAGCAGCTTCTCCGCCCCAGGCGCGCTGGCCTCGACAATCCGCCAACCCGCGGCGGACAGCACGTCCGGCGCGGTCGCCAGCGGCCGCGCGACCGGAACCGGCGCAACCGCGCGGAACAGCGCGAATTCGCTGATCGCCGGGCAGACCGGCGCCTCGAGCACGACCAGGCGCACGCGGCGCGTGGCGACCGGGCGATCGAGCCGCAGGATCCGCTGTGCGCCGATGCATTGCGCCTCGGCCAACCGCTGCCATTGCCCATCGATCTCGGCTTCGACCGCGAAGCGGGTGACGCGCACGCCCAGCGGCAGGTATTCGCGCAGCCGGATCAAGTCGAAGCTGCGAACCGCCGATAGTTCCAGCGTCAGCGTCGGCGTAGTGACGCCATCCGGCGTAGACCAGTAGCTGTCCGCCTGGCGGTCGAGCACGCGCGCCGGCTCGAACCCTTTGCCGCGCGAATCGCTGGCGCTGGCCTTGGCGCCCTTGGCCAGATCGATGGCGAAGCTGGCGCGAATCGCGTCGCCGAAGCTCTGCAGCACCGCGACGTCGTGGTCGGCGATGCGGCCGCGTCGGTCGGGCGGAAGATTGAGATTCATGTTGGTGCCGCGCGCGACGGAGGTGTCGAAATAGCGCACCAGATTCTCCGGGCTGCGCACCTTGCCGTCTTCGTCGGCATGGTAGAACCAGCCCGGGCGGATCGAGGTGTTGGTTTCGGCCGGCCACCACAGTGGCGCTCCGCGCACGCCGGCATTGCCGTTTTCTTGTGTGTAAGGGGCATTGGGCATGGTCGGCCAGCACGGATCGCCGGCGACGCCGTCCTCGTTGCCGACCCAACGGATATCGGCGCCGAGCGGATCGAAGGTGCAGGCCATCGGCTGGTGCTGGTGGACCAGCTCGATCATCCGCGGCCAGTCGTAGTAGGCGGGCGCATCGAGCTTGCGCGTTTCGCGCGCCCCACCGTAGTAGCCGTCGCCGCCATTGGCGCCGTCGAACCAGAACTCGAACAGGTCGCCATAGCCCGTGCACAGTTCGACGATCTGCTTGCGGAAATAGTCGAGATATCCGGGCCGGCCATACTCGGCGTGGTTGCGATCCCAGGGCGAGAGGTAGATGCCGAAGGCCAGGCCGGCGCGCCGGCACGCCGCCGCCATTTCGCCGACGATGTCGCCCTTGCCGTTCTTGTAGGGCGAATTGCGAATGCAATGCTCGGTCAGGCGGGTCGGCCAGAGGCAGAACCCGTCGTGGTGTTTGGCGGTAAAAATCAGCCCTTTCAGGTTGCCGGCCTTGGCGGCGGCGACGATCTGATCGGCGGAGAAATCGCTGGGATCGAACTTGCGCGGATCCTCGTCGCCGTAGCCCCATTCCTTGTCGGTAAAGGTGTTCATCGCAAAATGCACGAAGGCGTATTGCTCCCACCGGTGCCACCGCAGCTGTCGCGCGCTGGGCACGGCGCCCCATGGTGCCGGCCCCTTGGGACGCGGCGCAGCCGCAATCTGGGCGGCGGATGCGCTGAAACCTGCGGCGACGGCCACGACACCCGTGGCAAGAAAGGTACGACGATCGATCATTGGCGCCTCCGACTCTACACAAGCCCGGATCTTAGCTTTTCCAACGGCGGAAGAGTCCGCCTCCCGAAGCCACGGACGGTCGTGCAATGGAGAGAAGATCAATCCGTGTGACGATCCTTCGCCGCATGCCTGGGGATTGACCGCGCGCTGTCGCCGATCCCGGTTTCCACGGACACTTACAGCTGACGCCCAGACGACTCGACCGCACTTGCATGGACTCGGCGTTGCACGTGCTGCACACCGACCGGACATTCCTTGCCTCCCGATTGGCTCCCTGCAACTGTCCATGGAAACGTGACGACACACGGAGTTCCACAGTGGATCGGCAGGTGACGCGTCGGGCCACGGAGCCAGGCTGAAGCTACGCCACCCTGTCCTTTGCTGGCTGCACACGTCCATACTTGCCCACAGCCAGCCATCCCGAAATTCTTCAAACCATTGAATCAGATGCAAAATCGAGAGAAAACCCAAGCGCCTGGAAGCGCAGCGGAACACACCCCGCTGATGAAGCAGTTCTTCGCCGCCAAGTCCGAGTACCCGGACCTGCTGCTGTTCTTTCGCATGGGCGACTTCTATGAGCTGTTCTACGACGACGCGCGCAAGGCCGCGCGGTTGCTGGACATCACCCTGACCCAGCGCGGCAGTTCCGGCGGCGCGCCGATCCCGATGGCCGGGGTGCCGGTGCATGCGTACGAAGGCTATCTGGCGCGGCTGGTGGCGCTGGGCGAGTCGGTGGCGATCTGCGAGCAGATCGGCGATCCGGCGCTGGCCAAGGGCCTGGTCGAGCGCAAGGTGGTGCGCGTGGTCACCCCGGGCACGGTGACCGACGAGGCGCTGCTCGACGAGCGCCGCGACACCTTGCTGATGGCGATCGCGCGCAACAAGCACGGCTACGGCCTGGCCTGGGCCGATCTGGCCGGCGGCCGCTTCCTGGTCAACGAGGTCGACAGCGAGGACGCGCTGGAAGCGGAACTGGCGCGGCTGGAACCGGCCGAGCTGCTGGTGCCCGACGAGGACCAGTGGCCGGAATTCCTGCGCGAGCGGCGCGGCGTGCGCCGCCGCGCGCCGTGGCTGTTCGACGCCGACAGCGGCCGCCGCCAGCTGCTCAACTTCTTCCAGCTGCACGACCTCAGCGGCTTCGGCATCGACGACAAGCCGCGCGCCACCGCCGCCGCCGGCGCGCTGCTCGGCTACGTGGAGGAAACGCAGAAGCAACGCCTGCCGCACCTGACCGCGATCGCGATGGAGACCGCCAGCGAGGCGATCGCGATGAACGCCGCCACGCGCCGCCATCTGGAGCTGGACACGCGGGTGGACGGCGACACCCGCAACACCTTGCTCGGCGTGCTCGACAGCACGGTCACGCCGATGGGCGGGCGCCTGCTGCGGCGCTGGCTGCACCGCCCGCTGCGCCTGCGCGAGGTGCTGGTACAGCGTCACCACGCGGTCGGCACGCTGATCGACCGCGGCGCCGATGCCGACCTGCGCGACGCGTTCCGCGCGCTCGGCGACATCGAACGCATCCTCACCCGCGTGGCGCTGCGCTCGGCGCGCCCGCGCGATTTCTCCACGCTGCGCGACGGTCTGGGCCTGCTGCCCACGGTGCGCACGATCCTGGCGCCGCTGGATTCACCGCGGCTGGCGGCGCTGGCCGCGGAATTGGGCCAGCACGACGAGATCGCGCACCTGCTGGCCTCGGCGATCGCCGAGCAGCCGCCACTCAAGCTCAGCGACGGCGGCGTCATCGCCGCCGACTACGACGCCGAACTGGACGAACTGCGCCGGCTCAGCACCCATGCCGACCAGTTCCTGATCGACCTGGAAGCGCGCGAGCGCGCCAGCAGCGGCATCGCCACGCTGAAGGTCGGCTACAACCGCGTGCACGGCTACTACATCGAGATCAGCAAGGGCCAGGCGGAAAAAGCGCCGGTGCACTACACACGGCGGCAGACGCTGACCAACGCCGAGCGCTACATCACCGAGGAACTGAAGAACTTCGAGGACAAGGTGCTGTCGGCGCGCGAGCGCTCGCTGTCGCGCGAGAAACTGTTGTACGAAGCCTTGCTGGACACCTTGGGCGATCGCCTGGAACCGCTCAAGCGCGCCGCCGCCGCGCTCAGCGAACTTGACGTGCTGGCCGGCTTCGCCGAACGCGCGCAGGCGCTGGACTGGGCGCAGCCGGAACTGGAGACCGCGCCGTGCCTGCGCATCGAACGCGGCCGCCACCCGGTGGTGGAAGCGGTGCGCGAGCAGCCGTTCGAGCCCAACGACCTGGACCTGCATCCGGACCGGCGCATGCTGGTGATCACCGGCCCGAACATGGGCGGCAAGTCCACCTACATGCGCCAGAACGCGTTGATCGTGCTGCTGGCGCACATCGGCAGCTACGTGCCGGCCACGCGTGCGGTGATCGGCCCGATCGACCGCATCCTGACCCGCATCGGCGCCGGCGACGACCTGGCGCGCGGCCAGTCCACCTTCATGGTCGAGATGGCCGAGACCAGCTACATCCTGCATCACGCCAGCGCGCAGTCGCTGGTGCTGATGGACGAGATCGGCCGCGGCACCTCGACCTACGACGGCCTGGCCCTGGCCGATGCGGTGGCGCGCCACCTGGCGCATCACAACCGCTGCTACACCCTGTTCGCCACGCACTATTTCGAGCTGACCGCGCTGGCCGACGAATCGGTCGAAGGCGGCGCCAGCGGCATCGCCAACGTGCATCTGGACGCGGTCGAGCACGGCGACAAACTGGTGTTCATGCATGCGGTCAAGGACGGCCCGGCCAACCGCAGTTTCGGCCTGCAGGTGGCGGCGCTGGCCGGCTTGCCGAAGTCTACCGTCGCACAGGCGCGGCGGCGGCTGGCGGAACTGGAGCAGCGCGGCGGCGAGAGCCACGCTTCGCAGATGGCGCCGCAGGCGCTGGACGCGCCGCAGCAGTTCGGCCTGTTCGCGGCCACGCCCTCGGCCGCGCAGGAAGCGCTGGCGGCGCTGGACCCGGACGAGCTGACGCCCAAGCAGGCGCTGGAAGCGCTGTACCGGCTCAAGTCGCTGCTGTAGCCCGGCGTGCAAGCATCAGCCCCTCTCCCACCGGGAGAGGGGTTGGGGTGAGGGTACGGCGCGAAGCGACTCGCAGAGTTTGAGTGCATCAGGCTTCGCCCGTACCCTCATCCGCCCCTTCGGGGCACCTTCTCCCGATGGGAGAAGGAACAGCCGCTATGCGACCGCCGGCGCCACACTTGCCGGCATATCCGGATTGGGATGCGCCGCGACCAATGCATCGTCGATCGCCGCGGCACGCAATGCCGCCGGTCGCGCGCCATGCCGCTGCGCGAAGGCGGTGAACGCCGGACGCGCGTCGAGCATGCCGAAGCGCAGGTAATACCCCAGCACCGACGCCACGTACAGGTCGGCCGCGCTGAAGCGGTCGCCGGCCAGGTATTCGCGCCCCTCGACCGCCTGCTCCAGCGTGCGCAGCAGGTCGGCCTCGCTGCCGTAACCGGCACTGCGTGCCGGCGCCAGCGCCCCGGCCTGCTTGGCGGTCAGCAGCGACTCGACCGGGCCGGCCAGGAACGCCAGCCAGCGGTAGTAGTCGGCGCGTGCCGGCGAGCCCGGCGGCGGCGCCAGTTGCCGCTCCGGCACCAGGTCGGCCAGGTAGGCGCAGATCGCCGCGTTCTCGGTGACCACGGCGTCGCCGTGGCGCAGCGCCGGGACCTTGCCCATCGGGTTGATCGCCAGGTACTCCGGCGCCTTCATCGTGGTGCCGTAGTCGAGGATGACGTCCTCGTAAGGCAGGCCGGTTTCCTCCAGCATCCAGCGGGCGACGCGGCCGCGCGACAGGGGGTGGGTGTAGAACACGAGCTTGGTGGACATGGGCGGACTTCCGTGGTGGACAGCCTGCAGTCTGGCCCTGCCCTGCTGACAGGTACTGTCAGTAGTCCGCGCCGTAGCCGGTGGCCGCGCGCCAGCGCTTGATCAGCAAGTGCCGCCGCGAGGGATAGCGCTCACCATCGTCGGCCAGGGCCAGCACCCGGTCGGCGCGGAAATGGCGGAAGTCGCGGCGCAGTTCGCACCACGCGGCAATCATGCCGTAGCCGCCGAGGAAGGCCATCGCGAACGGCCAGATCAGCCGTTGCGAGGCCGCCCCGCCCGCATCGGCGTAGTCCATCCGCAACACGTGTTCGAGCCGGATGCCACGGCGCAGCACCGGCAACCACGGCGCCAGCGGTTGCGTGGCGTCGGACGCGGGCACCAGCAGCCCGCTGGTCTCGATCGACAAGCGCAGGTTGCCGGGCAGCGTGGAGGTGATCCGCGCCACCGCGCGCTGCGCCGCCTGCGCCAGTTCCGGATCGGCCTGGCGCGCCACCCAGCGCGCGCCCAGGGTCAGCGCCTCCAGTTCGTCCTCGCTGAAATTCAGCGCCGGCAGCAGGAAGCCCGGACGCAGCACATAGCCGACGCCAGGGTCGCCGAGGATGTCGGCACCTTGCGCGCGCAGGGTCGCGATGTCGCGGTACAGCGTGCGCAGGCTGACGCCCAGCGCGGCAGCGAGTTGGGCACCGGCCACCGGCCGGCGGCGGCCGCGCAGGGCGTCGAGCAGATGCAGCAGGCGGGTCGCGCGGATGGTCATCGCAACAGGATAGTGATCTTTGCCGCGTGCGGAGCGGGATCCTGCGCGCGCGCCTTGCGACGCATCCGACGAACGCGCCGCCAGCCATCGAACCGGTCCGACGACACGCCGGCGCGCAGACGGCTGGCGTGGTCGATCGGCTCGCGCGTGGCTGTAGCCCGCCCGAAACACGCGCGCCTATACTCGTGCAGCCGCCGCCTGCACAGACCGGTGACGCGATTGGATAGCCGCGCGTGCGGACGCGCCCCAGGGACAAGGAAGCAGAGGAACGCATGTCGATACGCCAGGGCACCACGGCACCACCATGGACGCGGCCGGACGCGGCGCTCGCGTGCGCCGCCTTCCGCACCCGTGCCGGTGCCAGACGCGGCGACGGCATCCGATCCAACCGCATCGGCAGGCACTGAAGGAGCCTCGCGTGGAGATCTATCTGTTCGTGATCGGCGTCGTCGTCGGCGCCTTGCTGCTGCACGTCTTCAGACACCCCGGAGCGGCCGCTCCGCGCACGCCGCACTCCGCATCCGACACCGAACCGGAGCCGCAGCAGGCCGCGCCGGAGCCGCCGGCCGGGGAAACGCCGGCCCAGCACGTGCAACGGCTGCGCCAGCAGGTGGAAGCGCTGGACGATCAGATCCAGAGTCCGGCCGACCTGCTGCGGATCCCGCAGTTCCAACAAGGGGTGACGCTGCTGGCAAGCCTGGAGTTCTCCGACCAGGCGGTGATCGAAGCGCTCGGCAGCCCGGGCTACGCGCTGCCGTCGATGGCCGCGGTGGCCCTGCCACGCCGCCGCCGCAGCGATCCGGACGCGGTGCTGGAACTGCTGCCGCATCTGGGCTCGTATCCGCTCAACTTCGTGCTCGACTACCTGCAGGCGCTGCCGGACGCGGACCATCTGCATGTCCTGCTGCGCCAGGCGCGCGACTGGTGGTGGGGCTTCGTGCCGTTCCGGCAGCGCCTGCGCGACTACCTGCACTGGGCCGCGGGCAAGGCGCCGGCGGACCGCGCGGTGGAGTTCGATGGACTGGACGACGATGCGCTGGCCAAGCTGGCCGACACCCTGGGCCAGTTCAAGGAACCGGTGCTGGAGCCGTTCCTGCAACGCTTGCAGGACGCGCGCCGCGCGCACCGCGAGCAGCGCGTGCTGGGCGGTTTCGGCCGGGTCGTCGCCACGCTGCCGCCGCGCCTGCGCCTGCGCCATCCCGCGCTGGACGCAGCGCTGCAGCGCGCCTACGAACAGCTGGTGGCCACGCCGCCGCAACCGGTGCTGCTGGTCGGCGAACACGGCGTCGGCAAGAGCGTGCTGATCGATCTGCTCAGCGAACGCCTGCTGGCTGAGGGCTGGCGCGTGTTCGAGGCGTCGGCGGCCGAGATCCTCGCCGGGCAGAGCTACATCGGCGAACTGGAAGGACGTATCCGCGAGATGCTGGCAGTGCTGCATCGCGAACGCGCGCTGTGGCGCGCGCCGGATTTCTACGACCTGCTGCACAAGGGTTCGCACTCGCGCGACCCGCGCGGCATTCTCGACCTGGTGCTGCCGGCGCTGGAGCGCGGCGAACTGCGCCTGATCGGCGAGATCACACCGCGGCAACTGGCGCAGTTGCAGGTGGCGCGGCCGGCGACGCGCTCGCGCTTCGAAGTGGTCACGCTGGCGCCGGCCGCGCCCGCCGCGCTGGCGCAGATCGGCCAACAGTGGGCGCAGGCGCAGCGGCAGGCGCTGCAGGCGGAAGTGATCGATGCGCGCGCGCTGGCCGAGGCCGAACGCATGGCCGCGCAGTATTTCCCCGAGCAACACGAGCCGGGGCGGCTGCTGCAGCTGCTGGACGAGACCCTGCAGGCCGCCACAGGCGGCGAGGCGCCGCGCCTGCCGCTCGACGACGATGCCTTGCTGCAGGCCGTGGCCAAGCGCAGCGGCCTGCCGCTGGAGGTGATCGACGATCGCCAGCGGCTGGAACTGGACGCGCTGCGCCGCTTCTTCCGCCAGCGCGTGCTCGGCCAGGACGAGGCGGTGGAGACCCTGGTCGACCGCATTGCCATGCTCAAGGCCGGGCTGATCGACAGCCATCGCCCGATCGGCGTGTTCCTGTTCGCCGGCCCCACCGGCACCGGCAAGACCGAACTGGCCAAGGCGCTGGGCGAGCTGCTGTTCGGCACCCCCGAGCGCCTGCTGCGCCTGGACATGAGCGAATTCCAGGGCGAGGACGCGCTGGCGCGGCTCACCGGCGACGACAGCGCCGGTCAGCGCACGCTGATCGCGCGGATCCGCGAACAGCCGTTCTCGGTGGTGCTGCTGGACGAGTTCGAGAAGGCCCACCCCAAGGTCTGGGACCTGTTCCTGCAGGTGTTCGACGACGCGCGGCTGAGCGACCGCAACGGCAACACCGCCGACTTCCGCCACAGCATCATCATCCTGACCAGCAACGTCGGCGCTACCCTCGCCCGCGGCGCGGGTCCCGGCTTCGCCACCGTCGCCGGCGGCTATTCGCGCAGCGCGGTGGAGAAAGCGGTATACGAAACCTTCCGCCGCGAGTTCATCAACCGCCTCGACCGCGTGGTGCTGTTCAACCCGCTGGACCGCGCGCTGATGCGCGAGATCCTGCACAAGGAACTGGACCGCACGCTGACCCGGCGCGGCCTGCGCAACCGCGCCTGGGCGGTGGAATGGGAACCGTCGGCGATCGAATTCCTGCTCGACCGCGGCTTCACCCCGGACCTGGGCGCGCGCCCGCTGCGCCGCGCGATCGAACAGCATCTGCTCGCGCCGCTGGCGCGCAGCATCGTCGAACAGCGCGCGCCGGAAGGCGACCAGTTCCTGTTCGTGCGCGGCGCCGGCGATCGCCTGGACGTGCGTTTCATCGCCCCCGACGCACCCGTGCCGGCACTCGCACCGGGCGCCGACGCCGATCCGGCAGCGCCGGCGGACCTGCGCGACATCGTCTATGCGTCCAGCGCCAGCGACGCGGTGCTGCCGCGCCTGGATGCGGCCCTGCACCTCCTGCACCAGACGCATGCCGCGAGCGCGTGGCGGCTGGCGCGGGAGGCGGACTTCGCCGGCATGGGCGAAGCCGACTTCTGGTCGCAGCCCGGCCGCTTCCAGGTGCTGGACCGGATCGAACGCCGCGACCGCATCGAGAGCGCGCTGGACAGCGCCGTGCGCATGCGCGCGCGACTGCACGGCGCGCAGCGCGACGGCGAGTTCGTCGCGCGCCTGGCGCAACTGCTGTGGCTGCTGCAACTGGCCAGCGATGCGCTGCAGGAACAACGCGCGCAGGACGCGCTGTTGGACCTGCGCATCGGCGCCAGCGAATTGCACCGCCATCCCGCCGACGCGCGGCGCTGGTGGCAGCAACTGCTGCAGATGTATCTGGCCTGGGCCACGCAACGCAACATGCGGGTGGAAGTACTGCTGCAGGATCCCGAACAGGGCCGGGCCTGGCTAGCGATCGCCGGCTTCGGCGCGCTGGACCTGCTGCTGCCGGAAACCGGCCTGCACGTGCAGGAACAGGATGCCGACGAACCGGCGCTGCGCCGGCTCACGGCGCAGGTTCGGGTCGTGCCTGACCTGCCCGGACAGGCCCGGCGGGCACCGGCCGTCGACGAGGAACTGCGCGTGTGCCGACGCTATCGCATCGCCCCGGCACCGCTGGTGCGCGACAGCGTGCGCGGTTGGCGCAGCGGCCGGCTGGAGCGCGTGCTGGGCGGCGATTTCGATGTGATGCCCAACGCCTGAACCGCGCGGTCGTAGCTGCGCACGCCCTTCCCAGACAGCGTGCGCGGCATGCCGCACGCTCGGCACGACGCCGGGCTTCCGATTGCCACACGCTATCGGATCGGTTCAATCAATCAATTTTATAAAGAAAGCGGCGGTCGATAGTCTGCACCTACTGAACCCCAGACCGGGCCACACCCCAGCGCGACGCTTGCCTGTCCTGCCTGCGCCGACACCCACAGCCGCAAACCGCTTTCCACATCCATCTCCATCCCGGCACCGCCCGCCCCACCGGGTGTGCCCCTTGCGCACGTACGAAGGTCCAGACCGATGAACACCGAAGCCAAATGCCCGTTCCACAGCGCCGCCAGCAGCGGCACCACCAACAAGGATTGGTGGCCGCAGCAATTGCGCGTGGACCTGCTCAGCCAGCATTCGTCCAAATCCAACCCGCTGGGCGAGGCGTTCGATTACGCCAAGGCCTTCAACGGTCTCGACCTGCAGGCGCTGAAGCAGGACCTGCATGCGCTGATGACCGAGTCGCAGGACTGGTGGCCGGCCGACTTCGGCCACTACGGCCCGCTGTTCGTGCGCATGGCCTGGCATAGCGCCGGCACCTACCGCACCGGCGACGGCCGTGGCGGCGGCGGTCGCGGCCAGCAACGCTTCGCCCCGCTCAACAGCTGGCCGGACAACGTGAGCCTGGACAAGGCGCGGCGCCTGCTGTGGCCGATCAAGCAGAAGTACGGGCAGGCCATCTCCTGGGCCGACCTGCTGATCCTCACCGGCAACGTCGCGCTGGAATCGATGGGCTTCAAGACCTTCGGTTTCGCCGGCGGCCGCGAAGACACCTGGGAGCCGGACCAGGACGTGTACTGGGGCCGCGAGACCACCTGGCTGGGCGGCGACGTGCGCTATGCGCACGGCTCCGAAGGCGTGGAGAAGGCCGGCGGCGTGCTGGTGTCCGACGACGACGCCGATGGCGACGTGCACACGCGCAACCTGGAAAACCCGCTGGCCGCGGTGCAGATGGGGCTGATCTACGTCAATCCGGAAGGCCCGGACGGCAATCCCGATCCGCTGCTCGCCGCCAAGGACATCCGCGACACCTTCGCGCGCATGGCGATGAACGACGAGGAGACGGTCGCGCTGATCGCCGGCGGCCATACCTTCGGCAAGACCCATGGCGCCGGCCCGGCCGACCACGTCGGCGCCGAGCCGGAGGGCAGCGACCTGGAAGCGCAGGGCCTGGGCTGGCACAACAGCTTCGGCAGCGGCAAGGGCGGCGACACCATCACCAGCGGCCTGGAGGTCACCTGGACCACCACGCCGGCGCAGTGGGGCCACGATTTCTTCGAGCACCTGTTCAAGTTCGAGTGGGAGCTGAGCAAGAGCCCGGCCGGCGCGCACCAGTGGGTGGCGAAGAACGCGCAGGCGCTGATCCCGGACGCGCACGATCCGTCGAAGACGCACCTGCCGACCATGCTCACCACCGACCTGGCGCTGCGCTTCGATCCGGCCTACGCCGCGATCTCGCGCCGTTTCCTGGAGCACCCGGAGCAGTTCGCCGACGCCTTCGCCCGCGCCTGGTTCAAGCTGACCCACCGCGACATGGGCCCGCGCGCGCGCTACCTCGGCCCGGACGTGCCGGCCGAAGTGCTGCTCTGGCAGGACCCGATTCCCGCGCTGGACCATCCGCTGGTCGATGCGCAGGACATCGCCGCGCTCAAGCAACGCATTCTCGACTCCGGTTTGAGCGTCGCGCAGTTGGTGTCGACCGCGTGGGCGTCGGCCTCCACCTTCCGCGGCTCGGACAAGCGCGGCGGCGCCAACGGCGCGCGCATCCGCCTGGCGCCGCAGAAGGACTGGGAAGCGAACCAGCCCGAGCAGCTGGCGCAGGTGCTGGCCACGCTGGAGGACATCCAGGCGCAGTTCAACCGCGCCCAGACCGGCGGCAAGAAGATCTCGCTGGCCGACCTGATCGTGCTGGGCGGCGCCGCCGCGGTCGAGCAGGCGGCGAAGAACGCCGGGCAGACGCTGAGCGTGCCGTTCGCGCCCGGACGCATGGACGCGGCGCAGGAACAGACCGACGTCGACGCGTTCGCGGTGCTGGAACCGGTGGCCGACGGCTTCCGCAACTACCGCAAGCGCCGCTACGCGGTGCCGGCCGAGGCGCTGCTGATCGACAAGGCGCAGTTGCTGACCCTGACCGCGCCGGAGATGACCGTGCTGGTCGGCGGGCTGCGCGTGCTCGGAGCCAACGTCGGGCAATCGGCGCATGGCGTGTTCACCCAACGCCGGGACACGTTGAGCAACGACTTCTTCGTCCATCTGCTGGACATGCGCACGGCATGGACGGCCACGTCCCCGGCCCGCGACGTATTCGAAGGCCGCGACCGCGCCACCGGCGCGCTGCTGTGGACCGCCACCCGCGCCGACCTGGTGTTCGGCTCCAACGCGATCTTGCGTGCGCTGGCCGAGGTGTATGCGGGCGCAGACGCGCAGCAGAAGTTCGTGCAGGACTTCGTCGCCGCGTGGAGCAAGGTGATGGAGCTGGACCGCTTCGATCTGGCGGCGTGAGGTCGATGGCCTGCCCAGTGCATTGGGCAGACTGCTGATCGGTCGAGCCTGCCCAGATGATCTGGGGCAGGTCGGCAGAGACTGCTTCTGCGCTTTGTGACACGCGAAAAACGCCCTGGCTTGCCGGGGCGTTTTTGCGTGAGCGTCGTGGCAGGGATATCCCGACGGTAAGACTGATGCGAAGCTGGATTGTGGAAGTGATTCGGGATGGCCTCAAACCACCTGTCCCGACACTCTCCGATCCCGATCGGTTCACCGCTTCGTTCGTCGCGGCTGAAGCCGCTCCTACAGGGTCTTGCGCGTGCTGGCTGGGTGCATGGTAAGAAGGACTTCAGTTCCGACACGTTCCAACGCCGACAGTCTCACTGCTTCGTCGTCGCGACTGAAGTCGCTCCCACAGGGGATTTGCGATGCACCGACTGGATGCACTGCAGGAGGGGCTTCAGCCCCGACTCTGCCCAAAGCCATTACTCCACCGCCTCGCTTTCCGCGCCCGAAGTCACTTCCATGGCGCAACCGGCGAGCGAAGAGCACCTGGCTTGTTGTGGGAGGAACTGCAGTCCCGACTGCATGCTGATCGGAAGCCCATCGCTTCGCTCGTCGCGACTGAAGTCGCTTCTACCGAGGCGCTCCTGCACGACGGAGCTGCGCGGCTTTTTGTGGGAGGGACTTCAGTCCCGACTGCAGGGTGGCGCTGCGTGCGCCTACAGCGCGTCCAGATCGCCCAGGGCGCGGATCAGGCGCCGCGCGCGCTTGTCCGGTTTGCCGTCGGGGGCCTGGTAGCCGTTGCGTTCGGCGCTGCGTTGCGCGCGCTGTTGCGCGCGCCGTTCGCGCGAGGCCTCGCTTTCCTGATACAGCGTCTGCGCGACGCTGGCCGGGCCGCGGTTGTCGCTGAGCGCCAGCACCTGGATCTCGAACACCTCTTCGCCGCGCTCCACGCGCAACTGCTCGCCCACGCGCACCGCGCGCGAGGATTTCGGGCGCTGCCCAGCCACGTCGACCTTGCCGGTTTCCACCGCCTGCTTGGCCAGGCTGCGGGTCTTGAAGAAGCGTGCGGCCCACAGCCAGACGTCCAGCCTGACCACACTCGGTTGCGCTAGCGGTTCATTCATCGTGCTTACGGGCATCCATCTGTATCTGTCGTTCGTCGGGTCGCTCGCCGGATCACTGCAGCGACGGCGGCGGATGGCAGTGCTGCGGCGCTGGCTGGCCGCCAGGCCGTCGGCGCGCGACGCGAGTGCGCTGGCATCCTCGCCGACCAGGCAATCCAGGCGTTCGCCCGGCCGCAGGTCGGCTTCGTCCCAACGCGCGTTGTCGGCGCACCGGCCAATGCCAATGCCAACGCGCTGCATCCGATTCACTGCAGATTGCGGCGCGGGGGTCGCATTGCAAGCCTCCGAGACGCGGTCGGTGTCGACGGCACCTGCGCCCAGCCTGCACATCCACCACCAGTCCAGGGATCTGCATCCACGCCTACCAGTCTAAGATCTTCGCGGCCGCGCCACATCTGCCACGCGTCGCCTCCCCCAGCCTCGTGCGCAAGTGCTAGTGTGCGCGGCTTCCCGCCCCCTGCAGGCATGCGATGCCCAAGTCCGCCGCGCTCACCGAAGGCCCGATCGGCCGGCAGTTGCTGCTGTTCGCGCTGCCGATCCTGGCCGGCAACATCGCGCAGTCGCTCAATGGCTCGGTCAATGCGATCTGGGTCGGGCGCTACCTCGGCGAGGCGGCGGCGACCGCGGCGGCCAACGCCAACAGCATCATGTTCTTCCTGATCGGCTCGGTGTTCGGCATCGGCATGGCCGCCACCATCCTGATCGGCCAGGCGATGGGCCGCGGCGACGTGGTCCAGGCGCGGCGGGTGCTGGGCACCAGCGCGACCTTCTTCATCGGCATCTCGGTGCTGATCGCGGCCAGCGGCTGGTGGCTGGCGCGGCACCTGCTGGCGGCGATGGGCACGCCTGCCGCCTCGTTGCCGCTGGCCGAGGCCTACCTGCGGGTGATCTTCCTGGCGATGCCGCTGCTGTACGCGTTCGCGTTCCTGTCGGCGGCGCTGCGCGGCGCCGGCGACTCGCGCACGCCGTTCCGCTTCCTGCTGCTGGCGGTGGTGCTGGACATCGGCTTCAATCCGCTGCTGCTGTTCGGATTGGGGCCGTTTCCGAAGCTGGGCATCGCCGGCGCCGCCTGGGCCACGCTGATCGCCCAGGCCATCGCCCTGGCCGGCCTGCTGCTGTACCTGCGGCACAAGCGCCATGTGCTGTGGCTGGGCCGGCAGGACGCGCGGCTGTTCCGCATCGACCCGACCATCCTGCGCGCGCTGGTGGTCAAGGGCGTGCCGATGGGCCTGCAGATGGTGCTGATCTCGCTGGCGATGATCGTGATGATCTCGATGGTCAACGGCTACGGCACCGATACCGCGGCCGCCTACGGCGCGGCGATGCAGCTGTGGACCTACGTGCAGATGCCGGCGATGGCGATCGGCGCGGCCTGTTCGTCGATGGCCGCGCAGAACGTCGGCGCGCAGCGCTGGGACCGGGTCGCGGCGACCGCGCGCCAGGGCGTGCTGTTCAACTTCCTGCTGACCGGCGCGCTGATCGCGCCGCTGATCCTGCTCGACCGCTGGACCCTGGCGCTGTTCCTGCCGCCGCTCAGCCCCGCGCTGGAGATCGCGCGCCACCTCAACCACATCGCGGTGTGGTCGTTCCTGTTCTTCGGCGTGACCTTCGTGATCTCCGGCGTGGTCCGCGCCACCGGCGCGGTGCTCCCGCCGCTGCTGATCCTGGCGCTGGCGCTGTGGGGCATCCGCGTGCCGTTCGCGCAGCTGCTGCAACCGCAATTCGGCGCCGATGCGGTGTGGTGGAGCTTCCCGACCAGTTCGATCTGCGCGATGGCGTTGTCGCTGGCCTATTACCGCTGGGGCAACTGGCGCAAGGCGCAGATGCTGAGCCAGCCGCGCCCGGAGGAAATGGCCCACCCCGCGGAAGTGCCCGCGGCGCCGCCGGCGGCGGTCGCCGATGTGCCGATCGCGCAGGATCCGGCGCGCTGAGCGCTGGCAGTCGCGTTTCGGTCCAGGCGACATCGCCTGTGGATGCATCTTCAGTCGCGGCAGGCCTTCTCGGTAAAGCACGTCGCGACTGAAGTCGCTCCCACATACAGCCTGCGGCAACTCCGGGAAAGCGCTCTCGCTCGCCTCGACCGAAGCGGCATCGAAGAATGCGGTCGGCGCTGGAGCTCGACGCTCTAGCCGCGCGGATGGGTCCGCGGCTTCGCTCGGTCGCGGTTGAAACCGCTCCTACAGGGACTTGCGGCGAGCTGGCTGGGGGCACTGTAGGAGGGGCTTCAGCCCCGACCGGAACCTCCAGCACACATAATGTCCAGCGCAAGCACGGCACATCGAGCGCGCCGCAGCCACCGCGAAATCACCGCATCCGGTCCCACAAACGCAAACGGCCGCCCGAAGGCGGCCGTTGCGGCAGCGACCGAAGTCGCCGGAGTGTTACTCGGCCTTGGCGGCGGCCGCAGCGGCCTGGCGCGCGACCTTGGCCTGCGCAGCGGCGGCCAGATCTTCCTTGATGCGGGCGGCCTTGCCTTCCAGGCCACGCAGGTAGTACAGCTTGCCGGCGCGGACCTTGCCGCGGCGCTTCACTTCGACCGAGTCGATGATGGCGCTGTGGCTCTGGAACACGCGCTCCACGCCGAAGCCGTGGGAGATCTTGCGCACGGTGAACGAGGAGTTCAGGCCGGCGTTCTTGGTGCCGATCACCACGCCTTCGTAGGCCTGGACGCGCTCGCGGTTGCCTTCCTTCACCTTGACGTTGACGACGATGGTGTCGCCCTGGTTGAACTCCGGCAGCTTGCGCTGGATCTGGGCGGCTTCGAAGTCGGCCAGGATGGTCTTGTTGAGCTTGCTCATGGTGGGCACCGCTTGTGTCTGGTGAGGTGGTCCGGCAGTCGCCGCACGGCGATTGCGCGATATACGGATGGGCCGAGCGCAGATGGCTAGGCCGGAAAGCCGGGCATTTTAACCCAGTCGTGCCGCCGTGGCTAGGGCTTGGACGGATTTTCCTGCACGGGCGCCGGATCGGCCTGCAGGCCCTGGCGGAACTCCTCCAGCAGGCGGCGGTCGGCCGTGCTCAGCGCCGCCTCGTCCAGCAGCTCCGGGCGCCGCAGCCAGGTCCGGCCCAGCGCCTGCATGCGCCGCCAGCGCGCGATCGCGGCGTGGTTGCCGGAGCGCAGGATGGCCGGCACCTCGCCCAGCGCGTGCTCGCGCGGATGGGTGTAGTGCGGGCAGTCGAGCAGGCCGTCCGGGCCTTCGAAGCTGTCCTGGGCGGCGGACTCGGCGTCGTTCAGCGCGCCCTCCTGCAGCCGGGTGACCGCATCGACCAGCACCGCCGCGGCCAGCTCGCCGCCGGACAGCACGTAGTCGCCGATCGAGATCTCCTCGTCCACCGCGGCGGCGACGAAGCGCTCGTCCACGCCCTCGTAGCGCCCGCACAGCAGCACCAGCCGCGGCAGCGCCGCCAGCTGACGGGCCTTGGCCTGGGTCAGCGGCACGCCCTGCGGGCTCAGGTAGATCACCGGCGCCGGCTGCGGATCGGCGTCGCGCACCGCCTGCAGGCAGGCCTGCAGCGGCTCGATCATCATCACCATGCCCGGGCCGCCGCCGAACGGGCGGTCGTCCACCTTGCGGTAGCCGCCCGTGGCGTAATCGCGCGGGTTCCAGCCGTGCAGGGCCAGCAGCGCGCGCTCCTGCGCACGGCCGACCACGCCGAACGCGGCGCACTGGGCGACGAATTCGGGGAACAGGCTGATGACGTCGATGCGCATGGTTGGATCGGGACTCGGGACTCGGGACTCGGAGAGCCTAGGCGGCGGTCGGGCCGGCGCAAGCCCCCGGCACCCTCAGAATTCCGGGTCCCAGTCGACCACGATCAGGTTGGCGTCGAAATCCACCGACTTGACGTAGTCCGGCTGCACGAACGGCAGCAGCCGCTCGCGGTCGCCGCGCACCACCAGCACGTCGTTGGCGCCGTTGGAGAACAGGTGCGAGACCTGCCCCAGGGCCACGCCGTCGACAGTGCGCACGTCCAGGCCTTCCAGGTCCACCCAGTAGTATTCGTCGGGCTTGGGCGGCGGCAGGGTGTCGCGCGCCACGTAGATCTCGGTGCCGCGCAGCGCCTCGACCGCATCGCGATCGGTGACGTCGGGCAAGGTGACGACGAGATGCTTGCTGGATTCGCGGCCGCGCACGCCGCTGAGGCTGCTTTCGCTGCCGTCGGGCTTGCGCACGATCCAGGGCTGATAGCGAAAAATGGCGAGGCGCGGCTCGGTCCACGACTCGAGCTTGGCCTCGCCACGTACGCCGAAGGCGCCCAGGATCCTGCCCAGCAGGATACGGCGCTGGCTGTCTTTCATAGGTGCAGAAAACCGAAGGGCCGCGCCGGAGGCGCGGCCCGCAGGATCAGGCCGCGGTGGCCTGGGCCTTGGTCGCTTCGCGGTACAGGTTGCGCACCTTGTCGGTCAGCTGCGCGCCGTTGGAGACCCAATGGTCCACGCGCGGCAGGTCGAGCACGATGCGCGGCTCGGCACCCTGCGCGACCGGGTTGTAGTAGCCCAGGCGCTCGATGTTGCGGCCGTCGCGCGCGCTGCGCACGTCGGTGACGATGATGTGGTAGAAGGGGCGCTTCTTGGCGCCGCCACGGGTAAGGCGAATCTTGACCATGGTTGAGTTTCCGGTGTTGCCCAGTCGCCAGGATGGCGCGGTAAGCCGGCGATTATAGCGGGCGTCCGGAACGCTGCCAAGTCGTCCCTTGTCCCATCAGATCGCTTGCCAGGGCTGCGTCTCGGCGGCTTCGTTCAGCATCCGCAACAACTCGGCGGCCGGCCGCAGCGCCTGCCCGTCGATGGCGGCCAGGGCCTGCTGGCCGCGCGAATTGCAGGCGAATACGGCGTAGTCCCCGGCCAGCAATTCCTGCAGGTGCAGCGGCCGCAGCCGTTGCGCGACGCCGAGCGCGGCCAGGCCGGCCTGCAGCAGCCGCTCCTGGGTGCCGCGCAAGGCCGGCGCCTGCGGCCACACCACGCCCTGCCCGTCCCATGCGCCCAGGTTCCAGATCGAGCCCTCGGCGACCAGGCCCTGCGCGTCGACGAACAGCGCATCGTCGAAGCCGGCCTGCAAGGCCAGCCGTCGCTGATGGAACAGGGCGAAGCTGCCGGCGTGCTTGATCTGCGGCAGCTCGCGCGCGAACGCCACGCTGCGCACCCGCAGCGGCACGGCGTCCGGCAGCGCGGGCGCGGCCAGCGATACCAGCAGCTCCGGCGTACACGCCGCATCGGCGCGACGGACATCGAAATCGCGCGCGAACACGCTGGCCCGCAACGAGGCATCGCCGCTGCCGAACGCGGCCAGCGCCGCGCGTAGCTCGGCACGCACGCGCTCTGCCGGCAGTTCGCTGCCGAACAGCGTGCGCGTGGCGGCGTCGAGCCGCTGCAGATGCAGGTCGAACCCGCGCACCGCGCCGGCGCGGACCTGCATCGTGCTGAAGTGGCCGTAGTTGACCAGCGCCGGCACGGCCAGCGTGGCGGCGCTCGCCGGCCGGCCGTCGCAGAACAGCTGCGCGCTCACAGCAGCGCCTGCGCCTGATCCCACCACGCCCCGACCAATGCCGCCGCCGGCTGCGCCGGCGCCATCCACGCCGACTGCCCGGCCCAGGCCTGCATCGCCGCCAGCCGGTCTTCGCGCACGGCGGCCTGACGCATCGGCGCGGTCAGCCCGCGCTGTACCGGGTACGGGCGCGGTGGCGGCGCGGTCGGTGCGGCCGCGGCGCGCACGTAGTCGGTGGCCAGCCCGCGACCGAGGCGGCCGGAGAAGGCGCGGGTCAACACAGTCTGCTCCGGCTCGGTGCGCGCCAGCGCGTCGGCCCAGGCCGGCGCGAGCGCGGCCTCCGGCGTGCGCAGGAACGCGGTGCCGATCTGCACCGCGCTGGCGCCCAGGGTCAACGCGGCGGCGATGCCGCGGCCATCGGCGATGCCGCCGGCGGCGATCACCGGCACCTCGAGCCGGTCGGCCAGCCGCGGCAGCAGCGCGAACAGGCCGGTCAGCTGCCGCTCGGCACGGGAGGCATCGAACGCGCCGCGGTGGCCGCCGGCCTCCGCGCCCTGCGCGACCACCGCATCGGCGCCGGCCGCCTGCGCCGCCAGCGCCTCGTCCAGGGTGGTGGCGCAGGCGAACCAGGCGATGCCGACCTGCTGCAACTGCGCGACGAAGGCCGGCGGGAACAGGCCCATGATCGACGAGGCCACCGCCGGGCGCGCGGCGAGCACGGCGGCGCATTGCGCGGCGAAATCGGCCGGACCGGCGTCGCCGGCGGCGGCGTCGACCGGCGGCCCCCACTGCGCCAGAAAATCGCGCGTGGCGGCCTCGCCCGCGGCATCGCGCAGCGGCGGCGGATCGGGCACCCACAGGTTGACCTGCGCCGGCCCGGGACTGCCCTGACGGAACGCGTCCATCCAGTCGCCGATGTCCGCGGCCGCCGACAGCACCGCGCCCATCGCGCCCATGCCGCCGGCCTGCGCGACCGCCACCGACAGCGGCACCGGGCAGGCGCCGGCCATCGGCGCCAGCAGGATCGGCGCGCGCAGGCCGAAGCGCTGGCAGAAGTCCGATGCCCGCGCGCGTGTCGCCGAGGACTCCACCGAGCGCCTCACGTCAGGCCACCTGTTGCAGCAGTTGCATGATCCGCGGCCACTGCATCTGCTGCGCCAGGTCCAGCGCCGTGCGTCCCAGCGGGTTGCGCAGCGACGGGTCCGCGCCGTGCTGCAACAGCATCGCCACCGGCTGATAGTTGCCGGCCAGCGCGTCGCGCTGCAGCAGCGTCCAGCCCTGCTCGTCGAGCACGTGCACCGCATCGGGACGGCCGCGCAGGTCTTCGTCGATGCGCGGACCCATGTTCTCGCTCATCGGGTGCTCGCGCAGCGACAGCGCTGCGGCATCGTCCCCGTCGCCGTCGTTGCGGCCGAGCATGCCGGCGAACAGCCCGCGCTTGGGCGCCGGCACCAGCCGCACCTGCCCAGGCGTGCCGAATTCCAGGCCCCAGGCGGCGTCGTGCTCGGCGCGCTCGGCCGCCGACATGCCGCGACGCATCGCGTCGATGGTATAGCCGCCATAGACCTTGCCATCGATGACGTACATCCAGTCCTCCAGCTCCGCGACCGGCGCGGCGACCGCGGCGCCGGCCTGCAACGCAGCGATGTGGTCCGGATCGTTGAGCAGCGTGCCGGAGACGGTGTCCCCGTCGAACTGCACGTCGCCGACCCACATGTGTTCGACCGGCGGCGCGTCGTGGCCGGCGGCATCGGTCGCGAACGCCAGCTTCACCGCCGCCATGTCCAGTCCCGGCACGATGCGCCGGTATTCCCAGGACATCTCGCGCCAGAAGAACTTGAAGGTACCGCGCGCGGCGACGTACGCCGCCTGCATCGCGGCGTCTTCGCCGCCCACGAAATAGGCCGAATCCTCACTCATCGCACTGGTTTCCTCGTTGAGAACAGATCGCCGTCGACGCGGTCGCGGCGCAGCAACGGTTCGCCACGACGCGCCGGGCGCGGGAGCGCAAGGCGCGCAAGGCGCGACCGGGGGCGGAGCGCTGCGCGCATGCGCGCAGCAGGCCAGGCTCAGCGGAACGGCAGGCCGCCGCGGCCGCCCATGCCACCCATCATGCCCTTCATGCCGCGCATCAGGCCCTTCATGCCGCCGCCGGCCATCTTCGACATCATCTTTTCCATTTGCTGGTACTGCTTCATCAGCTTGTTGACGTCGGCCGGCTGGGTGCCGGAGCCGCGCGCGATGCGGGCGCGGCGCGAGCCGTTGAGCAGGGTCGGGTTGCGCCGCTCCTTCTTGGTCATCGAACCGATGATCGCGATCATCCGCGGCACGTCCTTGTTGCCGGCGACCTGCTGCTTGAGGTGCTCGGGGATCTGGCCCATGCCCGGCAGCTTGTCCATCAGCCCGGAAATGCCGCCCATGTTCTGCATCTGCTCGAGCTGGTCGCGCATGTCGTTGAGGTCGAACTTCTTGCCCTTGGCGACCTTCTCGGCGAGCTTCTGCGCCTTGTCCTTGTCGACCTGGTGTTCGACCTGCTCGACCAGCGACAGCACGTCGCCCATGTCCAGGATGCGGCTGGCCAGGCGGTCGGGATGGAACACGTCCAGGCCGTCGGGCTTCTCGCCCACGCCGATGAACTTGATCGGCTTGCCGGTGATGTAGCGCACGCTCAGCGCGGCGCCGCCGCGGGCGTCGCCGTCGGTCTTGGTCAGCACCACGCCGGTCAGCGGCAGCGCTTCGCTGAACGCCTTGGCGGTGTTGGCCGCGTCCTGGCCGGTCATCGCATCGACCACGAACAGGGTTTCGGCCGGATTGATCGCGGCGTGCAGCGCCTTGATCTCGGTCATCATCGCTGCGTCGATGGCGAGGCGGCCGGCGGTGTCGACCAGCAGCACGTCGACGAAGGACTTGCGCGCATCGGCGATTGCGGCACGGACGATGTCCACCGGCTGCTGCGAGGCCTCGGACGGGAAGAACAGCACCCCGACCTGCTCGGCCAGGGTCTTCAGCTGCTCGATCGCCGCCGGACGGTAGACGTCGGCCGAGACCACCATCACTTTCTTCTTGCGCTTTTCCTTCAGGTGCTTGGCCAGCTTGCCGACCGTGGTGGTCTTGCCCGCGCCCTGCAGGCCGGCCATCAGCACGATCGCCGGCGCCGGCACGTTGAGGTTGAGGTCGCTGGCGGCCGAGCCCATCACCGTGGTCAGCTCGTCGCGCACGACCTTGATCAGCGCCTGGCCCGGGGTCAGGCTCTTGAGCACTTCCTGGCCGACCGCGCGCACCTTGATGCGCTCGATCAGCGCCTGCACCACCGGCAGCGCGACGTCGGCCTCGAGCAGCGCGATGCGCACTTCGCGGGTGGCTTCGCGGATGTTCTCCTCGGTCAGGCGGCCGCGGCCGCGCAGGCGCTGCATGGTGCCGGAGAGGCGTTGGGTGAGGGATTCGAACATGCGGGCGGGTCGCAGACGGGAAACGGTCGTCGATTATAGCCGCGCCGGCCGGCGATCCCGGAGACGGCGGCCCGCCCCGGCGCCGGCGCGCCAGGCCGGCGCCCGACCTGGCGCCACTGGCCGAAGGCGCCCTCTTCGTGACGCCGATGCCGCAGGCGCGCAGCGCACGCCGTGGACGCGGCGCCGGCAGGCGCGTCCAGCCAACCGGCCGCAAACACCAGCCCTGGCCCGATATGCGAAACTGGCGCGATGCTCCTGGTCCTCGTCGCCACCCTGCTGTACCTCACCGCCACCGGCCTGCTGGTCGGCTCGGTGGTGCGCGATCGGGTCGAGCGCAGCCGCGGCTGGCTGTGGGCGGCGTTGCCGGCGGTGGCGCTGCATGCCGGCTACCACGTGCAGGTGGCGCTGCACACCGCTGGCGGGCCGGACATGCACTTCTTCGCCGCGCTGTCGCTGGTCAGCCTGGGCATGGCGCTGATGACCGCGCTGGTCGGCGCCAGCGGACGCATGGCGGCACTGGGCGTGGTGGTGTTCCCGCTGTCGGCGGCGCTGCTGCTGGCCTACCACTCGCACGGCCACGAACCGGCGCCGATGCTGGACTGGCGGCTGCAGCTGCATGCGTGGATGGCGCTGCTGGCCTACGCCACGCTGGGCATCGCCGCGCTGCTGGCGGTGATGCTGTGGCTGCAGGAGCGCGCGCTGCGGCGACGCGACTTCCACCCGTGGCTGCGCGCGCTGCCGCCGCTAACCGCGCTGGAGACGCTGCTGTTCCGTACCATCGTGGTCGGCTTCATCCTGCTGACCCTGACCCTGCTGACCGGGGTGCTGTTCGTGCAGGATTTCCTGGCACAGCGGCTGGTGCAGAAGACCGTGCTCAGCGTGCTGTCGTGGATCGTGTTCGGCGCGCTGCTGTTCGGCCGCTGGCGCTACGGCTGGCGCGGGATCAAGGCGGTGCACTGGACCCTGGCGGCGATGCTGTTGCTGCTGCTGGCGTTCTTCGGCAGCAAGTTCGTGATCGAACTGGTGCTCGGGCATCCGCAGTAACGATTGCGGGTTGGCCTTCGCGATGCCAATGCATCCCCTGTAGGAGCGGCTTCAGCCGCGACACCGGCGCCGAGGAAATGTCGGCTGCGGAAACACTCTGTCGCGGCTGAAGCCGCTCCTACAGGAATCGCGATTCTGCCGGAGCCCTGTATCGCTCAATCGGCCAGCGCCGCCTCCACCGCGTCCCAGTCGGCATCCGCGCCGACCTCGGCGAAGCGGTATTCGATGCGGTGCCGGTAGACCTGCCCGGGACGCAGGATGGTGTCGGGGAAGCCGGGCTGGTTCGGTGCGTCCGGATAGCCTTGCGGCTCCAGGCACACGCCGCGGCCCAGGCCCGGATGCTGGCGGTCCAGCCAGTGCCCTTCGTACAGCTGCAGCGCAGGCATCGCACTGGCGATGCGCATGGCCACGCCGCTGTGCGGCGAATACAGCACGGCGCTGCAGTCGCGCGGCTCGGCCAGCACCAGACAATGGTCGTAGCCGCCGCTCAGGCGCAGCTGCGGATCGGCCGCGTTGTCCTTGTCGGCGACCGCGCGCGGCGCGCGGAAGTCGAACGGCGTGCCGGCCACGCTGGCGATCTCGCCGCTCGGCAGCAGCGCCGCGTCGCTCACCGGCAGGTAGCGATCCGCCGGCACCCGCAGCCGCTGTGCGGCGGCAGCCACGCCGCGGTCGCCGGCCAGGTTGAAGTACGGATGGTGGGTGAGATTGAGCGGGGTCGGCGCGTCGGTCTGCGCGGCGAACTGCAGCTCCAGGGTGCGGCCGTGCAGGGTGAACTCGGCGCTGACCCGCACGGTGCCCGGATAGCCCTCCTCGCCGGCCGGCGAGTCGTACCCCAGCTGCAGGCTGTTCTCAGACTGCGCCTGGACCGACCACACCCGGCGCCCGAATCCGAGCGCGCCGCCATGCAGGTGGTTGGCGCCCTCGTTGGCGGTGACCGCGTAGCGCTGGCCGTCGACGTTGAACGCCGACCCGGCGATGCGGTTGCCGAAGCGGCCGACCAGCACCCCCAGGTAGGCCGGATCGTGCAGGTAGGCGTCCAGCGTCGGCAGCCCGAGCACCAGTTCGGTGCGGCCTTGCGCGGTGTCCAGGCTGAGGCTGCGCAGCACGCCGCCGTAGGTCAGCAATTCCGCGCGCAGGCCTTCGCCGCTGTCCAGGACCAGGCGGTGGATGGCGGTACCGTCGGGAAGCTGGCCGAAGATCGATGACATGCGGGAAGTCCTGGTTGGGTGCGGTGGGCGGATGCGTTTTTCGCACGGGCCGCGCAGCATAACCAGCGCAGCCGGTCGCAAGCCATCGCCGCGAAGCACCGCAGCGATGCACTACCAAGCCACGCTGCGCTCACGATTGCACGATGCCGCGAAGAGCGTGCCGTGCAACACAGAATGCCTGGATCTGCGGCATCGCATCATTGCAATCCCCGTATCGATTCGCCCATTTAAATCATTGGTCGGCCATCCGCCCCTCCCCTATCTTCGATCTGCGCATCGGGGAGCGCCACGGCAGCAGCAATGCGCATCGGCTATAGCAGCGAGGATTTACGTCATTGGTCGTACCGCACCGGCCCGCCTATGCTCGAACCGATACCGGGACCCGCGATCGGCCGCCGTGCCACTGCATCCCCACCGATCACAAGGACTGCGATCTGCGCCGATACCGCCACCTGCCGCGCCCCGCTACCGGCGATGCCGCTGGTGGCCATGTTCGTACCACCTTGCGACGTCCCGCCGCCGCATGCGGTCATGCTCGCTCCCACCGACACGGTGCCTGTACCCGCGCCGTCATCCCATCCGCCTAGGAGACCCTCGATGCTCTCGACCCGCTCACTGAAGAACGCCGCACTGCGCTGGCGGCACCGCCTGCCGCTGGCAGTCGCCGTGGCCGCGCTGACGCTCGGCGCCGGCCTGGCGCAGGCCGCCGACGTCGAGGTGCGGGGCACGCTGCGTGCCGACCAGCCGGGCCCGCAAGTCTCGCGCAACCTGTTCGGCCAGTTCGCCGAACACCTGGGCACCGGCATCTACGGCGGCGTATGGGTCGGGCCGGACTCGAAGATCCCCAACACCCGCGGCTACCGCAACGACGTGGTCGCGGCGCTGAAGGCGCTGGAGGTACCCAACATCCGCTGGCCCGGCGGCTGCTTCGCCGACGAATACCACTGGCGCGACGGCATCGGCCCGCGCGCCAAGCGCCCGATCAGCATCAACAGCCACTGGGGCGGCGTCGAGGAGCCCAACAGCTTCGGCACCCACGAATTCATGGACTTCACCGAGCTGGTCGGCACCCAGGCCTACGTGGCCGGCAACGTCGGCGACGCCGCGCCGGACGAAATGGCGCAGTGGGTCGAGTACATGACCGCGCCGACCAAGTCCACGCTGGCCAACCAGCGCCGCGGCAACGGCCGCGATGCGCCGTGGAAGGTGCCGTTCTTCGGCGTCGGCAACGAACTGTGGGGCTGCGGCGGCAACATGCGCGTGGAATACGCCGCCGACGTGTATCGCCGCTACCAGACCTTCGTCAAGGCGCCGGCCGGGCAGAAGATCATGAAGATCGCGCCCGGCCCCAGCGATGCCGACTACCACTGGACCGAGGTGATGATGCGCGAGGCCACCAAGTTCATGGACGGGCTGAGCATGCACTACTACACCATCCCCGGCGGCTGGCCGCCGCGCGCCTCCTCCACCGATTTCGACGAGACCGCGTGGATCGAGACGCTGTCGCGCACGCTGCTGATGGACGAACTGATCAGCAAGCACAGCGCGATCATGGACAAGTACGACCCGGACAAGAGGGTCGCGCTGGTGGTCGACGAATGGGGCACTTGGTACAGCGGCCTGCCCAACGTCAACCCGGGCTTCCTGCGCCAGCAGAACACGCTGCGCGACGCGCTGGTGGCCTCGCTCAACCTGGACATCTTCGTCCAGCACGCCGAGCGCGTGCGCATGGCCAACATCGCGCAGATGATCAACGTGCTGCAGGCGATGATCCTCACCGACGGCGACAAGATGCTGCTGACCCCGACCTACCACGTGTTCGCGATGTACAAGCCGTACCAGGACGCGACCGCGCTGCCACTGCAGATCAAGACGCCCGACTACAAGCACGGCGAGTACACGGTGCCGTCGGTGCACGGCTCGGCGGTCAAGGCGAAGGACGGCCACGTCTACGTGGCGCTGACCAACCTCGATCCGAGCCGCGCCGCGGACGTCGAGGTCAAGGTGGATGGCGTCCAGGCTGGCAGCGTCAGCGGCCATATCCTCACCGCGCCGAAGATCACCGCGCTCAACACCTTCGAACAGCCGCAGGCGGTGAAGCCGGCCGCGTTCGGCGGCGCCAGCCTGCAGGGCGGCACGCTGAAGGTGGCGCTGCCGGCCAAGGCGATCGTGATGCTGAAACTGCAATAGTCGGCGGACGCCGTCGCGCCATCCCCTCCCGCTGCAGGCGCGGGCAGGTCGTCCGCACCACGCCGACGCAGGTCGGCGTGGTTTTTTTGCGCCTGCGCCCGCTAGTCCCGCGCTTCGGACAGCAGCGCGAACAGCGAGTCGCCGTCCGGCGAGATCAGGTCGCTGACCGCCCAGCAGCCGTTGCCGCGGCGCCGCAGTTCGATCTTCAGCGAACCCGGCTCGCTAGCCGCGCCCAGTGCCAGCCGGTAGTCCACGCGGACCTCGAGCACGGTGGCCAGCGAGCCGCCGGACACCAGGGTGAAGCGCGGCTTGCCCTGGATGTCGCCGTCCTGCGCATTGGTCCAGGGGTCGTAGTCCAGGCGGCAGATGCCCTCGCGCTCGGCGCAGGCGATCTCGGCCTTGACCGCGTGGGCGAAGGCCGGCGTCAGCAACCCGTCGAGGTTCTGCGGCCGCCAATAGAAATCGCGTGCCTGGTACAGCCGCTCGGCCACCTGCAGCGGCGTCGCGCACGGCGGCGCCTGCGCCGCGGCGAGCGCCGGCAGCACGGCGAGAATGGCAACGGCAACGAGTCGGCGCATGCACGATTCCTGGATCGGAGGGCGCCTATGAAGCCCGGATCGCGGCCCGCGCGCAAGCGCCGGGCAAAAAAAAGGAGCCGGCGAACCGGCTCCTCGATCACGTGCAATGCCTTCCGCTGGCGGGCGGTCTACGCCGCCCTGACCGCTTCGTAGCCGTCGAAGGTCATGCTCGCCGACGCGCGTCCCTGGGTCAGCGAACGCAACGCGGTGGTGTAGGCCTGCAACTGCGCCAGCGGCGCATGCGCAACCACGTCCGCGCGCGTGCCGTGCTCGGCGATCGCCACGACGCGTCCGTCGCGCCGCTGCAGGTCGCCGAGCACGTCGCCGACGCTGGCCGCCGGGGTGTCGATCGCCAGCGCCATCACCGGCTCCAGCAGCAGCGTGCCGGCCTGCGCCAGCGCCGCCTTCACCGCCTCCGACGCCGCGCGCTGGAACGCCATGTCCGACGAGTCCACCGCATGCGCCTGGCCATCGACCAGCGCGACCTCCACGCCGACCACCGGGTAGCCGAGCGGGCCTTGCGCCAGCGCCGCGCGCACGCCCTTCTCGGTCGCGGCGACGAAGGCCTTCGGCACCACGCCGCCGCGGCTGCGGTCCACGAACACGACCTCGCCGTCCGCGCGCGGCACCAGGTCCAGCACCACCTGCGCGAACTGGCCATGGCCGCCGTTCTGCTTGGACAGCCGCCCGACCACGCCGGCCGCCGCCGCACGCAGCGTTTCCTGGTAGGCGACGCGCGGCGCGCCGGTGCGCACGTCCACGTGCCACTCGCTGCGCAGGCGCTCCACCATCACCTCCAGGTGCAGCTCGCCCATGCCCCAGACCAGGGTTTCGCCGGTCTCGGCATCGCTGTCGACGCGGAACGAGGGATCCTCCTGCGCCAGCCGCGCCAGTCCCTGCCCCATCCGCACCAGTTCCGCGGCATTGGTCGCGCCCAGCCGCCACGCCAGCACCGGCGGCTGCGTGCGGATGCTTTCCAGCACCCAGCGCGCATCGCCGCCGCTGAGCGTTTCGCCGCTGGCCGCGTCCTTCCAGCCGAGGATGGCCACGATCTCGCCGGCAACCGCCTGCGTCACGTCGTGGGTGCGCTGCGCCTGCACCACCGCCAGCCGCCCGACCCGGCGCATGCGCCGCGCCTGCGACGTCCACACCGTGTCGCCGACGCGCAAGCTGCCCGCATACACGCGCACGAACGCCAGCGGCCCCTGCGCGGTATGCGCGACCTTGAACACCAGCGCCGCCAGCGGGCCGGACGGATCCGGCGCCAGTTGCGTGGCGTGCGCGGCATCCGTGCCACTGGCGTCGTCGATGTCGCGCGTCGCCGGCACCGGCGGGCGGTCCAGCGGCGACGGCAGCCAGTCGACGATCGCGTCCAGCAACGGCTCGATGCCCTTGCTCTTGAACGCCGAGCCGGCCAGTACCGGCACGCCGGCACCGGCCAGGGTGGCGCGACGCAGCGCGGCGCGCAGCGTGTCGTCGTCGATCGCCTGCTCTTCCAGATAGGCCTGGGCCAGCGCGTCGTCGTGGTCGGCGACCGCGGCGATCAACTGCTCGCGCGCCTCGGCGAACGCGGCAGCGTCGTCCGTCGTCCACGCACGCGCGGACATGCGTCCATCGCCGTCCCACACCAGCACGCGGCGGCCGACCAGGTCGACCCAGCCGTCGAGGCCGGACTCGCCCGGCAGCGGCACGCCGACCGCCCACACCGTGGCGTCGAGCTTGCTGCGCAGTTGTGCCAGCACGCCCTCGAACGAGGCACCGGCGCGGTCCATCTTGTTGACGAACGCGAGCAGCGGCACGCCGTGCCGGCGCGCCTGGCGCCACACGGTTTCCGATTGCGGCTGCACGCCGTCGACCGCGGAGAACACCGCGACCGCGCCGTCGAGCACGCGCAGCGAGCGTTCCACCTCGATCGCGAAATCGATGTGCCCGGGGGTGTCGATCAGGGTCAACCGATGCGCCGGCTGCCCGCGCGCGGACCACTGCGCCTGCACCGCGGCCGCGCCGATGGTGATGCCGCGGGCGCGTTCGATGTCGGAGAAGTCGGTGGTGGCGGCACCGTCGTGGACTTCGCCGACGCGATGGATCGCGCCGGTGGCCCACAGCAGGCGTTCGGTGAGGGTGGTCTTGCCGGCGTCGATGTGGGCGATGATGCCGAGGTTGCGCCAGCGGGAAAGGGTTTGGGTGTTCATGAGATGTTCCAGTGCCAACAAGGGGGAGGCCGCATGCCCCGGTTGGCGCGTGGGCATGCGGCTAGGGTTTCGGTTCGGCGGCGTAGTGCATGGCACGTTCTCCTTCGCGTTTCGGAGGTGGGACAGCTGGAAAAAGGCAATAAAAAAGCACCCATCGGGTGCTTGTCTGCGCGGATCGGCGGCGGCGGAGCGCTACGGCTCGGCGTTGTCCATCCCATCAGGCAGGCGCACCCGGCCTGCGCTGGTGCGCAGGGCGTTGGTCGGCAATATCAGCAGCGGCGCGTGCGACATGGGAGGGCGGGCGATACGGTGGATGAGGGCGCAAGTCTGGACCTGCACCGCAGGCGGGTCAATGCATTCGGCGCCACGCCGCTGGAACACTCCGGCGCGGCGCGTGCAACGACGCGCCTGCCGCTTGCCAGTATTGCCGCGGCGCGCGTCAGGCGGCCATGATCGGCCGGCTGCGCTGGCGGCGGTCCTCGATCAGAACGCAGCATGTCGATGTCCATCCCCGCCCTTGTCGGCCAACGCGCATGTCGCGGTCGCGCTTGCTGCCCGGATGCGCGAACACCGCGCTGCAGCCGGCATGGGCGACAGCCGTAAGGGAAAGAGTTCCGGCCCCTTGCTTCCCTTCTTGGCAGAAAATGAAGGAAGATCGACCTTTAAGCCAAGCGTGAATCCCGAGACAGTGGGACCCCGACCACACCGGATCTCACCATGTCGCAACATCCCCGTCTCCGCTTCGGCATCGCCCTTCTCGCCGTCGCCGGCCTCTTCGCTGTGTGCGGGTCGATTGCCGCCGCCGGTTCCCCGGCGACACCGCAGCCAGAGAATGCTCGGGTGACGGGCTTGCCTATCGTCCACATCCGCAAGCATCCGGACGCGCTCCCCGTGGTGGCCGTGGTCGCCCAGGACACGACCGTGCTGTCGGACTTCGTCGTGCCATACGGCGTGCTCGCGCAATCCGGCGCGGCAACCGTGATCGCCCTGAACATGACGGACCACCCGTTGAAGGCTGGCCCGCTCACGCTGTTGCCCGACATGACCGTTGCCGCGTTCGACAAGGCCTACCCCGAGGGCGCCGACTACGTGATCGTACCGGCGACAGCGGACAAGCACGCCGAGGAAACGATCTGGTTGCGGGCGCAACGCACGCACGGCGCCGCATTGGTGTCGATCTGCGACGGCGTCGAGCTGCTGGCGGAGATCGGCGCGCTCGACGGTCGCCACGCCACGGGCCACTGGGCCTCGCTGGGCGATCGTCGCAAGCATTACCCGCAGGTCACCTGGCTGACGAACCTGCGCTATGTGGCCGACGGCGACGTCGCCTCGAGCGCCGGGGTCTCTGCCGCGCTGCCGATCAGCCTTGCGCTGGTCGAGACGATCGCGGGGCCGCAAACGGCGCGCGCGACCGCCGACCGCCTGGGCGTTGCGTCATGGGAAGCCGCACACGACAGCGACATGTTCAAGGTTCTGCCGACGGACCGGGCGACGCACCGCGCCAACATGCGCGTCAAGCGCGAAGATGTGGTGGCGCTGCAGGTGCGAGACGGTGACGACGAGGTGGCGCTGTCGCTGCACGCCGAGGCATGGTCGCGCACGATGCGCAACGAAGTAAGCCTTGTCTCAGACACGGCCGGCACGGTACAGCTGCGCGGCGGCCTGCGCGTGCAGGCACAGGCGACGTCGTCCTCGACTCCGGACGTGCGCATCGTAGTGGCCGAGGCTGCCTCTGCCGGCACCGCGCTCCCTGCCGCGTTTGATCTGATCGCCCAGCGCTATGGCAGCGGCACCGCGCGTCTGTCCGCGCTCGGCATGGAGTATCCGTGGGGCGACCTGAAGGCAGCACGGTGACCTTCGCGCTCCCCTCCCTTGGCGCTATCCAGTCCAGGGCACACAGTGGCCAAATGCCGCGATCGGACGATAGCCCATGACCTCTTTGCCAGCTCGGTGTGTTCCAGCTTCCCTGGATGGAAAGCCCATCGGCATCGATCGCGCGCGACAGCCGCCGGGACCGCTGTGCGTGGTGCTTCTGGCCTACGACGGAATGAACCTGCTTGACCTCGCTGGTCCGTTGCAGGCGCTGGCCACGGCCAACCGGAGCGCGGAACCGGGGGCACCGGCACGGTATGACCCGATCGTGGCATCGGCACAGGGCGGCCCGATCGTCACCGGGTCGGGCTTGCCCGTGGTCACCGTCGCGGTCTCCGCGCTGGCGAACGTCGCGATCGACACGTTGATCGCACCGGGCGGCTGTGCGGGCGAGGAGTTCGAGGTCACGCCCGCGTTACGCGATTTCATCGCCGCGCGCGCCGGATCGGTGCGCAGGCTCTGCTCCGTCTGTACGGGCGCGTTCCTTCTGGCAGCCGCCGGCCAGCTCGACGGCCGGCGCGTGGCGACGCACTGGGCCTGGCTCGATAAATTGAAGCGCCGGCATCCCGAACTGGACGTAGATCCGGACAGCATCTTCATCCGCGATGGCAATCTCTGGACCTCGGCCGGGGTGAGTTCGGGAATCGATCTCGCATTGGCGCTGATAGAGCAGGACTATGGCCCGCGTGTCGCGATCGATGCGGCCAGGCACCTGGTGGTGTTCATGAAGCGCGCAGGCGGGCAATCGCAGTTCAGCGTGCCGTTGGCGGCGCAGACGCGGGATCATGCCTTCGTCGAGCTGCACGCGTGGATGGCTGCGAATCTGGGCGCGGACCTGTCGGTCCCGCGGCTCGCCGAGCATGCAAACATGGCGCCGCGAACCTTCGCGCGCATCTACGCTGCCAAGGTAGGGCGCACACCTGCCAAGACGGTCGAGCTGATGCGACTGGAGGCGGCGTGCCGCATGCTGGAGGAAACCGAGCTGCCCTTGAAGAGCATCGCCTTGCACGTGGGCTATGGCGACGAACAGAAGCTGCGACGCGCGTTTCGACGCCAGTTCGGCACCAATCCAGGCACGCATCGCTCGCGCTTCTCAACGCATCTCGTCGGCATCGCAGCGGAGGAACGCGGCAGTTCTGAGGAACGGTGAAAGCAGGCAAGAAAGCCTGAAAGACGGCACATGCCTAGCAGCGCGCGTCAGGCCACCCAGATCTCGCCGAACACCCGGTCGAAGTTCAGCCCCAGCACCTTCTCGGCCACCCGTGCGCCGTAGCCATGGCGCAGCAGCGCATCGGCCACGCGTTCGAGCTTGCGCGGGGTGTTGACGTCGGGCAGGTACGGCGTGCGGTTCTCGCCCGGCGCGCCGACGCCGTCGCGGCGGCGCTGCTGCATCAGCAGGTCCATGTCGCGCACGTCCTGCGCGGTGACCGGGAAGAACAGCGAATCGGTGCCGATGCCGACGTGATCCTCGCCGCACACGTCCAGCGCATGCCGCATGTGCTGGATGTAGTCGGCCAGCTGCGGCTGGCGGCGCTCCTCGGTCAGGAACGGCAGCATGTAGATGCCCATCACCCCGCCCTTGTCGGCGAGCGCGCGCATGTCGCGGTCGCGCTTGTTGCGCGGATGCGCGAACACCGCGCTGCAGCCGGCGTGGGTGATCACCGGCGGGCGCTGCGACAGCGCGATCCCATCGCGGGTGGTCTGCGCATTGGCGTGGCTCAGGTCCAGTGCCACGCCGAGCCGGTTCATCCGCGCGATCGCCTCGCGCCCGAGCGCGGTGACGCCGCCGGTATCGCCGTCCAGGCAGCCGGTGCCGAACGGCGAGGCGCGGTTGTAGGACAGCTGCATCACGCGCACGCCGAGCTGGCGGAAAAGGTCGATGCGCTCGGGCTTGTCCTCCAGCATCGATGCCGATTCGAAGGAAAAGATCAGCGCGATCCGGCCCTCGCGCTTGGCCCGCTGCAGGTCGTTGTGCTGCACCACCTTCAGGAAGTGCTGCGGCTGGTTCTCGACCAGCGCCTGCGCGGCGGCGATGTCGCGCACTGCCGCCTCGAAGTCGCCGTCGGCGTCGCCCAGCGTGGTCTTCAGCGCGCTCACCCCGGACTCGCGCAACTGGCGCAGCCGCGCGGCGTCGTCCGCGTTGCCGAACACCTGGCCGATCGAAGCCAGGGTATTGGCGTCGAGCACCAGCGCGCGCCGGTACAGCGCCGCGGCCTCGCTCGCGTCCTCGTCCTTCGCCGCGGGTGGCGCGGCCGAGGCCGCAACCCGGCCCGCCGGCGCCGTGCCGGGCAGCAACCCGGCGAGCAAGGCGCTGCCGGAGAGCCCCAACCATCGCCGCCGCGTCCATGCCTCGCTCATCGCTCTCTCCTGCAATCGGGGGGTGGGTGAGTCGCCCTGCGGCCGCCACGGCCGGATGCGCCTGCGCGCATAGCACTGCATCCGACGCGCCGCGATCAGTGCCGAAAGTACCGCCGCCGCCCGCCTGGACGCCCGCGCCGGCCCGCGGCCGCGCCAGCCGGCGTGCGGAGGGGGGCCGGCATGCGTGGATTTCCTGGCGCCGCGCTCCTATCATCCGCCGACCTATCAAGGATGTGCGCCCATGACCACCCCGCAGATGTCGGTGTATTTCTTTCTGCAGGCGGCGGCGATCCTGCTGGTGTGCCGGCTGGTGGGGCTGCTCGCCAAGCGCGTGGGCCAGCCGCAGGTGGTGGGCGAGATGATCGCCGGCGTGGCCCTGGGGCCGTCGCTGTTCGGCCTGGTGCTGCCGGACGTGCAGCAGGCCCTGTTCCCCAAACAGACCCTGGACATGCTGTACGTGGCCGCGCAACTTGGCGTGGGCCTGTACATGTTCCTGGTCGGCACCGACTTCCGCGGCGACCATTTCCGCGCCCGCTACCGCAGCGCGATGACCGTATCGCTGGCCGGCATCGCGGTGCCGTTCGTGCTCGCGTTCGCGCTGGTGCCGTGGCTGCTGCACACCCCCGGCCTGTTCTCGGCCAAGGCCAAGGTCCTGGAAGCCTCGCTGTTCCTGGGCGCGGCCATCGCCATCACCGCCTTCCCGATGCTGGCGCGGATCATCCACGAGCGCGGCCTCACCGGCAGTCCGCTCGGCACCCTGGCGCTCACCGCCGGCGCGGTCGACGACGCCGCGGCCTGGTGCATCCTGGCCATCGTGCTGGCTAGCTTCGGCGGCAGCTGGAACAGCGCCTATCTGGCGATCGGCGGCGGCGTGGGCTACGCGCTGTTCATGATGCTGGTCGGCCGCCACTGGCTGCGGCGCCTGGCCGACCACGTGCGTCCCGACCAGCCGCTCAGCGCCAGCGTGCTGGCGGTGGTGCTGATGCTGTTCTGCCTCAGCGCCTGGGCGATGGACGCGATCGGCATCCACGCGGTGTTCGGCGGCTTCCTGCTCGGCGCCTGCCTGCCCAAGGGCGCGCTGACCGAGAAACTGCGCGAACAGCTGCAGCCGTTCGTGGTGGTGTTCCTGCTGCCGATGTTCTTCACTTTCTCCGGGCTCAAGACCCAGCTCAGCGTACTGCTGGACCCGCAGATCCTGATCGCGGCGGTGGCGATCCTGCTGGCCTCGTTCCTGGGCAAGGGCATCGCCTGCTGGGCCGCGGCGCGCGCCAGCGGCGAGAACAACCGCGACGCGATGGCGATCGGCGCGCTGATGAACGCACGCGGGCTGATGGAGCTGATCATCATCAACATCGGCCTGCAGGCCGGGGTCATCGAACAGGGCCTGTTCTCGATCCTGGTGCTGATGGCGATCGTGTCCACGCTGATGGCCACACCGCTGTTCAACTGGGTGATGCGCCGCGCCGCGGCGCGCGAGGCGGCCACCGCCGTGGCCGGCACACCGGGATAAGCGGCACCCAGCGCCGTCCTTGGAGGACGAAGAGTTGCGGGCGCGGCAACCCAGCCGCCGATGCTCCCGAACGCCGGCTAGCGGCCCGAACAACAGTTGCCCGGACCCTCCGCTTCGCTGCGACGTCGGCGCAGGAAATCAGCTCAACGCAAACGTGCGACGGCACGGCCGGGGCACCATTTCACTTCCTTTGAAACACCGAAATGTAGATCGTGCCATTGGCATCGCCCCCGAGTACCGTGTGGGCGTCCGAAAAACTGTCCCTGAACCAGGCATCGCCATACGCCGAGGTGACAAGCGTCTGCCAGTCGGCATTGGCGGCCTTGGGCGACACGCCAGGCTTCACCACGGCGCTCATGTAGCACAAGGTCTTGCTGCAGTTCGGCGCCGATACCTCCAGCCCGCCATATGCGGCTGCCTTCGACCGCAAATGGGTGTCGAGATTCGCTTCGACACGGGACGACCAGTCCTCGTCGCGCCCTTCCATCTCATGGAGCGCGTGGAGGTCCTTGAACAGCGACTCGCCCGTGCCCAGGTCGGCCTGCATCGCGCTAACGCGCTTCATGTTGGCTTCGCTGATGGCCGACATGGTCGGAGAACCGCGCACCGTCGCCGGGTCGGCCGGCAGGTGCAGCGCGTCTCCACTCTGTATCATCGGCACGGTGCCGCGGACGCCACCCGCCACGCCAGCGGAGGCTCCCGCACTCCCGGGCGCGACCGCCACGGAAACCGCATTTGCCGCAGGCCGCGCATTCGCAGCGCCGGAGCGGGCGTCGGCGTGCGGCGGCTGCCCGAAGTAGAGATATCCGCCGGCCAACGCCGCAACGATCAAGATTCCAGTGACTGCGAGCAGTGGTTTGCGCATGGAAACTCCCTTGGAACGGAGCATCGGATCTCAACGCCCCATCGGCTCGATTCGATACGACAGCCAGAATTCGGCTGCGCCGCGATGGATCGCAACGTTCGCCGCCTGCTCCACTCGGCCGCGAAGTTGCCTGGATCGGCACCATCGTAATGGCTTTGGCGGCCGCATGTCCGACACGGGCAGAGGCCACGCCAACCCTACGCGCCCCGATCGGTTTCCATGGACAGATCGCGCCCAACAGGGAGTACAACGGCAACGCGCCCAGTCACGGCGGCCGCCGGCCTGCTCATCCAGCGCTCGCCACGCGCCATGCCGGCGGCAGGCCGGCGACGATGTGGTCCTGCAAGGCACGCACCTTGGGAGTGAAATCGCGGCGATCGGCGACGCACAGGTACAGCCGCATCGGCTCGGGCGCGGCGTTGACCGCGCCGGCGGCGTCGTACTCGAACAGGGCGCGCAGCGCGCCGCGCTGCAGGTAGGGCTGCGCCACGAACGCGGCCAGCCGGGTGATGCCGCCGCCGGCCGCGGCCATGCCGGCGAGCGCGTCGATGTCGTCGCCGACCAGCGCCGGCGTCACCTCCGCGTCGAACCGCACGCCGTCGCGGACGAAGCCCCAGCGCAGGTAGCGGCCGTCCACCGCCCAGCGCAGCAGCAGGCAGGCGTGGCCCTTCAGTTGCTCCGGCGTCGTCGGCGTGCCGGCGCGCGCCAGATAGTCGGGCGCGGCGCAGAACACGAACGGCACCGCCGCGATGCAGCGCGCGACCAGGCCATCCTGCAGCTGCGGCGCGATGCGGATGCTGACGTCCACGCCTTCCTGCGCATGGTCGACGCGGTGATCGGCGCTCAGCAGCTCGATCGACAGGCGCGGATGGCGCGCCGCCAGCGCCGGCAACAGCGGCGCCAGCACATGCCGGCCGAACGCGGCGGTGCTGGCCACGCGCAGGCGCCCTTCCGGCTCGGCATGCGGGTCGGCGACCGATTGCCGCGCGCGCTCCAGATCCTGCTCCACCTGCCTGACCTGCTCCAGGTACAGCGCGCCGCGCTCGGTCAGCGCCAGGCTGCGCGTGCTGCGGTTGAGCAGGCGCACGCCCAGGTGCGCCTCCAGCCGCGCGATGTTCTGGCTTACCGCCGCCGCGCTCACGCCCAGCGTCTTGGCGCCGCCGGCGACGCTGCCGGCCTCCACGGTGTGGATGAAGCTGCGGATGGACTGAAGAAGATTCACTGCGAGAGCCGATATACGCGATGCATTCGTAAGTTGCAGTTTACAAAGTCGCAAGCCGCCCTCGCCTACTGGCGCTGCGATCGGCTTGCTAACGTGCCGCCTCCCGAGCCGTTCGGCCGCAACGACCACCGAGGTATCGCCCATGCAGGATGTCGACATCGCCGCGCCACGCCGCCCGAAACTGGGCGTGCGCACCACCCCGTTCGTGTTCGCGTTCTACATGGCCACGATCATGGCCATGCTGATGTGCCTGGTGATCACCGCGGCCAACGCCGGGCTGGGCGATGGCTATCTGCAGCGCGTGCTCGGCGCGTACCGCCTGGCGATGCCGACTGCGTTCTGCTGCATCCTGGTGGTGCGGCCGCTGGTGATGCGGCTGGTGGCGGCGACGGTGCATCCGCCACGCTGAGGGTTTCGGGTGCTATAGCGCGTGATGCAGCAATGGTGGCGCTGGGCTCCCTGTCGCGGCTGAAGCCGCTCCTACAGGAGGGCGTGTGCACGGAGGCGAAGGCGCCGGCTCACAACGGCGTCAGCCGCCATAGCCCGTAGGGATTGGCGAACAGGTCGCCGGGTTGGAACTGGGCGCTGGGTTCGGCCTCGAGCCGATAGCGCGGCGCATCCTCCGCGACGGCGAAGGTGTGGCCCTCGCGTATCGGAGGCGCTTCGGTGAACAGATACCAGGTGAAGGTGTGCAGCAGCGCCACCGGGTCGTCTGCCGCCTGCGCAGCGACGATCGCGTCCTTCATGCCGAAATGGTGCATGCCGCAGGAATGCACCTGCTCGCCGGTGAGGTTCAACACATAGGCACGATGGGCGCTGAAAAAGCCAAGGTCCGCGCACAGCTGGCGCCATGCCCCTGGGCCGTGCGCGACGCCGCTGCTCTCGACCTTCACTCCGAGGCCGCCGGCGTCCAGCAGCGCCGCGGCCGCCAGCATCATCGCCTCGGCGCGCACCCTGGAACCGCCATCGCCGATCAGGTACACCACCGAGACATGCGCGTGGATGCGCGCCATCTCCTCGGAATCGAGCCAATGCGGCCCGGCGGCGACGAACGCCGCGGCCATGCGCGGGTCGTGCGGCTCGTATTGCAGCTCGAACGCGTCGCCGCTTTGCGTATGCAGCAGGACCCGCCCGGCGAACAGATACCCGCCGCTGTCGCGGACGATGCGCGCGACCAGATCCGAGCGGTCCTGCCACGGACCGGGAATGCACAACACGATTTTCGGGGTTTCGATCAAGCTGGCGGCTCCTTGCCGTCGGATGTCGGGAGTGCGCGACCGGAACGGCCGCCGCCGCGAACACGGCGCGGCGCGGCGGCCGCGGACGAGGCCATGCTCAGGTCAGCGGCGTCATCACGCCCTTGCGGTAGGCCGCACGCTGTTGCAGGCGCGCGTACCAGTCCTGCAGATGCGGCAGCGCGGGCCGCTCGATCGGCATCTCGAACCAGGCGTAGACGAAACTGCCCAGCGGAATGTCGCCCATCGCGAACTGCGCGCCCGACAGCCACGGCTGCTGCGCCAGCGCCGCATCGGCGAGCGCCAGCAGTTCGCCCGAGCGCGCCAATGCGGCGGCGATCCTGGCTTCGTCGCGCGCTTCGGGCGCGGTGCGCAGCGTGCCCCAGAACAGATCGCGGAACGGGCCGGCGAAGGTCGAGGTGGTCCAGTCCATCCATCTGTCGCCGAGCGCGCGCGCGGCCGGATCGCCGGGGTACAGCGTGCCCGAGGCATAGCGCGCGGCCAGGTAGCGCACGATGGCGTTGGATTCCCACAGCGCCAGGCCGTCGTCCTCGATCGCCGGCACCAGGCCGTTGGGATTCATCGCGCGGTAGTGCGGATCGTCGGTCCCGCCGAACGCGCCGCCGACCTGGATCGACTCATAGGGCACCCCGGCTTCCTCGGCGCACCACAGCACCTTGCGCACGTTGCTCGAATTGTGTCGTCCCCAGATCTTCAGCATGGCAGCGCTCCTGTCACGAGCGCCAATTCTATGCTGCCGCCTGCGCGCAGCGACGCCGATGCGTGCGATTGCGGCTGCGGCTGCGATGGCGCCAGCGCAACGGCGCCGATCCAGTCCGGGACCGGGCCGCATCGACAGCGGGCATCCCTATCGGCAGCGCCAGGCGCCATTGCCGCCGTGCCCGCACGCAGATCGCCGGAGATTCCGGAATGCGCCGCTGCCGTGCACGGCAGCGGCGTGCACGCTCAGTCGAACTGCAGCACGAAGCCGCCGCGCGCGGGCAACTGCAGTTCGACGGTCTGCGCCGGCGGCAGTTCGATGCGACGACTGATCAGGCCCAGCGGGCCGTCGCCATCGACGATCAGGCGTGCGCCGCGGCCGGCCACGCCCAGCTCCGCCAGGTTCAGGCGCAACGTGCGCGGTTGCGCGTCGGCATTGATGCCGGCCACGTACCAGCGCGCGCCACCGCGCCGCGCGAACACCGCGAAGCGCCCGGGGTAGCCGTCCACATAGCGGCTGTCGTCCCACACCGACGGCAGTTCGCGCAGCAGCGCGCGCACCTCCGGCGCCGCCTTTTGCAGATTCTCAGGCGTCTCGGCGTAATGCTGGATGCCGGACACGAACAGCACCGTCTCGGCCAGTTCGAAGCCCGGCGTGGTGCGGCGCTGCACCTTGTCGTTGAGCTTGACCAGCGCCAGCGGGGTGAAGTCCATCGGGTCGAACACGTTGCGCGCGAACGGCAGCATCGCCGCATGCGCCGGCACCTGGTCGGCATTGGATTGCTCGAAGGTGGCGAATTCCAGGCCGCGCACCGCCTCCATCGTCATCAGGTCCGGCCAGGTGCGCTGCCAGCCGCGCGGCAAGGTGGCGCCGTGGAAGTTGAGCATCAGCCCGTATGGCGCGGCGTCTTCCATGATGTCCAGGTAATAGCCGATCATCGACTCCCCGTCGCCGCCGAAGAAGTCGATCTTCATGCCGGCCACGCCCATGGCCTTGAGCCGCGCGAACTCGCGCACACGGCTGGCGTGGGTCAGCATGCGGTCGCGCGGGGTCTGCGGCGCTTCGTTCCAGCTGCCGGCCGAGTTGTACCAGAGCAGGATCGCGACCTGCTTGCCGCGCGCGTAGGCGATCAGTTCGCGCAGCTTGTCCTCGCCGATCTGCGTGTCCCACAGGGCGTCGATCAGGGTGTAGCGCCAGCCCATGCGCGCGGCGAAGTCGATGTAGCGCTTCTGCACCTCGAAGGTGGTGGCGCCGTCGCCGAGCAGCGGCCAGCTCCACGACGCCTTGCCCGGTTGCGGCGGCGCGATGGGCGGCGCCGCGGGCGGATCGGCCAGGTCGGTGCCGATCGTGGACTCGGCGATGGTCTTCAGGCTGCCGACCGCGACGATGCGCCACGGCGAGCGCCACGGCAGCGCGAAGCGCGGATTGGCGGCGCCGCCGGGCAGCACCTCGCGCGGATCGGGCATGCCGATCGCGTACGCGCCGGGCGCGTCGGCGACATCGCGCAGGCGGCTGCCGGCGTGGCCGCGGCCGAGCGAGCCCTCGCTGAGCAGGACCCAGTCCGCCTCATGGCGGAACAGGGCCGGATACACCCAGCCGGCCGCGAGCGGCGACGGCGTGCCGACGCCGATGTCCTGCAGGTAGTACTCCTCGTACGAAGGATTGGTCCTGCCGAAGCCAGTCTTCGCCGGCGACATCGGCTGCAGCCAGGCGCGCGTGGCGGCGGCGAAGTGGAACGTGGTGGCGTCCTCGCGCAGCTCGCGGATTTTAGGGTCGCGCTGCGGGAAGTCGTAGCGGAACGCGACGCCGTCGTCGGAGACCTGGAATTCGATCTGCAGGCGTTCGCCGTTGGCGCCGCGCCAGGAGAACACGCGGCGGTTGGCGCGGTAGTCGTTGATGCGCCGCTTGCCGGTCAGCAGCTCGTAGCGATCGTGCACCGGCTCGACCGGCGACACCGCGAGCAGGCGCAGGCCCTTGGAGAAATCGGCATCGTCGCGGACCAGGCCCAGCCGCGAGGGCAGCAGTACCTCGCGGCCTTCGCGCAGCACGCGGTAGTGGGCGGTGCCGGCCGCGTCCACGCTCACTTGCGCGCGCAGCGTGGCGTCCGGGCTGAGCACTTCGCCGACCATGCGCTCGGCGGCCAACGTCGGCAGCGCGCACAGCAGCAGCACGCACGCTGCCGCGATTGCGGCCGACGACAGGCGCCAGCGGCTCAGAACTGCGGGTTCTTTTCCCATACCGGCCTCGCTCGGCAATAGACCGCGTAGCGCTCGTGGGCGATGCGGTAGAACGGCAGCAGGGTGATCGGGCCCTGGATGCCATCGGCCTCGAACACCTGCTCCTGGCCCTGGCCCTCGCGCTTGCGCGCCCACAGCTGGTCCGGCGCGAAGTAGACCGCCGGCAACTGGCGGCCGACGATCCGGTTCAACGACGGCCGCTGATCGGACACGTGCAGCTGCGCCGGATCGATGCCGTCGCTGCCCAGCTGCGCGGCCAGCACCAGCGGGCCGTACATCATCGCCTGCAGGCTGGGTTCGTCGGGCAGCGGCGCGGCGTGCAGCGCCATCGGCAGGTCCAGTTCGATGCGGTCGCCGTCGGCGAAGCGGCGCTCCAACACCAGGTAGCTGCCCGGCGTCGCCTCCACCGCCTGCGCCTTGCCGTTGATGCGCAGGCGCACGCCCTGCGTGGCCCAGTATGGGATGCGCAGGCGCAGCGTCATCTGCTGCGTGCGCTTGCACTGGAACTCCAGCGCGGTGCCTTCCTGTTGCGGGAACCGTGTGCGCTGCACGACGCGCAGGCCGCGCTCGGGCCAGTCCAGCTGCGAGGCGATGAACAGGTTGACGGTAAGGCCGGCATCGTCGCGGAAGTAGATGCTGTCGTTGCTCTTGGCGAACTCCTCCACGCCGGTGCCGGTGCAGCACCAGAACGAGGCGAACGGGGTGTTGTAGAGCTTCCAGTAGCCGGCATCCATCGGCACGAAGTACATCAGCATGCCGGCTTCGTCCTGGGTGCCCAGGCGCGCGTTGAACAGCACGCGCTCGTAGTAGTCCATCAGCGCCGCGTTCGGCTGCCAGGTGTACAGGTGCCGGGTCAGCTTGAGCATGTTGTAGCTGCAGCAGCACTCGTGGCTGTGCCCGCTCAGGCGCCCGGCGAAGTGGTCCGGCTTGCCGAACAGTTCGAAATCGCTGGTGCCGCCGGTGCAGTAGGCGTGGTGGCCGCTGACCGTGCGCCAGAAGAATTCGGCGACCTGGCGCTGGCGCGGCTCGCCGTCGATCTCGTAGGCGCGCGCGGCGGCGACGATCTTGGGGATCTGGGTATTGGCATGTAGCCCGGCCAGCGCGTCGCGGCCCTGCGCCAGCGGCTCGAGCAGCGAGGCCTGTTCGTAGCGCGCGGCCCAGCGCCGGTATTTGGCGTCGCCGCTGAGCAGGTACAGCTCCAGCAGCGACTCGTGCACGCCGCCGAACTCCACGCCGAGGATGCGCTGCCACTGCGCGTCGTCGAAACCGTCCATCCACGCGCCCAGCCAGTCGGCGAAGCGCTGCGCGGTGCGCAGCGCCTGCGCGTTGCCGGCATGGCGGGCCATGTCCAGGTGCCCGGCCAGGATCTTGTGCGCGGTGTAGATCGGCACCCACACCTCCTCGCGGCGGCCGAGCCGGTCGTAGAACGAGGACGGGTACGCGCCGATGTAGCCGTCCGCGCGCTGGCAGCGCGCCAGGTCGGCGACCAGCGCATCGGCCTTGTCCTTCAGCGCGGCGTCGCCGGTAGCTGCGTACAGCAGCGCGCAGGCGGACAGGTAGTGGCCGCCGGCGAAATGCCCGCGAATCTCGCAGTGCGGCGACTCCCAGCCGCCCAGCGGCTCGGCCTGCGAATCCAAGCCCGCGGTGAGCCGGAAACTGTGCAGCAGGCGCGCGTTGGGAATCGACATCAGGTAACGGCGGTCGCGCTCGCGCGCCTGCAGGAATGGGCCGTCGAGCAATTGCACCTGGCCCAGCGCGAACGGCTGCTCGCGCAGTTGCACGGACGGCAGCCGTCTCGCGGCCGCTGCTACCGCCGCAGGTGGCGCGGCCAGCGCCTCGCCCTGCGCCAGCACACCCAGCGCGGCCAGCGAGGCGCCGCCGTACTGGAGGAAATCGCGGCGTGTGCAGGCCAGGCCTGGATCTTCATGTTCCATCATGCGTCCGCTCCCGATTCCGGCAGGCGCCGGGTCAACAGGCGCTGCAGCAGGCAGAACACCAGCAGCAGCGCGCCGATCACGATGCGTGTCCACCACGAGCTGAGCGTGCCGTCGAACACGATCAGGGTCTGGATCACGCCCAGGATCAGCACGCCGAACAGCGTGCCGATCACGTAGCCGCTGCCGCCGGCCAGCAGCGTGCCGCCGATCACCACCGCGGCGATCGCGTCCAGCTCCAGGCCCAGCGCATGCAGGCTGTAGCCGGACAGCATGTAGAACGTGCACACCACCCCGGCCAGCGCCGAGCAGAACCCGCTGAAGGCATAGACCTTGACATGGGTGGCGGCCACCGGCAGGCCCATCAGCCGCGCCGAGGCTTCGCTGCCGCCCAGCGCGTACACGCAACGGCCGAAGCGCGTGCTGTGCGCCAGCCACATGCCCAGCGCCACCGTCACCAGTGCGATCAGCGCGCCGATCGACAGCGAGGCGCCGGCGCCGATCGGCACCCGCACCTGGGCGATGGCCACGTACAGCGCATCGTCGATCGGAATCGAATCGACGCTGATCAGGTAGCTGGCGCCGCGCGCCAGGAACATGCCGGCCAGGGTCACCACGAACGGCTGCAGCCGGTAGCGCTGGATCAGCATGCCCATGAACGCACCGAACAGCGCACCGAGCAGCAGCACCAGCGGGATCGCCGCCAGCGGCGACCAGCCGTGGCGCTGCACCAGCGAGGCCGACAGCACCGTGGTGAAGGCGATCACCGCGCCCACCGACAGGTCGATGCCGCCGCTGAGGATCACGAACGTCATGCCGACCGCGGCGATGCACAGGAAGGCGTTGTCGATCAGCAGATTGGCGAACACCTGCGGCGACAGGAAGCCGTCGTAGAGTACACCGCCGGCGCCGGCCATGGCCACGAACAGGGCCACGGTGATCGCCAGCGGCAGGCGCGCGCCGTGCAGCAGCGCGCCGGCGCGGCGCAGGCCGCGCGCGTTCTGGATCGGCACGCCGGCCGCGCTCATCGTCCCGCTCCCGGATCCGGGCGCCGCACCCAGCCGCGCACGCTGGCGCGGAACTGCGGCGATTGCAGCAGCATCACCGCGAACACCAGCAGCGCCTTGATCAGCATGTTGACCTGCGCCGGCACGCCGATCGCATAGATCGTCGCGGTCAGGGTCTGGATGATCAGCGCGCCGATCAGGCTGCCGGCCAGGCTGAAGCGTCCGCCGTCGAGCAGCGTGCCGCCGAGGGTCACCGCCAGGATCGCGTCCAGTTCCATCAGCTGGCCGGCGTTGTTGGCGTCGGCGCTCTTGACGTTGGAGCTGATCAACAGCCCGGCCAGGCCGGCGCTGAACGCGCAGAACACGTACAGCAGCACCGCGATCAGCCGCGCCTTGACCCCGGCCACGCGCGCCGCGCGCGGGTTGTGCCCGATCGCGCGCACGAACAGGCCCAGCGCGGTGCGCCCGAGCAGCAGCTGCAATACCACGAACACCGCCGCGACCACGAACAGCGCGAACGGCAGGCCGAGCAGGAAGCCGTTGCCCAGATAGAAATACGGCGGGTAGTAGATGGTCAGGATCTGGCCGTCGCCGATCAGCTGCGCGACGCCGCGCCCGGCCACCATCAGGATCAGCGTGGCGATGATCGGCTGCATGCCGACCTTGACCACCAGCAGCCCATTCCACAACCCGCACGCGGCGGCGACCAGCAACGGCGCCACGATCACCGCCCACAGCGGGAAGCGGCTGTGCTCGCCGCCGCCGATCATCCACGCCGCCACGGTCGCGGCGATCGCCACCACCGCGCCGACCGAGATGTCCAGGCCGCGCACCGCGATCACCAGGGTCATGCCCATTGCGACCAGCGCCAACGGCGCGGCGCGGTTGCCGATGTCGACCAGGTTGCCGTACAGATGCCCGTCGCGCCATTGCAGCGCCAGGAAGCCGGGATTCCATAGGCCGTTGCCGAGCAGCAGCAGCGCCAGCGTCGCCAGCGGCCAGAACAGCGGGTGGGCGACGATGCGCGCCGGCAGCCGCGGCGCGGTCGAAGACGGCGTGGCCGCCGCGCTCATGCCGCCGCACTCCCGGCGATCAGTTCGAACACCGCGCGCTCGCCGCATCCACCCGGCAGTTCGCCGACCAGGCGGCGTTCGCGCAGCACCGCGATGCGGTCGGCGATGCGCTCGATCTCGGCGACCTCGGCGGAAATGAACAACACCGCCATGCCCTCGCGGGCCAGCGCCAGAATCCGGGTCATGATGTCCTGCTTGGCGGCGATGTCGATGCCGCGGGTGGGTTCGTCGAGGATCAGCAGCCGCGGCCGCGTCGCCAGCCAGCGCGCCAGCACCACTTTCTGCTGGTTGCCGCCGGACAGCAGGCCGACCGGCGTTTCCACGCTGGCGGTCTTGATGCCCAGCACGTCCACGTAGCCCTGCGCGATGCGCAGCTGCTCGGCCAGCGGCAGGAAGCGGCGCAGGCCCATGCGCGCCTGCAGCGCCAGCACGATGTTCTCGCGCACCGACAGCTCGGCGACGATGCCGTCGGTCTTGCGCTCTTCCGGGCACAGCGCCAGGCCGTGGCGGATCGCGTCGGGCGGGCCGCGCAGCGCGATCTCGTGGCCGTCGATGGACACATGGCCGCAATCGGCGCGGTCCAGGCCGAACAGCAGCCGCGCCAGCTCGGTGCGGCCGGCGCCGAGCAGGCCGGCCAGGCCCAGCACCTGGCCGCGGCGCAACTGCAGGTCGACCGGATGCAGCTGGCCGCGGCGGCCCAGGCCCTGCGCCTGCAGCAGCACCGGCGCGTGTTCCGGCGCCGCGACGTGCACCGCGGCGGCCGCGGCCGCGGCCACGTCCAGTTCGCGCCCGACCATCGCCGCGATCAGTCGCGGCGCCGGCAACTCCGCCGCCAGGTATTCGCCGACCAGGCGCCCGTTACGCAGCACGCTGATGCGGTCGGAGACCGCGTACACCTGGTCGAGGAAGTGGGTCACGAACAGGATCGCCATGCCCTGCTCGCGCAGCGCGCGCATGACCCGGAACAGTTCGGCGACCTCGCCCTCGTCGAGGCTGGAGGTCGGCTCGTCGAGGATCAGCACCCGCGCCGACACGCTCAGCGCGCGCGCGATCGCCACCATCTGCTGCACCGCCACCGGGTAGCTGGACAGCGCGCGGCGCACGTCGATGTCCACCCCCAGGCGCTGCAGGCCCTCGTGCGCCTCGCGCTCGACGCGGCGCCAGTCGATGCGCCGCGGCCAACCCTTCAACGGATAGCGGCCGGCGAAGATGTTCTCGGCCACCGACAGGTTCGGGCACAGGTTCACTTCCTGGTACACCGTGCTGATGCCCAGCTGCTGCGCCTGCAACGGCGAGCTCGGCGCGATCGCGTCGCCGCCTAGCGCCATGCGCCCGGCATCGGCCGCGACCACGCCGGTCAGCAGCTTGATCAGGGTCGACTTGCCGGCGCCGTTCTGGCCCATCAGCGCATGGATCTCGCCGCGGCGCAGGCACAGCGCCACGTCGTCCAGCGCGGCGACGCCGGCGTAGGCCTTGCTCAGGCCCTGCGCGTGCAGCACGACCGGGTTCATCGGCGGCGCTCCGTCAGTACTTGCGATTGGGCAGCTCGGCGGCGGCCTGCTCCTGGGTGTACACCGATTCCTCGACCACGATGCGCTTGGGCAACGGCTTGCCGGCCTTGACGTCGCGGATCGCCTGCACCAGCTGCGGGCCGAGCAGCGGATTGCATTCGACGGTGACGTTGAGCTTGCCGGCCTGCATCGCCTCGAACGCGCCCTTCACCCCGTCGATCGAGATCACCAGGATGTCCTTGCCGGGCTTCAGCCCGGCTTCCTCGATCGCCTGGATCGCGCCGATCGCCATGTCGTCGTTGTGCGCGTAGAGCACGTCGATGTTGCGCCCCTCCGACTTCAGGAACGCCTCCATCACTTCCTTGCCCTTGGCGCGGGTGAAGTCGCCGCTCTGCGAGCGCACCACCTGGAAGCGCGGGTTGGCGGCGATGATCTCCTTGAAGCCTTTCATGCGGTCGATCGCCGGCGCCGAGCCGACGGTGCCCTGCAGCTCGACGATGCGCACCGGCGTGTCGCCGTCCTTCAGCGGCGACTGCTCGAGCAGCCAACGCCCGGCCTTGCGCCCTTCCTCGACGAAGTCCGAGCCGATCAGCGTGGTGTACAGCGTATCGTCGGAGACCTTGACCGCGCGGTCGGTCAGCACCACCGGGATGTTCGCCGCCTTGGCCTCGCGCAGTACGGTTTCCCAGCCGGATTCGACCACCGGCGAGAACGCGATCACGTCCACGCGCTGGGCGATGAACGAGCGCAGCGCCTTGATCTGGTTCTCCTGCTTCTGCTGCGCATCGGAGAACTTCAGTTTCATCCCCGCCTGCTCGATCGCCTGCTTGACCGAGGCGGTGTTGGCGGTGCGCCACTCGCTCTCGGCGCCGACCTGGCTGAAACCCACCGTGATCTGGCCCGGCTTGCCGGCCGCGTCCTTGCCGCCGCCGGAACACGCGCTCAACGCCGCGCCCAGCAGCACCGCCATCCCCAGTACCGCCGCACGCACTGCCGACTTCTGCATAACCCTTCCTCGTTCGTTGCACGCTGGCGGTCGCGCGGCGCTCTGGCCGCGGCGGCCGCCCACCCTCCCAGGCAGGCGCGCGAGTGGATCGATCAGTTCATCCCGCGAATGTATAGGCCGTCTTGACCGTCGTATAGAACTCCACCGCATAGCGGCCCTGCTCGCGCGGGCCGTAGCTGGAGGCCTTGCGCCCGCCGAACGGCACGTGCGGATCGACCCCGGCGGTGGGCAGGTTGACCATCACCATGCCGGCCTGCGCATGCCGCTTGAAATGCGTGGCGTGCTTCAGCGAGCGCGTGGCGATGCCGGCGCACAGGCCGAATTCGGTGTCGTTGGCCAGCGCCAGCGCATGCTCGTAGTCGTCGGCGGGCATCACCGCCGCGACCGGCCCGAACACTTCCTCGCGCGCGATGCGGTGCTGCGGCTGCGCGGCGATCAGTGCCGGACGCATGTAGTGGCCCTGGTGCTCGCATTCCAGCGCGTCGCCGCCGTACACCAGCTCGGCGCCCTCTTCCTGCGCGATGCGCACGTAGTCGCGGTCCTGTTCGAACTGGCTGGCGCTGGCGACCGGGCCGATGTCGATGCCCGGGGTCAGCGCATGGCCGATCTTCAGCGTGGCCAGGCGCTTGCTGACCCGCGCGACGAACTCGTCGTACACCGCACGCTCGACGATCAGCCTGCTGGAGGCGGTGCAGCGCTGGCCGGTGGAGAAGTACGCGCCATTGACTGCGATCTCCACCGCCAGGTCCAGGTCCGCATCGGCCAGCACCACCAGCGGATTCTTGCCACCCATTTCCAGCTGGATCTTCAGCCCGCGCGCGGCGGCCTGCTTGAGCAGATGGTTGCCGGTAGGCACCGAGCCGGTGAAGCTCAGCGCATCGATGCCACGGTCCTCGACCAGCGCCTGGCCGACGCTGCGGCCGCTGCCGATCACCAGGTTGAACGCGCCGCTGGGCAGGCCGGCGCGGCTGAGGATCTCGGCCAGCGCCCAGGCGCAGCCGGGCACGATCTCGGCCGGCTTGAACACCACGGTGTTGCCGTAAGCCAGCGCCGGGGCGATCTTCCACGCCGGGATCGCCAGCGGGAAATTCCACGGCGCGATGATGCCGACCGTGCCGACCGGCTCGCGGGTGATCTCCACGTCCACGCCGGGACGGGTGGAGGCGAGTTTCTCGCCGGGAATGCGCAGCGCCTCGCCGGCGAAGAACTTGAAGATCTGCCCGGCGCGCGCGGCCTCGCCGATGCTCTCCGGCAGGGTCTTGCCTTCTTCGGAAGCCAGCAGCGTGCCCAGCTCCTGCTTGCGCGCCAGGATCTCGCTGCCGACGAAGTCCAGCGCGTCGGCGCGCTGCTGCGGCGTGCTCGCCGCCCACTTGGCCTGCGCCGCGTTGGCCGCGGCGATCGCGCCGCGCACCGCGTCGGCATCGACGCTGCCGACCTCGCCCACCGGTGCGGACAGGTCGGACGGATTCTCGTCCGGCGCGATGTCGCTGCCGGCCACCCACTGGCCGTCGATATAGCTCTGGAAACGCTGGCTCATGTCGTCCTCCTGTTCGGTTACAGCGCGCGCACGCCGCCCAGTGCGAACCCGGCCGACACCCGCTGCAGCGGATTGACCAGGGCCGCGCCCAGCTCCGGCAGTTCGATCTCGAAACGGTCGCCCGGCTCGGCCTGCACGCCGTCGGCGAAGCTCAGCGTGGCGGTGCCGAAGAAGTGCAGGTGCACGTCGCCGGGCACGCGATGCGCAGCGTACTTGAAGTGGTGGTATTCCAGATTGGCCAGCGAGTGGCACATGTTGGCCTCGCCGGTGACGAACGGCTTCTCCCAGATCACCGCCTCGCCGCGGCGGATGCGGCTGCTGCCGCGCAGGTCGCGCGGCAGCTCGCCGCTACGCAACTCCGGGCCGACCGCGCAGGCGCGCAGCTTGGAATGGGCCAGGTACAGGTAGTTCTGGCGCTCGGTGACGTGGTCGGAGAACTCGTTGCCGAGCGCGAAGCCGAGCCGGTACGGCACGCCGTCGGCGCCGATCACGTACAGCCCGACCAGCTCCGGCTCCTCGCCGCCGTCCAGCGCGAAGTCCGGCGACGGCAGCGGCGCGCCCGGCGCGACCAGGATGCTGCCATCGCCCTTGTAGAACCATTCCGGCTGCGCACCGGGCTGGCCGTCGCACGGAATGCCGCCTTCCACGCCGAGCTGGAAGATCTTCATCGAATCGGTGAGCGTGCCCTGGTCGGCCTGCTGCTGCAGGTTCTGGTGCATCGCGTCGCGGGTGGCGGCGCTGCCCAGGTGGGTCAGGCCGGTGCCGGTGACGCGGCAATGCGCCGGGTCCGGATGGGTCAGCGGCGACAGCACGCGGCCGTTCGCCAGCAGCTCGGCGTAGTCGAGCACGATGTCGCCGAGTTGATGCGTGGCGTAGTCGTCCAGCGTGGTGCCGGCGGCGAGCGCGGCGTTGGCCAGCGCATAGGTCGAGTCGACTTCGCGCAGCAGGCGCACCTGGGTGCCGGCCACGTCCACCACGCCCACGCTGGGGTTGCCGGACTCGTCGAGCAGTTGGATCAATCGCATGAATCGGTCGCCTGTCGGAATACGAAACAGCGGCGCGGCGGCAGGGAACGCCGACGCGGCGAATGCGGGTTCCATTCTGGCCGGGCGACCCATATGCAACAAATATCGTTTTTGGCTTAATGTATACGAACATTCATATGCATTGGGCCGCCATGCCTGCCGCCACGCCCTGGTTCGTCCGCGCCCGCCTGAAGACCCGGCAATTGATGCTGCTGCTGGCGATCGAGGAGGAAGGCAACATCCACCGCGCCGCCGAGACCTTGAACATGTCGCAGCCGGCGGCGTCGAAGCTGCTCAAGGACCTGGAGGACATGATGGCGGTGCCGCTGTTCGAGCGCCTGCCGCGCGGCATGCGCCCGACCTGGTACGGCGAGGCGATGATCCGCCATGCGCGCATCGCCCTGTCCAGCCTGGGCGAGGCCGGCGCCGAGATCGAGGCGCTGAAGGCCGGCTATTTCGGCAGCGTCAGCGTCGGCGCGATCGCCGGGCCGGCGATGACCCTGCTGCCGGCCGCGCTGGCCCAGGTCACCGAGCAGCATCCGCTGCTGCGCGTGGCCTTGCGCGTGGACGGCAGCGACGTGCTGCTGGAGCATCTGGCGCAGAACAAGCTGGACATCGTGGTGGCGCGGCTGTTCGCGCGCCACGACAAGCGCAACCTGCACTACCAGGCGCTGGCCGAGGAAGAGGTGTGCGCGATCGCCCGCCCCGGCCACCCGCTGCTGGCGATGCCGCGACCGGCACTGCGCGAACTGGCCGCCGCCGGCTGGATCGTGCCGCCGGACGGCAGCGTGCTGCGCCATCGCTTCGAACTGATGTTCCAGAACGCAGGATTGGAGCCGCCGAAGCGGGTGGTGGAGACCTCGGCGCTGGTGGTGCTGCCGCAGCTGCTGCGCCACGGCGACTACCTGGCGGTGGTGCCGGTGGACGTGGCCCGGCATTTCGCCGACCACGGCAGCGTGGCGATCGTGCCGGTGGAACTGTCGTGCCGGATGGACGCGTTCGGCATCGTCACCCGCACCGACTGGCTGCTGTCGCCGGGCGCCCGGATCATGCTGCAGGCGCTGCGCGATGCGGCCGGCCCGGCGTACGGCTATGTCGCACCGGCCGAGGAAGCGCTGGCGCCGGCGGATGCGCAAACCGAAGGATGAGGTCGGGGCTGAAGCCGCGACCGAACGCAGCGACAAACGTTCCGTCTTCGGACACCACTGGCGCTGATGCCCCACCCAAAGTGCACCCAGCCAGGCAACCGCAAGCCCCTTGTAGGAGCGGCTTCAGCCGCGACCGAACGCAGCGATGCGGTTGCTGACACTGGATACAGTCGGCGCTGAAGCCTCCCACAAGAGCATCCGGACAACTCGCCGTAAGTCCCTGTGGGAGCGACTTCAGTCGCGACGAGCGAAGCCGCGAGCCACGCACACGGCCAAAGCATCGGCGCCCAAACCCTCCTGCATATCAGCGCCGCACCCGCCGCTCACGTCCACCCCGCATCCACCACAAATTCCTGCGCCGTGATCGCGCGCGCCTCGTCCGAGGCCAGGAACAGCGCCATGCGCGCGATGTCCTCGGGCATCACCTTGTCCGGCAGGCACTGGTTGCGCGCCAGCTCGCGCTCACCGGCCTCGTCCAGCCACAGCGTGACCTGGCGTTCGGTCATCACCCAGCCCGGGGTCAGCACGTTGACCCGGATCCGCGCCGCGCCCAGTTCGCGCGCCAGGCCGCGGGTCAGCCCGTTCACCGACGACTTGGCGGTGGCGTAGACCGGGTAGCCGCCGGTCTTGCTCTGCCAACCGGTGGAGCCGAGGTTGACGATCGCACCGCCGCCAAGCCGCTTCATGCCCGGCACCACCGCCTGGATGGCGAAGAACGCGGCGCGCTGGTTGATCGCCACGCAGCGCTCCCAGTATTCAGGGGTCACCGCATCCAGCGCATGCCGGTCGTCGCTGCCGACGTTGTTCAGCAGCACGTGGAAATCGCCCAGCTCGGCGGCGGCCTCGCCCAGCGCCGCCTGCAGCGCGGCCACGTCGGTGACGTCGCAGCGGCGCCACCACGGCCTGGCCAGGCCGGCCGCGGCCAAGCGCTCGGCCAGCGCCGCGCTGGCCTCGGCCGCCACGTCGACGAAAGCGACCTGCGCGCCCTGCCCGGCGAACGCCTCGACCAGGGCCGCTCCGATGCCCGACCCGCCGCCGGTGATGAAGACGCGGCGCCCGTGCAGGCTGCCGTAGGTTGCGTTGCCGGTATTCGGAGCCGCCGCGCTTGCCGTGTTGTCCATGCCGTTTCGCTCTAGGTGGATGAGATTTTGATATATGAAAACAAATATCCATAGTCAGATATTTGTTATTTTTCATGTATCAATATGCCCGCTAGCATCGCCGACGTAAAGCACCCGGGCGACGCCGCGCAGGCACCGCTCCGGGCCGATCAGGTCTCGAGGATTCCGCCAGCATGGGCTCACCCACCAAACCGGTCCGCCGCAGCCAGGCGTGGTTCGGTCGCGAAGGCAAGCAGGGTTTCTACTACCGCAGCTGGCTCAAGAGCGCGGGCCACCCGCACGACATGTTCGACGGACGCCCGGTGATCGGCATCTGCAACACCTGGTCGGAACTGACCCCGTGCAACGGCCACCTGCGCGAACTGGCCGAGCACGTCAAACGCGGCGTCTACGAGGCCGGCGGCTTCCCGCTGGAATTCCCGGTGATGTCGCTGGGCGAGACGCAGATGCTGCCTACCGCGATGCTGTTCCGCAATCTGGCCAGCATGGACGTGGAGGAGTCGATCCGCGCCAATCCGCTGGACGGCGTGGTGCTGCTGATGGGCTGCGACAAGACCACCCCGTCGCTGCTGATGGGCGCGGCCAGCGTGGACCTGCCGACCATCGGCCTGTCCGGCGGCCCATCGCTGTCGGGCAACTGGCGCGGGCAGCCGCTGGGCTCGGGCACCGGCGTGATCCAGATGTCGGAGATGGTCCGCGCCGGTACCTTGAGCCAGGACGAGTTCGTCGAGGCCGAGGCCTGCATGCAGCGCTCCAAGGGCAGCTGCATGACCATGGGCACCGCCTCGACGATGGCCAGCATGGTCGAGGCGCTGGGCATCTCGCTGCCGGAGAACGCCGCGATTCCGGCCGTCGATGCGCGCCGCGCGCGGCTGGCGCGGCTCAGCGGCCGGCGCATCGTGCAGATGGTCGAGGAAGACCTGCGCATGTCGCAGGTGCTGACCCGGCACGCGTTCGAGAACGCGATCAAGGTCAACGCGGCGATCGGCGGCTCCACCAACGCGGTGATCCACCTGCTCGCCATCGCCGGGCGCCTGGGCGTGCAACTGAGCCTGGACGACTGGGACCAACTGGGCTCGCGGCTGCCGTGCCTGGTCAACCTGAAACCGTCCGGCCAGTACCTGATGGAAGACTTCTACTACGCCGGCGGACTGCCGGCGGTGATGCGCGAACTCGGCGAGGAGCTGAACCTGGACGCCCTCACCGTCAATGGCCGCACCCTCGGCGAGAACGTGGCCGATGCGCCGTGCTGGAACCGCGAGGTGATCCACGCGCTGGACACGCCGTTCCGCGAGCAAGCCGGCATCGCCGTGCTGCGCGGCAACCTGGCGCCGGACGGCGCGGTGATCAAGCCGTCCGCCGCCTCGCCGCACCTGCTGCGGCATCGCGGCCGCGCGGTGGTGTTCGAAAGCATCGAGGACATGAAGGCGCGCATCGACGACGAAGCCCTGGACATCGACGCCGACTGCATCATGGTGCTGAAGAACTGCGGTCCGCGCGGCTACCCGGGCATGGCCGAGGTCGGCAACATGCCGCTGCCGCCGAAACTGCTGCGCGCCGGCGTCACCGACATGGTGCGCATCTCCGATGCGCGCATGAGCGGCACCGCCTACGGCACCGTGGTCCTGCACGCCTCGCCCGAGGCCGCCACCGGCGGCACCCTGGCGCTGGTGCGCGACGGCGACATCATCGAACTGGACGTGCCCGGGCGCTCGCTGCACCTGGAGGTCAGCGACGAGGAACTGCTGCGCCGGCGCAGCGAATGGACCCCGCTGCCGACCCCGCTGCGCGGCTGGAGCAAGCTGTACGTGGAACACGTGCAGCAGGCGCACCTGGGCGCGGACCTGGATTTCCTGGTCGGCGGCAGCGGCGCCGACGTGGCGCGCGACTCGCACTGAGCGTCTTCCACTCGGCAAACCACCAAGCGCCGCTGCAAAACCTCCCTGTAGGAGCGACTTCAGTCGCGACGAACGAAGCGGTGAGCTCAACGGCCTCGGACAGCGTCGGGACTGAAGTCCCTCCCACAATGCACCCAGCCAGCTCGCCGCAAGCCCACTGTGGGAACGACTTCAGTCGCGACGAACGAAGTGGTGAATTCAACGGCTTCGGACAGCGTCGGGACTGAAGTCCCTCCCACAATGCACCCAGCCAACTCGCCGCAAGCCCCCTGTGGGAGCGACTTCAGTCGCGACGAACGAAGCGGTGAGCTCCACGGCTCGGGCAGCGTCGGGACTGAGTCCTTCCCACAGTGCACCCAGCCAGCTCGCCGCAAGCCCACTGTGGGAACGACTTCAGTCGCGACGAGCGAAGTGGTGAACTCAACGGCTTCGGACAAGTGCGAGACCGAAATCCCCCCGCAGTGCACCCAGCCAGCTCGCCGCAAGCCCACTGTGGGAGCGACTTCAGTCGCGACGAGCGAAGCGGTGAGCTCAACGGCTTCGGACAAGTGCGAGACCGAAATCCCCCGCAGTGCACTCAGCCAACTCGCCGCCAGCCCCCTGTGGGAGCGACTTCGGTCGCGACGAACGAAGCGGCGAGCTCAACGGCTCGGGCAGCGTCGGGATTGAAGCTTTCCGCGATGCGCCAGTTAGCAAGCCGCAAAAGCCCTGCATTTCCGCGCGCAGGCGCAAAAACGGCGCTCATGCAAGGAGCGCCGTCTAGGCCATCCGGGTTGCCTGGCCCCTGCACGGCGCCAGCTTGCGCGCCGATGCGTCGGCAGCAGCCGGGCACGGGGCCCGGCTGCTGCACATTCGGATCGCGCCTCAGACCTGCTTCGGATCCGGACCGTAGGCGTTGGCGCCCCTGGTGCCTTCCATGAACATGAAGACCAGGATCACGACGCCACCGAGCCAGGGAATCAGGCCCAGCAGCACATACCAGCCGGACTTGCCCTGGTCGTGGAAGCGGCGCACCTGCACCGCGATCGACGGCACCAGCACCGCCAGCGAGTACAGGCCCAGCAGCACGACCGCCACCAGCGACAGCGTCCCGGTGCCGTTCTGGCCGCCGACGCCGCCGCCGACACCCATCAACACCATCAGCACGGTGATCACCACGATGTTCAACAGCGTGAACATCCAGTACTCCTTGCGCCGCGAACGCCCGGAAAAATCCGCGTAGCGCTTGAGCGGCATCAACATCCATTCCATTGTGTTTCCCTTTTTTCTTGAACCGCTGCCTCACTGCAGCGGGCGGCATGGTGGCATAAACGCCGCCGCATGGAAACGCTTACATGCACACCTGCCGGCGGTCGTGGAGCGGTTATGCGCTCGCCGCCTCCAGCGCCTGCGCCAGGCGCTCCACCGCGATCACTTCCATGCCCTTGACCACGCCGGTCTTGGGCGCATTGGCCTTGGGCACGATGGCGCGCTTGAAGCCATGCGTGGCCGCCTCGCGCAGCCGGTCCTCGCCGTTGGGCACCGGCCGGATCTCGCCGGACAGGCCGACCTCGCCGAAGGCGATGGTCTTCTCCGCCAGCGGCCGGTCGCGCAGCGAGGACAGCACCGCCAGCAGCACCGGCAGGTCGGCCGCGGTCTCCTGCACGCGGATGCCACCGACCACGTTGACGAACACGTCCTGGTCGCCGACCACGATGCCGCCGTGCCGGTGCAGCACCGCCAGCAGCATCGCCAGCCGGTTCTGCTCCAGGCCCACCGCCACCCGCCGCGGATTGGACAGCGGCGAAGCATCGACCAGCGCCTGCACCTCCACCATCAGCGGCCGCGTGCCCTCGCGCGTGACCATCACGCAGCTGCCGGGCTGGTTGGCGCTGCTGCCGGACAGGAAGATCGCCGACGGATTGGACACTTCCTTCAGCCCCTTCTCGCCCATCGCGAACACGCCCAGTTCGTTGACCGCGCCGAAGCGGTTCTTGAACGCGCGCAGCAGGCGGAAGCGGCTGCCGCTCTCGCCTTCGAAATACAGCACCGCATCGACCATGTGCTCGAGCACGCGCGGGCCGGCGATGCCGCCTTCCTTGGTCACGTGGCCGACCAGGAACACCGCGGTACCGGTCTCCTTGGCGTAGCGCACCAGCCGCGCCGCGCTCTCGCGCACCTGACTCACCGAGCCGGGCGCGGCGGTCAGCGACTCGGTCCACAGGGTCTGCACCGAATCGGCCACGATTAGCTTGGGCCGCGCCGCGCTGGCGTGCTGCAGGATCTGCTCGATGCCGGTCTCGGCCAGCGCGTTGAGGCCCTCCAGCGGCAGGTCCAGTCGCACCGCGCGGCCGGCGACCTGGGCCAGCGATTCCTCGCCGGTCACGTACAGCACCGGCAGCGTGCCGGCCATCTTCGCCAGCGCCTGCAGCAGCAGGGTCGACTTGCCGATGCCCGGGTCGCCGCCGATCAGCACCACCGCGCCTTCGACCAGGCCGCCGCCGAGCACCCGGTCGAACTCGCCGATGCCGGTGGACACGCGCGCCTGGTCGCGATGCTCCACGTCCTTGAGCGCGGTGATCTTCGGCGTCTCGGCCTTGCCGGCCCAGCCGCTGCGCCGCGCCGCGGCCGGCGCCTTGGCCGCCGACGCGCTTTCCAGCACGATCTCGCTCAGCGAATTCCATGCCCCGCACTCGGTGCACTGGCCTTGCCACTTGGTGTATTCGGCGCCGCAGTCGCCGCACACATAGGCCGTTCTCGCCTTCGCCATCTCGCTGTTTCCGCTTGCCAGGATGCGCCAGCATAGTGGCTGGCGGTCTCAGGTTGCGCGACAGGGTGCGGCTGCGGCCAACATTGCCCGCAGCGACGCGCGCACAGCGGCAGGCCAAGCCCGCTTTTGATGCCGACGCGGCTTGGCATCCCGATGCCGCAACGACACCCGGCCTGCGAAGGCGGCGAATGCGGCGCGCCCGCGCGTCCGGCGCAGCGCGCCTGACGCCTCGCGGCACCGGCTGCAAGGGCGCAGGCGGCATCGGCCTTATCGATCGGCGCAGAAATCGCATCGGACGCGCCCCAGGATGCCCTGCCCCGCACCGCGATCCGCATGTCCTCGGCAACCGTTGCGTCGATAGCGCTCTTTCACGCGACGCTGAACCCACCGCTTTAGCATCGGCCCTGGATCGGTGGTGACGTCACTGGATCGTGTCGGCATCGGCGCAAGGCACTGCCGCTCCGCTTCGCTCGCGTACCGTGAGCGCTGCATCGCACCTACCCCAACGGACGAGGCCACCCATGCGATATCCCACTCTGATGCTGTTCACCTTGCTCGCGCTCTGCTACGCGGGCGCCGCGCGTGCGGACGGGTGCGGCGGCAATCTCATCGATCACAAGCCAGTCCGCATCGGCGGCGAGAAAGTCGGCGAGTTGCAGCTGTACTACAACAGCGGCAACGGCAAGAACTGCGCGGTGTTCGCGCACGCCGGCCCGACCTGGGGCAAGGCCCTGACCACCAGCGTGGAGGTCTACGTCTGCAAGCCCAACAAGAACAACTGCGGCGTGTGGCAATGGGCTCCGTGGTGGGCCCGCGACGACGACACGTACTCCTATCAGGCCGGCCCGGTGCGCATCGATGGCCGCAACAAATGCGTGCAGTCGATCGGCTACATCGACTACAAGGGCCAGACCGGCATCGCCGTGTCGGATGTGCATTGCCGCTAGCGGGCTTCCCGAATACTGGACCGTTCGCGCCCCCTGTAGGAGCGGCTTCAGCCGCGACGTGCGTTACCGATAGTGCCTGTCGCGGCTGAAGCCGCTCCTACAAAAAAAGCAGTGCGCGCACATCAGCGCTTTTTTTCTCGCCACGTTTGAGCGGCGGCTGCGCGTTGCGATCGCGCGCAGCCGCTGCAGCCACGACGGCTCAACGCGCCTTGTACAGCTCGCTCAGCTGGTCCGGCTTGCCGGCGATGCGCTCCAGGTGCGGATACTGCAGGCCGCCGTGGTAGTCGATGCGCAGCGTGTCGTAGCGGTTGCCGCGCTTGACCAGCAGTTCGATCGGCGCGGTGCCGCCCTTCGCCGCGGTGATCGCGTCCTTGATGACGTCGGCGCTGTATTCGCGACCGTTGACCGCGACGATGCTGTTGCCGGCGATGATGCCGGCGGCGAACGCCGCGCCGTCCCACAGCACGTCCTGCACCGCGCCCTTGTCGTCCAGGCTCAGGCCCAGCGAATAGGTCAGGCCGACGCCCTTCTTGGTCGCCTCGTAGGCCTTGATCGCCTCGTTCGGCTGGTCGCTGTAGACCAGCTTCCAGCCGCTGGCCTCGATGCCGCCGACCAGCGGCCCGTGGCCGTCGACGCGGCTGCGCAGGAAGCTCGCCCAGTCGTACTTGGCGACGCCGTCGAGCGTGGCGACGATGTCGTCGAAGGTGTAGGGATTCACGTCCCAGGCGCCGTCGTGCATGCCGAAGAAGGCCTTGGCGAAGTCGTCGATCGAACGCTTGTTGCCGCTGAGCTCGCGCAGCTTGGCATCGGTCTCCAGCCACAGCATCTGCCCGCCGGAATAGTAGTCCTCGCTCATCTGGTAGCTGCGGTAGGCCCGCGGCCGGCGCATCGACATGGTCGGATCGTTGGTGGTGTCCTGCAGCGTGCGCCAGACCATGCCGGGGCGGCCGCGCTGGTAGGTCGCGGCGACCTCGGCGAGCATGTCGCGCGCCTGTACCTGGGTCCACAGACCCGAACGCGCGGCCAGCACTTCGCCGAAGAACTGGGTCTGGCCTTCGTACAGCCACAGCAGGCTGTCGCCCATCGGCACGTTGAAGCTCGGCGTGGCCAGGTCGGCGCCGCGGCGGTACTTGCCGTTCCAGGAATGATTGAACTCGTGCGCGAGCAGGTCGCGTCCCGCCCAGCTCTTGTCCCACTCGGTGAAGTAGTTGGGCGGGCCGCTGTTCTCGCTGGAACGGTGATGCTCCAGGCCGATGCCGCCGAGCTTCTCGGTCAACGCCAGCAGGAACTCGTAGTGGTCGAAATGGCGCGCGCCGTACAGCTTGTCCATCTGCTGCACCAGCGCCGCATGCGCCTTGATCTGCTCGGGCTTGGCCTCCAGCGACTTGGCCTCGTCGGCGAACACGTTCAAATACACCGGCGCCTTGCCGCCGGCATCCAGCGCGACGCGCTTGTAGTACTTGCCCGCGAACATCGGCGAATCGACCAGGTCGTCGAAATCGATCGGCTTGAACGTCACCGTGTCGCCGACCCGGCCGGCGGTCTCCAGCGCGGTGGCGTAGCTCCAGCCCGGCGGCAAGGTCACGCTGGCCTGGGCCTTGATGTTGCGCGCGTAGTAGCCGGCCGGATACAGCGCGGCGGTGTTCCACTGCAGGTTGAGCATCTCTGGGGTCATCATCACCCGGCCCTGGCCGTCGCCCTGCGAGGACAGGAACTGGTACTCGGCGACGATCTCGCTCGCGCCTTGCGGCACCTCGACCTTGAACGCGAACACGTCGAACTGGTCGCGCGTCCACGGCAGCACCTGGCCGTTGGCCTTGACCACCAGCCCGGCCAGCTTGTCGATCGGCCCGGTCGGCGAATGGTTGCCGGGAATCCACTGCGGATACAGCAGGGTCATCGGCCCGGGCGTGGCCGGGATCGTGGTGCGCACGCGGAAGATGCGGCGCGCCAGGTCGGTCGCGTCGACATCGATCTTCAGCGTGCCGGCGAACGGCACGTCCTGCGGCGGCGCGGTCTGTGCCGTGGCCTGGAAGGCGGCGACCAGCAACAACGGCGCCATCCAGGCGGTGGACTTGTTCATGGGGTCTCCAGTGGGGGATACGGCGAGCGAGCAAACGTCGATGCTATGCCCACCACGCCGCAGCGCTCTATGCCATTGGTCATGCTCCGGCGCCGGGCGCGCCGATGCCTGCGCGCCCTGCAGAAGCGGTGCATGTTTCAGCGCCGGGAGCGGCCAGCTACCGCAGCACGTAGCGCCACGCCGGTGCTGCCAGCAGCCGGCGATCCCTCCGCATGCGGATCACGCGCTGCGGACAAGGGCACAGACCATCCCGAGCCGCCCGCAGACGCCGCCTCGGACACGCGGCGGCAAATCAGCGGTTCCCTCGCGCGCGCTCGGCGGCGCTTCAAGGGCGATTGAACTTCCTGAGCAGGCCGACCAGCTGCGCCAGTTCGGCGGCGTCCCAATGCGCCAGGCGCGCGAGGAAGGCCTCGGTCTTGACCGCATCGGCGGCCTGCAGGCGCCGGCTGCCGGCATCGGTCAGGCGGTATACGGTTCCCCGTCCGTCGTCGGGATCGGCCGCAGCCTCCACCAACCGCTGCTCGATCAGCGACTTCGCCAGCCTGCTGACGGCGCTCTTGTCCATGCCGAGCGTCTCGGCCAGGTGCCCGGTCTTGCTGGGGCCATGGCGCGCGAGCGCGGCGGCGACCTGATACGCGGCAGGCTGCAGATCGGGGTGGAAACGCGCGGCCGACGCGGCCATGACCGCGCGCGACGCCGCCAGCAAGGCACCCAGTTCGCTACCCAGTTTCCCGACAAGTGCCGCACGACGTCTGCCCATGTGTTCTCCGCCTGTCTCCAAAGTACGCATGGACAGCGCGCGGCATTCGTGATTTAGTTGATATATATCAACTAAATCACTGCCTGCGCCATGCCCACTCCTCCCACCATCCTCATCACCGGCGCGACCGACGGCATCGGCCAGCTGGCGGCCCTGGCGCTGGCGCGCCGCGGGGCACGCCTGGTGCTCACCGCGCGCAGCCAGACCAAGGCGGACCAGACCCGCGCCGCCATCCTGGTCGCCGCTCCGGCCACGCGGATCGATGTGCATTATGTGGATTTTTCGGACCTTTCGGCGGTCGCCGCGACCGGCCGGGCCATCGCCAGGCAGCATCCGCGCATCGACGTGCTGATCAACAACGCCGGCCTGCATGCCTTCCGACAGCGCGTCAGCACGGACGGCTACGCGGAAATGATCGCGGTCAACTACTTCGCCCCGTGGCTGCTGACCCATGTCCTGCAGGCGACGCTGCTCCGTTCCGCTCCGTCGCGCATCGTCACCGTCGGCTCGCAAGCCTCGCGCCAAAGCGGAGGCCTGGCCATCGCAGACGACCTGCGCGATGTCGCCCCTTTCAGCGCGCGCGGATCGTCGCGGATCTACGGCCGCAGCAAGCTGCTGGACATCATGTTTTCGCTGGAACTGGCGCGCCGGCTCGGCGGCAGCGGGGTTTCGGCCAACTGCCTGTGCCCCGGCTTCAACGTCACCGGCCTCGGCCGGGAACTGGGCTTCGCGCGTCCCCTCGCCCGGCTGCTGCAGGGGCTGGACATCGGCAACCCGCAGCGCGGCGCCGACGGCATCGTGCGGCTTGCGGTCGACTCGGTGTTCGGCAGCCAGACCGGCGCCTACGTGACGGCGAATGCGCACCCGCTGGTTCCGTGGGGACCGGCGAACAACGACGCTGCGCGGCGACAACTGTGGGATGCGACGGCCGAGATCCTCTCCCGGTTCATCGCACCCGCTCCAGCGAACTGAAGCCTATGACTATGATCGATGTTGCGCGATCGACGCCGGCCTCGGCGCCGCAGGCTCGCGAACGAATGCGGGCAGGTGCGCAACAGGAAAGCCACCCGCAGGTGGCCTTCGCGAGTGTTTGCTCGTGCCAGGGGCCGGCGGCAGTTTCGTCCGTGTGCCGGCTTACCTACTCTTCATGCCGGGACGTTCGCGACCCACCCGCGAAACGAAAAGGCGGCATAGAACAGGGCGACATCCACGAAGCCGGCTTCGCGCAGCAGCGCTTCCTCCTCGGCCGGCGTCAGCAGCGGCAGGCGTTCGAGCAGCATCGCGGCGGTGGCCATCGCCTTGGCGGGTCCCGCGTCGGTGCGATCGCCGAAGGCCGCCGAGCGCGCCATCCAGCGCGCACGGTCGTCGCCGGGCGGCGCATGCTGCGCCAGCACGATGCGTGCGCCCGGGACGAGACGGCGGCGAATTTCCCGCAGCGTGCGCAGCCGCTCGCTTCGATCGAGAAAATGCAGGGTGAGCAGGCAGGTCGCGCCGTCGAACGGGCCGGCCGGCGCCTGGTCGATCGTCCCTGCGCGCAGATCGACGCGCCCGGCGAAAGGCAAGACCGCCTGCCGCGCCAGCTCGAGCATGGGCGGCGCCGGATCGACGCCGGTGAAGCGCCAGTGCGGCCGCGCCTCGGCCATGGCCTTCAGTTCCAGCCCGCCGCCGGCGCCGACCACGAGGATGTGGGCCGCGCCGGCCGCGTACTCGTCGAGCAGCAGCGTCGCCATGCGATGCAGGTCGGCCAGGCCCGGTACCCTGCGCAGCGCGTCCGCCGCATAGGAAGCGACGGCAGCCGGGTCGGCGAACGGGGATGGCGTGTGCTGCATCATGGGTGTGCTCCGAACAACGCAGCGCGATGTGCTACTGCCGCGTCCGTTGCGTTCAGGCGGAACGGCAAAGGAGGCAGCGGTCGCATGCCGCAGGCGACGCCAGCGTGGCAAAGCAGGAGCATCGGCATGAAGCCCTCGGACGTGGAGCGGATCGAGCGACATCGCAGGATGCGACTCATGTAACTTCAAATGTTACGAATAGCGACCCAACCTGTCAACGCGGCCGGATCCTGGCCCGCGCGGCAAGTCAGACTGGCGGGATACTCACCCTTGCGCCCATCTGCATCGCCTTGATCCGCTCCAACGGCTGACAGCGGCACCAGAAACCAGGCAACGACGATCTGCCACCTCGGCGGCATCCGCGCCAATCGCGAGCGCAAACGAAAAAGGCCGCCCGAAGGCGGCCTCTCTCTCGGGCGCGGCAGACCGCGCCCTGCCTCAATGCATCATGTTGACGTTGAGGTTGTGCATGACCCACAGCGAGCCGATCACCACGATGCCGATGATCAGCAGCGAGAACAGGCCCACGTGCACGTTGGAGCGCTGCTCGGCGGAGCGGTCCATGTGCAGGAAGTAGATCAGGTGCACCAGCATCTGCACCGCGGCCAGCACCGCGATGACGATGACGGTCACGCCCTTCGGGAACGCGCCGCTCATGACCATGCCGAACGGGATCACGGTGAGGATCACCGCCATCACGAAGCCGATCAGGTACGACTTCAGGCCGCCGCCGTGCGAGGCCTCGGCGTGTGCGTCGGAAGAATGGTGGTTGGCCATTACAGCGCTCCCAGCAGGTAGACGATGGTGAACACGCCGATCCAGATCACGTCCAGGAAGTGCCAGAACAGGCTCAGGCACGCCAGGCGCGTGGCGTTGCGCGGGGTCAGGCCGTTCTTGGCGATCTGGATCACCAGCACCGCCATCCACAGCAGGCCCGAGGCCACGTGCAGGCCGTGGGTGCCGACCAGGGTGAAGAACGCGGACAGGAACGCGCTGCGGCCGGGACCGGCACCTTCGTGGATCAGGTGGTGGAACTCGTAGATTTCCATGCCCAGGAAGCCCAGGCCGAGCGCGGCGGTGACCGCCAGCCAGCCGTACAGGCCGCCCAGGTTGCGCTTGTGCGCGGAGATCATCGCCAGGCCGAAGCTCAGGCTGCTGAACAGCAGCAGGAAGGTTTCCACCAGCACGAACTTCAGGTCGAACAGTTCCTTGGCGGTCGGGCCGTCCACCGTCGCGCCGGCCAGCACCGCGTAGGTCGCGAACAGGCCGGCGAAGATGAGGCAGTCGCTCATCAGGTAGACCCAGAACCCGAACACGGTGTTGCCGCCGCTGTCGTGGTGCGCGTGGTCGTCGTGGCCGTCCGCGTGGACGGCGTGGTTCTCAATGGTCGTGGTGGACATGGTTCAGACCGCCTTTGCGGCATGCGCCGCCTGTTGCTGCTCCAGCAGGGCGAAACGCGCGTTCTCGATGCGCTCCACTTCCTCCGCCGGGACCCAGTAGTCGACGTCGTCGTCGAACGAACGCGCGATGAAGCTGCCGATCATGCCGACCAGGCCGATGATCGCCATCCACCAGATGTGCCAGATCAGGCCGAAACCCAGGACCACGCTGAACGCGCCGATCCAGAACCCGGCCGCGGTGTTGCGCGGCATGTGGATCGCTTCGTACTTGGCCGGACGCGGCCAGCCCTTGCCCTTGAGCTTGTCTTCCCAGAACTGGTCGCGGTCGTCGACGTGCGGCAGCACGGCGAAGTTGTAGAACGGCGGCGGCGAGGACGTGGCCCACTCCAGCGTACGGCCGTCCCACGGGTCGCCGGTCAGGTCCAGGTTGTCCTTGCGCTTCCAGATGCTGTAGCCGATCTGCACCAGGTTCAGGAAGATGCCGATGCCGATGATCGCCGCACCCACCGCGGCCACCATCAGCCACGGCGCCCACTCCGGGTGGTTGTAGCTGTTCATGCGCCGGGTCATGCCCATGAAGCCGAGCACGTACAGCGGCATGAAGGCGACGAAGAAGCCGATGATCCAGCACCAGAACGAGGCCTTGCCCAGCGTCTCGTTGAGCTTGAAGCCGAACGCCTTCGGGAACCAGTAGGTCAGACCGGCCAGGTAGCCGAACACCACGCCGCCGATGATCACGTTGTGGAAGTGCGCGATCAGGAACAGGCTGTTATGCAGCACGAAGTCCACCGCCGGGATCGCCAGCATCACCCCGGTCATGCCGCCGATGGTGAAGGTGATGATGAAGCCGATCGTCCACAGCACCGGCGAGGTCATGTGCACGCGGCCGCGGAACATGGTGAACAGCCAGTTGAAGATCTTCACCCCGGTGGGGATGGAGATGATCATCGTGGTGATGCCGAAGAACGCGTTGACGTTGGCGCCCGAGCCCATGGTGAAGAAGTGGTGCAGCCACACGATGAACGACAGCACGCCGATGCACGAGGTGGCGTAGACCATCGAGGTGTAGCCGAACAGGCGCTTGCGGCTGTACGTGGCGATCAGCTCGGAGAAGATGCCGAACGCCGGCAGGATCAGGATGTAGACCTCCGGATGGCCCCAGATCCAGATCAGGTTGACGTACATCATGGCGTTGCCGCCACCGTCGTTGGTGAAGAAGTGCGTGCCCAGGTAGCGGTCGGCGCCCAGCAGCGCCAGCGCCACGGTCAGGATCGGGAACGCGGCGATGATCAGGATGTTGGTGATCAGCGCGGTCCAGGTGAAGATCGGCATGCGCATCAGGGTCATGCCCGGCGTGCGCATGCGCATGATCGTCACGAAGAAGTTGATGCCGGTCAGCAAGGTGCCCAGGCCGGATATCTGTAGCGCCCAGATGTAGTAGTCGACGCCCACCCCGGGACTGTATTCGAGCCCCGACAACGGCGGATACGCCAGCCAGCCGGTCTGCGCGAACTCGCCCACGCCCAGCGAGATGTTGATCAGCGCCGCGCCGGCCACGAACAGCCAGAAGCTCAGCGAGTTCAGGAACGGGAACGCCACGTCGCGCGCGCCGATCTGCAGCGGCACGATCAGGTTCAGCAGGCCGGTCATGAACGGCATGGCCATGAAGAAGATCATGATCACGCCGTGCGCGGTGAAGATCTGGTCGTAGTGGTGCGGCGGCAGGATGCCCTCGCTGCCGCCGTGCGCGATGGCCTGCTGGGTGCGCATCATCGCCGCGTCGGCGAAGCCGCGCAGCAGCATCACCAGCGCCACGACGATGTACATCACGCCGATGCGCTTGTGGTCGACCGAGGTCAGCCACTCGTGCCACAGGTAGCCCCACTTCTTGTACTTGGTGATCGCCGCCATGATCAGCAGGCCGATCAGGCCGGCGCCGGCCAGCGCGCCCATGACGATCGGCTCGTGGTACGGAATCGCCTCGAGCGTGAGTTTGCCTAGCATCACTTGTCTCCAGAAGTGCACATGGCGACCGGCTCAGCAGCCGATGCCGGATGGTCGTCGTGGCCTTGCATGTGGTGGCCCTTGCCCATCATGTATTTGTCGACCAACGACTTGAACATGCCGTCCTGCACCGACGAGTAGTAGGTCACCGGGTACTGCGCCTTGTCGTTGCGGTTCGCCGCCAGGACCTGGAACTCGGCCTGGTCCAGCGCCTTCGGCGCGGCCTTGACCTTGGCCACCCAGGCATCGAAGCCGGCCTGGTCGGTGGCGTGCGCGGTGAAGGCCATCTTCGAGAAGCCATGGCCGCTGTAGTTCGCCGACAGGCCGAAGTAGTCGCCCGGCTCGTTGGCGATCAGGTGCAGCTTGGTCTCCATGCCGGCCATCGCGTAGATCTGCGTGCCCAGGTGCGGGATGAAGAACGAGTTCATCACCGTGTCGGAGGTGATCTTGAAGTTCAGCGGCGTATCCACCGGGAACGCGATCTCGTTGACCGTGGCGATGCCCTGCTCCGGATAGATGAACATCCACTTCCAGTCCAGCGCCACCGCCTCGATGGTGATCGGCTTGACGTCCGACTCCAGCGGCTTGTACGGGTCCAGCGCGTGCGAGGAGCGCCAGGTCAGCACCGCCAGCACCAGGATGATCATGCACGGGATCGACCACACCACCACCTCGATCGCGGTGGAGTGCGACCAATTCGGCTCGTAGCGGGCCTTGGTGTTGGACGCGCGATAGCGCCAGGCGAAGGCCAGGGTCATCACGATGACCGGGATCACCACCAGCAGCATCAGCACCACCGAGGTGATCAGCAACGTCTTTTCGTCGTGGCCGATCTGTCCCTTGGGGTTGAGGATGGCCGAGTCGCACCCGGCCAGCAGCAACGCGGGCAGGAGCAACAGACCGGAGCGCAGCGAGCGCCGGAGTTGTTTCAACGGAATCATCGAACGATCCAATTGCGTAGGGGATGCGGACCGCGCAGTGGCGAACGGGGGGCGGCGCAGACGGGCCTTTCCACGTTTCCTGCGGCATCCTGGCCGGCATGCGCGATCGACCACGCATTTTATGCTGCCGTGCGGCATCTCCGAAAGCCATTGACAAGGCCGAGCGTGCGCACGGGCGTGTTTTTGTGTGCGACACATTGCCGCACCTGCGTGCGACGGATCGCCGCAGCCGGCCTGCCGCGCGCGGAACACGCCCCTGGCTCGCCGTCATTGGGATGTAACGGAGAGGCGGGCCGCTGTCGACGGGACCTGCGCAACAGCCGGACGACACGCCCCTGGCGAGCGGCGACATCGCGCGCGGCAGGGGGCCGACAGGCCCCTGCGCTACCGCGCCGCCGCCTTCTTCTGCTTGATCTGCTCGATGTAGTTGTAGATGGTGAAGCGGCTGACCCCCAGGGCCGCCGCCACCTGCTCCACGCTGTTGCGGATCAGGAACAGGCCGCGATGCATCATCGCCTCCACCGCGTACATCTTCTCTTCCTTGTTCATCAGCGCCGGCGGCTTCATGAAGCGCTTGACCGCATCGTCGATGATCTCCTGCATCATCGCCTCCAGGCCGACCTCGCCGGCCGGCGCCTCGCTGCGCGGCGGCTTGGGCTTGCGGTGCAGCATCTGTTCCAGCCAGCCGTGGGCCATCTCGAACACGGTCATGTCGGCATTGAGGCACAGCGCGGCCACCGGCTGGCCGGCGCCGTCGCGGAACAGCAAGGTCGCCGAGCGCAGGTGGCGGCCGGCGGCATTGGTGGTCTGGTACTCGTCGACGATCGACCAGCTGATCGCGCCGGTGCCCTCGACGTCGCGGTAGAGCTCGCTGAAGCCGGCGTCCTCGCGCGGGCCGCTGAGGATCGGGTCGCCGAGATTGCGCCCGGACACATGGCCGTTGGCGATCGCCCGCACCGACGCATCGGGCGCGGACAGGTCGTGCAGCACCACCTCGATGTTCTCGCCGATCACCGCGCCGAGCAGGGTCACCACCGGCTCGAGCAGCGCGAACAGGTCGCGCACCTGCACCCCCGCCCCCAGTCCTTGCGCAGGTGCCGCCTGGCCGCGCTTGCGCTTGGCGGCGGGCGCCGCGCCCTTTTTCGCTGTTGCCATTGAATCGTCCGTCCGAGGAAAGCCTGGCGAATGCGCACCGGCCATCTTGCCGGCTGCGCCCGCGGGCGTCGAGACAGCGGCGCATCGACGCAGACCGGCGCACAGGATCGTGACGCGGCCTTGACATACAAATTATTTTTCTATATCAACAAACTGTTGAAGCGACATCGCGCCGCGGCCAGGGGGGCCGCCGCCGCCCATGCATCGGGCGCCCAACCACGCGTCACCAGGGGAAAACCGAACTGCCATGCCGACGTCCATGCCGTCCGCCAGATCGTGCTGTCGCGCCACTGCCTGGCTGCGCCCGTTCGGGGCCGCGGCGGCGCTGTGGTTGGCCGCCGTCGCCGGCGCGCCGGCGGCGGCGCCGGTGCATGCCGACGTGCAGGTGCATTCGGCCGGCAGCGTCGCCGTCGCAGGCCATGGCACGCTCCGCTACGCCGCCGAGGCCGGGCTGCTGCCGATCCACGACGATCCGACCGGGCGGCTGATGGCGTCGGTGTTCTTCGTCGGCTACAGCGCCGCGGCCAATGCCGGCGCCGCGCGGCCGCTGACCTTCCTGTGGAACGGCGGCCCCGGCTCCAACTCGGCGCAACTGCACCTGGGTGTCGGCCCGCGCCGTCTGGACACCGCCGATCGCCTGCCGGACTGGATCGTGGCGCAGAGCGAGCGGCCGCTGGTCGACAACGCCGACAGCTGGCTGGGCGCCAGCGATCTGGTGTTCGTCGATCCGCTGGGCACCGGCTACAGCCGCGCGGTCGAGGCCAAGGACCTGCCGACGCTGTACACCGCGCATGGCGATGCGGAAACCATCGCCGAAGCGATCCGGGTCTACCTGACCCGCCACGACGCCTGGGACCGCCCGCTGTACCTGGCCGGCGAAAGCTACGGCGTGACCCGCGCGATGCTGGTCGCCGCGGCGCTGCAGCGGCGCGGCATGCCGGTGCGCGGCGTGGTGCTGGTGTCCTACGACTTCGACCTGGGCACGCCGCCGGCGGCGTACCCGGAAGACGCGTTGAACCTGCCGCAGTTCACCGCCGCGGCGCACTACCACCGGCGCCTGGACGCGGCGCTGCAAGCACTCGACGAAACGGCGGCGGTGGCCCAAGCGCAGGCGTGGATGCAGCAGGACTACCTGCCGTTCCTGGCCTCCCCCGCGACGCAGACGCCGCAATCGCGGCGCCGGATCCTGGCCGGGCTGGCGCGCTTCAGCGGCCTGCGCGAGCAGGACATCGATGCCAAGCAACTGACTATTTCCACCGCCGATTTCGCCGATCGCCTGCTGGCCGCGCAGGGCCTGGAACTGGGCCGCTACGACCTGCGCATGACCGCGCCGCGTCGCGCCAAGGACGTTCCCTGGATGCCGGGGATCGACCCGAGCCTGAAGCCGATGGCCGGCCTGATGAACGGCACCTCGCGCGTGTTCAACCGCTATCTGCGCCAGCAGCTCGGCTTCGAGAGCGACCTGCTGTATCGCGGCCCGTTCGGCAACGCCTTCCATCCATCGCCGCGCTACACCGACCCGAAGACCGGCATGCCGGACGACTGGATGGCGCAACTGTGGGATTTCTCGCAGAAGGTTCCCGAAGGCGCCGATGCGCCGCTGCGCAAGGCGATGGACCAGGACCCGCAGCTGCGCGTGCTGAGCCTGCGCGGCCGCTACGACGGCTGGCCCTGCGAAAGCTCGGTGGAGACCGCCCGCGCCGCCGGCCCGCGCTACGCCGTGCGGGTGACCACCCTGTGCCTGCAGGGCGGGCACATGTGGTACTCCGAACGCGCCAGCCGTGCCCAGGGCCGCCGCGCATTCGAGGCCTTCCTCGCCGCCGCTTCCTCTCTTCCCAGCACGGACTAGCCCATGCGCTCCACGACCGCACGTCCCGGCCCCGTGCCGCCGAAGACCCGATTGTTGCAGCCGCTGCTGGCACTGGCCCTGGCGACGGCATTGCCCGCCGGCAGCATGCACGCCGCGGAGCTGGGCTTCGTCGATCCGGCCACGCTGGACCAGGTGACGCTGCCGACGCCGGTGACCACGCAACACCGCGGCGTGTTCAACGGCCAGCGCATCGACTACGCCGCGACGGTGGAGACCTACGCCACCAGTGGCGCCGACGGGCGCCCGGCCGCGCGGCTGGTCGCCACCGCCTACGTCGCCACGTCCGCCGACAGCGCCCGCCCGCTGATCTTCGCCTTCAACGGCGGCCCGATCGCCGCCAGCACGCCGCTGCATTTCGGCCTGCTCGGCCCGCAGCGGCTGGCCGTGCCCGACGACCTGCACGCCAACGCCGCCGGCTTCAAGCTGGTGGACAACCGCTACTCGCCGCTGGACGCAGCCGACATCGTCATCTTCGATCCGGCCAGCACCGGCTACAGCCGCGTCGCCGACGGCGTGGCGCCGGCCAGCCAGTTCTCCACCCGCGCCGATGCGCGCCAGCTCGCGCAGCTGGTGGCGGCGTGGCTGGACCGGCACGGCCGCCGCGGCTCGCCGGTGTACCTGCTGGGCGAGAGCTACGGCACCTTGCGCGCACCGGAAGCGGCCACGCAACTGAAGGCTGCCGGCATCGCGGTGGACGGCATCGTCCTGCTCGGCCAGGCCGCCAACATCCTCGAATACGCGCAGCGGCGCGACAACATCGTCAGCTACGCCGTATCGCTGCCGACCCTGGCCGCGCTCGGCTGGTACCACGGCAAGGTCGATCGCAAGGGCCGCAGCCTGGCGCAATTCGTCGACGACGCCTCCGCCTACGGCCGCGACCGTTATCTGACCACGCTGTTCCTCGGCAACCGCGCCAGCGCGCAGCAACGCGAGGAGGTGGCGCAGGCGCTGCAGGGTTTCACCGGCCTGCCGGCGCAGGCCTGGCTGAAGGCCGACCTGAAGGTCTCCAAGGTCGCCTACGCGCGGCAGCTGTTCTCCGGGCAGATCCTGTCGGCCAGCGACGGCCGCTACCTGCTCGATGCGCAGGGCAACTCGCGCAGCATGCCCGACTACAACGCCGTGGCCGAACGCTATTACCGGCAGGTACTGAAGGTACCCGCGCAGGCCGGCCGCTACTCCACCGCGCTGCCGACCTCCGGCGATTTCAACGCCTGGGACTGGGACGCGAACAAGTCGCCGTTCGGCGACTACCCGTGGGTCGGGCAGCTGCGCGAACTGCTGGTCTCCAACCCGCGCTGCCGGCTGCTGGTCGGCAACGGCTACTACGACAGCCAGACCACGATCGGCGCGATGGACTATCTCGCCGCGCAGTCCGGCTTGCCGATGGACCAGGTGCGCACCCGCTACTACGAGGGCGGACACATGATGTACACGGTCGAGCGCAGCGCCGCCGACCTCGCCCAGGACATCCGCCAGATGGTCCGCCGCACCTGGTGACAGTTCGCACTTCCCGCAGCACCCGCCGTTCGCGCTCCACCCACCCCACCCCGCCCACGCCAGCCAGCGAGTCCCGCCCATGTCATCCGTTGCCCGCAACCGTCTTTCCCAGGTCATTTCGCGCGTGCTGTGCTGCCCGGCCAGCGCGTTGTTGCTGTTGCCGTCCATCGCCCTCGCCCAGCAGGACGACGGCGCCACCGCCGCCAAGCAGCTGGACACCATCACCGTGACCGCGCAGAAGCGCAGCGAGCGCCTGCAGGACGTGCCGATGTCGGTGCAGGTGCTCAACACCGAGAAGATGAGCAGCGAAGGCAACTACAAGCTGGCCGACTACTTCGCCCAGTTGCCCGGCCTGTCCTACATCCAGTCGCCGATGAGCAGCAACATCGTGCTGCGCGGCATCGCCACCGACTCCGGCCTCGGCAGCCGCCCGACCTCGGGCATCGTCATCGACGACGTGCCGTACGGTTCGGCGCTCAGCACCGGCGCGATTCCCGACCTGGATCCGTCCGACCTGCAGCAGATCGAAGTGCTGCGCGGCCCGCAGGGCACGCTGTACGGCGCCAGCAGCATGGGCGGGCTGATCAAGTACGTGATGGCCGATGCCGACACCGGCGCGACCTTCGGCCACGTCGAGGCCGGCGGCTCCAGCGCCGCGCACGGCGGCTCCGGCTACAACGCGCGCACCTCGGTGAACCTGCCGTTCTCCGAGCGCTTCGCGCTGCGGCTCAGCGTGTTCCAGCGCCAGGACCCGGACTTCATCCACAACACCAACGGCGGCGACGAGAACGACAGCCAGGTGCGCGGCGGCCGCGTCTCGGCGCTGTGGAACGTCACCGACACGGTGACGGTGCGCTCCTCGGCGCTGTTCCAGGACACCGAGACCGGCTCCAGCTCGGTGGTCGACACCGATCCCGAGCTGCATCCGCTGTTCGGCCAGTACAGCCACGACCGCATCCGCGGCGGCGATACCTTCAAGGGCCAGGTGCGCTTCTACACCACCAAGGTCAGCTGGGACCTGGGCTGGGCCACGCTGGACAGCATCAGCGGCTACGCCCAGCACCGCAGCCGCGCCTATCAGGACGTGGGCTACACCAGCATCGGCCGGCTCGCGCCGGTGTTCGCCGGCCTCTTCGGCCTGGACAGCGACAACCCCAGCTCGCTGATCGACAACCGCTACAACACCGACCGCACCACCCAGGAAGTGCGGCTGGTCTCGCAGGGCGAACGCGCGCTGGACTGGCAGGCCGGCGCGTTCTACAGCGACGAGGAAGCCAAGAGCACGCAGAACTTCTACATCGCCGACAAGACCAGCGGCACCATCTATCGCGACTTCCCGCTGCTGGTCTCGCTGGGCGACAGCAGCTACCGCGAAAAGGCCGTGTACGCCGATGCCACCTACCACTTCACCCCGCAGTTCGACATCCAGTTCGGCGCCCGCTACGCGCGCAACAGCCTGCGCGAGAACAGCGACACCGGCGGCCTGCTGCAGGATCCGAACCAGAGCTTCGACAGCAACAAGGACAGCGCCACCACCTACCTGTTCTCGCCGCGCTACCGCTTCAACGACGAGCTGATGGCCTACCTGCGCGTGGCCTCCGGCTACCGCGCCGGCGGCAGCAACGGCACGCTGGTGGCCAACATCCCGTTCTCCTACGACTCCGACAGCCTGTGGAGCTACGAGCTGGGCCTGAAGACGCAACTGCTGGACCGCTCGCTCAGCCTGGACGCGGCGCTGTTCTACATCGACTGGAGCGACCTGCAGATCTCGCAGGTCGAACCGACCCTGGGCAGCAGCTACACCACCAACGCCGGCAAGGCGACCAGCCAGGGCCTGGAGCTGTCCGCCACCTGGGTGCCGTCGGCCGACTGGAAACTCACCGCCAGCTACGCCTACACCGACGCCACCCTGGCCGAGGACATCCCCGGCTACACCGAGGGTTCCTCCGCCTACGGCAAGGACGGCAATCGCCTGCCGTACTCGGCGCGCAACAGCGCTTCGGCCTCGCTCAAGCGCTATGTCGCGCTGGGCAACGACCTGGAAGGCTTCGTCGGGGCCGACGTGGCCTACATGGGCGCGCGCGACATGGAGTTCACCACCTCGGCCAGCATCCCGCGCATCCACCTGCCCAGCTACACCACGCTCGGCCTCAGCGCCGGCGTGCAGGGCCAGGCCTGGAGCGCCACGCTGTACGTGCGCAACCTCACCGACGAGGTCGGCTACATCAACGCCAACCGCCGCGGTTCGCTGGCCAGCTCGACGCTCGGCGCCACGCTGATCCAGCCGCGCACGGTCGGCCTGACCCTGGCCTGGGACTATTGATGTGCGCTGCCGGCCGCCGCACGGCGGCCGGCCCTTGCCCCCGTTGCGGAATGTCCCGATGAACTGGATGCATGGCCTGGCCCTGCTGCTGGCGGTGGCGCTGCCGTTCGCCGCGGCCGCCGACGACGCGGCGCCGCTCGCCCACCCGACCTTGCTGTCCAGCCCGAAGCAGGCCCGTATCGGCGAGCAGCGGCTACGCTATCGGGTCGGCTTCGACCAGCTCGATCTGGTCGGCGCCGACGGCGAACCGGACGCCTCGATCAGCGCCATCGGCTATCTGGCCGAGCGCGCCGACGCCGCCGCGCGCCCGGTGCTGTTCGCCTTCAATGGTGGACCTGGCGCATCGTCGGTGCTGCAGGTCGAAGGCCTCGGCCCGCTGCTGCGCGTGCGCAACGGCACGCGGCAGACCCTGGTCGTCAATCCGCACAGCATTCTCGACGCCGCCGACCTGGTGTTCCTCGATCCGCCCGGCACCGGCTTCAGCCGGGCGCCTGCCGATGCCGCCGCACGCGAGCGCTATTGGTCCGACCATGGCGACGCCAAGGCGGTGGCGGCGATGATCCGGCACTGGCTCAAGACCCACCGGCGCGAACGCGCGCCGCTGTACATCGCCGGCGAAAGCTACGGCGGCTACCGTCTCGCGCTGCTCGCCGCAGACATCGGCGACCTGCGTCCGGCCGGGGTGCTGCTGGTGTCGCCGCTGCTCGATGCCACCAGCAGCGACGACAGCGCCGGCAACGATCTGCGCGCGGTGTTCGACCTGCCCTCGCTGATCGTCGCCGCCGCCGCCCACGGCAAGGGCGAACTGGCCGGGCAACCGGTCGAACAGGTCTATGCGCAGGCGCGGGCGTTCGCGCTCGGCGACTACGCGCAGGCACTGTTGCAGGGCAGCGCGCTGCCGGCCGACGCACGCAATCGCATGGCCGCGCGCCTGGCCGCGCTGCTGGGCCTGCCGCCGCAAGCGCTGCTGGCGGCCGACCTGCGTCCGGATGTCGAAACCTTCCGGCTCGGCGTGCTGGCCGCCGATGGCCAGCAGATGGGCCGGCTCGACAGCCGCATCGTCGCGCCGCTGCCGCCACCACACGCGGATGACAACGGCCGGCCCTCGGCCGCCAACGATCCGGCGCTTGGGCTCGGCCGCAGCAACCGGATCAACTCCGCGGTGATGGCCGACTACCTGCACGGCCTGTTCGGCGCTGTGTTGCCGCAGGACTACGTGAGCCTGGACATCGACATCGCCATGGCCTGGCGCTTCGCCGCCGACGATGGCGCCGGCCCGCGCCCGGTCGGCAGCGCGATGCGCTTCAATCCCACGCCGAACCTGGCAAGGCTGGCGCAGGCCAATCCCCGCTTCCGGGTGCTGGCGCTCAACGGCTATTACGACCTCGCCGTGCCCGCGCTCGGGCCCTGGTATGCGCTGCACCACAGCGGCTTGGATCCGGCGCGCATCGATTTCCGCATCCTGCCCGGCGGCCATGCCGTGTTCGCCGAAGAGGCGCTGCGGCCGCAGCTGCACACCCTGCTGAAGGACTTCCTGAAATGACCCGCACCCTGCTGCTGGCCACTGCCCTGGCCGCTGCCTGCGCGTTCGCCGGCCACGCCGCGCCCGCCGCGACCCCGCCGCAATCGCTGGTGCTGATCGCCAACGGCGAGAACGTCGGTTACCTGAAGGCATCCGCCAACGGCGACACCTACGAGGTCGACTACCACGTCGACAACAACGGCCGCGGCCCCAAACACCACGAGACCATCGTGCTCGGCGAGCACGCGCTGCCGCTGGCCTGGTCGGTCGCCGGCACCTCGCTGATGGGCGGCCAGGTCGCCGAGCGCTACCAGTGGCGCGACGGCGTCGCCGAATGGAGCAGCCAGGCCGACAGCGGACGCAAGCAGCTGCCGCAACCGAAGCTGTACATCACCAACGACAGCAGCCCGTGGGCGATGTGGACCTACGCCAAGGCCTTGCTGGCCGCACCCGACCATGCCCTGGACGTGCTGCCCAGCGGCCGCATGCGCTTGGAACTGGTCGGCACGCTGGCGCTAGACGGCCAGGCCGGCGCGCCGCCGCTGCAGGCGCGGCTGCTGCGGCTGTCCGGGCTGGACCTGGAACCGCACTACCTCGCCGTCGATGCCGACGACGCCCTGCTGGCCGACCTCGACGACGACGCCGTGGCGATCCGCGAGGGCTACCAGGCGCAGGTGGCGAAGCTGACCGATGCGGTGAAGGCGCAGCAGTTCGCGCATGCGCAGGCCTTGCAGCGCCAGCTCGCGCATCCGCTGGAGCGCGACCTGTGGCTGCGCAACGTGCATGTGTTCGATCCGGTCAACGGGCTGCGCAGCGACGCGGTGAACCTGCACGTCGCCGACGGGCACATCGTCTCGATGGACGCGCAATGGCGGCCGGCGCCCGGCGACCGCGTCTACGACGGCAATGGCGGCACGGTGATCCCCGGCCTGCACGACATGCATTCGCACAGCACCCTGTCTTCGGGGCTGTGGTACCTGGCCGCGGGCGTCACCAACACCCGCGACATGGGCAACGACAACGCGTTCCTGCTCGACCTCGTCGCGCGCATCGACCGCGGCGAGATCGCCGGCCCGCGCATCGTGTACAACGGCTTCCTCGAAGGCCGCAGCGCGTTTTCGGCGCGCAACGGCTTCGTCGTCGACACGCTCGACGAGGCGCTGAAGGACGTCGCCTGGTACAAGGACCACGGCTACTGGCAGATCAAGCTGTACAACTCGATGAACCCGGCCTGGGTGGCGCCGATCGCCGAACGCGCGCATGCGCTGGGCATGGGCGTCACCGGCCACATCCCGGCCTTCACCAACGCCGACGCGATGATCGCCGCCGGCTACGACGAGATCACCCACATCAACCAGCTGATGCTCGGCTGGGTGCTGGCCCCCGAAGAGGACACGCGCACGCCGCTGCGGCTGACCGCGATGCAGCGTGTGGCCGATCTCGACCTGGACGCGCCGCAGGTGCGCCGCACGCTGGAGCTGATGCGCCAGCGCGACATCGCCCTGGACACCACCGAGGTGATCCTGGAGCGGCTGATGCTGAGCCGCGCCGGCAGCGTGCTGCCGGCCGATGCGCCGTACCTGTCGCACATGCCGATCGCCTACCAACGCTACCGCCAGCGCACCTTCGTGCCCGACCTCAACCCGCAGGCCGACGCCCGCTACCGCCAGGCGCTGGACAAGACCCTGCAACTGATCGGCCGCCTGCACCGGCAGGGCACCGTGCTGCTGCCCGGCACCGACGACACAACCGGCTTCACCGTGCACCGCGAACTGGAGCTGTACGTCGCCGCCGGGCTGACCCCGCAGCAGGCGCTGAGCGCCGGCACCTGGCAGAGCGAGCAACATTTCGGCCGCACCGATCGCCTCGGCAGCGTGCACCCGGGCAAGCAGGCCGACTTCGTGCTGCTGCCCGGCGATCCGACCACCGACATCGCCGCGATCCGCCAGCCCTCGCTGGTGGTCAAGGACCGCCAGCTGTACCTGCCCGCCGAGATCTATCGCGCCCTGGGCGTGACCCCGTTCGCGCCGGCCCCCAAGAGCCTTCAATGAACCCGATCCCCCATCCCATGCAGACCCCGCACGTCCTCCCCTCCGACACCGTGAGCGCGCGCCTGCGTGCGCTCGGCCTGGTGTTGCCGCCGCCGCTGCGCGTGCCCGACGGGGTGATCCTGCCGTTCGCCCCGGTGCACGTGATCGGCACCCGCGTGCTGATCTCCGGCCACGGCCCGCAACACCCGGACGGCAGCATGGCCGCCGGCGGCCGCATCGGCGACGACCTGGACGAGGCGCAGGGCTACGCCGCCGCGCGGCAGACGGCGCTGTCGATGCTGGCCAGCCTGGAACGCAGCCTGGGCAGCCTGGACCGCGTCAAGCGTTGGGTGCGCGTGTTCGGCATGGTCCGCTGCGCGCCCGGCTTCCAGCGCCTGCCGAACGTGATCAACGGCTGCTCGGACCTGCTGCTGGCGCTGTGGGGGCCGGAACTGGGCCAACATGCGCGCAGCGCGGTCGGCATGGCCGAGCTTCCATTCGGCATCCCGGTCGAGATCGAAGCCGAAGCCGAACTGCACTGAACCGACCGTCGCCTGCCGGAACGCTCCCATGGACACTCGCTCGCCCCGTTTCGATCCCACCCGCCGGCAACTGCTGGCGGCGGCCGGCGCACTGCCGCTGTCCGCCGCGCTGTCTGGCCTCGCCGGCGCCACCAACGCTGCCACGGCCGCCACGTCCACGCCCGCACGCGGCCTGCAAGGCCTCGGCAGTGCCTTCGAGATCGCCGGCTGCTATCTCAACGGCGCCTACATGCATCCGATCGCCCGCGCCGCCGCGCAGGCGCAGCGCGGCTTCCTCGACGCGCGGCTGATGAACGGCAACGCCGACAAGGTCGACATGGGCGGCGACCGCGAGCGCGCGATGGCCGCGCTGGGCCGGCTGCTGCATGCCGACCGCGACGAACTGGCGTGGATTCCCAGCACCATGTTCGGCGAGAACCTGGTGTTGAACGGCCTCGGCATCCCGCACAGCCGCCAGCGCGTGGTCACCGACGCCTACCACTTCAACGGCTCACTGTTCATGTACATGGAACTGGCCAAGCGCGGCCTCGACGTGCAGGTGGTGCGCCCGCACGACAACCGCATCCGCCTGGAGGACCTGGACAAGGCGATCACCCCGGGCACGCGCCTGGTCGCACTGACCCTGGTGTCCAGCGTCAACGGCTTCCAGCACGACCTCAAGGCGGTCTGCGAGCTGGCCCACAGCCGCGGCGCGCTGGTCTACGCCGACCTGATCCAGGCTGCCGGCAACACCCCGATCGACCTGCACGGCAGCGGCGTGGATTTCGCCGCCAGCTCCACCTACAAGTGGCTGATGGGCGACTTCGGCCTGGGCGTGCTGTACGCGCGCCGCGCCAGCCAGGAGGCGCTGCGGCAGACCGTGTGGGGCTACCGCCAGGAAGGCGAGACGGTCTCGCACATCCTGCCGTTCGACCCGCCCGGTGAACCGCCGCTGGAGACGCAGGCGATCGGCGGCCTGGCCGGCAAGATCGAAGTCGGCACGCTCAACAACGCGGCGGCGGCCGCGCTGGCGACGTCGCTGGAACTGATCGAACGCATCGGCGTCGATGCCATCGCGCAATGGCGGCAACCGCTGCTGGCGCGCCTGCACGACGCGATCCCGCGGCTGGGCTTCGAACCGATGACCCCGCCCGACTCCCGCTCCGCGCTGGTGTCCTTCGCCCAGCGCGACGTCGGCAAGCGCCTGGCGCCGAAGCTGAAGGCCGCCGGCGTCGCCGTCACCCTGTACCGCAACTACGTTCGCGTCTCGCCGTCGTTCTACAACGACAGCGACGATGTCGAACGCCTGATCGAGGCCCTGTCATGAAACGACTCCCGCTGCTGCTGTGCGCCCTGCTGCCGTGGACCGCGCAGGCCGCACCCGCGCCGCTGCGCCACTACGGCACCGCACCCGGCGCGCCGTTCTCGGCCGCGGTGCGCGCCGGCGACACGCTCTACGTCTCCGGCCAGATCGGCAGCGCCGCAAAGGGCGGGTTGCCCGAGGAATTCAGCGCCCAGGCCAACAACGCGCTGGACAATGTCGCCAGTGCGCTGGCCCTGGCCGGTGCCGGCATGGACGACATCGCCAAGTGCACGGTGATGCTGACCGACATGGCGCAATGGCCCGCGTTCAACGCCCTGTACATGCGCCGCTTCAAACCAGGCCACCTGCCCGCGCGCAGTGCTTTCGGCGCCAGCGCCCTGGCACTGGGCGCCAAGGTGGAAATCGAATGCATCGCCTACCTGCCCCAGGCCCGACCATGAGCGCACGCACCTCCCGCTGGTTGCACTTCGTCCAGTTCCCCCTCGCCCTGCTCCTGGCACCGGCCTGCGCCGCGCTCGCCGCCGAACCAGCTGCCGCTCCGGTCCCGCTGGACGTGGTGCTCACGCCCAAGGCCCACGCCGGCCGGATCGACACGCTGCAGGTGCACCTGCACCTGCCCGCGCCCAAGGTCGCTGCCGGCGCGCCGTTGCTGCGCATGCCGGTGGAACTGGTGTCCACCCCGACCGCCGCCTACAGCGCCGAACAGATCAACGTGCGCGACGCGCGCGGCGCCTTGCCGCTGCGCGCCGTCGACGAAGCGCCGGACCCGTCCGGCAAGTACCGCAACTACCTCGCCACTCGCGCCAGCGTCGGCGACGTCGACGTGGACTACGCCACGCCGCCGCGCGCGGTGGATGCCGACACCCGCAACGGCCCGCTGTTCGACCTGCGCGCGCAGGACGGCGGCCTGATGGGCGCCGGCGTCTACTTCATGGCGCTGCCGCCGGGGGAAGCGCCGCGCCAGATCCACCTGCGCTGGGACCTCAGCGCGCTGCCGGCCGGCGCGCGCGGCGTGTGGAGCGTCGGCGAAGGCGAGCAGCGCACCACCGCGCCGAGCGACCTGTTGCGCTTCTCCTACTACGCCGTCGGCACGATGCAGCGCGTGCCGGAAAACGACGACGACGTCTTCCACTTCTACTGGATGGACACCCCACCGTTCGACGCGCAGCTGCTGGCCACGCAGACTGGCCAGCTGTACCGCTACATGGCGCGCTTCTTCGGCGACGACGGCTCGGCCTATCGCGCCTTCGCCCGCCGCAACCCGTATCCGGCCGGCGGCGGCACCGGCCTGGCGCACTCCTTCATGTTCGGCTACGGGCCGCAGGGCCAGACCATCGCCGAGGGCCCGCAGGCACTGCTGGCGCACGAGATGGCCCACACCTGGCCCAAGCTCGACGGCGAACAGCACGCGCTCACCGCCTGGTACACCGAAGGCACGGCCGAGTTCTACTCGCTGCTGCTGTCGCTGCGCGCCGGCGTCTATGACAAGAACGCCTTCCTGCAGGCGATCAACCATCGCGCCGACGGCTACTACGACAACCCGTTCCGCGCGCTCGACAACGCCGCCGCCGGCGAACGCTTCTGGAAGGACGCGCGCGCTCAGCGCGTGCCGTACGGCCGCGGCTTCATGTACCTGGTGAGCGTCGATGCGCAGCTGCGCCAGCATGGCCGGCAGGCGCATTCGGTGGACGCCCTGGTGCTGGAAGTGCTCAAGCGCCAGCGCGCCGGCGAAACCATCGGCGTATCCGAATGGCGCGCGATGGTGGTGCGCGAACTGGGCGCCGCCGCCGGCAGCGACTTCGACGCGATGGTCGCCGGCAAGCTGATCGTGCCGCCCGCGCCGGCGTTCGGCTGCTACCGCGTGGTACCCGCGCCGCACCAGCCGTTCGAACTCGGCTTCGATCGCATGCGCATGGGCGTGGTCAAGAACCTGCTGCCCGACTCCGCCGCCGCCCGTGCCGGCGTGCAGGAAAACGACCGCATCGTCGAATACACACCGCTGGAACGAGCCATGGCCGACGAACACACCCGCATGCAGCTGAAACTGGAGCGCGACGGCAAGCCGGTGCAGGTGGAGTACCTGCCGCGCAGCGCGCGCGTGGACGCCTGGCGCTTCGCCGTCGACCCGGCCCTGGCCGCACGCTGCTCGCCCTGACCTCCTACCCTGCCGCGCCCCATGCCGATGAAAATGCCACGCCACCTCCCGCTGTTCCTGGCCCTCGCCGCGTCCCCGGCCCTGGCCGCGACCGATACGCCGTACGCGATCACCATCCACGCGCAGGCGAACGCTGCCGATAGCCGGATCGAGGCGCTGCTGGTGGACGAAACGATCCCGCTGCAGCCCACGCCGGCCGGCAGCGTCCTGCTGGCGATGCCGCACGTGACCAGCAACGTGCCCACCATCGCCGCCAGCGTCGGCGAACTGGCCGCGCGCGACGACCGCGGTCCCGTGCAGCTGCGCTATCGCGACCAGGGCGAAGGCCCGGCCCGGCAGCGCGAATGGTTCGCCGACCGCGCCGTCGCCGGCACCCTGGGTTTTTCCTATCGCGCGACGATGACCGAAGCGCTGGCCGCGCGCGGCGCCGCGCCGCCGATCGAACTGCGCAGCGAGGAAGGCGCCTTCTCCGGCGCCGGCGCCACCTTCCTGCTGCATCCGCCCAGCGGCCGCCACGACATCGCCCTGCAATGGGACCTGTCCGCGCTGGGCGCAGGCGCGCATGCCGTGAGCAGCCTGCAGGACCGCAACGCCCATGACGTGGACATGGAAGCGCTGGACAGCAGCTACTTCATGGCCGGCAAGATCGGCCTGTACCCGCCCGCGCCCGACGCCACCGGCTTCTTCTCCGCCTGGCAGGGCCACACCCCGTTCGACGCGGAAAAGCTGCTGGCCTGGACCCGGCAACTGCGCCAGCACTACCAGGCGTTCTTCGCCGTGCCGGCCACACCGTACGGCGTGTTCCTGCGCCGCAACCGGGTCAACCCCGGCGGCGGCATGGGCATGTACAACTCCTTCGTCGTCACCTACGACGACGACCGCGGCAACGACCCGGAACAGCTGGAACTCACCCTCGCCCACGAGATGTTCCACACCTTCCAGCCGCGCATGAGCGCGCAGTACGACGGCGAAACCCTGGCCGACGCCTGGTTCAACGAAGGCATGGCCGTGTTCTACCAGGCGCGCCTGCCGTTCCGCTACGGCATGATCGACGCCGACGCGTTCCTGAAGGACCTCAACTACACCGCCGCCCGCTACTACACCAACCTCCTCGGCAACGCCCCGAACAGCGACGTGCCGGCGAAGTTCTGGCAGGACACCCGCATCCGCACCCTGCCCTACGACCGCGGCTTCCTGTACTTCGTCACCGTCGACGACGCCATGCGCAAGGCCAGCCACGGCCGCAAATCCCTGGACGACCTGATGCTGGCGATGCTGCAACGCCAGCAACGCAACAAACAGCTCGGCATCGCCGACTGGGAAGCGGTGCTGCGCGACACCCTCGGCGAAGACGCGATCCAGCAACTGCACGCCATGCTCGACGGCGCCACGCCCCTGCCCGCCAGCGACGCCTTCGGCCCCTGCTTCGAACGCACCTCGCAACCCATGCGCCGCTACGAACTCGGCTTCGCCCCCGCCGTCCTGACCGAATCCCCACGCATCGTCCGTGACGTGATCCCCGGCTCGGCCGCCGCCAAGGCCGGCGTGCAAAAAGGCGACGAAATCACCCGCCCGGTCGGCCAGGATCAGCTGCAGGGAGAGCAGGACGGCGTGCTCACGCTGCAGCTGCTGCGCGACGGCAAGCCGCTGACGGTCTCGTACAAGCCGCGCGGCGAGACCGTGGCGACGTGGCAGTGGAAGCGCAAGCAAGGGGGCGCGAAGACGGCCTGTTCGCTGCCCGCCACCGCGCACGCGCAATGACCGACTGGCTCCGCCCGGGCCAGGCGCCTGACGCAGTTGTAGCCGTCTGCGCAGGCGGAATTGACTTCACGCGAGCGCGGATTGCGGGTTTTCTACCTCGGCCTCGAACCGGCTGCGCAAGCAGCGTCGGGGGCCTCCTGCGCATCGTGAGGGACGGCAAGCCGCTGACCATCGCCTACAAACCGCGCGGGGAGACCATAGCGATATCGCAGTGGAAGCACAGGCAGAGCGTTCATAGCTTTACCGCACCAAACGTTTCCCACTAAGGATAAGCGGCGCAAAGTGCTTCTCTATGTTCTTCGCTCATTCGATCTTCAATGTCATCTAGCCATGTGTGGAATTCTTCAAGATTCGACAAGCTAAAGACTTTGACCCCGAACCTCGCCTCTAAATCAATCCTCGGATCACCCATCATTTCCGCCATCGGCCTATCCATCGCTATCGCGTCGCAGTACGGCGCATAGTGAGCTATATGATCTAGGTCATAAAAGAATCCGCCAACCGCCTCAATGGCCCGTTCTCTGTTTGCGTAAGCACCGTTTCTGACCTTGTGCTTGAGAAGCGCACAAGCGCGCGAATGAATGTATTGATACGGCAACGAAGCAAAATTTGGCGCAGCGAAGAACTCCGCACACCTCCTAAGCTGCTCTATAACATCCATATCCGTTGGAAGATAGTGACGCATTCGATCTATGATCATAGAGAAAATCGGGGCAGTGAACATCGCTTCGATATCGCCACCACCAACTCTAACCAGGTAATCCGCATAGGAGTCCCGGTAAATTTTGGCCACAGCCGCCAGTTCTGCTTCTACGTCTTGTTCATATGTGGATCGTGATTGGCGCCAGTCGTCAAAACAGGTCACTAAAGCTTGGGTTGACTGCTCCTTTCTCTCTCGGAGTTCGTTTCCATCACCAAGTGGACGACGAATGTCCACGAACATATAGTTATCCCAGTTGTGGACTTCCGCGGTCAACGCCTCCTTTTGTTCGGGAGCATAGTCCGGCCTAGCCCCTTCAAGCCATGCCTTAAAACCCCTCATTATTTGAGTTTGTTCGACGTCATAGCCCTGCTTGAACTGGTGGCCTCTACTCGTGTGCTTTATGAACGCGACTAGCTCCGCACCTCGCGCCCACTGAACAGCTTCGGCTTCGTGCGCGAACGATCTTGGTGAAGTAAGAATCTGGGAGGCGGAAAGCCTTTGGATCTTCGCGGCCAACTCGACAAAGCGCGGGTCACCGCCGCGAAAGGCTCCGCTGAAAAAGGGCTGGTCCAGATACACGACCCGCTTCCGCGTCAGCGGGAGCGGAATGCGGACTGAGTAGTCACACCGGCCACATCCGCGAAGAATGAAGTTCGGGAGGACCATGACGTTCCCGAAGCGTTCGTATCCGCACTCAGGACAATTGCCGAGCACATGGGTAACTATCATTCTGCATCCTCCGATGCACCCACATCGACTCACAAGTTAACGCACCCTGGTAGCTACGGCGATAGTTGCGGGGAACGCCAAGTGCATAAGCAAAAAAAGGCCGCCCTTTCGGGGCGGCCTTTTTGCTGCTGCATCTGGTGCCGGAAATAGGAATCGAACCTACGACCTACGCATTACGAATGCGCCGCTCTACCAACTGAGCTATTCCGGCTGAACCGCAAATTCTAGGGGGCCGCGGGCGTCCGGTCAATTGACCAGGCGCAGGCGCAGTTCCTTGGGCAGGGCGAACACCATCGACTCCGGTTCGCCGGCCAGTTCGCCGACGCCATCGGCGCCCAGCTCGCGCAGCCGCGCGATCACGCCGTCCACCAGCACCTGTGGGGCGGAGGCGCCGGCGGTCAGGCCGATGCGGCGCTTGCCGATGACCCAGGCCGGGTCGATCTCCTCGGCGCCGTCGATCAGGTAGGACTCCACCCCGTCGCGCCGCGCCAGCTCGCTGAGCCGGTTGGAATTGGAGCTGTTCGGCGAGCCGACCACCAGCACCAGGTCGCACTGCTTGGCCAGGTCGCGCACCGCGTCCTGGCGGTTCTGGGTGGCGTAGCAGATGTCGTCGTTCTTCGGCCCCTGCATCGCCGGGTAGCGCGTGCGCAGCGCGTCGATGATGCCGCGGGTGTCGTCCACCGACAGCGTGGTCTGGGTGGTGTAGGCCAGGTTTTCCGGCTGCTGGATGTCCAGCGTGGCGACCTGCTCGATGTCCTCGACCAGATAGATGCGCCCGGCGCCGCGTTCGCGGTTCCACTGGCCCATCGTGCCCTCCACTTCCGGGTGGCCGGCGTGGCCGATCAGCACCACGTCGCGGCCGGCGCGGCAGTGCCGGGCCACTTCGAAATGGACCTTGGTGACCAGCGGGCAGGTCGCGTCGAACACCTTCAGCCCGCGCCGCTCGGCCTCCTGGCGCACCGCCTGGGACACGCCGTGGGCGCTGAAGATGACCGTGTTGCCGTCGGGCACCTCGTCCAGCTCCTCGACGAAGATCGCGCCGCGCTGCTTCAGGTCGTCGACCACGAAGCGGTTGTGCACCACCTCGTGGCGCACGTAGATCGGCGCGCCGAGGGTCTCGATGGCGCGCTTGACGATCTCGATCGCGCGGTCGACACCGGCGCAGAAACCACGGGGATTGGCGAGCAGGACGTCCATGGTTCCAATTATCCCGCTTTTCGCTTCGACTTGCCGTCGAACACGCCGAACAGGGCGATGCCCACGGCGCCGGCGACGATCGCCGAGTCGGCGATGTTGAACGAGGGCCAGTAGTGCTCGCCCACGTACCACTGGATGAAATCGACCACGTGGCCGTGCATCAGCCGGTCGATCACGTTGCCGATCGCGCCGCCGATGACCAGGGCGTACGGCATCGCGCTGCGCCAGTCGCGGCGCGGCGTGCGCGCCAGCCACCAGGCCAGCAGGCCGCTGATGCCCACCGCCAGCGCGGTGAAGAACCACAGCTGCCAGCCGCCGGCCTGGCTCAGGAAACTGAACGCGGCGCCGGTGTTGTAGGTGCGGTACCAGTTCCAGAAGCCGGGGATCACCGGCACCGCGGTGAACTCGGGCAGGCTGGACAGCACCCAGGCCTTGCTCCACTGGTCCAGGCCGATCACCAGCGCGGACAGCAGCAGCCAGATCAGGGCGGAGGGTTTGGGTCGTACGGTCATGCGCGGGGTCCGCCTTGGGCGAAGAAAGGTTGGGTAGGACAGCGACGTGCGCGGCGCGGCGGCGACGCCGGACGCGCCGCCGCCGCGCAGGGGCGGATCAGAACCAGCTGCGCTCCTCGCCCGGCCCGGCGATGTTGCTGACGCAGCGGCCGCACAGTTCCGGGTGTGCCGGGTCCACGCCGATGTCGGCGCGGTGGTGCCAGCAGCGCACGCACTTCTGCTTGGTGGTGGCCTGCGCGCTGACGAAGATCTCGTCGGTGCTGGCCTCGCGCACCACCACGTCGCCGCTGATGAACAGGAAGCGCAGTTCCTCCTGCAGCGGCTGCAGCCTGGCGGCGGTCGCGGCATCGGCGGCGACGGTGATCTCCGCCTCCAGCGCGGCGCCGATCACGCCGTTACCGCGCATCGGCTCCAGCACCTTGGCCACCTGCTCGCGCAGCGCCAGCAACTGGTCGAAATCGGCCGCGCTCAGCGCCGCGTCCTCCGGCAGCGGCGCCAGGCCTTCGTACCAGGTCGCAAACAGCACGTTGCCGACGTGCGCGCCGGGCAGGTAGCCCCACAGTTCGTCGGCGGTGAAGCTCAGGATCGGCGCGATCCAGCGCACGAACGCCTCGGCGACATGGAACATCGCGCTCTGCGCCGAACGCCGGCCGCGCGAGTCCTCGGCCATCGTGTACAGCCGGTCCTTGGTCACATCCAGGTACAGCGACCCCAGGTCCACGCTGCAGAAGTTCAGCAGCGCCTGCACGATCGCGGCGAAGTCGTAGCGCTCGTAGGCTGCCTTGATCTGCTCCTGCAGCTCGTAGGCGCGATGCACGATCCAGCGGTCCAGCGCCACCATCTCCGCCAGCGGCAGCAGGTGCGTGCCCGGCGCGAAGCCGTGCAGGTTGCCGAGCAGGAAGCGCGCGGTGTTGCGCAGCCGCCGGTAGGCGTCGGCGTTGCGCTTGAGGATCTCCTGCGACAGCGACATCTCGTTGCTGTAGTCGGCCGCGGCGATCCACAGGCGCAGGATGTCCGCGCCCAGCGTCTTCATGATGTCCTGCGGCTCGATGCCGTTGCCCAGCGACTTGGACATCTTGCGGCCGTGCTCGTCCACGGTGAAGCCGTGGGTCAGGCACTGCCGGTACGGCGCCGCGTGGTCCAGCGCCACGCCGGTCAGCAGCGAGGACTGGAACCAGCCGCGGTGCTGGTCCGAGCCTTCCAGGTACAGGTCGGCCGGCTTGGGAATGCCGCGCTCGGCCAGCACCGCCTCGTGGGTGATGCCCGAGTCGAACCAGACGTCGAGGATGTCGGTGATCTTGTCGTAGTCGGCGGCCTCTTCGCCGAGCAGTTCGGCGGCGTCGAGCGTGTACCACACGTCCACCCCGCCCTCCTCGACCAGGTCGGCGACCTGGCGCATCAGCTCGGTGCTGCGCGGATGCGGCTCGCCGGTCTCGCGGTGCACGAACAGCGCGATCGGCACGCCCCAGGTGCGCTGCCGGGAGATGGTCCAGTCCGGACGCCCGGCGACCATGCCGGCGATGCGCGCCTGGCCCCAGGACGGATACCAGTGCACGCCCTCGATCGCCTTCAGCGCGTCGGCGCGCAGGTTGGCCTGCTCCATCGAGATGAACCACTGCGGGGTGGCGCGGAACGCGATCGGGGTCTTGTGCCGCCAGCAGTGCGGGTAGCTGTGGGTCATCGTCGCGTGCGCCAGCAGCGCGCCGCGCGCGGCCAGCACCTCGGCGATGGTGTCGTTGGCCTTCCAGATGTGCAGCCCGGCCAGCACCACGCCATCGGCCGGCGGGGTCGACGGCAGGTACACGCCGCGGCCGTCGATCGGGTTGATCTGCGCGGCGGTGTAGCGATCGATCAGGCCGTACTGCTTGGCCGCCACGTAGTCTTCCTGGCCGTGCCCGGGCGCGGTGTGCACCGCGCCGGTGCCGTCCTCGTCGGAGACGTGGCTGCCCAGGATCAGCGGGATGTCGCGCTCGTCGTAGAACGGATGCGCCAGCAGCTGGTTCTCCAGCGCCGCACCGGCGACGCGGCCGTGCACCACCACCTCGGTCACGCCGTAGCGCTGCAGCGCGCGCTCGGCCAGCGCATCGGCCAGCACCAGCCAGCGTCGGCGGCCATCGTGCGCCGGGCCTTCGACCAGGGCGTAGCTCAGGTCCGGCCCCAGCGACACCGCCAGCGACGCCGGCAGCGTCCACGGCGTGGTGGTCCAGATCGGCACCGCGACCTCGACATCCTCCGGCAGCTCCACCCCGAACGCCGCAGCCAGCGCCGCGCCATCGCGCGCGGTGTAGGCCACGTCCACGGTCGGCGACTGCTTGTCGGCGTACTCGATCTCGGCCTCGGCCAGCGCCGAGCCGCAATCGAAGCACCAGTGCACCGGCTTCACGCCGCGGGTCAGGTGGCCGTTGTCGACGATCCGCGCCAGCGCGCGGATCTCGTTGGCCTCGAAATGGAAGTCGAGCGTGCGATACGGGTTGTCCCAGTCGCCGATCACGCCCAGGCGCTTGAAATCGCGGCGCTGGATGTCGATCTGCTCGTTGGCGTACTCGCGGCACTTCTGCCGGAACTGCGCCGCATCCAGCTTGACCCCGACCTTGCCGAACTTCTTCTCGATCGCGATCTCGATCGGCAGGCCATGGCAGTCCCAACCCGGGATGTACGGCGCATCGAAGCCGGCCAGGTATTTGGACTTGACGATGATGTCCTTGAGGATCTTGTTGACCGCATGGCCGAGGTGGATCGCACCGTTGGCGTACGGCGGGCCGTCGTGCAGCACGAACAGCGGCCGGCCCTGGGCGTTGTCGCGCAGCTGCGCGTACAGCCCCTCGCTCTCCCAGCGGGCCAGCGTGTCCGGCTCGCGCTTGGGCAGATCGCCGCGCATCGGGAAGTCCGTCGCCGGCAGGTGGAGGGTGGCTTTGTAGTCCTGGGTCACGGGGATTTACCGGTCGGTGGTCTTCATGGGGGAGTCCGCGCGGGAATGCGCGGGCTGGTGCGCGCGACTGGCGCCATCGGCGTCCGCGCGCGGCGGTGCGGAGTCCTGCGCGGACGCGAGCAGGCGGCGGGCCAGTGCGGCGTCGCGGTGCATCTGTTCGGTCAGCGCCGCCAGATCGGAAAACTTTTCTTCGTCGCGCAACTTGGCGACGAATTCCACTTCGATGTGGCGCCCGTACAGGTCGCCCTGGAAATCGAACAGGTGCGCTTCCAGCAGCGGCTCCACGCCCTGCACCGTCGGCCGCGTGCCGAAGCTGGACACCGACGGCCACGGCTGCTCGGTCACGCCGTGCACCCAGGTGGCATAGATGCCCGACAGCGCCGGGGTGCGGTTGAAGCGCAGGTTCGCGGTGGGATAGCCGAGAGTGCGCCCGAGCTGCTTGCCGCGCACCACGCGGCCGTCGATCGCGTACGGACGGCCGAGCAGTTCTGCGGCGTGGACGAATTCGCCGGCCACCAGCAGTTCGCGGATACGGGTGCTGGAAATGCGTTCTTCGCGCAGGTGCACCGGCTCGATCTCGCCGGCGGCGAAGCCGAGCTGCGCGCCCATCTCGCGCAGCAGCGCGATGTCGCCGCCGCGCTTGTGGCCGAAGCGGAACGCCGGCCCGATCCACACCTCGCGCGCCTGCAGCCGCTCGACCAGGGTGCGCTGCACGAACTCCTGCGCGCTCATCGACGACAGGCGCAGGTCGAAACGCAGCAGGCCCACGCTGTCCACGCCGAGCGCGTGCAGGCCTTCGATCTTGGCCCGCGCCAGGGTCAGCCGCGGCGGCGGCGCGGCCGGCGCGAAGAACTCGCGCGGCAGCGGCTCGAAGCTCAACGCCACCGCCGGCACGCCCAGCGCGCGGGCACGCGCCAGCGCATGGCGCACCAGCGCACGGTGGCCCAGATGCAGGCCATCGAAGGCGCCGATGCAGACCACGCTTCCCTGCGGGAACAAAGTCCCGCCCTCGACGTCTCTAAACAGCCTGCTCATTCCTCGGTCCGAAGCGCCGGCGCTGGAGTGCGCCGGCCGATGATGCGTAACCGTCGAGTATAGCTTGGGTGGCTCGGGACTCGGGACTCGGGACTCGGGACTGGGGACTCGGGACTCGTAAAAGCAGAGGCTAATCACGCCAATTCAGCCCAGCAACCTTTGGATCCGGCTCACTCACCCATGAGACCCGTCCCGAGCCCCGAGCCCCGAGCCCCGAGCCCCGAGCCCCGAGCCCCGAGTCCCGAGTCCCGAGTCCCGGCCTCAATGCTCCCGCAAATCCCGCGGCCGGAACCCCAGCGCCAGCAGCGCCAGCAGATACACCGCGCCGCCGCCGCCGACCAGCGCCAGCAGGCTGCCGATGCGGTGCCACTTGTCCATCGTGGTGAAGCCCGGCAGCCAGTGCAGGCCCAGCGCCAGCACCGCGGCCATCGCCGCGCAGGCCAGGCCCAGCCGCAGCAGATACCCGGCCCAGCCCGGCCGCGGCCGGTACACCTCGGCGCGGCGCAGCCAGCGCCACAGCAGCGACAGGTTGATGTAGCTGGCCACCGCGCTGGCCAGGCCAAGCGCCAGGTGCAGGCCCGGCACCGCCTCCAATGCCGCGCGCACGCCCTGCGCGCGCAGCTCGGCCGGCACCCACAGCTGGTACAGGATCGCCAGGAACAGCAGGTTCAGCACCATGTTGGCGACCAGCGCGACCACGCCGGCACGCACCGGGGTGCGCGTGTCCTGGCGCGAGTAGAACGCCGGCAGCAGCACCTTCAGCAGCGCGAACGCGGGCAGCCCGAAACTCAGCCCGAACACCGACATCGCCGCCATGCGCGTGTCGAACGCGGTGAACTTGCCGTACTGGAACAGCGTGGCCACCAGCGGCTGGCTCAGCAGCATCAGCCCCAGCATCGCCGGCACCGCGATCAGCAGCGTGGTGCGCAGGCCCCAGTCCAGCGCATTGGAGAAGCCAGCATGGTCGGTCTTGACGTGGTGCCGCGACAGCGCCGGCAGGATCACCGTGCCCAGCGCCACGCCGAACACGCCCAGCGGCAGCTCCAGGAAGCGGTCGGCCTGCGACAGCCAGCTCTGCGAGCCGGCGAACAGGAACGAGGCGATCACCGTGTCCAGCAGCAGGTTGATCTGCGCGATCGACGAACCGAACAGGGTCGGCACCATCAGCGTCAGCACCCGGCGCACGTCCGGGTGGCGCCAGCCCCAGCGCGGCAGGGTCAGCAGGTCGATGCCGCGCAGCGCCGGCAGCTGGAACAGCAGCTGCAGCAGGCCGGCGACCAGCACCGCCCAGCCCATCGCCAGGATCGGCACCTCCAGCTTCGGCGCCAGCCACAGCGCACCGGCGATCATGCACAGGTTGAGGATCACCGGGGTCAGCGCCGGCAGGCCGAAGCGGTTGAAACTGTTCAGCGCACCGCCGGCCAGCGCGGTCAGCGACACGAACAGCAGAAACGGGAAGGTCAGCCGCAGCAGATCGACGATCAGCCCGAACTTGGCCGGGTCGTCGCTGGCGCCGGGATTGAACAGCAGCGCCACCTGCGGGGTGAAGATCAGCCCCAGCGCGGTGACCAGCAGCAGGATCCCGCCCAGGGTGCCGGACACCCGCGACATCAGCGCACGCAGGTCCGCATGCGGCCGGGTTTCCTTGACCTCGGTGAACACCGGCACGAACGCGGTGGCGAACGAGCCTTCGGCGAACAGCCGGCGCAGGAAGTTGGGAATGCGGAACGCGACCCAGAAAGCGTCGGTGGTCGCGTTGGCGCCGAACGAAATGGTGATAGCCTGATCGCGTACCAGCCCCAGCACGCGCGAGACCATGGTCATGCTGCTGAACGAGAGTAGCCCGCGGAGCATGCGCGGCGTGCTCATGCAGCGACCCTCTTGACAATTGGCTTGACGCAGTTGTTTAGAACCTTCATACTCTCCCGCTTGTTTTTATCCACCACACAGCTTTCCAGGAAACCACCACCGTGGCCAATATCAAGTCCGCCAAGAAGCGCGCCAAGCAGACCGTCGTGCGCAACGCGCGCAACACGGCTCAGCGTTCGATGCTGCGCACCGCCGTCAAGAAGGTCATCAAGGCCCTGGACGCCAACGACGCCGCCGGCGCCGAAGCCGCTTTCGCCGTTGCCCAGCCGATCCTCGACCGTTTCAGCTCGCGCGGTCTGATCCACAAGAACAAGGCTGCGCGCCACAAGAGCCGCCTGACCGCCCGCATCAAGGCGATCAAGACCGCCGCCTGACCGGCTGCGGTTGTTGCCGGAGGCGCCAACGCTTCCGGCACTACGAAAAAGCCCGGCCTCGGCCGGGTTTTTCGTGTGCGTGCGATACGCTGCGGACCGCAGCGCGCCGGACCGGCCGCTGCGCTCAGAGCGCATCGGCATCGGGCGCATTGGCGGCCGCTTCCAGCGCATCCTCGCGCTGGCGATCGAAGAACGCCATCACGTCCTTCATGATCGGCCAGGTACCGTCGCGACCAAGCGCCGACACCAGGTACCACGGCTGGGTCCAGCCGAGTTCGGCGACCACCTGCTCGGCCAGCGTGCGCGCCTCGTCCTCGAACATCAGGTCGGCCTTGTTCAGCACCAGCCAGCGCGGCTTGGCCAACAGCTCGGGATCGTGCTTCTCCAGCTCGCGCTCGATCGCGCGCACCTGCTCGATCGGCGCCACGCCATCCACGCCGCCTTCCATCGGCGCCAGATCCACCAGGTGCAGCAGCAGACGCGTGCGCTGCAGGTGGCGCAGGAACTGCGCGCCCAGGCCGGCGCCGTCGGCCGCGCCCTCGATCAGGCCCGGGATGTCGGCGATCACGAAGCTGCGGTAGGCCTCGACGCTGACCACGCCCAGGTTCGGATACAGCGTGGTGAACGGATAGTCGGCGACCTTCGGCGTGGCTGCGGACACTGCACGGATGAAGGTGCTCTTGCCGGCGTTGGGGAAACCCAGCAGGCCGACGTCGGCGAGCAGCTTCAGCTCCAGCTTCAGCGTGCGCTCCTCGCCCTCTTCGCCCGGGGTTGCCTTGCGCGGCGCGCGCGTCACCGAGCTCTTGAAATGCATGTTGCCCAGGCCGCCCTTGCCGCCCTGCGCGACCAGCAGCCTGTCGCCATGCGCGACCAGGTCGCCGATGGTCTCGTCGGTGTCGACGTTGATGACCACGGTGCCGACCGGCACGGTGATGACCAGGTCTTCGCCAGCCTTGCCGTACATCTGCCGGCCCATGCCGTTCTCGCCGCGCTGCGCGCGGAACGAACGCTGGTGGCGGAAGTCGACCAGGGTGTTGAGGTTCTCGTCGGCGACCAGCCACACGCTGCCGCCGTTGCCGCCATCGCCGCCGTCCGGCCCACCGAGCGGGATGAACTTCTCGCGGCGGAAGCCGATGCAGCCGTTGCCGCCATTGCCGGCACCGACCTGGATTTCTGCTTCGTCTACCAACTTCATGATTTGAGATTCGCGATTCGGGATTCGGGATTGGAAAAACACCGGCCACCGCAGTTTAGCGGCCCCGATAGACCGAGGTGACGGCAAGGACTTGAAGCGATCCGCCGTTGCGAATCCCCAATCCCCAATCCCGCCATCCCGGCCCTCCAACGAAAAACCCCGCCGAAGCGGGGCTCTCGTCAGCAAGCCCGCGCCATCGGCGCAGGCCCTGGAGGCGAAACGCTTACGCCTCGACGGCGGCCGCTTCGGCAACCACGCTCACGGTGCGACGCTTCTTGGCGCCCTTCACCGAGAACTCGACCTTGCCGTCGACCAGCGCGAACAAGGTGTGGTCGCGGCCCAGGCCGACGCCCGAACCCGGGTGGAACTGGGTGCCGCGCTGACGCACGATGATGTTGCCGGCCTCGATCGCCTGGCCGCCGAACATCTTCACGCCCAGGTATTTCGGGTTGGAGTCGCGGCCGTTGCGCGAGGAACCTACGCCTTTTTTGTGTGCCATGACTGCTGCTCCTTACTTCTTGTCGCCACCGGCAATGCCGGTGATCTCGATTTCGGTGTAATGCTGACGATGTCCCTGACGCTTCATGTGGTGCTTGCGGCGACGGAACTTGATGATGCGCACCTTGTCGGCGCGGCCATGGGCCACGACCTTCGCGGTGACGGTGGCGCCCTTCAGCGCGTCACCGAGCTTGATACCGTCGCTGTCGCCCAGCATCAGGATGTTGTCGAACTTGATCTCGTTGCCGGCTTCGACTTCGAGCTTTTCCACGCGGAGCGTTTCGCCCTGCGCGACGCGGTATTGCTTACCGCCGGTTACCAGTACTGCGTACATGACCAGACTTCCTCTGTAGTTATTGTGGTCGCCCCTGCCGTGCCTCTTCGGGCAGACAGGAGCGGAATTGTAATGGCTTCAGCGGGTTAGGGTCAAGTCCCCACCCCGGCGCGGCTGCGGCCCCGGCGCCGCGCCGCGATTGGCTGAACCGGCCAGCCGCGCGCCCGCCCGGATCCTGGCAAATCCGGCAATTGCCCCCACCTGACAAGCTGGGTACGCTGATCGATTGCCGTCCCCTCTCCGCCCCCACGCTGGCCCTGGGCTGTCGCCCGGCCGGCACAACACGGACTCCTCATGGCGATGGATTTCATCCGCATCCGCGGCGCGCGGACGCACAACCTCAAGAACCTCGACCTCGACCTGCCGCGCGACAAGCTGATCGTGATCACCGGCCTGTCCGGCTCGGGCAAGTCGTCGCTGGCGTTCGACACCATCTACGCCGAAGGCCAGCGCCGCTACGTGGAGTCGCTGTCGGCGTACGCGCGGCAGTTCCTCAGCGTGATGGAAAAGCCCGACATCGACCACATCGAAGGCCTGTCGCCGGCGATCGCGATCGAGCAGAAGTCGACCTCGCACAACCCGCGCTCCACGGTCGGCACCATCACCGAGATCTACGACTACCTGCGCCTGCTGTACGCGCGCGTCGGCCAGCCGCGCTGCCCGGAACACGGCTATCCGCTGGAAGCGCAGACGGTCAGCCAGATGGTCGACCACATCCTGACCCTGGACCCGGAACAGCGCTACATGCTGCTGGCGCCGGTGATCCGCGAGCGCAAGGGCGAGCACGCGCAGGTGTTCGAGCAACTGCGCGCGCAGGGCTTCGTGCGCGTGCGCGTGGACGGCGAGCTGTACGAGATCGACGCGGTGCCGGCGCTGGCGCTGCGCCAGAAGCACACCATCGAGGCGGTGATCGACCGCTTCCGCCCGCGCGAGGACATCAAGCAGCGCCTGGCCGAGAGCTTCGAAACCGCGCTGAAGCTGGCCGACGGCATGGTCTCGGTGCAGTCGCTGGACGACACCGCGGCCGCGCCGCACCTGTTCTCGTCCAAGTACAGCTGCCCGGTCTGCGACTACTCGCTGCCGGAGCTGGAGCCGCGGCTGTTCTCGTTCAACGCGCCGATGGGCGCCTGCCCGAGCTGCGACGGCCTGGGCGTGGCCGAGTTCTTCGATCCCGAGCGCGTGGTGGTGCATCCGGAGCTGTCGCTGTCGGCCGGCGCGGTGCGCGGCTGGGACCGGCGCAACGCCTACTACTTCCAGCTGATCGCCTCGCTGGCCAAGCACTACAAGTTCGACGTGGACGCGCCGTGGCAGTCGCTGCCGGCGAGCGTGCGCCAGGCGGTGCTGTACGGCAGCGGCGACGAGACCATCACCTTCACCTACTTCACCGACGCCGGCGGCCGTACCCAGCGCAAGCACCGCTTCGAAGGCATCATCCCCAACCTGGAGCGCCGCTACCGCGAGACCGAATCGCCGGCGGTGCGCGAGGAACTGGCCAAGTACATCAGCCAGCGGCCGTGCCCGGAGTGCAAGGGCGCGCGCCTGAACAAGGCCGCGCGCAACGTGTTCGTCGCCGATCGCCCGCTGCCGGACCTGGTGGTGCTGCCGATCGACGACGCGCTGCGCTTCTTCCGCCAGCTCGACCTGCCCGGCTGGCGCGGCGAGATCGCCACCAAGATCGTCAAGGAGATCGCCGAGCGGCTCGGCTTCCTGGTCGACGTCGGCCTGGATTACCTGACCCTGGAACGCAAGGCCGACACCCTGTCCGGCGGCGAGGCGCAGCGCATCCGCCTGGCCAGCCAGATCGGCGCCGGCCTGGTCGGAGTGATGTACGTGCTCGACGAACCGTCGATCGGCCTGCACCAGCGCGACAACGAGCGCCTGCTCGGCACGCTCACCCGGCTGCGCGACCTGGGCAACACGGTGATCGTGGTCGAGCACGACGAGGACGCGATCCGCCTGGCCGACTACGTGCTGGACATCGGCCCCGGCGCCGGCGTGCACGGCGGCGAGATCGTCGGCCAGGGCACGGTGCAGGACCTGCTGAAGGCGCCGCGCTCGCTGACCGGCCAGTACCTGTCGGGCAAGCGCCGCATCGAGATCCCGGCCAAGCGCCACAAGGCCAACCCGAAGATGACCCTGCACCTGCGCGGGGCCACCGGCAACAACCTCAAGAACGTGGACCTGGACATCCCGGCCGGGCTGCTGACCTGCGTCACCGGCGTGTCCGGCTCGGGCAAGTCGACGCTGATCAACGACACCCTGTTCACCCTGGCCGCCAACGAGATCAACGGCGCCTCGCATGCGGTGGCGCCGTACCGCGAGATCGAGCACCTGGACCTGTTCGACAAGGTGGTGGACATCGACCAGTCGCCGATCGGCCGCACCCCGCGCTCCAATCCGGCCACCTACACCGGCCTGTTCACGCCGCTGCGCGAGCTGTTCGCGCAGGTGCCCGAGTCGCGTGCGCGCGGCTATTCGCCGGGCCGTTTCAGCTTCAACGTGCGCGGCGGCCGCTGCGAGGCGTGCCAGGGCGACGGCCTGATCAAGGTCGAGATGCATTTCCTGCCCGACGTGTACGTGCCCTGCGACGTGTGCCACGGCAAGCGCTACAACCGCGAGACGCTGGAGATCCTGTACAAGGGCTTCAACATCAACGACGTGCTGCAGATGACCGTCGAGGATGCGCTGCGCCTGTTCGAGCCGGTGCCGACCATCGCGCGCAAGCTGGAGACGCTGGTCGACGTGGGCCTGAGCTACATCAAGCTGGGGCAGAGCGCGACCACGCTGTCCGGCGGCGAGGCGCAACGCGTCAAGCTGTCCAAGGAACTGTCGCGCCGCGACACCGGCCGCACCCTGTACATCCTCGACGAGCCGACCACCGGCCTGCACTTCCACGACATCGAGGCGCTGCTGGGCGTGCTGCACAAGCTGCGCGACGAGGGCAACACCGTGGTCGTGATCGAGCACAACCTGGACGTGATCAAGACCGCGGACTGGGTGGTGGACCTGGGTCCGGAAGGCGGCCATCGCGGCGGCACCATCCTGGCCACCGGCACGCCGGAGGAGATCGCCGCGCATCCGGATTCCTACACCGGCCAGTTCCTGGCCAAGCTGCTGCCCGTCGGCACCGTGGCCAAGCCGACCAAGCCGGCGGCGATGGCCAACAAGCCCGACGCGCTGCCGCCGCGCAAGAGCAAAGCCGAGAAGGCCGCCGCCAAGAAGGCGGCCAAGAAGACCACGACCAAGAAGGCCGCACGATGAGCGCAACCCCCGCCGATTCCGCCTCCCCCTCGCACAAGCCGCTGGCGCGCGTGCCGATCAGCGTGCGCTGGCGCGACATGGACAGCATGGGCCACGTCAACAACGCCAAGTACATCTCCTACCTGGAGGAGGCGCGCGTGCGCTGGCTGCTGAACGTGGAGGGCTTCTCGATGCGCAACCGCATCGCCCCGGTAGTGGCCGCGACCAACGTCAACTACCGGCGCCCGATCGTGTGGCCGAACGACATCGTGGTCGAGCTGTTCGTCGAACGCATGGGCAGCAGCAGCATCACCGTCGGCCACCGCATCGTCGACCAGAAGGACGAGGGCGTGCTGCACTCCGACGGCAACGTCGTGGTGGTGTGGATCGACACCCAGACCGGCAAGAGCGCGCCGCTACCGGACGAGATCCGCGCTGCGTGTAGCTGATTGAAAGAAAAGCCGGGATTGGGGATGACCAGCCGTTCGGCTGTGGAAAGCCGGAATTCGGGATTGGCAGACCCAATCCTACGCAGGCTCGCTTTCCCCGAATCCCCAATCCCAAATCCCGAATCCCAGCCCTTGTAGGAGCGACTTCAGCCGCGACCGACACCGTCCGAAAGTCCCCGACACCGAAACCACCGGGGCGCTGAAGCCATCCTGCAGCGCCGCATTGCGCCGGCCGCACGACGTGTGGGAGCGACTTCAGTCGCGACGCGCAGAATCCCCAGGCTGCAGGCAATGCGGCCCCGGGCGCCAACACGGCCAGACACGCCAGCCCGCTGACCAGCCCCGTACGCATGCGGATGGTTTGAGCTTCGTGGCTCTATGATAGCCATCCCGCACCGCGCCTCCGGACGTTCCGCATGACCTCGCTGATCCAGGTTCTCGACCACGGCCCCATCCGCCAGCTGCGCCTGGCGCGCGCGCCGGTCAACGCGCTGGACACCGCCCTGTGCGCCGAACTGGCCGCGGCGATCGCGCAGGCGCAGGCCGACGCGGTGCACGCGCTGGTGCTGTCCGGCAGCGAGCGCATCTTTTCCGCCGGTATGGACGTGCCGCACCTGCTCGGGCACGGCAGCGACCGCGCCAAGCTGCTCGACAGCTGGCAGCAGTTCTTCGGCGCGGCGCGCGCGCTGGCCGACAGCGCCATCCCGGTGGTGGCGGCGCTGACCGGCCATGCGCCGGCCGGCGGCTGCGTGCTGGCGCTGTGCTGCGATTATCGGGTGATGGCGCGCAGTCCGGAGCCGGCGCATCCGATCAGCATCGGCCTCAACGAGACCCAGGTCGGCCTGGTCGCGCCGGAAGGGATCCAGCGCCTGCTGCGGCGCGTGGTCGGCGCGCACCGCGCCGAGCGGCTGCTGGTCGGCGGCGAACTGGTCAGCGCCGAACGCGCGCTGGAGATCGGCCTGGTCGACGAACTGGCCGACGCCGAACTGGTCGTCGCGCGCGCGGTGGCGTGGCTGCAGGACCTGCTGCAGCGGCCGCGGCAGCCGATGCTGCAGACCCGTGCGATCGCCCGCGCCGACCTGCGCGCGGCGCTGGCCGACGAGCACATCCAGCTCGAGCGCTTCGTCGATGGCTGGCAGGCGCCGGACACCCAGGCCGCGCTGCACGCGCTGGTGGCGCGGCTGGGCAAGCGCTGAGCGGGGCAGGCACACAGGCCGGCGCAGGCGGCCCGGTATAATCGTGGACACCCCTCGCCCAGGCCCCGCCTCTTGTCCGCCAAGCCGCCCGCCCCCGTCGTGTCCGAACTGATCGAACTGCTGTCGCTGGAACGGCTGGAGGACAACCTGTTCCGTGGCCAGAGCCGCGACATCGGCACCAAGTACGTGTTCGGCGGGCAGGTGCTGGGCCAGGCGCTGTCGGCGGCGCAGGCGACGGTGGACAACGGGCGCCGCGTGCATTCGCTGCACGCCTATTTCCTGCGCGCCGGCGACATCGACCATCCCATCGTCTACGACGTGGACCGCACCCGCGACGGCGGCAGCTTCTCGGTGCGCCGGGTCACCGCGGTCCAGCACGGCAAGGTGATCTTCTTCTGCGCCGCCTCGTTCCAGGAGCAGGAAGACGGCGCCACCCACCAGCTGAAGATGCCGGAAGTGCCGCAGCCGGAAGACATCGAGCCGACCCCGGCCGCGCGTCCGGAGGTGCTGGCGACGCTGCCGACCAAGGTGCAGCGCTGGCTCTCGCGCGGCGGCCCGTTCGAGTTCCGCCACGTGTATCCGCGCGACGAACTGAGCCCGCCCAAGCGCCCGCCGTTCCAGCAGATGTGGTTGCGCCTGAGCGAGCCGGTCGGCGACGCGCCGGAACTGCACCAGGCGCTGCTCGCCTACGCCTCGGATTTCCACCTGCTCGGCACCGCGACCTTTCCGCACGGCATCAGCTACTACACGCCGAACGTGCAGATGGCTTCGCTCGACCACGCGCTGTGGTTCCATCGCCCGTTCCGCGCCGACGACTGGCTGCTGTATTCGCTGGACAGCCCCAGCGCGCAGGGGTCGCGCGGCCTGGCGCGCGGCCAGTTCTTCACCCGCGACGGGGTGCTGGTCGCCAGTACCGCGCAGGAAGGCCTGATCCGCGTGGTGCCCGAGGCCGGCGCCACAGCGCAGGTCCCGGCCAAGTACTGAGACGACGACGATGCGGCAGATCTTCAGCAGTCAGCGCGTGGAAACCGCCGAAGGCGTGGCCAAGCTGCTGCGCGAGCACGGCATCGAGGTACGGCTCAGCAACGGCCGCTCCTACCGCAGCCGGCGCAGCGGCCAGTTCAGCTACATCGAGCCGATGGCGACGCAGGTGCAACCCACGGTGTGGGTGGTGCACGCCGACGACCAGCCGCGCGCGCGCGCCTTGCTGCGCGAGTCAGGCCTGATCGACAGCACCCGCCAGGACCCGGCACAGACGCTGCCGTACCTGAGCGAATTCCGCTCGCAGGCGGTGCCGGACACCGGCAAGCGCTGGGCGTGGCGCATCCGCGTCGCGCTGCTGCTGGCGATCGGCGCGGTGGCGCTGGTGACGGTGTTGCGCCATCGCGGCAACCAGGCTGCGGTGCCCGCAGCGGCGCCGGTCGCAGCGCCGGCCAACGCGGCGGCGCCGCAGCCCGCGCCGAGCGCCGACGACGACGAAGTGCGGGTGCGGGTGCAACCGGCGCAGCGCGGGAACTGAGTCGTCATCGGCACGGCATCGTGTTTCTTGCAGGGTTTGGGTGTGGCCGTTGACGATCGACGGCCGTCGAAGCCGGCGATTTCGCCACCGCGCCTGTGGCGGTTGAAGCCGCTCGCGATCGACTGACTGGCGGCACTGCTGGCTGCACTGTAGGAGGGGCTTCAGCCCCCGACAGGCTGCCGAAGTTCGCCACTGGGCCAATGGGCCTGTCGCGATTGAAACCGCCTGCGATTGGCTGGCTGGATGCACTGTAGGAGGGGTTTCAGCCCCGACAGGCCGCCGAAGCTCGTCACTTCGCCAATGTACCTGTCGCGGTTGATGGCCCGAGGCCACCCGGAACCGCTCCTACAGGAGCATGGCGATTGAACCGGTGTGCTGCGGTAGCGCTGCGCGGACAAACAAAAAACGCCCCTGCGCATCGCTGCGCAGGGGCGGGTGTCGATCGGCGCCTTGTTGCTTGTTACTTGCTTGTTGCGGAGTGGACGGTCAGTTCGCGTCGGACGCGGCCGGCGCCGGCTTCGGCCCCTGCTTCTGACCGGGCTTCTGGCCAGGCTTGTGCATCCACATCGACTGCGCCGCATCGAACTCGGCGCGACTGAGCATGCCGTCCTTGTTGGTGTCGGCCTTGGCGAACCAGGCGTCGCGATGCTCCTTGCCACGCAGCTCGAAGTCGGCGCGATCGACGAAGCCGTCCTTGTTCGCGTCCATCTTGTCGAAGCGCGCGGCGAACTTCGGATCGGCCTTGGCCTCGTCGCGGCTGATGCGGCCGTCCTTGTTGGTGTCCAGCTTGGCCAGCATCGCGCCATGCTCGCCGCGTCCGCCGCGCTCGCCGTGACGGCCATGGCGCGGGAACTCGTCGGGAGTCAGCTTGCCGTCGTGGTTCTTGTCGAGCGCATCGAAATGCTCGGCCAGGCGCGGGTTGGCCGCGGCCTCGCTGCGATCGACGACGCCGTCGCCGTTCTTGTCGAGCTTGGCGAAGCCGCCGGCATCGGCCGGCGCGGCGGGATCCGACGGCGGCGGCGGGTTGGCGGCGTAGGCGCCGGCGGACAGCACGGCGAGCACAGCCAGGGCGAGCAGCGGATTGCGGTAATTCATGGAAAAACTCCCTGAGGGAAAAGGAAGGAACCGTGCCGACGCGACATGCGCGTACGGCAGTCACCAGCGCAGAACGGACGGACCGCGGAGCGGGCCGGCGCATCGGCGCCTTCACTGCAATCAACGCCCCGGCGCCGGCGCGGTTGACCCGCGCAGGGGCGCATTCATGCGGCGGACAGTCGCGGCCGCTGCGATCGCGAAGCGCTATGCTGACCGCATGGCCATCCATACCGACGTCAGCGACGACCTGCGGCTGTTCCAGACCGGTCAGCACGCGTGCGGCTATTGGCCCGAACGGCAGGCGCGCGACCTGGTGCTGGACCCGCACGACCCGCGCCTGGGCGCGCTGTATCCGCTGGCGCTGAGCTGGGGCTTCCGCCGTTCCGGCGATCTGGTCTACCGGCCGCATTGCGACCACTGCCGCGCCTGCGTGGCGGTGCGCATCCCGGTCGCCGAGTTCGTGCCCGACCGCAGCCAGCGCCGCTGCCTGGCGCGCAACGCCGACATCGACGTGCGCATCGTCGCCGCCGAACGCAGCGAGGAGCAGCTGGCGCTGTACCAGCGCTACCTGCGCATGCGCCATCCCGGCGGCGGCATGGACCAACACGGCGCGCACGAGTTCGACCAGTTCCTGATCGGCCGCTGGTCGCACGGGCGCTTCCTGGAGATGCGCCAGAAGACGGCGGACGGTGCGCGCGGGCCGCTGCTCGGCGTGGCGGTGACGGACATCGCCGAACAGGCGCTGTCGGCGGTCTACACTTTCTACGATCCCGACGCCGCCGGACGCGGCCTTGGCACGCTGGCGATCCTGCACCAGATCGAATGGGCCAGGCGCGAAGGCCTGAGCTACCTGTACCTGGGCTACTGGATCCGCGGCCACCAGAAGATGGACTACAAGCGCCGCTTCCGGCCATTGCAGGCCTACGACGGGCGCAGCTGGCGCGCGTTCGACGAGGACGCCGGCCGCCCCGGCGACTGAGCGCGGCGGCGTTCGCGCGCGCCGCGCCCGCACCTGCTGCCTGCGCCGACCCGGGCACCGCGCTCCAGCTTCCGCAAGCGGTGATCCGCGCGCCGCCGCGGCGCCATCGTTCGGACATGCGCCGCGTGCCAAACTGCGCGCATGAACCCACGCGCCCTGTTGCTTGCCCTGACCCTGCTGTGCGGCGCCTGCGCGCACACCGGCCCCGCCCAAACCGCCGCCACGCCCGCCGCACCCGCGGCCGCGCCGCTGCGCCTGGCCACCTACAACACCTCGCTGTACTCGGACGAGGACGGCGGCCTGATCGCCGAACTGCAGGGCGACAGCGCGCACGCGCGCAAGATCGCCGCGGTGCTGCAGCAGGTGCGCCCGGACCTGGTGCTGCTCAACGAGTTCGACTACGACGACGCGCACCGTGCCGCCGACCTGTTCCAGCAGCGCTATCTGGACGTGGCACAACCCGGCGGCGGCGCCGCGCTGCGCTATCCGTACCGCTACCTGGCGCCGGTGAACACCGGCGTGCCCAGCGGCCTGGACCTGGACAACGACGGCCACGCCGGCGGCCAGGGCCGCGCGCGCGGCAACGACGCCTGGGGCTACGGCCTGCATCCGGGCCAGTACGGCATGCTGCTGCTGTCCAGGTACCCGATCGACACCGATGCGGTGCGCAGCTTCCGCCTGCTCAAGTGGAGCGCGATGCCCGGCGCGCTGCGGCCGACCGATCCGGCCAGCGGCCGCACGTTCTACAGCGACGCGGTGTGGGCGCAGCTGCGGCTGTCGTCGAAGTCGCATTGGGACGTGCCGGTGCGCACCCCGCTGGGCGTGGTGCACGCGCTGGTCGCGCACCCCACGCCGCCGGTGTTCGACGGCGCGGAGAAGCGCAATGCGGCGCGCAACCACGACGAGCTGCGGCTGTGGCGCGAGTACCTCGGCGGCACCGGCAGCGCGTCCTGGCTGTGCGACGACGCCGGCCGTTGCGGCGGCCTGGGCGCCGACGCGCGCTTCGTGATCCTCGGCGATCTCAACAACGATCCGGTCGACGGCGATGGCCGCCACGACGCCATCGTCGAACTGATCGAACATCCGCGCGTGCTGCGCTACCCGACCCCGCGCAGCGCCGGTGGCGAGGAAACCGCGCGCGCCTACGCCGCGCAGGGCATCGTCCGGCGCGGTTCGCCGGCGCAGGTCACCGGCGACTTCGGGCCCAAGTCCGGCGCGATGCGGCTGGACTACGTGCTGCCGTCGGTCGGTTTCCGTTACCTGGACAGCGGCGTGTTCTGGCCGGCCTCCAGCGCCCCGACCGCGGCGATCGCCGACGGCAGCGACCATCACCTGGTGTGGGTGGATGTGGCTGGGGAGCCGGGATTGGGGAGTCGGGATTAGGGATTCGTAGCGCTGGCGGTCGCCGGCGACTGAGCTGATCCGGACTTTGGGGGTCGCCGCGCCGCGGCCTTGATCCAGATCAAGGGCAACGGCGCGCAAACGCTATCCAATGCATTCCGCACCCCGTCGGGATGCGTCAACGGATAGCGAGCATGCGAACGCAACAGCTGCAACAGGCGCTGGAGGGACTCAACGGCGCCACCGCCGACATCGAGGCCTCGGCGCTGATCTCCCTGGATGGACTGACCATCGCCTCGGCGATGCCGCAGGGCATGGACGAAGATCGCGTCGGCGCGATGTCCGCCGCGCTGCTGGCGCTGGGCGAGCGCAGCGCGCGCGAGCTGGCGCGCGGGCCGCTGGAACGGGTGCTGATCCAGGGCGAACTCGGCTACGTGATCATGAGCGCGGCCGGGCGCGAAGCGGTGCTGACCGTGCTGGCCAAGCCCAGCGCCAAGCTCGGCCTGGTGTTCCTGGACATCAAGCGCGCCGCCCAGGCGCTGCAGCAGATCCTCTAGGAGCGCCGCCATGCCGCTGCCGCCGATGGATCCGCCGCACGAACCGCACCGCAGCGCCGAGCTGCGCTATCACGACGGCAGCCGCCGCCTGGTGTACTGGAGCGAACGCGAAGTGGCCTACCCCGACGGGCGCCTGATCGTGTCGCGCACCGACCTGGACGGCGTTATCACCCATGCCAACGACGCCTTCGTCGAACTCAGCGGCTGGCCGCGGGCGACGCTGATCGGCGCGCCGCACTGCATCCTGCGCCATCCGGACATGCCCAGGCGCGCATTCGCCGACCTGTGGGACACGGTGCTGGGCGGCGAGAAGTGGCACGGCTACGTCAAGAACCTGCGCCGCGACGGCGCCTGCTACTGGGTCTACGCCACCGCGCTGCCGAACGTGCGCGACGGCCAGGTGGTCGGCTTCACTTCCGTGCGGCGCAAGCCCTCGCGGCGGCGCATCGACGCGCTGCAACCGCTGTACGCGCAGTGGCTGCAGGACGAACGCGCGCAGGCGCCGGCATGAGCCTCGACTTCCTGGTCGCGCCGGATTTCGCGCCGGAGCACTTCGGCGGCTGGTACCTGCTCAGCACCGTGCTGCAGCGCCGCGCCGGCGTCGGCCTGCACCTGCTGATGCCGGCCGATGCCGCCGAGCAGAAGCAGGTGCTGGACGCCAGCGTGGTCGACCTGGTGTACGCCAGCCCGTTCGATGCCAGCGCGCTGATCCGCACGCGCGGCTACCTGCCGGTCGCACGTCCGCGCGGGCATGCCGACGAGGTGGTGATCGCCGCGGCCATGGACGCGCCGGCGCGCTGCGTCGAAGACCTGTCCTACGGCTGCCGCATCGCGCTGACCGACAACCACGACGTGCGCCTGATCGCGCTGCGCCTGCTGGAGCCGGCCGACCTCGACCCGGAGCGCATCGCCTGGCGCCCGGCCAGCAGCTACGCCGCGGTGGCGCGGCTGCTGCTGGAAGGCGAAGCCGATGCCGGCCTGTTCCTGGCCGATGCCTATCGCCGCCTGTCGCGGCTGACCCGGGAACGGCTGCGGCCGCTGGTGGAAAGCGCGTTGTGCGACATCGGCCACGTGCTGCTGGCGCATCCGCGCATCGCCGCGCAGCTGCCTGCGTTGCAGGCGGCGTTGCTGGCGCTGGGCGACGCCGCGCACCGCGAGGACCAGGGCGTGCTCGACGCGCTGGGCCTGGAACAGGGCTTCGAAGCGATGGGTATGGAGGACGCGCAATTCATGATCGACCTGATCGACACCCTGCTGGACTGAGCGCATCGCCATGGCCACCCGCCCCGCTCCCGATCCGGCCCGCCTGGTGATGCGCACGCATGCGCGCGCGCTGCTGCGCGATCCGCGCGACGCCGCCGCACACCTGGCGCGCCTGCATGCGGCGCTGCAGCTGCACGACAACGAGCCGGCGCAAGGCGTGCTCGCCGACCTGTTCGTGGCGCTGCCGCGGCACGACACGGCGTTGCGCCAGGTCGCGTTGCAGATGGCCGCCGCGCACCTGCCGCCGCACGTGGCCGAGGCCTTCCAGCGCCACAGCCATGGCCACGCGTTGCTGCCGATCAACGCCCTGGCCACGCGCTGGAGCGTGCTGGCGCGACCATCGGCGGACGTGCCGGCGCGGGTCCGCCGGGCCAGCCCCGACCATTCGCGACGCATGGTGCGCGAGGTGGTCGAGGCGCTGTGCGAAGGCGCGCCGCTGACCGCGGCGCGCTGCGAGCGCGAGTTCCTCGACTACTGCATCAGTTGCCAGGACAAGCTCGCCTTCATGCTCGCCAGCCGCGAGCTGCGCCGCCATGCGCTGGCGCTGGGCGATCGCTGGGACCGCACCGCACGCTGGCTGCAGCAGCGCGACCTGCTCGGCGGCCGCAGCGTCGCCGCCGACTTCCCCCTTTCCATCGCAGAGCATCGGCCATGAACGACCAAGACCCGACCTGGCTGATGCCGACGCCGCACGGCGTACTGCACGGTTTTGCCAGCGCCGCGCCGAACCGCATGCAGCGCGCGCTGCAACTGCTGCTCAGCGCGCACGGCGCGCTGTCGCTGCCGGAATGGCGCACGCGCGTGGACGGCGATGCGCAGCGCCTGCTGACCGAGGCGCGCGAGCGGCAATGGATCCAGCTGCTGCGGCGCCCGCTGCCCGGCCCGGAGATCCGCCTGGACGATTTCGCCCAGCACGTGATCGCGCCGCTGTCGGCCGAACGCCGCGCCGTGCTCGCCTCCGACGGCGGCTTCCGCCTGGGCCATGCCGGGCTGAGCCAGGACGAGGCCGACACGCTGAGCGTGGCCGCAGCCGACTTCTCCGGCTTCGCCCAGCGGCAGAGCGCGCGTGGCTGGAGCGGCGCGCAGCGCTACGTGTCGTTCTACAGCGAACCGCAGCTGTTGCTGCCGGACTGGTCGTTCGTGCCGTTCTGGGTCGACGGCGCCGGCTACTGGCTGGTGCTCGGCGGCGAGGCGCTGCTCAACAACCTGGCGATGGTGGAACTGGTGTGGAGCATCCGCCTGGCGGCGGCGCGGTTCGCGCCGCCGGGTTGAGGAGTGGCCGGGATTTGGGATTCGGGATTCGGGATTGGGAACGGCGTGACTAGCGCGTCACTTTTCCGTGCCGTCAGGCCTTCAGTTCGATGGTCAGGGCCGCTGCCGCGTCGCGGGCGGTCTGGCGCGCTTCGTCGATGCTGGCGCCGCGCGCCAGGGTCACGCCGACGCGGCGGTGGCCGTGCACGCTGGGCTTGCCGAACAGGCGCAGCGCGGTGTCCGGGGCCTGCAGCGCGGCGGCCACGTTGCCGAACAGCGGCACGCCTTCGCCGTGCGCCAGCAGCGCGCACGAGGCCGACGGCCCGCTCTGGCGGATGACCGGAATCGGCAGGCCCAGGATCGCGCGCGCATGCAGCGCGAACTCGCTCAGTTCCTGCGAGACCAGCGTGACCAGGCCGGTGTCGTGCGGCCGCGGCGAGACTTCGCTGAACCACACCTCGTCGCCCTTGACGAACAGTTCCACGCCGAACAGGCCCCAGCCGCCGAGGTCGTCGGTGACCGCGCGCGCGATTTCCTGCGCCCGCTGCAGCGCCAGCGCCGACATCGGCTGCGGCTGCCAGCTCTCGCGGTAGTCGCCATCCTTCTGCCAGTGCCCGATCGGATCGCAGAACGCGGTACCGGCGGCATGGCGCACGGTCAGCAGGGTGATCTCGTAGTCGAAGTCGATGAAGCCCTCGACGATGCAGCGGCCGGCGCCGGCCCGGCCGCCGGTCTGCGCGTATTCCCAGGCGGCGTCGATTTCGGCTTCGCTGCGCAGCGTGCTCTGGCCCTTGCCCGAGGACGACATCACCGGCTTGACCACGCACGGCAGGCCGACCGCGGCGATGGCCTCGCGGTATTCCTGCGGCGTGTCGACGAAGCGGTACGGCGAGGTCGGCAGGCCCAGGGTCTCGGCGGCCAGGCGGCGGATGCCCTCGCGGTCCATGGTCAGCCGCGCCGCGCGCGCGGTCGGGATCACCCGCTGGCCGTGGTCGCGCTCCAGCGCCACCAGCGTCTCGGTATGGATCGCCTCGATCTCCGGCACGATCAGATCGGGCTGTTCGCGTGCGATCAGCTCGCGCAACGCCATCGCATCGAGCATGTCCAGCACGTGCGAACGGTGCGCGACCTGCATCGCCGGCGCATCGGCATAGCGATCGGCGGCGATCACCTCCACGCCGAAGCGCTGCAGCTCGATCGCCACTTCCTTGCCCAGTTCGCCCGAGCCCAGCAGCAGCACGCGGGTGGCGGAAGCGGACAGCGGGGTTCCCAGGGTGGTCATGGCGGCGGTGCCTGCGCGGAAAGAGGGGCGCCATTCTAACGGCCGGCGCGCCCGCCCCACCGCGAACGGCCCGAACACCCCTCTTGCAAACAGATATCAAAGTGATATCGTTTGTTCACACACCTGGGGGAATACCGCAATGAAAGAACGCACGCTTCGCTCGCTCTCCGGCATCCCGGCCCTGCTCGGCCTCCTGGCGCTGGCAGGCGTGGCGCTGTGGCTGTTCGTGATCGGCATCATCAAGGACCCGGTCGGCGGCGGTCCGACCTCGCTGCCGCTGGTGCTGTTGGGGCTGCTGATCGGCGCCGCGACCCTGCTCGGCCTGTGCGGGCTGTACACGGTGCAGCCGAACCAGGCCGCGGTGCTGAGCCTGTTCGGCAAGTACGTGGGCACGGTCAAGGACAACGGCCTGCGCTGGAACAACCCCTTCTATTCGAAGAAGAAGGTCAGCCAGCGCGTGCGCAACTTCGAGAGCGGCCGGCTCAAGGTCAACGAGCTGGACGGCAGCCCGATCGAGATCGCTGCGGTGATCGTGTGGCAGGTGATCGATGCGTCCGAGGCGGTGTACAACGTCGACGACTACGAGAGCTTCGTGCACATCCAGTCCGAATCGGCGCTGCGCGCGATGGCCACCAGCTATCCGTACGACCAGCACGAGGACAGCCAGATCTCGCTGCGCAGCCATCCGGCCGAGATCAGCGAACAGCTCAAGCGCCACCTCGACGAGCGCCTGACCCAGGCCGGCGTGGACGTGATCGAAGCGCGCATCAGCCACCTCGCCTACGCGCCGGAAATCGCCCAGGCGATGCTGCAGCGGCAGCAGGCCAACGCGGTGATCGCCGCACGCACGCGCATCGTCGCCGGTGCCGTGGGCATGGTCGAGATGGCGCTGGCCGAACTGCAGAAGAGCGGCGTGGTGCAGCTGGACGAGGAGCGCAAGGCGCACATGGTCAGCAACCTGCTGACCGTGCTGTGCTCGGACCGCGGCGCCCAGCCGATCGTCAACGCCGGTTCGCTGTACTGATGCGCGAGCCCCGCCACCTCCGTGCGGCAGCGGCCGCACGGATGCATATGAGCCGTTCCGCATGAGCGAGAAGAAGGCCTATCCGCTGCGCATCAACGCCGACGTGCTGGCGGCGGTGCAGCGCTGGGCCGACGACGAACTGCGCAGCCTCAACGCGCAGATCGAATACGTGTTGCGCGACGCGCTGCGCAAGGCCGGCCGGCTGCCCAAGCCCGGCGACGACAAGGCGCCGGAATCATGAGCAAACGCTGGGAATATCTCACCGTCGAAGCCAAGACCAATCTGATGCTGGGCCTGAAGATGGAGGAACTGCAGGCCGAACTGAGCAAGCAAGGCAAGCTGGGCTGGGAACTGGTCAACGTCCTCACCCTGCCGGGCACCAAACCGCTGCTGATGTTCAAGCGGGAGCTCTGACATGCGCCTGCGCAGCGCGTGGCGCCTCGCGCTGCCGTTGTTGCTGGCGTGCTCCTGCGCGCTGGCGGCCACGCCGCGACAGGCCGCCGACACGCTGTTGGACCGCCTGCAGGCCGGCGACATCGCCGCGGCCGAACGCGACTTCACGCCAGCGATGGCGCAGGCGGTGCCGGCCGAGAAGCTGGCCGAGGTCTGGCGCTCGATTTCCGCGCAGATGGGCGCGTTGCAGCAGCGCGGCGCGGCCACCGAACGCCAGCAGCAGGGCCTGAGCCTGATCGAGCGACGCCTGCAGTTCGAACGCGGTGCGCTGCTGGCGCACGTCTCGGTGGACGCCGACGGCAAGATCGCAGGCCTGCTGCTGACCCCGGCGCCGCCACCGGCTCCGCCGCCGCCCGCCGCCGATGCCGGCTTCGCCGAACAGGCATTCGCGGTCGGTCCGCTGCCCGGCACCCTGGCGCTGCCGGCGGGCAAGGGACCGTTCCCGGCGGTGGTGCTGGTGCAGGGCTCCGGCCCGCTCGACCGCGACGAGACCATCGGCCCGAACCGGCCGTTCCTGGACGTCGCGCGCGGCCTGGCCGCGCAGGGCATCGCGGTGTTGCGCTACGACAAGCGCACCTACGCGTCGCCCGAGAGCTTCGCTGGAAACGCGAACTTCACCATGGACGACGAGACCACCGACGATGCGGTCGCCGCGGTCGCGGCGCTGGCGCGCACGCCGCGCATCGATCCCAAGCGCATCTTCGTGATGGGCCACAGCCAGGGCGGCATGCTCGCCGCCCGCATCGCGCGCCGCTCCGGCAAGACCGCCGGGATCGTGCTGTGGGCGGCGCCGGCGCGCTCGCTGCTGGACCTGCTGCTCGAGCAGAACCGCTATCTGCTCGGCCTGCACGGCACGCCGTCCGCCGAGGGCGAGGCGCGCGTGGCCGAGATCGAGCGGCGCGTGGCCAAGATCCGCGGCGACGGCGCGGTGGCGCGGACCGATTCGCCGCAGGACTTGCCGGCCGCGTACTGGCGCGCGTTCGACCAGGTGGATCCGGTCGCCGACGTGCGGGCGCTCGGACAGCCGGTGCTGTGGCTGCAGGGCGAGCGCGACTTCCAGGTCACCGCGCCGGACTGGCAACGTTGGCAGCAGGCGCTGGGCGACGCTCCGTGGGCGACGCTGCACCGCTATGCGCAGCTCAACCACCTCGGCATCGCCGGCAGCGGCGCGCCGTCGCCGGCCGAGTACGCGCAACCCGGCCATGTCGCCGCGCAGCTGATCGACGCTACCGCGCAGTGGATCCGCGCGCAGCGATGAACGGCATGCAGCGCCCTTCCCGCCCGCTGCCCGCCGCGCGCGACTACAACGTCGCCGCGCCCGGCGGCCTGCCGCTGCTGGCGCTGTGGCTGCCGCTGCTGGGCGTGGCCGGCGCGATCGTCGCCGTCATCCTGGCCGACTCGGGCCCCGCGCACGCCGCGCATTGGATCGGCCCGTGCGTCCTGGCCGCGACCGGCGCGGTCATGCACGCGCTGTACCTGCGGCGCGGCATCCGCCTGCAGGGCAGCGCGCTGCGGATCCGCTCGAGCATGTTCAACGCCCGCACCGAGATCGCATCGATCGACCTGGCGCATGCGCGCGTGGTCGACCTGGCCGAGCACACCGAACTGGCGCCAGGACGCAAGTTGTTCGGCTACGGCCTGCCCGGCTTCAAGTCCGGGCATTTCCGCATGCGCAACGGCCAGCGCGCGTTCTGCCTGCTCACCGACGCCAGCCGCGTGCTGGCGCTGCCGCTGCGCGACGGGCGCTGGCTGCTGCTGAGCCCGGAGCAGCCGCGGCAACTGCTGCAGGACCTGCAACGGCTGGCCGCGCGCAGCGCTTAGCCCTACCCTGTGCGGATGCGCCCCGCTCCCGCCCTGCTGCTCAACACCGAATGCATCGAACTGCTGCCGGCCGCGCTGCTGCGCGCGCGCGGCAACGCCGATGCGCGCCTGCTGGCCCATGCGACCTGGCTGCTGCGGCGCAAGCGCGACGGCCGCTACCTCGCCGCCGCCTCCGCGCAGGGGCTGTCCGCGCTGCTGCCGCGGCTGATGCACGAACCCGGCATCGACGCGGCACTGGATCGTCTCGACGCCCTGCCCGTACGCCGCCAGCCGGACGACGATGCACTGCTGCCGCTGAGCGCGTTGCACGAACGCCTGGCCAGCCTCGGCCTGGACGCCGCGGACTACGCGCGCAGCACCGGCCTGCCGCTCCAGGCCGAACCGGCGACCCTGCGCGGTGCCGGCCGCGATCGCTACCGGCGCCCGCTGTGGCTGACCGCCGGCGCCGCACGCGCCTGGCAGGCGCTGCAGCGCGCCGCCATGCGCGACGGCGTGGTGCTGGAGGCGATCTCCGGCTATCGCAGCCACGATTACCAACTGGGCATCTTCGCGCGCAAGTTCGCGCGCGGGCAGACCCTGCAGCAGATCCTGCAGGTCAATGCCGCGCCCGGCTACAGCGAGCATCACAGCGGCGAGGCGCTGGACATCGGCACGCCCGGCGAGGCGCCAGCCGAGGAGAGCTTCGAGCGCACGCCGGCCTTCGCCTGGCTGCGTGCGCACGCCGCCGGCTTCGGCTACCGGATGAGCTATCCGCGCGGCAATCCGCACGGCATCGTCTACGAACCCTGGCATTGGCGCTGGCATGCGGGAACGTCGGCATGAGGCAGCGCGTCGCGGGCGTGTCGCGCGGCAGCCTGGCGGGTTGCGCCCTGGGCCTGCTGGCGCTGTCGTTTGCCGCCTGCGCACAGTGGCACGACCGCCAGGGCACGCCAGTCGCCGACAGCGCCGAGCGCGCGCACGACAAGCACTTCGCGGCGACGGTCCACGTCGCCGACGAGGCCGCGTTCGCGCGTTTCGGCAAAGAGTGGACCGAGACCGACAGCCGCCACGGCCCGAAACTGCGCACGACCGAGCGCGTGCGCCGCGGCGAGCCGATCCGGGTGGTCGTGCTGTATTCGGGCTGCGCGCCCAGCCCCAACAACGACGGCGCCTGCGACGCGCAACTGCGCTTGCGCATGCTCGGGCCGGATGGCCATGTCGCGCTGCAGGAACCTGCGCGGCCGCTGACCACCGGCGGCAAACCGGCCGCGCCAGGCATGCTGGAACTGGCGCCGCTGTCGCTGCAGATCCGCTTCGAGCCGGCGGATCCGCTCGGCACCTACACCCTGCATGCCACGCTCAACGATCCCAGCCAGGACGCCTGGGTGCGCGTGCAGACCCAGGTGGAATTGGTCGCCGATTGACGCGCTGTCGATGATCTGCAACCGCCACCACCACTGAGAGCACCGCGCTTATGGACGAGCACATCGACACCCGGCGTCGCGCCGCAACCGCCGCCCTGTTCGGCGCGGGCGCCGCATTGGCGCTGCCGGGATGCCGGCGCGACAGCGCCGACACGCCGCAGGTCAGCGACATCGCCGGCATCGACCGCACCGCGGTCGCGCGCATCGCGCGGCCGCGCAGCGTGGCCGAGGTCGCCGCGCTGCTGCGCGACAGCCAGGGCGCGGTCTCGATCGGCGGCGCGCGCTACAGCATGGGCGGGCAGATCGGCGCCGCCGGCTCGCTGCACCTGGACCTGCGCGAACTCGTCGGCCTGGTGAAGCTGGATCCGGCCGCGCAGCGCATCCGTGTGCGCAGCGGCATGCGCTGGCGCGACCTGCAGGACCTCATCGACCCGCACGATCTGGCGATCGCGGTGATGCAGAGCTACAGCAACTTCAGCGTCGGCGGCTCGGTCGCGGTCAACTGCCATGGCCGCTACCTGCATGCCGGGCCGATCGCACATACCGTGCAGGCGCTGCAGCTGGTCGATGCGCAAGGCCAGGTGCACGAACTCGACCGCGAGCGCGACGCCGAGCTGTTTTCGGCGGCGATCGGCGGCTACGGCGGGCTGGGCGTGGTCACCGAAGTGGAACTGGCGCTGGCCCGCAACGACATGCTGGAGCGGCATGCGCAGCACGTGGCGCTGGCGGACTATCCGGCGTTCTTCGCCGAACGCATCGCCGCCGACCCGCGCGCGGTGCTGCACAACGCCGACCTGCTGCCGCCGCGGTTCGACCGCCCGCTGGCGGTGACCTGGCTGCGCAGCGACGCGGCGCCCACCGACACGCGCCGGCTGGTGCCGCGCGGACAGGACTACGCGCGCGAACAGAACCTGATCTGGGCGGCCTCGGAATTGCCGCTGGGCGAATCGCTTCGCGAGCGCTACCAGACCGCACCGCTGCTGCACACGCCGTCGGTGATGCGCCGCAACTGCCAGGCCAGCCTGGATGCGCGCTCGCTGGAACCGCGCACGCGGCGCATGTCCACCTATCTGCTGCAGGAGTACTTCCTGCCGCTGCCGGCGTTCGCCGCCTTTGCGCGCGAGATGAGCGCGATCCTGCGCCGCCACGACGTCAACGCGCTCAACATCTCGATCCGCCACTCGCCTGCCGACACCGTGTCGTTGCTGCGCTGGGCGCCGCAGCCGGTGTTCTCCTTCGTGCTGTACTACAAGCAGCGCAGCGGCGCCGCCCCGGACCGGGCCGCGGAGGTGTGGACCCGGCAGCTGATCGACGCGGCGCTGGCGCACGGTGGCCGCTACTACCTGCCGTACCGGCTGCATGCCACCCCGCACCAATTCGCCGCGGCCTATCCCGAAGCCGAGGCGTTCGCGCGGATCAAGCGCCGCATCGATCCGCAGCACCGCTTCCGCAACCGGCTGTGGGACAAGTACCTGCCGGCGTGAGGCCGGGGGCGATGGCGCTTGCGGCGAGCATCCGCGGCGGCCAGGCGCTCAAGTTGCCGCGCTTGCAACCGATATCGCGGCGTCACCTCCAGGAAAATTTACGCTGATGGAACAGAACCCCTACTCGGCGCCGGCCGCCGACGTGCAGGCCAGCCCCGCCGCGCCGCTGGGCAAGGCACCGGACGATGTGCTGCGCAGGATCACGGTCGGCTGGATCGTGGCCGCGTTGTGCGCGGCGCTCAGCCTGTTCCTCGGGCTGGCGGCGCTCAAGAACGGCAACACCGTGGCCGGTATCGCCGGCGTGATCGAAGCCGTGTTCATCGCAGCGCTGGCCTACGGCTTGCAGCGCAAACACCGGGTGGCGGCCTGCGTGCTGCTGGCCTATTACGCCCTCATCCGCATCACGTTCCTGCTCACCGGAAATCTCAAGGGTGCGGCCCTCGGCGTGATCGTGATCCTGGTCTATTTGAGCGCGGCGCGTGCCACCTTCCAGTACCACCGTTGGCTGCAGCAGGAACGGCGCTTTCCGTCCTCGCAGCGGCCGCGATTGAGCGACGATCCGCTGTTCCGGACGCCGCCGCCGCCGGCTACATCGGCAGTGGACGGGCTACTGCACGAGCAGACCGCTTCGCCGTCGCCCTGACCGCCGCCGCTCGGCACGCGGCAGCGCGGCGTCGGCTCGCCTACTCCTGCGAGCGCGGCGTCGGCGTCTTGGTCATCGCCGCCAGCTCCACGTGGGCGATGCGCCACAGATAGAAGCTGGCGTAGCTGCGGTACGGCGCCCAACGCTCGCCGCGGGCCAGCAGGGCCTTCGGGGTCGGCGGCAATTCCAGCTTATCCACGCGCTGGGCGCCCTTGCGGATGGCCAGGTCGTCCACCGGCAGCAGGTCGGGGCGGCCGAGGCGGAACATCAGCATCATCTCGATCGTCCAGCGGCCGATGCCGCGGATCGGCAGCAGCGCCGCCACGATCGCGTCCTGGTGCATCGTCGCCATCTGCCGCAGGCCGGGAATCTCGCCGGCCGCCTCGCGCCGCGCCAGGTCGCGCAGCGCCAGCGCCTTGTTGCCGGACACGCCGCAGGCGCGCAGGCCAGGATCGTCGATCCGCGCCAGCGTGTCGGCGTGCAGCCGGGCACTGCCGATCGCCGCCTCGACGCGGCTGACGATGCTTGCCGCGGCCTTGCCGCTGAGCTGCTGGAACAGGATCGCGCGCGCCAGCGCATCGACCGGATCGAAGCGCTTGGACCAGCCCGGTTGCGGCGCGATCGGGCCGATCCGGCGCATCCACGCGCCGAGCTTGCGGTCGCGCCGGCTCAGGTGCTCGTAGGCGGCCTGGGTATCGAACCCGCGCGGATAGCTGGGCACCGCGCTACCGCCTCAGCGCATCCAGCGCCCACAGCACCCAGCCCAGCATCAGCGTCGTCCCGCCAATCGGGGCCAGCTTGGTCGGCCATTGCGCCAACGCGTTGCCGGCCAGGCTGCCGGAAAACAGCAGCGTGCCCAGCAGCAACAGCGCCAACGCGGCGCGGCCGAGCAGGCGTTCGCTGCTGCGGGCCAGTGCCGCCAGCGCCAGGCCATGGCCGAACGCGTACAGCGCCGCGGTCTGCAGGTGCGACTGTGCCAGCGGCTCGGCCACGCCGTGCGAGGCGTAGGCGGACAGGCCGATCGCGGCAGCCGCCAGCAGGCCGCCGGCGCAGGCCAGCCAGGAGCGTTTGCGCGCACGACGATCGAAATTCAGCATGACGATGCTCCGTTGCGGCCGGGTTTCCGGCACCCCATAAACGAAACGCGCCGCAAGATGCGGCGCGTTTCGTGGTCACTCATCATCCAGGCGACTGGCTTACTTGATCGCCCAGTAGATGTCGTACGTGCCTTCCGGCGTGAACGACTTGTCCACGCCGCCCTTCCAGGCCTCGTACGGACGGTCGGTCACGTCGTAGCCGCTGGTCGCGGCCCAGGCGCGGACCGCATTGCGCGCCGCATCCAGGCCCGCCATGTGGCCGGCGTAGCCGGCGAACGCGGAGCGGTGCGCTTCGGTACGCAGGTAGGTGACCGGCGCGCCCTGCGGGATGGTCAGCTTCAGCGGCTCGCCGCTGGCGGCGACCGGGGTCGCGTCGACCGGGGCCGCAGGAGCCGCCGCCGCCGCGTCGTCCTTCTTCTCTTCCGGCTTGGCCGCCGCGTCCGGCTTCGGCGCGCCACCGGCACGCTTGCGCACCGGCTGGCTGACGTCAAAGGCGTACTTGTCGGAACCGAAGTCGGTGGTGACGATGCGCACCGGACCGGCCGCTTCCAGGCCGTTGGCGTCCATCACCCGCTTGATCCACTCCTGGTTGTCCTTGATGGACTTCTTGATGGCCTCGTTGTCGCGGTCGATGTTGCCGGCGTTGACCACCAGCAGATCCTCGGCCGGGACGTCGACGATCTTCAGGTCCTTCAACGGGGTTTCCTCGGCGCGGTAGTCGACGTTCGGCACGGTGGCCAGCACGTTGCTCAGCCGCGACAGGCCCAGCTTGATGTCGTCGCCGACATGGCGGCTCACGTACAGGCCGGCGTAGCGACCGAACAGGTCCCAACCGTACTTGACCGTGTAGTCCTGGGTGATCTTGACGTTGCGGCCGCTCTTGCCGGTCGGCTCGAGCTTGAACGACGTGGACTTGTCGGTGCCCTTGCTCTCGTCTTCGATGCCGATGACGACCTGCTTGTTCTTCTCGGTCGAGGTGATGGTCCAGCTGCCCTTGCCGATGTAGCCCTCGTTGGAGGCGTAGTCGAGACGGGCGCCGACGCCAGCTTCGGGGCCGGAAAGCTTCAGTTGGATACGCGGATCGCGCAGCACCAGAGGGTTCCAGTCCTTGAACCGACGCAGGCTGTTAACCGTGTCATAGACGATGGTCATGCGCCGGTTGGTCTCGACGCTCTCGGACATGTGACGCTCCGAGGGCAACACCAGGCCAACGAGGACGAACAGGCCAGCCACGATCCCCAGTGCGATCAGGAATTCGATAATACGGGTCATTCAGGAGGTCTCCGGGGCCGATCCCACGGCCGGGTTAATGAAGCGAAGCGGCCATCCTAGCAGGCTTCGCGGTTCGTGGTCATGCAGATCGCGGCGCGGAATTCGGCACAGTGGCCAATTCCTCGCGAAGGCGCCGTGCATAGCGCCGCCGCGCTGAGCTGCGGGCGACCATACCATTGTCGCCGGGGCAGCGGCGGACAGGCCTGGAGCGAGGTCGCAGCGCTGCAAGCGGGCCAGTTTCGGCGAGGCGTTTGCGCCTGTGCGCGGGCCGTGCCGCCGGGCTGGGCGGCCAGACCAATGCATCCGTAGCAGTGTAGCGCCGGGCCAGCGGTTCGCACCCTCTCCAGTGCTTGGCAGGCCTGCCGCTTCGTTCGTCGCGACTGAAGTCGCTCCCACAAAGGGGCCGGCCACTGGCTCGCGCGCCCGCGAACGCCCGGCGCGCTGCGCCGGGCCGGGCATCCTGTCCCGTCAGACCAACTGCAGCTCGAACGCCTTCAGTACCGCCCGGGTGCGGTCGCGCACGCCCAACTTCGACAGGGTGAGCGGGCGCCGCTTGCGAGCCACTGGCTCGCGCGCCCGCGAACGCCCGGCGCGCTGCGCCGGGCCGGGCATCCTGTCCCGTCAGACCAACTGCAGCTCGAACGCCTTCAATACCGCCCGGGTGCGGTCGCGCACGCCCAACTTCGACAGGATGTTGGACACGTGGTTCTTGATCGTGCCCTCGGCCACGCCCAGCGAGTTGGCAATCTCCTTGTTGGAGAAGCCGCTGGCCATCAACCGCAGGATCTCGGTCTCGCGGTCGGTCAACGGGTCCGGCCGGTCCAGGCTGACGAAGTCGTTGCGCATGTGTTCCAGGCCCGACAGCAGGCGCTGGGTCACCGCCGGCTGCACCAGCGAGCCGCCGGCGGCCACCGCGCGGATCGCGCCGACCAGCTGTTCCAGCGACACGTCCTTGAGCAGGTAGCCCTTGGCCCCGGCCTTGAGCCCGGCCAGCACCAGTTGGTCGTCGTCGAAGGTGGTCAGGATGATGGTCGGCGGCAGCGTGCCGTTGCGCGACAGCATCTGCAGCGCCTCCAGCCCGGACATCGCCGGCATGCGCATGTCCATCAGCACCACGTCCGGCTTCACCTGCGGGATCAGCTCCACCGCCTGGCGGCCGTCATTGGCTTCGGCGATCACCTCGATCCCGCCGTCCAGCGCCAGCAGCGAGCGGATTCCCTGCCGCACTAGGGTTTGATCGTCGACCAGGCAGACACGGATCATCACAGCACTCCTTGTGGAACGGCGGACGGCAGCAACGCGGCCGCGCTCGGAACCGCGGCACGCAGGCGAAAGCCCGCGCCCTGCGGCGCATCGATCTCCAGGCTGCCACCATACTGGCTCAGCCGCTCGCGCATGCCGCGCAGGCCGTTGCCCGGCAGCAGGGCCTCGCAGCCGCGGCCGTCGTCGTGGGCCTGGATCACCACCAGCGGGCCGTCGCGGCGCACCTGGATCCACAGGTTGTCGGCGTGGGCGTGGCGCACCGTGTTGGTGATGATTTCCTGGGTGCAGCGCAGCAAGACATGCGCGCGCTCCGGGTCCTCGACGGTCAGCGGCTCGTCCACCTGCAGGTGGATCTGCAGCGACGGCACCCGCTCGGCCAGCGGCCGCAGGGCGGCGGCCAGGTCGATCGCGCCGCTGTCGCGCAGCTGGCTGACCGCTTCGCGCACGTCGGTGAGCAACAGCTTGGCCAGGGTATGCGCCTGGTGCACGTGCTCCTGGGCGCGGCCCTCGGTGATGTGGCCGGCCACTTCCAGGTTCAGGCTCAGCGCGGTCAGGTGGTGGCCGAGCAGGTCGTGCAGCTCGCGCGAGATGCGGGTGCGCTCGTTGATGCGGGCGCTTTCGGCCAGCAGCGCGCGGGTGGCGCGCAGCTCGGCATTGAGTTGGCGCTGCTCCTCGCGGGCCTGGACCTGCTGCCGCGCGACCAGGCTGGTGACGAAGATGAACATCGAGAAGCCGCCGTACAGCAGCGACTGCATCAGCGCCTCGAACACCGGGAAGCCCATCACCAGGTACACCGGCAGCACCGCCAGTTGGCTCAGCAGCAGCCAGGCCACGCCGGCGCGCACCGGCAGCAGCCACGGGATGACCCCGGCCGCCACCATCATCAGGATGCTGCCCAGCCCGGAACGGTGCAGATAGCCGACCGCCAGCGCGCACACGGTCAGCAGCACCAGCACGCCGCGGCCGTACCAGCGCGCGCCGGCGCCGCTGTGCAGGCGCCAGGTCAGCAGGAAGTAGCCCAGGCCGAAGCCCAGGTAGCTGGCCAGCAGCAGCCACACCTCGCCGCTGGGCATCCGGCTCGACTCCTCGACCGGTTCCCAGTACAGGTAGAGCAACGGCATGCAGATGACGGCCCAGGTGAACAGGCCGGCATAGCGCAGGACGCGGGCATGGCTGAGAGACTCCAACATGCACGCATCTTAGGATGAACGGCGCGCATTGCACTCCCACGGAAGTCATGCATGCGCGGCTCGCCGCCCCGGGTCCCGCGTGCGATAATCCCGCAGGCGGTCCGCATCTGGCCGCGCGCGCATCAGCAACGGAGTCCCAATGTCGATCGTCATCCGCGACGTGCGCGAGCACGAGCTCGATTCGGTCCTGGCCCTGAACAACAACGCCGGACTGGCGATCCTGCCGCTGGATTCGGCCAAGCTGCACCGCTTCTACGAGACCGCAGAATACTTCCGCGTCGCCGAGCGCGACGGCAACCTGGCCGGCTTCCTGGTCGGCTTCGGCGGCGACGGCGATCACGACAGCAGCAATTTCGCCTGGTTCCGCGAACGCTACCCGGCGTTCTTCTACATCGACCGCATCGTGGTGGCCAGCCGCCGCCGCGGCGGCGGTGTCGGCCGGGCGTTCTATGCCGACGTGCAGAGCTATGCCGAACTGCGCTACCCGCAGCTGGCCTGCGAGGTCTTCCTGGACCATGGCGCGGATGCGGCGCTGCTGTTCCATGGCAGCTTCGGTTTCCGCGAAGTGGGCCAGAACACGATGAACGAGGTGGAGGTGCGTGCCAGCATGCTGTTGAAAGATCTGTGCAGTTACGCCTGGGTCCGCGAGACCTACGGCGAGCAGTTGCCCGACCTGCCCTGGGTCGGCCATGCCCGCCGCCTGCAACGGGCCCAGCGCCCGACCGGGACCTGAGCGTGTCGTCGGTGACGCTGGATTTCGAGCAGGCGGGCGAACTGAAGATCGGCCAGGTCGGCATCGCCAACCTGCGCATCCGCACCCTGGACGTGGCGCGCCTGACCCAGGAGATGCGCGAGCGCGTGCAGCGCGCGCCCAAGCTGTTCGGCCGCGCCGCGGTGATCATCGATTTCGGCGGCCTGGCGCAGGCGCCGGACACCGCCACCGCGCGCGCGCTGCTGGAAGGCCTGCGCGAGGCTGGCGTGCTGCCGGTGGCGCTGGCCTACGGCACCCGCGAGATCGAGCAGCTGTCCGAAGCGCTGGGCCTGCCGCTGCTGGCCAAGTTCCGCGCCCAGTACGAACGCATCGACGGCGGCGCCCCTGCCGCCGCGCCCGCCCCGGCCGCGCCGCCCCCGCCGCCGCCCGCCCCTGCGGCGCGCCCGCAGCCGGGCCGCATGCAGAAGACCGCGGTGCGCTCGGGCCAGCAGCTGTATGCGGAGAACTGCGACCTGACCGTGGTGGCCACGGTCGGCGCCGGCGCCGAGGTGATCTCCGACGGCAGCATCCACATCTACGGCAGCCTGCGCGGACGCGCGCTGGCCGGCGCCCAGGGCAACACCGAGGCGCGGATCTTCTGCCGCGATTTCCACGCCGAACTGGTCGCCATTGCCGGCCATTACAAGGTGCTGGACGATATTCCCAAGGAACTGCGCGGCAAGGCCGTACAGGTCTGGCTGGAGCAGGACCAGATCAAGATCGCCGCGCAAGACTGACGCGGCCCTATCACTGAACATCAGGAGACATTCCTTTGGCTGAAATTATCGTAGTCACCTCCGGCAAGGGCGGCGTCGGCAAGACCACCACCAGCGCGAGCCTGGCCTGCGGGTTGGCGCGACGCGGCAAGAAGGTCGCGGTGATCGACTTCGACGTGGGCCTGCGCAACCTCGACCTGATCATGGGCTGCGAGCGCCGGGTGGTGTACGACTTCGTCAACGTGGTGCACGGCGAGGCCACGCTCAAGCAGTCGCTGATCAAGGACAAGCGCTTCGACAACCTGTACGTGCTGGCCGCCTCGCAGACCCGCGACAAGGACGCGCTGACCCAGGAAGGCGTGGAGAAGGTGCTCAAGGACCTGGTCGCAGAGGGCTTCGAATACATCGTCTGCGATTCGCCGGCCGGCATCGAGAAGGGCGCGTTCCTGGCGATGTACTTCGCCGACCGCGCGGTGGTCGTGGTCAACCCGGAAGTGTCCTCGGTGCGCGACTCCGACCGCATCATCGGCCTGCTCGATTCCAAGACCCGCAAGGCCGAGGAAGGCCAGACCGTGCCGGCATTCCTGCTGCTGACCCGCTACAGCCCGGGACGGGTGGAAGGCGGCGAGATGCTCAGCATCACCGACGTGGAAGAAGTGCTGGGCCTGAAGGCGATCGGCGTGATCCCCGAGTCCGGCGACGTGCTCAACGCCTCCAACAAGGGCGAGCCGGTGATCCTCGACGGCGAATCCCCGGCCGGACAGGCCTACGACGACGCCGTGGCCCGGATCATGGGCGAAGAGCGCCCGATGCGCTTCATCTCCGTGGAGAAGAAGGGCTTCTTCACCAAGTTGTTCGGAGGGTGAGCATGGGACTATTCGACTTCCTCAAGGCCAAGAAGACCACTGCCGAGACCGCCAAGAACCGCCTGCAGATCATCATCGCGCAGGAACGCAACCACCGCGGCGGCCCGGATTACCTGCCGCTGCTGCAGCGCGAGCTGCTGGAAGTGATCAAGAAGTACGTCAACATCGACGCCGACGCGGTCAAGGTGGACCTGGTCAAGGACGGCGAACACGACGTGCTCGACATCTCGGTGGCGCTGCCGGAAGGCCCGACGCCGTAAGCGGTGCGGCGCGCTACGGTCGCTGACGGCGGCCGCGACGCGCAGGCTGCCGCATGCGCCGCATCGCGGCGTGGTGCGGCGCAAGATCCTGGCGAGGATGCAATGCGGCGCCTGCGATTCGTAGGGCGACGTGCACGACGCCAGCTGCGCCCATCGAACGCACGATCTTCAGCGGCGCGATGGTCGCGCCATCCGCAGCACAACCGCCATCCAACGCGTTGCCGATCGCGTCACACGCCGCTCCTCCTTCCCGACCTCCCGATGCAGACCGACGATTCCCGCTCCGCACCCGCTGCCGAGGTACTGACTGTCGGCGCCATAGGCCTGGACGCGCCGCGGGCGCTGCTGGCCCGCCACGGGCTGGCCCTGCACAGGGTCGCCGACGGCGCCAGCATTCCCGGCAGCTACTGGGGCGAGCCGGAAGCCGGCGTGATCGCCAGCGACGTGTACGTGCGCGACGACACGCCGGTGCATTCGCTGCTGCACGAGGCCTGCCACCTGATCGTGCTGCCGCCGCAACGGCGCGCGCTGGTGCACACCGACGCCACCGACTCGGTCGAGGAAGAGGACGCCACCTGCTACCTGCAGATCGTGCTGGCCGACGCGCTGCCCGGCGTCGGCAGCGCACGGCTGATGGCCGACATGGATGCATGGGGCTACACCTACCGGCTCGGCTCCACCCGCGCATGGTTCGAACAGGATGCCGAGGACGCGCGCGCTTGGTTGCTGCAGCGCGGCTTGTTGCCGCAATGACGCCGCCTCAACTACCGAAAAGCGCATGCGCCATGGACGCATCGGACGGCGCTGCGCAATAACGAGATGAGATGTCGAACGGCCGTGATGACCTCGCATCCGCGGAAATCCGCGGTCCCGCAGCACAGGCGGTCGCCGATGGGATCGGCGGCGACAAGACGGCCTAAGGGCTCAGATTGACGAAGGTCACGGGGACCCGGGGTTGATCTGGAGTCGGGAATGCGCAGGGGAGACGTTCGCGCGCCCGCCTTTGAAAGAAGCCGAAAATCCGGCCCTTTGGATATGGAGAAGCCATCATGGACAACGAAGACTCCCTGCTTTTCACCTGCGGCCTGGTCGTAAAGGCGGGCACGATCGTTGCTCCTGCGCAGTACAGCTCCCTGCCGGGCGAACGCATGTCCAGGGTCGCCTTTTGCTTCGATGGACACTGGGTCTACCACGATGTGGACGACGATGTCATAGGAGCCATCTGCTTCAGGCGCAGCGACAACAGCCTGTGGATGCTCGGACGACATGGCCACCTGCGTCATGTGACGTCCGGCGCGGAGGACTTCACCCTGGCCAATATCCGCGGAAGGTTCCAGGACCACCGCATCGAAACGGACCGGCTTGGCGAGCTGCTGTGCATACGGGAAATCGGAAACGACCTGTACGTCTGCGGTCAGTCGTCCCAGGTCCATCGTCACTCCGACGGCGCCTGGAGCAACATGAGCCCGCCCGGAGCGCAACTGGGCTCCCCGACCTTGGAAAGCCTGGATGGCCTGGCCCACGACGATATATATGCCGTGGGCGAAAAGGGGCTCATCCTGCACCATGACGGCTCGCGCTGGAGCACCCTGAACTCCCCGAGCGATCGGCCACTGTCCTGCGTTCTGTGCAAGAGCGAAGACGAGGTCTACGCATGCGGCAATGATGGCTTGTTGCTGGTCGGCAACCGCAATGAATGGCATGCAATCGACACCGGCAGAACCATGAATTTCTGGGACATGGCGCTGTACGACGGACATCTGTACATTTCCCATGCGAATGGCCTCGTTCGATACGACGGGCAAGACGTCTTCGACATCGACACGGGCATCGCCCCCGCGCCTGGCGCCCATAGGCTTGATGCCCGCGATGGCCTGCTTTACTCCTTTGGCGTGGACGACATGCTCGAGTTCGATGGCAGTCGGTGGGAGCGATTGATATGCCCACACAACACGTGAGCTTGCCCGCTACACAACCGCGATGAGAAGCGGTGGGCCTGGCGGCTTCGGATACCGTCGGGGCTGAAGCCCCTCCTACAGTGCACCCAGCCAGCTCGCCGAAAGCCCTGTGGGAGCGACTTCAGTCGCGACGCGAAGGCGGATGGTTTCCAGGCTTCGGATACCGTCGGGGCTGAAGCCCTTCCCACAGTGCACCCAGCGCACTCGCCGCTAGCCCCTGTAGGAGCGACTTCAGTCGCGACGAACGAAGACGGATGGTTTCCAGGCTTCGGATACCGTCGAGGGCTGATGCCCCTCCCACAATGCACCCAGCACGCTCGCCGCAAGTCTCTGTGGGAGCGACTTCAGTCGCGACGCGCGAAGACGGATGGCTTCCTGGCTTCGGACGCAGTCGCGGCTGAAGCCGCTCCTACAGTGCACAGTCGGGCCCTTCACCACTTCTGCGCAGCAGCGGCGCGTCGCAGCAACGCGCGTTACACCGCGCCGCCGTCCTTCAATGCCGGGCTCAGGTCCAATGTCGCCCGCGTGCCCTGGCCCGCGTCCGAATCCAGTTGCAGCGACCACCCCAGGTGCTCGCACAGGCGCGCGATCAGATCCAGGCCGATGCCGCTGCCCTCGCGACCGCCGCCGCCGCGGGCCATGCGCATGTAGATCGCGCTGATCTCCTCCGGCGCCATGCCGTGGCCGGGGTCGTCGATGCGCACCACGCCCGGCGCCGGCATCGCGATCTGGATGACGCCCTGGTCGCTGTTCTCGATCGCGTTGCGCAGCAGGTTGCCGATCGCCGCCTGCACGATCGTCAGCGGCGCCAGCACTTCGCACGGCGGTAACGGCGCCAGCACCAGTTGCAGGCGCTTGTCGGCGCACAGGTGGCGATGGTCCTCGACGATGTCCGGCAGCAGCTGATCCAGCCGCACCAGGTCGCTGCCGCGCGCCAGCCGCGCCGGGTCCTTGGCCAGCACCAGCAGCAGCGAGATCAGCTGGCCGACGCCGCTGGCGGTGCGGCGGATGCGCAGCAACTGGTTGCGCGCACTGGGCGGAATGTCGGGCTGCTCCAGCGCCAGTTCGGCGGCGCCGCCGATCACCGCCACCGGCGTGCGCAGTTCATGGCTGGCACTGTCGATGAAGGCGCGCTCGCGCTCGACGAACAGGTCGTTGCGCAGCAGGTAGTCGTTCAACGCATCGGCGATCACCACCTGCTCGGCGCTGGCGCGCGGATGCACCTCGATGCGCTGGCCCGGCCGGTCCGGACGCAGACTGCCGATGCGCTGCGCCATGTCGGTGAGCGGCTGCACCACGCGGCCCAGGCCCCAGGCCACCAGCGCGCCGAGCAGCAGCACCGCGATCACGTTGGACAGCAGCATCCACAGCGCCAGGTTCTCTTCGTGCTTCTGCAGTTCGGTGATGTCCAGCGACAGCGCCAAGCGGCGGCCGTGCACGTCCTGCACCAGCACCACCTTGTCGCGGCCTTCCAGCGGCACGTCGTCGTGCAGGCCCGGCGCCAGGGCCGCCACCGTCGGCGGTAGCGGCTCGCCGCCTTCGTCGCCGTACAGGCTCACGGTGCGGGTGTCGATCCAGCGGTAGTCCGGATCGACCGCGCTGCGCGCCAGGAAATGCTCCAGTTCCGAGCTCAGCAGCGAGCGCCAGGTCAGCTGCTCGGCCTGGTCGTTGACGATGTAGCCGTGCACGAACACCGCCAGCGACAGCAGCGCCGCATAGCCGACCAGCCACAGGGTGATGCGCTGCCGCAGCCCGGTCCTACGCGGCATGCGCGTCCTCGTGCGGCCCCACCACCGCGAGCCGGTAGCCGATGCGCGGCAGGGTGTGGATCAGCTTGTCGGCGAACGGGCCGTCGACGCTGCGCCGCAGGTCGTAGATATGCGAGCGCAGCATGTCCCCGTCCGGCGGCTCGTCGCCCCACAGCGCATGTTCCAGCCGATCGCGGGTGACCGCGGCCGGGCTGGCCTGCATCAGCACTTCCAGCAGCTTGCGGCAGGCCGGGTACAGGTGCAGCGTGCGGCCGCCGCGGGTCGCCTCCAGCGTGCCCAGGTCCAGTTGCAGGTCGCCCACGCGCAGCAGCTTGCTGTGGCCGCGGCCGTTGGCGCGCAGCAGCAGCGCCTCCAGCCGCACTTCCAGTTCCGGCAGCGCGAACGGCTTGGTCAGGTAGTCGTCGGCGCCGGCGCGGAAACCAGCGATCTTGTCCGGCAGCTCGTCGCGCGCGGTCAGCATGATCACCGGCACTTCGGCGTGATGCTGCTCGCGCAGCGCGCGCAGCACCTGCGGCCCGTCCAGGCGCGGCAGCATCCAGTCCAGCACCACCGCGTCGTAGCGCTGGGTGGTGGCCAGGTGCAGACCGGTGACGCCGTCCGGCGCCGCATCCAGGGTGTGGCCGCGAACCTCGAAGTAATCGAACAGGTTCGCGACCAGGTTCTGGTTGTCTTCTATGACCAACAGCCGCATGGCGCTCGCATTCCGGGACGACGGGATGCCGCCCATGCTAGCGGATGCGCGTCGGAGCGCGGTCGGAACGCTGCGTCTTGACCGAATCTCGATGGAACCTGGACGCAATCCGAAAACGGTGCCGGCAACCTGGGCTGAAGCGCGCGCATCCGGTGCGGCGAAATCCGACCAGTCTCCGACACACCGCGCAACACCATGACATTCGCCACCGTCCGCACGCCTCGACCGACCGCGCCCATGCACAGCCCGTCCCTGCCCCTGCCCGCCGTCTCCGCCCTGCCCGTGCCGGCGGCCTTCTACCGTGGGCACCTGTGGCTGCCGCTGGCCGCGGCCCTGCTGGCCAGCGGCGTGCTGATGGGCCTAGGCGGGGATTTCTGGTTCGCCGACCTGCTGTACCGCTGGGAAGGCGGCCACTGGGCGCTGAAGAACGCGGCGCTGACCCGCGGCCTGATCCATCACGACGGCAAGCTGCTCAGCACCGTGGCCTGGGTGGTGACGGCCGGCCTGGCGCTCTGGGCCTGGCGCCGCGCCGATGGCCGGCGCTACCGGCTGCCGCTGCTGTACCTGGCGCTGGCGGTGGCGTTGAGCACCGGGGTGGTGTCGCTGCTGAAGTCGCTGACCCACATGGACTGCCCATGGGACCTGAGCCGCTACGGCGGCCACCTGCCCTACATCGGCCTGTTCGAGCCGCGCCCGGCGGAGATGCCGCATGCCGCGTGCTTCCCGGCCGGGCATTCCAGCGCCGGCTACGCCTGGGTCGCGCTGTACTTCTTCGCGCTGGCGCTGAAGCCGTCCTGGCGCTGGCCGGCGCTGGCGGTCGGACTCGGCGCCGGGCTGCTGTTCGGCCTCGGCCAGCAGCTGCGCGGCGCGCACTTCCTGTCCCACGACCTGTGGACGCTGGCGCTGAGCTGGGGCGTGGCCCTGGGCCTGTACCGCGCTTTGCTGTGGCGGCCGCAGGTTTCGGCCCGGTCCATGCATGCCCCAGTAGTTATCGTGAAGGAACGTCGCGCATGAGCGTTTCGCTGCCGCAACCCCGCACTCGCTCCAAGGCCGGCTGGTGGCGCTACCGCCCGCTGCTGAGCAACGAGACCCTCGCGCTGGCGGCCAGCGCGTTCTTCGCCCTCGTCTGCAACGGCATGTTCTGGCGCAGCGCGATGAGCGGCCACCCGGGCGACCTGCGGCTGGCGTTGTCGCTGTTCCTGCTGCTGCTGTCGGTGCACGGGCTGCTGCTGGGCCTGCTGCTGTGGCGCGGCGTGGCCAAGCCGCTGCTGGCCGTGCTGCTGCTCACCACCGCGTTCGCCGCGCACTACATGAACAGCTACAGCGTCTACCTGGACGCGGACATGCTGCGCAACGTGCTGGCCACCGACCACAAGGAATCGCGCGAACTGATGACCCCGGCGCTGATCGCGCCGCTGCTGTTCTACGCCGCGCTGCCGATCCTGGCGCTGTGGCGGCTGCGGCTGGTCCGGCGCCCGCCGGGCCGGGCGCTGGCGATCCGCGCGGGCTTCCTGCTGGCGATGCTGGCGCTGGGCGGCGTCGGCGCGATGCTGTCGTTCCAGGACCTGTCGGCGATGATGCGCAACCATCGCGAGATCCGCTACCTGGCCACGCCGATCAACTACATCGTCGCCCTGCGGCAAACCCTCAAGTCCGACAACCCCGCGCGCAAGGCGCCGAAGCTGCCGCTGGAACACGACGCCCTCGCCACGCCGCGCGCGCCGGGCAGCAAGCCGCGCTTGCTGGTGGTGGTGCTGGGCGAGACCGCGCGCGCGCAGAACTTCGGCCTGAACGGCTACTTCCGCCAGACCACCCCGCAGCTGGCGCAACTGGGCGTGATCAACTTCCCCGACATGCACTCGTGCGGCACCAGCACCGAGGTCTCGGTGCCGTGCATGTTCTCCCCGTTCGGCCGCCACGACTACAACGAGGACAACATCCGCAGGCACCAGTCGCTGCTGCACGTGCTTGAGCACGCCGGCATCGCCACGCTGTGGCGCGACAACCAGTCCGGCTGCAAGGGCGTGTGCGACGGCCTGCCGATCCAGCGCCTGGACGACGCCAAGGATCCGCAACTGTGCAAGGACGGGCGCTGCATGGACGAGATCCTGCTGCAGGACCTGGCCGCGCAGGTGCGCGCCAAGCCCGGCGACCGCGTGGTCGTGCTGCACCAGCTGGGCAGCCACGGTCCCAGCTATTTCGAGCGTTATCCGGCCGGCTTCCGCCGCTTCACCCCGACCTGCGACACCGCCGACCTGGGCGACTGCGACCGCGAGCGGATCGCCAACGCCTACGACAATTCGCTGCTGTACACCGACCACCTGCTGGCGCGCACCGTGTCCACGCTGGAGGCGATGCCCGACTACGACACGGCGATGATCTACCTGTCCGACCACGGCGAGTCGCTGGGCGAGAAGGGCCTGTACCTGCACGGCGTGCCGTACGCGATCGCGCCGCAGGAACAGACCCACGTGCCGATGCTGATGTGGTTCTCGCCCGGTTTCGCCAGCGACCGCGGCCTGGACCTGTCGTGCCTGCGTGCGCGTTCGCACCAGTACGCCGACCAGGACAACCTGTTCCCGTCGGTGCTGGGGCTGATGCAGGTCAAGACCGGGGTCTACGAGCGTTCGCGCGACCTGTTCGCGCAGTGCGCGCCGATGAGCGGCGCCGCGACCGCCGCCGGCGCCGCAAACCGGTAGCCGCTCGCAGGCGCCGTCGCGCCTGCCCGGCACCGCGGCGGACGGCCCTTGCGGCCGGCGGGGCGGACCACTAGCCTTCGTCGCATTCGCCACCGAAGGATCCGCCGTGAACCACCGCCCCCTGCTGCTTGCGCTGTGCATCGGCGCGAGCGTGCTTGCGCTGTCCGCGTGCCGCAAGGAAGCCAACCCCGAGACCGCCGCCGCGCCGGCACCGGCCGCGCCCGGCGAGAGCGCCGACCAGTTCGTCGCCCGCATCAACGAGGAGTACCGCGCGCTGCTGCCGGAGCTGACCTCGGCGCAGTGGCTGTCGATCACCTACATCAACGGCGATTCCGAACGGCTGGCGTCCAAGGCCAACGAGCGCTGGCTGACCACGCTCAACGGCTGGATCGCGCAGGCCAAGCGCTACGAAGGCAAGCCGATGTCCGCCGACAGCGCGCGTGCGCTGCAACTGCTGAAGCTGATGACCGCGATGCCGGCGCCGCGCGATGCGGCCAAGCTGGCCGAGCTCGCGTCGCTGGCCTCGAAGATGGAAGGCGCCTACGGCGCGGCCACCTATTGCACCGGCGAGGGCGACGCGCGCCGCTGCCGGCAGCTGGGCGAACTGGAGGACGTGCTGCGCCGCAGCCGCGACTACGACCAGCAGCTCGACGCCTGGCAGGGCTGGCACGGCACCGCGCAGCCGCTGCGCCAGGACTACCAGCGCTTCGTCGAACTGGTCAACGAAGGCGCGCGCGACATGGGCTACGCCGACACCGGCGCGATGTGGCGCAGCGGCTACGACATGCCGCCGGCGCAGATCGCCGCCGAGACCGACCGGCTGTGGACCCAGGTCAAGCCGCTGTACGAGCAACTGCACTGCTACACCCGCGGCAAGCTCGACGCCGAGTACGGCAAGGACAAGGGCGAGGTCGCCGGCGGCCTGCTGCCGGCGCACCTGCTCGGCAACATGTGGCAGCAGGACTGGAGCAACCTGTGGGACCTGCTGCAGCCCTACCCCGGCGCCGGCAGCCTGGACATCACCGACACCCTGGAAAAGCAGTACCAGAGCAACCTGGGCGCGGCGCTGGCGCGGCGCAATGGCGACACCTCGCCGGAAGCGCGGTTCATGGCCCAGCGCGAGGCGCAGCTGCAGAGCGCCAAGCAGATGACCGAGCGCGCGCAGGATTTCTACACCTCGCTGGCGATGCCCAAGCTGCCGGACAGCTACTGGGCGCGCAGCCAGTTCATCAAGCCGCTGGAGCGCAACGTCGTGTGCCACGCCAGCGCCTGGGACATGGACATGGCCGGCGACGTGCGTACCAAGATGTGCATCAAGCCGAACGAGGAAGACTTCACCACCATCTACCACGAGCTCGGCCACATCTATTACGACCTCGCCTACAACCCGTTGCCGCCGCTGTTCCAGGGCGGTGCCAACGACGGTTTCCACGAGGCGATCGGCGACACCATCGTGCTGGCGATGACCCCGCAGTACCTGCATTCGATCGGCCTGGTCGAGGCGCCGCAGCTCAGCCGCGAGGCGCTGATCAACGCGCAGATGCGCATGGCGCTGGCCAAGGTGTCGTTCCTGCCGTTCGGGCTGATGATCGACCGCTGGCGCTGGGGCGTGTTCGATGGCTCGATCGCGCCGGACCACTACAACCAGGCATGGTGGGAGCTGAAGGCCAAGTACCAGGGCGTGGCCCCGCCCACCCCGCGCGGCGAGGACTTCTTCGACCCCGGCGCCAAGTACCACGTGCCCGGCAACACCCCGTACACGCGCTATTTCCTGTCGCACATCCTGCAGTTCCAGTTCTACAAGGGCCTGTGCGACGCGGCAGGCTACAAGGGCCCGCTGTACGAGTGCACCTTCTACGGCAACAAGGAGGCCGGACAGAAATTCTGGTCGATGCTGCAGCGTGGCGGCAGCCAGCCCTGGCAGCAAACGTTGAAAGAGCTGACCGGCAACGACAAGCTCGACGCCGCGCCGCTGCTGGAATACTTCGCGCCGATGCAGGAATGGCTCACGCAGCAGAACCAGGGGCAGATGTGCGGGTGGGAGGTGCCGAAGGCGACGCAGGCAGCCGCCACGACAGCTCCCGCCACGCCTGCGCCCAGGCCACAGTAAGCGCCGCGGCGCGGCAGCGTGGCCGCCGACTCAATCGTCGGCCAGCCGCGCCCAACGCTCATGATCGCGCCAGATGCCACCGATGCGCAGATAGCGCGGCGAATAGCCTTCGTGGCGGAACCCGGCGCGTTTGACCAGCGCCAGCGAGCGCGCGTTGTCCGGCTGGATGTTGGCCTCCACCCGGTGCAGGCCCAGCTCGGAGAACGCATAGGCCACGCACAGCCGCAGCGCGTGGGTCATCAGCCCGCGGCCTTCGCAGCCGGCCATCGCGTGGTAGCCCAGGTAGGCGCTCTGGAAGCAGCCGCCGACGATCTGGCTGAAGGTGAACAGGCCGGCGACCTCGCCACTGTCGCGTGCGCGCGCCAGCAGCGCGACGTTGCTGCCGTCCAGGGTCTGCGCGTACCAGGCGTTGAAGCCGGGCACGTCGGTGAACGGATACGCCCACGGATGATGCAGGTCGACGCTGGCGCGGTGCGCCTGGATCAGCGCCAGGCCGTCGCGGCGCCGCACCCGCGCCAGCGACACGGCGGCGTCGGCGGCCTGGCTCGCGCTCTGGCCCATGGCTCAGCCCGGCAGCGCCGCGCTGTCGCCGCGCTGCATGACCTGCGCGTGGCGGTCCTTGAACTCGTCGAAGCTCAGCCCCTGCGCCAGCGCATCGGCGTGCGCGGCGTCCTTCAGCGCATCCGAATACACCAGCCGCACCGGCGTGCCGGCGCGTTCGTGCATTTCCGCCGCCTGCATGATCAGCGACAGCACCTGCGCGGCGCTCTCGCTCTGCCCGGCGATGCGCCCGTCCATGCCCAGCACCCACTCGCCGTCGCGGCGCACGATGCCGGCCAGCAGCGTGCGTTGCTGGTCGCGCAGTTCGGCGTGCGGTTCGATCGAGGTGGCCGCCGCGGCGGCGGCCTCGCTGCGGTGGCGCAGGCGTTCTGCAAGCTTCTTGCGCACGTCGCGGCGCTGCTTGGACTGGATGGACATGCGGTTTCCTCAACGATGACGCGACGACGATAGCCCAAGCGCGCAGCCGATGCTCATACCGGATCGGCCGGTTCCAGCTGCGGCACCTGCGAGCCCGGGCGCGGCAGGCGCCGGCCGCTGCGCCGCTCCCAGCGCCAGAACGCCCAGCCGAGCAGGAAGAACGCGCCCGAGCCCAGCGCCAGGTGGATCGGGCGGCCGCTGAGCAGCGGCGACAGTACCCCGGCCACCACCGCGTTGACCATCAGTTGGGTGAAGGCCTGCAGCGACGAGGCCAGCCCGCGCTGGCGCGGGTACATGTCCAGCACCGCCAGCGCCAGGATCGGGAAGATCAGCGCCATGCCCACCCCGGCGACGAAGATCGGCAGCACCGCCCACGGCAGCGCGATCTGCGGCGCGAGCGCGGTGTAGGCGATGTTGCCGACCATCGACACGCCGCAGCAGATGAAGCCGATGCGCACCTGTCGCGTCGGCCCGATGCGCCCGGCCATGCGCCCGGACAGGAACGAGCCCAGGGTCATGCCGCCGATGGTGGGGATGAACAGCCAGGCGAAGTCGCGCTCGGTCAGGTGCAGCAGGTCGATGACGAACACCGGCGCCGAGGCGATGTACAGGAACACGCCGCCGAAGTTGAACGCGCCGGCGGCGGCCAGGCGCTGGAAGCGCGCGTTGAACGCGATGGCGATGTAGTCGCGCAGCAGCGTGCGCGGCGCCAGCGGAGTGCGCGCCTGCGGCGGGTGCGTCTCCGGCATCCAGCGCAAGGTGGCGACCAGCAGCAACAGCGAGAACCCGACCAGGAACCAGAAGATCAGCGGCCAGCCGGCGCCGGTGGCCAGCAGCCAGCCGCCGATGATCGGTGCGATCGCCGGGGCGATGCCGAAGATCATCGACACCTGGCTCATCAGCCGCTGCGCGTCGTGGCCGTGGTACAGGTCGCGGATCACCGCGCGGCCGACGATCATGCCCACGCCGGCGGAGAAGCCCTGCAGCGCGCGGAACGCCAGCAGCGTGTCCAGATCGCGCGACAGCGCGCAGCCGGCCGAGGCCAGGATGAACACCACCAGCCCGCCGACGATCACCCGCTTGCGCCCCCAGGCATCGGACATCGGCCCATGCGCCAGGCCCATCAGCGCGTAGGCCAGCAGGTACACGCTGACCGTCTGCTGGATCGCCACCGGATCGGCGCGCAGGCGCTGCGCCAGCTGCGGGAACGCCGGGAAGATGGTGTCGATCGAGAACGGGCCGAACATCGCCAGCCCGGCCAGCAGCAGTGCCAGGCGGCGGGTCGAGATCGTCGGGAGCGTCATGCGGGGATCCTGGAAGGCCGGTCGCGACAGGCGGCGAACGCGCGACGGCACCGCCCGACGGTGGGCGGCGCTTGGGGAAAAAGGAGAGTGCCCATGATAAGCCCTGGCGGACGCCGCGTTAAGCGCCGCACCGGCCTGCCCATGCCCATGCGCCGGATGACCGCCATCGCGTTCAGCAAGCCGCGGCGGACGCCCCGCCCAGGCATGCGCGCGCCGCCGCCGTGGCCGCCGCCGGCCACGCTATAATCGCCGGGCAGCATGGTGGGAGAAGCGGGGCGACCCGCTGCCGAAGGCGCAAACGCCCGTAATCGCTCAGGCCCGATACCACCCGCACCAAGACTCTGGAGAGACCGGTCCAACCCGGCGCCGAAGGGGCACGAAGCGCAGCGCACCCGCCGCCGCTTCCAAACTCTCAGGCAAAAGGACAGAGGGGCAGTGGGAAGACATGTGGCTTCCCGTCGGTCGTGTCCGCAGTTGCGGCCGACGGCGGCATCCGTGCGTCCTCCGCCCTTCGTGCCCTCCTCTGCCGGACGACCGCCATGTCTAAGACCCCCTCGCTGCGCGACCTCGAACACCACTCGGCCTTCGTCGAGCGCCACATCGGCCCGAACGACGCCGAGATCGCGCACATGCTGCGCGCCGTCGGCCACGACTCGCTGGAGGCGCTGACCGACGCCATCGTCCCCGCCAAGATCAAGTCGCCGCTGCCGCTGGCGCTGCCCGAGGCGATCACCGAAGAAGAGGCGCTGGCCAAGATCCGCGCCATCGCCGAGCGCAACCAGGTGCTGCGCAGCTTCATCGGCCAGGGCTACTACGGCACCCACACGCCGAAGGTGATCCTGCGCAACATCCTCGAGAACCCGGCCTGGTACACCGCCTACACCCCGTACCAGGCGGAGATCTCGCAGGGCCGCATGGAAGCGCTGATCAACTTCCAGACCATGTGCGCGGACCTGACCGGCATGGAGATCGCCAACGCCTCGCTGCTGGACGAGGCGACCGCCGCGGCCGAGGCGATGACCCTGGCCAAGCGCTCGGCCAAGGCCAAGTCCGACACCTTCTTCGTGCACGACGCGGTGCATCCGCAGACCCTGGAACTGCTGCGCACCCGCGCCGAGCCGCTGGGCATCGTGCTGCGCGTGGGCACGCCGGAAGAGGCGCTGCAGGCCGAGTGCTTCGGCGTGCTGCTGCAGTACCCCGACAGCTTCGGCCATATCGGTGATCACAAGGCGCTGGCCGACGCGGTGCACGCGCGCGGCGGCCTGGTCGCGGTGGCCACCGACCTGCTGGCGCTGACCCTGATCGCCGCGCCCGGCGAATGGGGCGCGGACATCGTGGTCGGCAACTCGCAGCGCTTCGGCGTGCCGTTCGGCTTCGGCGGTCCGCACGCCGCGTTCATGGCCTGCCGCGACGCCTACAAGCGCTCGATGCCGGGCCGCCTGATCGGCGTGTCGATCGACGCCGCCGGCAATCCCGCCTACCGCCTCACCCTGCAGACCCGCGAGCAGCACATCCGCCGCGAGAAGGCGACGTCCAACATCTGCACCGCGCAGGTGCTGCTGGCGGTGATGGCCTCGATGTACGCGGTCTACCACGGCCCCGACGGCCTGACCCGCATCGCCCGGCGCACCCACCGCCTGGCCGCGATCCTGGCCGCGGCATTGCGCAGCGCCGGCGTCGCGGTCGGCGAGCGCTTCTTCGACACGCTGCACGTCAAGGCGATCGACGCCGAGGCGATCCACGCCAAGGCGCGCGCGGCCGGCATCAATCTGCGCGCGATCGACAGCGAAGCGGTCGGCATCAGCCTGGACGAGACCAGCACCCGCGCCGACGTGATCGCGCTGGCGCAGCTGTTCGGCGCGCAGGCGGATATCGAGGCGCTCGACGCCGCCACCGCCGATGCGCTGCCGCAAGGCCTGCTGCGCAGCAGCGCGTTCCTGCAGCACCCGGTGTTCAACACCCACCACAGCGAGCACGAACTGCTGCGCTACATGCGCGCGCTGGCCGACAAGGACCTGGCGATGGATCGCACCATGATCCCGCTGGGCAGCTGCACGATGAAGCTCAACGCCACCGCCGAGATGATCCCGGTGACCTGGCCGGAATTCGGCGCGATCCATCCGTTGGCCCCGGCCGAGCAGTCCGTCGGCTACAAGCAGCTGATCGACGAACTGGAAGCGATGCTGGTCGAATGCACCGGCTACGACGCGGTGAGCCTGCAGCCCAACTCCGGCGCGCAGGGCGAATACGCCGGCCTGCTGGCGATCCGCGCCTACCACCGCGCGCGCGGCGAAGCGCATCGCGACATCTGCCTGATCCCCGAATCGGCGCACGGCACCAACCCGGCCTCGGCGCAGATGTGCGGCATGAAGGTCGTGGTCACCAAGTGCGACGCCAACGGCAACGTCGATGTCGACGACATCCGCGCCCAGGCCGAGAAGTACAGCGATCGCCTGGCCGCGCTGATGATCACCTACCCGTCCACCCACGGCGTGTTCGAGGAAGACGTGGTGGCGATCTGCGAGGCGGTGCATGCGCACGGCGGCCAGGTCTACACCGACGGCGCCAACATGAACGCCCTGGTCGGCGTGGCCAGGCCCGGCAAGTGGGGCTCGGACGTGTCGCACCTGAACCTGCACAAGACCTTCTGCATCCCACACGGCGGCGGCGGCCCGGGCGTAGGCCCGTGCGCGGTGAAGTCGCATCTGGCGCCCTACCTGCCGAAGACCCTGGGCGGCGAAGGCGACGTCGGCATGGTCAGCGCGGCCAGCTTCGGCAGCGCCTCGATCCTGCCGATCAGCTGGATGTACATCACCATGATGGGCAACGCCGGGCTGCGCAAGGCGACCCAGGTCGCGCTGCTCAACGCCAACTACATCGCCAAGCGCCTGGCCCCGCACTACAAGACCCTGTACACCGGCCGCAACGGCCTGGTCGCGCACGAGTGCATCCTCGACGTGCGCCCGCTGGAGAAGACCACCGGCATCGGCGCCGAGGACGTGGCCAAGCGCCTGATCGACTTCGGCTTCCACGCGCCGACGCTGAGCTTCCCGGTCGCCGGCACGCTGATGGTCGAGCCGACCGAGAGCGAATCGCTGCACGAACTGGACCGTTTCATCGACGCGATGATCCAGATCCGCGAGGAGATCGCCGCGATCGAGGACGGCCGCCTGGATCGCGAAGACAATCCGCTCAAGCACGCCCCGCACACCGCCGCGCAGGTCACCGCCGGCGAGTGGACGCATGCCTATCCGCGCGAACTGGCCGCGTTCCCGCTGCCCACGCTCAAGCAGGCCAAGTACTGGCCGCCGGTGGCGCGCGTGGACAACGTCTACGGCGACAAGAACGTGATGTGCGCCTGCATCCCGGTGGACGCGTACAAGGACGACGTGGTGGCGTAACGCTCCGCGTCGCTGCGCCGTTACTACCAAAGCCGGCCGCGCACGTCGCGGCCGGCTTTTTTTTGACGCGTATAGCCCGGCACTTGCCGGACGCGGCGCAAGCCCGATACGGAAAGCAGTCTCGAAGACTCGCGGGCATCCACCCTGTGGGGGCTTTCCGAACTCGGCGCGATCGGCCCGCACGCTGTTTTCCATGCGGCGCACGAGCATCCTGATGGCCTTCAGCGCGGCGGGAGGCGCCTGGCTTGGCGCTTGAGCACCGCCGGGGACGCCGCGCCTTGCTGCAACCGGCCTGCGGCAGCGGCCTTGAGCAGCCGCTGGAAGGTCGGGCATTGCGCATGATGGACGGCAGGGCATGCCGCGGCATGGCGCAGTCCCTGGCTCATCGTGCGGAGACGTTTGATGGTCGCGTCGATGTCGTCGGCCTTCGCCGACAGCAGCGTTCTGTCCACCTGCAGCGCGCCGCCGGAACCGAGCATGGCGTGGATGTCGTCCAGCGACAGCCCCCCGGCCTGCCCCAGCGCGATCAGCGCCAACTGGTCGAGCGCGTTCGGCGCGAAGTGCCGCCGGCCACCCGCCGCGCGGCTTGCCGGGAGCAGCCCCTTCTTCTCGTAGAACCGCAGCGTGGAGGCCGGCACGCCGGTGCGCTTGGCGACTTCGGCAATGTCCATCGCACACCTCTTGACTTGAAGTTGACTTCAACTTCTACCATGCCATTGAAGCTCCACTGGAGCAATCGACAAAGGAACAGGCATGGCGTGGATGGATGCGGTACGGGTGATGCTGGTCGGGATCGGCGCCACCGCCGTCATGGATGCATGGCTGCTGGCCCTCAGGCGCGTGGGCATGCCCACGCTCGACTACGCCTTGGTCGGGCGCTGGGCGGGGCACCTGCGTCGCGGCATGTTCGCGCATGCCCGTATCGGGGAGGCTGCGCCGATACCGGGCGAGCGGGCGCTCGGCTGGGCGATCCACTATGCCGTCGGCATCGCCTTCGCGGCGCTGATGGTGGCCGTGCAGGGTCTTGCCTGGTTGCGCGAACCCGCCTTGTTGCCTGCCGTGGCGATGGGCATGGCGACCGTCGTGGTGCCGCTGTTGGTCATGCAGCCCGCCATGGGCGCGGGATTCGCAGCGTCGAAGACGCCCACGCCATTGAGGAACTGCCTGCGCAGCCTGGCGACACACGCGGTATTCGGGGCAGGGCTGTTTCTTTCGGCCGCGTTGATCGAACTGTCGGGAGCCTGACATGAAGACCGATCAGATCCATTTCCACGATGGCGCGGCATATGAGCGGTACATGGGAACGTGGAGCCGGCTTGCGGGGAACACGTTCCTCGACTGGCTCGCACCGCAACCGGACCAGCGCTGGCTGGACGTCGGCTGTGGCAATGGCGCCTTCACCGAAATGCTCGTCGCGCGCTGTCGCCCGGCCTCGGTACAGGGGGTGGACACTTCCGAGGAGCAGCTTGCCTACGCGCGCATGCGGCCTGGGCTTCGCGCCGCGCAGTTCCGCCGAGGGGACGCGATGGCGCTGCCTTGCCCCGACAGCGCGTTCGATGTCGCCGTCATGCCCTTGGTGGTGTTCTTCGTTCCCGATCCGGCCAAGGGCATTGCCGAAATGGAACGCGTGGTGCGCCCTGGCGGCACCGTTGCCGCTTACGCCTGGGACATGCCGGGCGGCGGCTTTCCGTATGAAGCGCTACTGGCGGAAATCCGCCGGCTTGGCATCGCGGTTCCGGCACCGCCGAGTCCCGAGGCGTCACGGATGGAGGTCATGCGGGAGTTGTGGGCTGGCGCTGGTCTGGATGCGATTGATACGCGGGAAATCGACGTGCGCCGCACGTTCGCCGGCTTCGACGACTTCTGGGCGACGGTCCTGGGAGCGCCGAGCGTGGGAGCGACGCTCGCGACGATGGCGACCGAGGACCTGGCCGTTCTCAAGGCACGCCTACGGGCGCGCCTGCCAGCGGAAATTTCCGGCCGTCTCACCTGCAGCGCCCGCGCCAATGCGGTGACGGGGCGTGTTCCGCAATAGCCCTGCCCTGGCCTGGAAGAACAGCTCATCCGTGCCGGCGACACCGTAAATGGACAAGCGCCTGAGCGTGTCGGCGTGATGCGCGACCGGCGAGCGGACGCACGTCTACCCGCGCGAACTGGCTGCATTCCGGTGGATGTGTACAAGGACGACGTGGTGGCGTCGCTCTCCCTGCCACGCACCGAAGAAGACGCCAGCCATGTACGCGGCGCTGGCGTGCTTTTGCGAAGCGCACCGCGCTCAGTCGCGCGCCACGCCGGGATCGAAGGCGAAGCCGTCGCCGACCTGCTGCAGGCAGCGCAGCGGCTGCTTGGACAGCTGGCGCCAGTGCGTGCGCAGTGCGCTGTCCTCGATGCTGCCACCACTCAGCTTGGCCTTGCCGGTCAGGTAGTTCACGCTGATCTCCGTGACCTCGCCGCTACCGCGGTGCACGCCGCGCATGTCGTAGCCGATCAGTTGGAAACAGTCCTGCCGGTAGCGGAACAGGAAGGTCGTCTCGGAGGTGTTCCAGCTTCCGGCGCTGGAGAACTGGTGCAGGTTGACCGAGAACGCGCCCCGCGCAATGGCGGGTTCGCCGCCATCGAGATAGTCCTCCATGTTCGGCGCGTCCGGCCGCGGGATCAGCGTGTGGTCGCGCAGCGCCAGCCGGTAGCCGTCGCCCTCGGCGAAGGCCGCCGCCAGCATGCGCGGGTTGGTGTCGAAGCGGTCCGGGCCGAAGCCGCCGTTGTCCAGCACGTTGCGCGGATCGGCCATCTTCAGCACCAGCAACAGGTCGGCGCGGCCATCGCCGTTCAAATCGCCGCGGCGCTCGAACTCCAGCGTCCAACCCGACGGCACGAACGCGGCGGCATCGCGGCCGTGCGCGGGCAGCGGCGGATAGGTGACCGCGGGCGGTTCCAGCGCCTGCGCGGCGGCGGACGCGGCAAGCAGCAGGGGCAGACACGACCACGCGAACCTGGGCGCCATCGCACTCTCGAACATGCAGGAAGGAGCCGTCATGGTGGCACGAATGCCGGCCGCCACGCCTCAGCCCGGCGCGGCCAGGCCCGGCGCGTCCGCCGCCGCATCCTGCGCGTGCGCGCAGCAATTGCGGCCGTTGCGCTTGGCGCGGTACAGCGCGGCGTCGGCGTGGTGCAGCAACTCGATTGCCGCATCGGCGGTGGCCGGACGGGTGGCGATGCCGATGCTGACCGTGACCACCCCCATCGGGCTGGCCGGATGCGGGATCTGCCGCTGCGCGATCGCCGCCAGCAGGCGCTGCGCGATCGCGTCGGCGGCGTCGGCCGCGGTGTCCGGCAGCACCACCGCGAATTCCTCGCCGCCGTAGCGCGCCACCGTGGCGGTATGCGCGGGCAAGGCTTCGGCCAGCGCGGTGGCCACCTCGACCAGGCAGGCGTCGCCGACCACGTGGCCGTGGCTGTCGTTGAACTGCTTGAAGAAGTCGATGTCGATCATCAGCAGCGAGCAGTCCATGCCGCTGTCCAGGTCGCGCAAGCGCGCCGCCAGGCCGACCCGGTTGGCGATGCCGGTCAGCGGATCGCGCGCCACCTGCTGCTGCAGACGACGCGTGCTCAAGCGGCTCATGCGTTGGATTTCCAGGTGCTCGCTGTGCAGGAACGCCACGTGCACCCCGTACACCATCACCGCCAGCGTGGCCGCGGCCATGCCCCAGACGAAGCTCACCCGCGCCACGCTGATCGCCAGCAACAGCACCGCCAGCGAGAACACGATCGGCGCGAACGCGGCGATCAGTTCCGCGCCGCGCAAGGTCGGCCGCGCGCGGCGCAACCAGCGTCCGCGCGGCAACGACGCGACCAGCACCAGCACCGCGCCGGGCAGGTCGATCAGCAGCCCGCCCCACCACGGCAGCCCGCCCAGCTCGATGCGGTTGTACAGCGCCGCCACCGCGCCATTGACCCACAGATAGGCGCTGGCGGTGAAATAGAAATGGCGGCGGCTGCAACCGCCAGCGCCGAGCAGCCGCAGCGTCGCCATAGACGCCAGCAGCAGACCCATCGCATCGCCATGGTTGATGATCAGGCTGACGTCCGGTTCGGAGAAGCCATCGCTGGAGGACAGCGCCAGATCGATCAGCAGATACAGCAGGCCGGCACCGGCCAGCGCCAGCAACGCGTCCAGCGCCACGATCAGCCGCGGCTGCGGCCGGTTGAACGAGCGCGCGATCAGGAACAGCGCCGGCAGCATCGACGAGCCGGAGAACATCACCCCCAGCTTCTGCAGCGCCGGGCCGTGCTGCGGCAACAGCAGCGCCAGCAGGTTGCAGCCGGTCCACAGCATCTGCACGCCGACCATGCACGCCAGCAGCCGCCACGGCATCCGGTCCACCACCGACGCATGCCGCAGCCGGCGCAGCACCGCCAGCACCGCCATGGCCTGCACCGCCAGGCCGCACCAGTGCGCCGCGGGCGTGCCGGTGCCGCCGCCATGCGCGACCACGGCATGGGCGAGCAACAATCCGATGACGACGATAGGCAACACTACGTTCGGTCTCCGTCACACGATAGGCCGGCGGCGCACTGCATCGCAGCCGCTGCCGATGTTCGCCCCTCCCACGCGGGGGCGCGTCGATGGAGCCAGACTCAACGCACTATCGGCGCCGCGCCGCGATTCTGTAGCGCCAGCTCGGCGGAGACGCCCGCTCCGCCACTCGAACCCTCGATCGTAGTGCCTGCACCGTTGCGCAAACCGGACCCCCATCGCAGCTGGCCACACCCGGCGCAGCGGCAAGCCACCAGGTGCGCCCTGCTCGCGCCGCGTCGCGACCTGCAGCGCCTCGCATGGCGAGCGGAAGGTGCACGGACCGTTCACGCCCCGCGGCACAGCATCGAGCGGATGCTCCATCGCTTTTCCTGCAGCACGTGCGTTTCCTGCCGCACGCGCTGCCTTCTGCCGTTTCGCCCCATCCCCCGGAGCATCATCCCATGGCCAGCCCGCCGCGCAAGCCCAGCAAGTCCAGCACTCCCGTCGATACCAGCGCCGTCGCCGACCGGCGCGGCCATGGCGACGAACTGCACCAGAGCGCCGGCGGCACGCATCCGCCGCTGACCACCAACCAGGGCATCCCGGTCGCCGACAACCAGAACTCGCTCCGCGCCACCCCGCGCGGGCCGACGTTGCTGGAAGACTTCATCCTGCGCGAGAAGATCACCCACTTCGACCACGAACGCATCCCCGAGCGCATCGTGCACGCGCGCGGCAGCGCCGCGCACGGCCATTTCGAGCTGACCGCCTCGCTGGACCAGTACACCACCGCCAAGATCCTCACCGAGGTCGGGGTGAAGACGCCGGTGTTCACCCGCTTTTCCACCGTCGCCGGCGGTGCCGGTTCGGTGGACACGCCGCGCGACGTGCGCGGCTTCGCGGTCAAGTTCTATACCAAGGAAGGCAACTGGGACCTGGTCGGCAACAACATCCCGGTGTTCTTCATCCAGGATGCGATCAAGTTCCCGGACCTGATCCACGCGGTGAAGATGGAGCCGGACCGCGGCTTCCCGCAGGCGGCCAGCGCGCACGACACGTTCTGGGACTTCGTCTCGCTGACCCCCGAATCGCTGCACATGATCATGTGGGCGATGAGCGACCGCACCATCCCGCGCTCGCTGCGCATGATCGAAGGCTTCGGCATCCACAGCTTCCGTCTGCTCGATGGCAACGGCAACAGCACCTTCGTCAAGTTCCACTGGCGGCCCAAGCTGGGCCTGCAATCCACGGTCTGGGACGAGGCGGTGAAGCTGGCCGGCGCCGATCCGGACTTCCATCGCCGCGATCTGTTCGAGGCGATCCAGCACGGCGATTTCCCGGAATGGGAACTGGGCGTGCAGCTGTTCACCGAGGAAGAGGCCGACAAGTTCCCGTTCGACCATCTCGATTCCACCAAGCTGATTCCCGAGGAACTGGTGCCGCTGAAGATCGTCGGACGCATGGTGCTGGACCGCTGGCCGGACAACTTCTTCGCCGAGACCGAGCAGGTGGCCTACTGCCCGGCCAACATCGCGCCGGGCATCGACTTCTCCAACGATCCGCTGCTGCAGGGCCGCCTGTTCTCCTACCTGGACACCCAGCTCAGCCGCCTGGGCGGGCCGAACTTCCACCAGATCCCGATCAATGCGCCGAAGTGCCCGTTCGCCAACCTGCAACGCGACGGCCAGATGCAGATGAGCGTGCCCAAGGGCCGCGTCGCCTACGAACCGAGTTCGCTGCAGGACGACACCCCGCGCGAGAGCGCGCGTGGCTTCCCCAGCCACGCCACGCCGGGCGAGCACGGCAGCAAGGGCCGGGGGCGCGCGGCGAGCTTCGCCGACCACTACAGCCAGGCGCGCATGTTCTTCCGCAGCCAGAGCAAGCCCGAGCAGGCGCACATGGCCTCGGCGCTGGTGTTCGAGCTGTCCAAGGTGGAGACCGCGCATGTGCGTGAGGCGGTGGTCGGGCATCTGCGCCACGTCGATCCGGCGCTGGCGCAGCGCGTGGCCGACGGCCTGGGCATGGCGGCGCTGCCGCCGGCACCGCCCGCAGCGGTAGCGCCGCAGGACATGCCGCCGTCGCCGGCGCTGCAACTGATCGGCAAGATGAAGCACACCCTGCAGGGACGCGCGATCGGCATCCTGATCCACGACGGCTCCGACGCGGCGACGGTGCAGAGCCTGCAGAAAGCGGCGCGCGATGCCGGCGCCACGGTCAAGATCGTGGCGCCGAAGCTGGGCGGCGCCACGCTCAGCAACGGCAAGAAACTGGCCGCGGACGGGCAACTGGCCGGCACCCCGTCGTTCGTGTTCGACGCGGTGGCGGTGGTGCTGTCGGCCGAGGCCGGCAAGCAGCTGAGCAAGGACGCGGCGGCGGTCGATTTCGTCAGCAACGCCTTCGCGCACCTGAAGGCGATCGCCGCCGATGCCGGGGCGCAGCCGCTGCTGAAGGCCGGCAACGTGGCCAAGGACGCCGGCGTGCTGGAAGCCGGCAACGGCAAGGGCTTCATCGAGGCTGCCAAGACCCGCCAGTGGGACCGCGAACCGAAGCTGCGCATGCTCGCCTGAGCCTGCGCCGCGCGCGGCACGTTGAACCCGACCGCGCCATGCTTCCGCATGGCGCGGTCTTGGTTTGGGCCACGGGTGGCTAGGTGGCGGGCGTGGCGCTGGCTGGGGGGGCGGACCAGCGGATCGGCGGATCGGCCGGAGCCGCCGGCCCGGCCGCGTCTTCGCCATCGCGGCCGGAGGCGATGGTCCTCGCCAGTGGGGCCGAACCGGCATCGCCGGCATTCCGCGCCGGTGGCGGAGACGGTCCGAACTTCGCCCTGTCTAATTTTTCGCCACGTCTCTTGACAGTCTTGTGGCACGTGGCCGCGACGGGCTTATCCACACCCTTATGCAGAAGTCATCCACACCCCTTGTGGACAACGTCGCTGCTTACGGCGCAGCAGACGCCAAGCACCAAGTTATTGAAAAACAAGAAAATTCAACAACACCCTCTTGACAATTGCCGATCTGCGCCGGGACCCGCTGCTGTCTCGCAGCAGAGCCGGGACAAAACTTATCCCGAGGCTTGGCCGCCTTGCGCATCATTCTGCGTTCATCGCTGAATGCGCGTTGCCCCGGCGCTGGCGGCCTCCTGCGCAGGCCGCGGATCGTTGCCGTCATGAGACGGACATGGCCGTCAATCCGGCGCTTGTTCGCCGGGCGCGTGGCCAACGTCGGCGAGACGCTTTCGCGCCGACCCTCACCCCAACCCCTCTCCCGGAGGGAGAGGGGCTAGGCTTCTCCTTCTCCCCTCGGGAGAAGGTGCCCCGAAGGGGCGGATGAGGGTACGGGCGAAGCCTCGTGCACCCAAACCCATCGGGTCGCTTCGCGCCGGACCCTCACCCCAACCCCTCTCCCGGGGGGGAGAGGGGCTATGTCTCGGCTGTCAGAGCGGTCATGGGAGCCGCCGCACAGGCTCAGGCAAGAAGAGGCACGCTCAGGCCAGAACAGCGTTCTTCGGGCGCAGCACAGCCCTCGCTCGCGCGGCGCAGCGAGCGCGGCACGGCCCGGTTCACGGGGTCAGGATGACCTTGCGGCAGTCCTGTTCCTTCTTGTCGAAGATCGCGTAGCCTTCGGCCGCCTGCGCCAGGCGCATGCGGTGGGTGATGATCTCGTTCGGCTTCAGCCGGCCTTCGCCGATGTGCTCCAGCAGCTCCGGCATGAAGCGCTGCACGTGGGTCTGGCCCATCTTGAAGCTCAGTCCCTTGTCGAAGGCGTCGCCGAACAGGAAGCCGTGGATGAAGCCGGCATACACGCCGGGCACGCTGACCGTGCCGCCGCGGCGGGTGGCGGCGATGCACTGGCGCAACGCGGTGCCGCTGCTGCCTTCCAACTTCAGCGTGGCCATCACCGTCTCCACGGTGCTGCCCTTGGCCTCGAAGCCGACCGCGTCGATGCTCGCATCCACGCCGCGGCCGTCGGTCTGGCCGACGATGATGTCGGCCGGATCGTCGATCTCCTCGAAATTGAGCGGGATCACGCCGTAGGTCTTCTGTGCGAAATCCAGCCGGTACGGATAGCGGTCGACCATGAAGATGCGCTCGGCGCCGAGCATGCGGCAGCACGCGGCGGTCATCAGCCCGACCGGGCCGGCGCCGAAGATCGCCACGGTGCTGCCCTGGCGCACGCCGCCATTGAGCGCGGCCTGGTAGCCGGTGGGCAGGATGTCGGACAGGAACAGCACCTGCTCGTCGTGCAGCACATCCGGCACCACCAGCGGGCCGACGTTGGCCTTGGGCACGCGCACGTACTCGGCCTGGCCGCCGGCCACGCCGCCGTACAGATGGCTGTAGCCGAACAGCGCCGCCGGCGGGCGGATGCCCTTCTGGTTCAGCGCCGCGCCCTTGCCGGTGTTGGTGGTCTCGCAGGCGGCGTATTCGGTCAGGCGGCAATGGAAGCATTCGCCGCAGGCGATCACGAACGGGATCACCACGCGGTCGCCCCGCTTCAGCCGCTGCACGCCCGGGCCGACCTCTTCGACCACGCCCATGAATTCGTGGCCGAGCACGTCGCCGTCGTGCATGTCGGGGATCTTGCCGCGGTACAGGTGCAGGTCCGAGCCGCAGATCGCGGTCGCGGTGACGCGCAGCACGATGTCGTCGGCATCGACCAGTACCGGATCGGGAACGGTTTCGACGCGCACGTCTTTGGTGCCGTGATAGGTGAGGGCTTGCATAGGAGGGGGTCCTGTTGCGACGGCGTGGACTGCAGTGTGGCCGCGGGCGGCGTGCAACCCGGGTGACCATGCCGTGAGCCCTGCGTCGCGGCACGGCGCCAATCCGTTCAGCGCGACATTCAGGGAGGCAGCAGATGCGCGTCGATGGCGTATTCGGCGAGCATCGCCGCCAGCGCCTGCCGCGCCCGCGCGCGATCGCATGGCGCGGCCGCATCCAGCAGTTCCTGCGCGAGCACGCCGAACTGCGGCCAGAATTCGGCCGGATCGCGCAGATGCGCGATCCATTCCGGCAGCATCGTCGCCAGATGCGCCAGCGCCGCCTGCGTCTGCGCGTGCGTGTTCACGACGGCGCGCGCGGCTGCCGCCATTGCACGCGGTGCACCGCGCCGTCGTCGGCCAGCGCGATGCGCGCGTCCGGCTGGCGCAGGCCGTCCACGAACAGGCCTGCGCCGTCGGTGGCGTCGCCTGCCTGGCCGGCGGCGTGCTGCAGCAGTTCGATGTGGTACGTGCTGCTGCCGTGGCGGTACTGCAGTTCGCAGCGCTCCCAGTCGGCCGGCAGGCACGGCCGCAGTTGCAGGCTGTCGCCTTCGCGCTGCAGGCCCAGCAGCGATTCGACCAGCAGCCGGTACATCCACCCGGCCGAACCGGTGTACCAGGTCCAGCCGCCGCGGCCCACGTGCGGGGCCACGCCGTAGACGTCGGCGGCCAGCACGTAGGGTTCGACCTTGTAGCGCTCGCTGGCCGCCGCATCCAGGCTGTGCCGGATCGGATTGATCATCCGCGCCAGTTCCCAGGCGCGTTCGCCATCGCCGAGCCGGGCGAAGGCCATCGCCGCCCACACCGCCGCGTGGGTGTACTGCCCGCCGTTCTCGCGCACGCCCGGCACGTAGCCGCGGATGTAGCCGGGATCGTGCTCGATGCGGTCGAACGGCGGCTCCAGCAACTGGATCAGCCCGGCATCGCGCTTGACCAGGTGCCGATCCAGCGCGGCCATCGCCTGCCGCGCGCGCGCCGGCTCGGCCGCGCCGGACAGCACCGACCAGCTCTGCGAGATCGAGTCGATGCGGCATTCGGCGTTGTGCGCCGAGCCCAGCGCGGTGCCGTCGTCGAACCAGGCGCGCCGGTACCAGTCGCCGTCCCAGGCATGCGCCTCCAGGTTGCCGCGCAGCGCATGCGCCGCCGCGTCGCATTCTTCGGCGAAGGCGGCGTCGTCGCGGCCGCGCGCCAGCGCCGAGAACTGCTGCAGCACGTGGAACAGGAAGAAGCCCAGCCACACACTCTCGCCCTTGCCGCCCTCGCCCACCCGGTTCATGCCGTCGTTCCAGTCGCCGGTGCCGATCAGCGGCAGGCCGCGCTCGCCGAGCAGCGCCATGCCGCGGCGCAGCGCCTGCACGCAGTGCGCGTACAGCGGCGCGCGCTGGGCCGACGGCGCCGGCAGGTCGTAGTACGACTCCTCGTCGGCGCCGACGTTGCGGCCCTCGATGTAGCGCACCTCTTCGTCGAGCACGCCGCGGTCGCCGGTGACCTGCAGGTAGCGGCACGCCGCCAGCGGCAGCCACAGGTAATCGTCAGAGCAGCGCGTGCGCACGCCGCGGTCCTGCGGCGGATGCCACCAGTGCAGCACGTCGCCCTGCGGGAACTGGTGCGCGGCGCTGGCCAGCAGATGTTCGCGCGCCAACTCCGGCGTGGCATGGACCAGCGCCATCATGTCCTGCAGCTGGTCGCGGAAACCGAACGCGCCGCCGGACTGGTAATAGCCGCTGCGCGCCAGGTAGCGGCAGGCCAGGGTCTGGTACGGCAGCCAGCCGTTGACCAGCAGATCCACGCTGGGATCGGGGGTCTTCACCTGCAGCCCGCCGAGCAGGTGGCGCCAATGGATGCGCACCGCGTCCAGCGCGTCGTGCGCGGCATCGCGGCCGCGCATGCGCCGCGCCAGTTCCACCGCGGCGGCATGGTCGGCGCCGGCGCCGAGCCGGAACACGATCTCGCACTCGGCGCCGGCGGCCAGGGTCAGCGGCACCTGCAGCGCCGCGCACGGGTCCATCCCGGCCCCGAGGCGCCCGGACAGGCGTTCGCGGCGCAGCGCCTGCGGATCGGCCATGTCGCCGTTGCGGCCGAGGAATTCGGTGCGGTCGCCGGTGCAGCTGCGCGTCGCCGCGTCCACGTCGAAGAACGCGGTGCGCGCGGCGAACTCGGCGTTGTACGGATTGCGCGCCAGCAGCGCGCCCTGCACGCCGTCCTGCTCGCTGACCACATGCATCTGCGACTTCACCCGCAGGTCGCCCAGCACCCACTCCACGTAGCCGGTGGCCGACAGGCGACGGCTGCGGCCGGTCAGGTTGCGCAGCTTCAGCACCGAGAACTTCACCGCCTCGTGCAGCGCCACGTACACCCACAGCTCGCTGGCGATGCCGTCCTGCACGTGCTCGTAGACGCTGTAGCCGAAGCCGTGGCGGGTGCGGTAGTCGCCTTCGCCGCGGCGCGGCAGCGCCTGTGGCGACCACACCCGGCCGCTGTCCTCGTCGCGCAGGTAGAACGCTTCGCCGCAGGCGTCGGCGACCGGATCGTTGTGCCACGGCGACAGGCGGAACTCGTGCGCGTTCTCGAACCAGGTGTAGCCGGCCGCGCTCTCGCTGAGCACGGTGCCCAGTTGCGCGTTGGCCAGCACGTTGGACCACGGCGCCGGGGTCGGCGCGCCCTCGCGCAGCGCGATCAGGTATTCGCGGCCGTCGGCGGCGAAGGCGCCGGTGCCGTTGTCGAACAGCGCCTGGCCATGCGCCGGCGCGAACGGCCACGGATCCTCGTGCGCCTCGTCGCCGGCGGCCGCGGCCGGCAGGTGCTCCTGCGCCTCCGCCAGCGCGGCGGCCGGCAACGGCACCAGTTCGGGCATGCCGCGTGGCGGCGGCAGATGCCGGCCGATCTGCGCGGCCAGGGTGCCGCGCTGGTCGCTGACGATGACCCGCGCCACCACCTGCAGCAGGATGCGGTCTTCCTGCGAGATGTTCTGCACCGGGCGCACGAAGATGCCGCCGGGGCGCTCCAGCACGCTGACGTCCGGATCGGCCGCGATCATGCCCAGGATCTGCTCCTGCAGCTGTTGCCGGTAGCCGCTCTGGCTCTCGTTCCAGATCACCAGGTCCGCATGCAGCCCCTTGAGCCGCCAGTACGCGTGCGCCTGCACCATCTGCCGCACCAGTTCGATGTTGTCGGCATCGCCGATCTGCAGCAGCGCGATCGGCAGGTCGCCGGAGATCGCATGGCCCCACAGTCCGGACTGGCCGCGCCGGTTCTGCAGCAGTAGTTCGCTGTCGGCGCGCAGCGCCGGATGCACGTACACCATCAGCCCGGCCAGGCGTTCGTACAGCTGCGCGTCGGCCTGCGAGGCGTTGATCTGGCGGCGCACCACCTGGCTGTGGGTCCAGGCCAGGTCGAACACGCGATCGGCCAGGCGCCGGTCGCGGTATTTGTCGATCAGCGCCGTGCACGCGTCGCGGTCGCCGCCGACGCCGTAGACGATGTCGATCATCGCGGTCTGCTCCGGCGCCAGCACGATCCGGCAGCGGATCGCCACCACCGGGTCGAGCACCGAGCCGGCGGTGTCGGACAGTGCCGCATCGTGGCTCAGCGCGCGCGGATTGCGCGCCGTATTGCCGCGACCGAGGAAGCGCGCGCGGTCGGTCTCGTAGGAAATCGCGTCGACATGCGCATCGTGCACCGCCACCAGGTGGAACATCCACGGCGCGACCTCGTCGTGCGTGCGGGTGCGCCGCGTGCACAGCAGCGCCTGCCGGTCGCGGGCGATCTCGGTCTGCACGAACAGGTTGCTGAAGGCCGGGTGCAGTTCGTCGGCGATGGCCGGCGCCAGCACCACTTCGGCATAGGTGGTGATCTCGATGGTGCGCGGCTGCCGCGAGCGGTTGCTGATCCGCAGCCGGCGCAGCTCGATGTCGTCCTCGGCGGAGATCGCCACTTCCATGTGCGTGTCGAAGCCGCGCTTGCGGCCGCGGAATTCGGCCTTGGCGTCGGAGAAGATCGCCTCGTAGTGGTCCACCGCCACCGCGGTGGGCTGGTAGGCGGCCGACCAGTAGTCGCCGCTGTCCACGTCGCGCAGGTAGCAGAAGCTGCCCCAGTGGTCGCGGGTGCCGTCCTCGCGCCAGCGGGTGATGGCCATGTCGCGCATGCGGCTGTAGCCGCCGCCGGCGCTGGTCAGCAGGCCGTGGTAGCGGCCGTTGGAAAGCAGCTGCACCGCCGGCCGCGGTGCGCCCGGATCGCGGAACACGCGCAGCTGGGTCTCGTCCTCGCGCTCGTCCTGGGCATTGCGTACGGCGCCGTCGGCTTCCTGCGGATGGAACACGCCCACGCGCGGAATCCGCTCCTGCAGCAGCAGCAAGGTCGCCTGGAACTCGGCATCGGCGGCGAAGCGCTTCTGCATCGGCTGCTCGCGCAGCAGGTGGTCCAGCGCCAGCAGCCCCATGCCCTGGTGATGCGCCATGTACGAGCGGATCAGTGCGTAGTCCTGGCCGGGCGGCACCCGGCTGGGGGTGTAGTCGATCGCCTCGTGCAGGCCGAAGCGGCCGCCGAAGCCGGCCTCGGCCAGCCGCTGCAGGTTGGCGCAGGCCGCTTCCGGTGCCACCATCAGCGCCATCATGCTCGCGTACGGCGCGATCACCAGGTCGTCGCCGAGCCCGCGCTTGAGGCCCAGCCCGGGCACGCCGAACGCGCGGTACTGGTAGTTCATCCGCGCATCGACCGCGTTGTAGCCGGACTCGGACACGCCCCACGGCACCGCGTGCCGCGCGCCGTGCGCGATCTGCGCATTGACCGCATGCACGGCGGTCTGGTCGAGCAAGGTGTCGGCATAGCTGGGCATCACCAGCTGCGGCATCAGGTATTCGAACATCGAACCGCTCCACGACAGCAGCGTCGCTTCGCCGTCGACCTCGGTGAGCTGGCGCCCGAGCGCGAACCAGCTTTCCTGCGGCAGCTGGCCCTGGGCGATGGCGACGAAGCTGCACAGCCGCGCCTCCGAGGCCAGCAGGTCGTAATAGCCCTGGTCCAGGCGCCGCTCGTCGACGTTGTAGCCGATCGCCAGCAGGCGCCGCGCCGGGTCGTAGAGGAACGCGTATTCCATCAGCGACAGCTGCCCGGCGATGTGCGCCAGGCGCTCGAGCTGGTGGATGCGCGCGCGGGCGCGCTCGGCGGCCGCGGCATCGTGGGTCTGCGCGGCCAGCGCGCGCAGCGTCGGCAGCGGCGCCTCGGTCGCGGCGATGGAGGCCGCGTCGCCGTCGGCCGCCGTCGCCCACGGTGCGAACTCGCGCAGTTCCTGCTGCGCCGCGCCGCACGCATCCAGCAGCACCTGCGGCCAATGCGGTGCCAACGCGTCGGCGGAGTGCTCGGCGGTGGGCGCAGGCGCAGGCCAGCGCGCGGCAATGGCCTCCGCCTGCACAGCCAGCGCGCACAGCGCGTGCCAGGCCTGCGCCAGCGTCTGCGGCGGGGTCGCGCGCAGCGCCTGCAGGCGCAGCTCGACGTCCTGCAGCGCCGGCTGCAGCGCGGCCGCTGCGGCCGGGTCGGCGGCTGCAGTCTCGCGCAGCACGCCGAGCGTGTCGGCCAGTCCGTCGAAGGTGGCCGCCGCCAGCAGCGGCGCATCGCACAGCGCCAGCAGGCCCTGGCGCAGGGTCAACAAGTGCCCGGCCAGGTTGCCGCTGTCCACCGTCGACAGGTAGGCCGGCGGCAATGGTTGCAGGGTCTCGGTGTCGTACCAGTTGTAGAAATGGCCGCGATGCCGCGGCAGCGTCTCCATCGTCGTCAGGGTCAGCCGGGTGCGCTCGATCACCCCGCCCGGCTGCAGGTAGCCCAGGTCGTAGGCGGCCAGGTTGCCGAGCAGGGCCAGACCGATGTTGGTCGGCGAGGTGCGCCGCGCCACCACCAGCTGCGGATGCTCCTGCACGTTGTCCGGCGGCAGCCAATGGTCCTGCGCGCGCATGTGCACTTCGAAGAAGGCCCAGGTACGCCGCGACAGCCGGCCGAGGAACGCGCGTTGCGGCGGCGCCAGCTGCGCGCGGCGTGGCGCGTCGGCATGCCCCATCCACGCCATCAGCGCCGGGGCGACGATCCACAGCGCCAGGATCGGCGCGGCGACCCACAGCGCATGCGGCTGCCACCACGCCAGCGCGGCCAGCAGCGCCAGCGCGAGCAGCGCCGCCGGCGCCATGCCACCCAGTTCGGCCGCGTTGCCGTGGCCGAGGCTGCGCGCCACGTCGCTGGATGCATGCCACTGCAGCAGGCGCCGGCGGCTGACCAGCATGCGCCACAGCGTGCGCGCGATCGCCAGCGCGGCGTAGCCGGCTTCGTACGGCAGGCAGGCCAGCGCCACCAGCGCGCGTTGCAGTTGCGTCGCCAAGGCCTTGGCCAGCGTGCCCAGGTGCATGCGCCAGGCCATGTCCAGCGGCTTGGCGACCAGATCGTGCAGCGCCGGCACCACGATCGGCAACACCAACAGGCCCAGCAGCCAGGCGGTCCATGCCGCCGGCCGCGGCAGCCACAGCCAGCCGATCGCCAGCAACGCGGTGACCGCGATCGGCACCAGGCTGCGGCGCAGGTTGTCCAGCAGCTTGCCGCGCGACAGGATCGACAGCGGATTGCGCCGGTAGCGCCCGGCGGCGTCCGGCACCCACGGCAACAGCCACGGCAGCAGCTGCCAGTCGCCGCGGATCCAGCGCGCGCGGCGCTTCACGTCGGCGGCGTAGCGCGCCGGGTAGTCCTCGAACAGGCGCACGTCGCTGACCAGGCCGGCACGCGCGTAGCAGCCTTCCAGCAGGTCGTGGCTGAGGATGCGGTTGTCGGGCAGGCGCCCGTCCAGCGCCTGTTCGAACGCGTCCACGTCGTAGATGCCCTTGCCGACGAACGAGCCTTCGCCGAACAGGTCCTGGTACACGTCGGACACGGTGCGCGTGTACGGATCGATCCCCGGCTCGCTGCCGAACAGGCGCGCGTAGCGGGTGATGCGGTGGCCGCTCATGCTGCTGCCCACGCTCGGCTGCAGGATGCCGTAGCCGCGGGTCACCCGGCCCAGGGCGGGATCGATGCGCGCGCGGTTCAGCGGATGCGCCAGGGTCGCGACGAACTCGCGCGCCGCATCGCGCGGCAGCCGCGTGTCCGCGTCCAGGGTGATCACGTAGCGCACCTGCGCCAGCAGCGCGGTCGCGCCGATCACCGCGCTGAAATCGGCATCGGCCGCGCCGCCGCGCAGCAGCCGGTTCAGCGCCGCCAGCTTGCCGCGCTTGCGCTCGTGGCCGATCCAGGCGCGTTCGCCGGCGCTCCACAGGCGCGGGCGGTGCAGCAGGAAGAAGCGGTCGCCGCGTTCGGGCGCGTAGCGTTGGTTGAGGCTGGCGATGTGCTGCGTCGCATGCTCGAGCAGCACCGCGTCGCCGGGCAGCGTCGCCTGCGCGGCGTCCAGGAAATCGGTCAGCAGCGCGAAATGCAGCTGCACGTCGCGATTGGCCAGGAACCGCACTTCCAGCGCCTCGGCCAGTTCGTCGATCGTGGCCGTGCCGCTGAGCATGCTCGGCACCACCACCAGGGTGCGCGCGCCGGTCGGAATGCCCTTGGAAAAGTCCATCCGCGGCAGCGTGCGCGGCGCCACCAGCAGCGTCGCCGCCCAGTTGACCAGCGCCACGCCCAGCTCGCTGAACGCCAACGCGCCCAGCAGCGCGGTCGTCGCCCACAACCATGCCGGCACCGCGGCCAACGCATGCAACTGCTCGAGCAGCGTCCAGGCCCCGAAGGCGGCGATCGCCGCGATCGGCAGCAGATACGCGGGCAGCGGCAGCGTGCGCCGGGCCACGTGGGGCCGCCGGCGCGCGCGCGGCAGGGCGGCGATCGCCGCGGGCAGGTCGCGCTGGCCGTCGTCGACCAGGTAATAGCCGACATGGCGCCGGTCGTCCGCGGACGCGGCGTGCGCCAGCTGCAGCACGCACTCGGCCACCGCCTCTTCGCTGGCGCCGCTGCGCCGCGCCAGCAGCTCGACGCTGTGCCGGTAGCTGTCGCGGGTCTGGAAATCCATCTGCGCATAGGTACCTTGCGGATCGCGGCGCAGATGCGCTTCGACCACGCTCAGGTCCTCGACGAAATCGCGCCAGTCCATCGTCGCCAGAAAACGCAGGCTGGCGATGCTGTTGCTGATCGAGACCTGGTCGGCGGCCTGCTGCTGGCTTTCCGCGTGCACCATCTGGTCGATGCGCTGGCCGCCGTCGGCCAGCCACTGCTCGACCCAGGTGACCGGCATCGCCAGCACCCCGCCGCGCCCATGCAGCCCGCGCACCAGCTCGGCGACGAAGGCGCCGGACAGCGGCGGCTGCGAACGCGCCATGTCCGCGACCACCAGCACCACACTCTTGGGATCCTCCGTGGCGCTGGTATTGAGCCGGTCGGCCCAGTCGCTGGCCAGGCGGTGGTCGATGCCGTCGCGCATCACCCGCGCCGCGACCCGGCGCAGGTTCTCCAGCAGGCCCAGGCGCAGCATGATCGGGATCGCCCACAGCTCGCCCAGCATCAGCGGCGTCACCGTCTGGTAGGCGGCGATGAAGCGGCTGGCCATGTCGGCATCGATGCGGCCGTCGCCGTGGGCGATCGCATCCATCGACAAGGCGTACACGCGCGGCAATCCGGCCGAGACGCCCTGCGCCAGCGCCGGCAGCTGGCGGCTGTAGCCGGCCGGCAGATGGCGCCGCGCGATCAGGATCTGTTCTTCGACCAGGTAGAAGTTGTCCAGCAACCACTCGCCGGCCGGGGTGACGCGGATACCGTCGCGGACCATCGCCGCAAGCATCGCCAGCGCATCGCGCAGGACGTCCTCGTTCTGCTTCAGCCGCGCCAGCAGCACCTCGGGGCTGCGCCCGCCGCGCACCCGGTGGCTGCGGGCCAGGGCTTCGCCGTGCGCCGCCATCTGTTCGGCGCTGAGCAGCTGCGCGCGCAGCGGCTCTTCGGCCGGCGGCGGCTTGCGGCCGCGTTGCAGGAACCGCGCGCGCATGCCGGAAAGGCCGCGCCGATAAGGAAGCAGCCGTCTACGCAACGCACGCCAGGGGGACGCCATGATGATCCAGAGGGGCCACAGAGCCCGCTTGGCGCCATGCTTAACAGGCGCCAGCAGCGCCAGGCGTGAATGCGGGCAGCACGCTGCGCGCGATTGCCGAGCGCGTTCGCCACGTCGCACCAGGCGCCGCCGCACTGCGGTTGACGCTGCGGCCTGCGCACAGCGCGGCAAGTGCGTTCAGGCGCCGATGCGCGCGGTGTCGCCGGCGGGCGCAACTCGCCGCGATTGCGGCGCGACTGCGCAGAATGCAGGCGCCGCAAAACCAGGCGCACGCGCCGACGATGGCCACTATGGCGAAGGCAAAGGACACGCAGCGCGCTTCCGCCTGCGCGCATGGCGCCGCAGCGCCGACGGGTGCACTACGCCAGCAGCGACGCCCGGCTCAGATCCGCGTGGTCGCCAGAAAGCGCTCGCGGTCCTGCTGGGTGCGGCGGCGGATCTCGGCCAGGGCCTGGCTTTCGGTGGCTTCCAGCATCGATTCGAACAGGCGCTGGAAGTGATTGCGCATCGCGTTGCGCGAAGCCGCCGGATCGCGCGTCTTCAGCGCTTCCAGGATCGCGGCGTGCTCGTCGGTGCGGGTGGCATCGTCCTGGTGGCAGACGTGCGCGTACACCTGGCGCACCCGCGGCAGTTCGTTGCGCATGCGCCAGATCAAGTGGATGCAGTATTCCACCACCGGATTGCCGGACAGGCGCGCGATGGTCAGATGGAAGCGGCGGTCGTATTCGCCGGCCATTTCCTCGGTGGTGGTCGGATCGGACATCGCCGTCACCAGGGTCTGCAGTTCCTCGATGTCGGCATCGGTCAGGCGTCCGGCGGCCAGCGCCGCGGCTTCGGCCTCGATCACCGTGCGCGCGGCGGTGAGGTCGAACGCGGTGACGTCGGGCAGTGCGCCCTGCGCATCGATCGGGCGCGGCCGCACGTATACGCCCGAGCCGGTCTTGATCGCGATCCAGCCCTGCGCTTCCAGCGCGATCTCCGCCTCGCGAATGGTCACCCGGCTCACCCCGAAGCGCTCGGCCAGATCGCGCTCGCCCGGCAGCCGCGAACCGGTCGGGAACTCGCCCGATTCGATCAGCGACAGGATCTTCGCGGCAATGGACTGGTAGAGGCGACTTTCGGACATTCGAGCTAGGGATCCGTCTGGTGAATTCCACAGCGGCGCCGGGACGACGTGCCCGCGCCTGCTGCGGCTCGAAAAACGGCGCGGCTCGGGAGCCGCGCCGCTGCGTTCAGAACTTGTATCGTACACCGAAATATGCGCGCCGCCCGTAGCTCACGTACTCGCGGAAGTTGCCGTAGACAGGCTGGGATGCGACCCGCGGTTCGTTGGTCAGGTTCATCAGCTCCAGCGACAGCGACAGGTTCTTGCTGACCCGGTAGCGGGCGCGGAAATCCACGCTGGTGTTGTCGTCGTAGTAGCGGTTCTGCTGCGCGGTGTTGCCGGTGAAGTCCTGGTAGTACTTGGAGCGGTACTTGCCGATCGCCTGCATGTCGAAGCGGCCCAGTTCCCAGTACAGCGAGCCGGACAGCACGTGCCGCGAGAAGCCGCTGAGCCCGGCCGGGCCCACGATCGCCGGGATCACCGTGCCGGTGACCGCATCGACCTGCTCGCCCAGGCGCGGGTCCTGGGTTTCGTAGTCGGTGTCGGCGTAGTTGTAGCTGAGCTTGAAGCCGAGCCCGTCCAGCGGCTTGGGCAGGTAGGAAAAGCGGTGCGCGGCGCTGAGTTCGAAGCCGGTCAGCGTGCTCTTCTTGTCGGTGGTCACCTGCCGCGGCACCGACACCGTGGCGCTGCGCCCGTCGACCACGAAGGTCTCGTCGAACAGCGCGGTCTCGGTGCCGCCGTTGAACTGCTTCCAGTACACCGCGCCGGCCAGCATGCTGTCCTCGTTCGGGTACCACTCCAGCGACACGTCGCCGTTCCACGACATCAGCGGCTTGGTCTCGGGGTTGCCGGTGGCGGTGATGCCGGCCAGCGCTTCCTCCAGGCTGGTGAAGTTCTCGGTGCCGGTGAGGTTGACGTTGCGGCCCGACCCCAGCGCGGCGATGTCCGGACGCGACATCGCGCGGTAGCCGGCCAACCGCAGCAGCAGGTTGTCGCGCAGTTCGAAAGAAGCGTTGGCGCTGGGCAGCAGCTTGTCGTTGCCGGCCTTGGCGACCAGGGTCTGGTAGGTGCCGGTCGGTTGCAGGCGCAAGGTGCCGGCGCCGTTGTCGATCAGGTCCAGGTCGGCGCGCACGCCTTCCGAGCGCACGTCGGTCTTGACCCAGCGCACGCCCATGTTGCCCGACACCGGCAAACCGAACAGCTCGCTGCGGAAGTCGGCCATCAGGAACAGCGCCTTGGTCTTCTCCACCACGTCGACGTTGTTGGGATCGCGGTAGTTCGGATCCACGCCGGTGTCGCTGCTGCCGCGGAACGCTTCGTACAGGCAGGACGGATCGAAGTAGGCCCAGCTGGAGATGGTGTTGCCGCTGGCATCGTCGAGGAAATCGTCCTGCGGGAACGGCGCGCGGCAGGCGCGGTTGGCGGCGATGATCTGGGTGCGCCCGGCGCCGCTGGCGGCGATGTCGGTGGTGATGGTGTTGTCGAAGTAGCTGTAGTCGGCCTGGCTGGCGCGCAGGCCGAAGGTGATCTTGGTCAGCAGGCCATCCTCGGGCAGGTAGCTGACGTCGAAGCGGCCGGCCCGGATGCGGTGGTCGTTCTTCTCCTCTTCGGAGGTGACCCGCGCCGCGCCGGTGTAGGCGTCCCAGTTGTTGACGTCGAACGCCGGGTCGAGCGCGATGCTCGGCACGTCGCCGATGTTGTCCCAGTCGTAGTTGACGTAGCCGGTGGCGCCGCTGCTGATGCCCGGCACCACCGCGTTGTTCACGTCGCGGGCGTTGGCGCGCAGGCGGGTCATGCGCTGGGTGTCCTGGCGCACGGTGTGCGAATAGGACAGGTCGGTGGCGATCTCCCAGGCCACGCTGGGGCGCAGGATGATGTTGAGGCCGCCGCCGGTGTATTCCTCGTTGCGGTCGTAGCGGGTCGATGTGGAATCGATCGAGGTGTTGCCGGAATAGCTGCGCAGCACGCCGTTGGCGTCGACGTCGCGATTGACGATGCCGCGGCGGGTGTTGGACAGGCTCAGGTCCGAGCGATTCTCGTGCCAGTTGCGGTCGGTGTGTTCGTAGTCGACGTTGACCTCGAGCAGGTCGTTGGGCTTCCACTGCACCGCGGCGAACTCGGACTGGCGGTCGTTGCGCTCCTGCTTGAGCCGGTAGATGCGGCTGCTCGGCACCAGGTAGTACGGCGCGCCGTTGGCGATGGCATTGGCGCCGACCTCGGCGCAGTTGGCGTTGCGCACGTTCTGGGTGCCGTCGCAGGCGTACCAGGTCGAGCCGCTGGTCATGCTCTCTTCCGGATCGGTGCCGTCCAGCGCCTGCAGGCCGATCGACACGCCGAGCTTGCCGCCGTTGGCGAACTCGAACTGGTCGATGTAGCTGGCGGTGCCGCGCCAGCCGATGCCGTCCTTGTCGCGGTACTTGCTGTCGTACTCGGCCCAGCTGCCGCGGCCGTCGATCTGGATCGCGCGCTTGCCGTAGTCCAGCGGCTTGACCGTCTCCAGGCCGATGGTGCCGGCGACGCCGCCTTCGATCAGGTCGGCGCGCTGGGTCTTGTAGATGGCCACGGTGTTGATCAGTTCGGCCGGGAACATGTTGAAGTTCACCGAGCGGTCGCCGCTGCCGTTGGTGATCTCGCGGCCGTTGAACTGGGTGCTGCTGAGGAACGCGCCGAGGCCGCGGATGGAGATCTCCGAGGCGCCGGTCTTGTCGCGGGTGGACGCCGCGCCGGTCAGGGTCTCGATCGCGTCGGCCAGCGACGGCGCCGGCAGGTCGCCGATGTCCTCGGCCGACAGCACATCGGAGATCACCGTGTCGTCGCGCTTCTTGTTGATCGAGGACTGGATCGAGCCGCGGATGCCGGTGACCTGGACCTGGTCCAGCGTGGTCGCCCCGCTCGCCGGGGTGGCCGGAGCGTCGGCCGCGGTGGCCGCGACCGGCGCAGCCGGCGCCTCCTGCGCCCAGGCCATGCCGCTGGTCAACGATGCCGCGATGGCGCAGGCCAGGGCGCTGCGCAGTGCGCGCGCGCCGGCGCGTCTGGCGGACGGGGCCGTATAGGGGTGCCGCATGATCTCTCCTCCCGAGTGAACGCCGTAAAGGACGACGACTGGGAGCGGAGCCTTTCACCCGTCACCGACCAATGTCAACAAATTGGTAGAAATATCCGTACAGGCCAATTGGTACGTACGATTGATCATCATTTATGTGCGTTTGCAGCACGATTTATGCGCCAAAATACCTTTCCAGATAAATGATTTTTGGTATGCAAATCTGGTTGACGAGTGTTCGACCTCTGCTACCATCCGGGCCACGGCGGCGCCGCCTCGGCGCGCATCGAGGGAGCAAACCATGGCACCGATCGCTTCGCGCAACCGCTTCGCGCTGCTGTTCCTCGCGCTCGCCGCCGGCCAGGCCGCGGCCGCCGACATCCTGGTGAGCACCCCGGCCGAATACCGCGCCGCCACCGGCGCCCTGCAGCCCGGCGACCACGTGATCCTGGCCAACGGCGAGTGGCGCGACTTCCAGATCGTGTTCACCGGCAAGGGCACCGCCGCGCAGCCGATCCGGCTGAGCGCGCAGACCCCGGGCCAGGTGATCGTCACCGGCCAGTCCAACCTGCGCATGGCCGGCGAGTATTTGGTGGTGAGCGACCTGGTGTTCCGCGACGGCTACAGCCCGACCGAGGCGGTGCTGTCCTACCGCGTCTCCAGCAAGGAGCGCGCGCGCCACAGCCGCATCACCCGGGTCGTGGTCGACCGCTTCAACCAGCCCGAGCGCAGCCGCTCGGACAACTGGGTGGCCATGTACGACAGCCACAACCGCTTCGACCACAACCAGCTGGTCGGCAAGAACAACGCCGGCCCGACCATGGTCGTGGTCCGCGACACCGTGCAGGGCCTGGACAACCGTCACCGCATCGACCACAACTGGTTCGGCCCGCGCCCCAACCTGGGCGCCAACGGCGGCGAGACCCTGCGCATCGGCACCAGCAACGACGCCACCTCCGATTCCAATTCGCTGGTCGAGAACAACTGGTTCGAAGGCTGCGACGGCGAAGTGGAGGTGGTCTCCAACAAGTCCGGCGGCAACACCTACCGCGGCAACGTGTTCAAGCGCTCGCGCGGCGCGCTGGTGCTGCGCCATGGCGACGGCAACCTGGTCGAGAACAACGTGTTCTTCGGCGACGGCAAGGACGACACCGGCGGCATCCGCGTCATCAACCGCCGCCAGACGGTGCGCAACAACTACCTGGAAGGCCTGGCGGGCGACGGTTATTCCTCGGCGTTGAGCATCATGTACGGCGTGCCCAACTCGCCGGCCAACCGCTACGTGCAGGTGCAGCAAGCGCTGATCGAGCACAACACCTTCGTCGCCAGCAAGCAGCTGTTCTTCGGCGCCGGCAAGGACGACGAACGCACCGCCGCACCGATCGACAGCGACTTCGCCGACAACCTGATCGTCGCCGAGCGCGACCCGGTGCGCGTGCTCGGCGACCTGTCCGGCATCGCCTTCGCCGGCAACCTGCAGAGCCCGGCCGCCTCGCCGCTGCTGCCCGGCGGCGTGACCGGCCGCACGCTGACGATGACGCGCGCGGCGACCGGCCTGCTGGTCGCGACCGATGCCGGCGGCGCCGGCGCCGATCCGGCGCTGACCTACGTGCCGCGCGACGACGTCGGCGTGGCCTGGTACGCCAAGGAGACCGTGCCGGTCGCGCTGGACAGCGGCCGCCGCCAGCGCGTGCGGCCGGGCAACGACACCCTGGCCGACGCGGTGGCCGCCGCCGGCGCCGGCGATCGCCTGCAACTGGACGCCGGCCGCTACCAGGTGAACCAGGTGCTGGCGCTGCGCCACCCGCTCAGCGTCGAAGGCCCGGCGCGCGGCCAGGCGCAGATCGCGTTCTCGCGCTCCACCCTGTTCCAGATCGACGCCGGCGGCGCGCTGAAGCTGGCGCGGCTGCAGATCGACGGCAGCGCCGCGCCGGACGAAGTGGGCAATGCGGTGATCCGCACCGCCGCCGGTTCCAATGCCGCCAACTACGAGCTGATCGTCGAGGACAGCCGCATCCACGGCCTCACCGTCAACCGCGGCTTCGACGTGATCGCGCTGGGCAAGGGCACCCTGGCCGAGCGCATCGCGCTGCGCCGGGTGGTGGTGGAAGACGTCTCCGGCGCGGTGCTGTCGGCGCATGCGGAGACCGACGACCGCGGCACCTACAACGCCGAGCGCGTGGAGATCGCCGATTCGCAGTTCCGCCGCGTCGGCGGGCCGGCGGTCGACCTGTACCGCGGCGGCCGCGACGAAAGCACCTTCGGCCCGGTGCTGACGGTCAGCGGCTCGCGCTTCGAGCGCGTCGGCGGCGCCGAGGCGCCGTCGCTGCGCCTGCACGGCGTGCAGCGCGCCTTCCTGCACGACAACCAGTTCGTCGACAGCGCCGCGGTCAGCAGCGTCCGCACCACCGGCACGCCGCAGCTGATCGCCACCCGCAACCAATTCCTCGGCACCCCGGCCCTGCCGGCCGATGCCGGCGCGGAGCCTTTGCTATGACCCGATCCAATCGCCTGATGCTGCTGGTGCTGGCCGTCGCCGGCAGCGCGCCCGCCGCCTGGGCAGCGCCCGCCGCGAACCCCGCGGCCCCGGCCGCCAGCAGCAGCACCGTCGCCAGCGATGCCGCACCGGTGCTGGTCACCGCGGCGCAATGGCGGCAGATGGCCAGCGAGGGCGCGCGCCACCCGCTGTTCGCGCGCGAACAGGCGCGTGCCGAAGCCAGCCTGCGCAAGGCGATGCGCGCCGGCATCGACGTGCCGCTGCCGAAGGACCCCGGCGGCGGCGCCAGCCACGAGCAGCACAAACGCAACTACCAGGCGATCCAGGCCGCCGGTGCGCTGTACCGGCTCACCGGCGAGCGCGTCTACGCCGACTACGCGCGCGACCTGCTGCTGGCCTACGCCAAGCTGTACCCGACCCTGGGCGCGCATCCGGCCGGGCGTGGACAGGTGCCGGGCCGGCTGTTCTGGCAATCGCTCAACGACTCGGTGTGGCTGGTCTACGCCGCGCAGGGCTACGACGCGATCCGCGACAGCCTCAGCCCCGCCGAGCGCGCCACCATCGACGCGCAGGTGTTCCGGCGCATGGCGCATTTCCTGTGCGACGAAAGCCCGGACAACTTCGACAAGATCCACAACCACGCCACCTGGGCGGTGGCCGCGGTCGGCATGACCGGCTACGTGCTGCGCGACCAGACCCTGGTCGACAAGGCGCTGCGCGGTAGCAAGCAGGACGGCAACGCCGGCTTCCTCAAGCAGATCGACCAGCTGTTCTCGCCCGACGGCTACTACGCCGAAGGCCCCTACTACCAGCGCTACGCGCTGGCGCCGTTCGTGCTGTTCGCCAATGCGATCGAACGCAACCAGCCGCAGCAGAAGATCTTCCAGCGCCGTGACGGCGTGCTGCTGAAGGCGGTGGATACGCTGGTGCAGAGCAGCTACGCCGGCTACTTCTTCCCGATCAACGACGCCATTCTGGACAAGGGCCTGGACACCGAGGAACTGGTCGCCGGCCTCGGCATCGCCTACGCGCAGACCCACGACGCGCGGCTGCTGTCGATCGCCCAGCGCCAGCAGCGCGTGCTGCTGACTCCCGAGGGCCTGGGCGTGGCCGCGGCGTTGGCGCAGGACAAGGCCAAGCCGTTCGCGTTCCGCTCCGCGCTGCTGCGCGACGGCGCCGACGGCGATCACGGCGCGCTGGCGATCCTGCGCGCCGGCGGCGAGGACGGCCAGACCCTGGTGATGAAGAACACCTCGCAGGGCATGGGCCACGGCCACTTCGACAAACTGAACTGGCTGTTCTACGACAACGGCCAGCGCGTGGTCACCGACTACGGCGCGGCGCGCTTTCTCAACGTGGAGGCCAAGTCCGGCGGCATCTACCTGCCCGAGAACACCAGTTGGGCCAAGACCACGGTGGCGCACAACACGCTGGTGGTGAACGAGCGCAGCCACTTCGACGGCGACTGGCGCGTGGGCGAGGAACATGCGCCTACGCCATTGCTGTTCGCCCACGACGACGCCACCCAGATCGTCTCCGCGCGCATGGACCAGGCCTATGAGGGCGTCAGCTTCACCCGCACCCAGGCGCTGTTGAGCCATCCGGAGCTGGGGCTGCCGATCGTGATCGACCTGCTGCGCGTGCACGGCGCCAAGCCGGCGCGCTACGACCTGCCGCTGCATTTCAACGGCCACATCATGCAGGTCGGCTTCGACGCCAAGCGCGCCGTGGCCGAACGCCCGGTGCTGGGCAAGGCCAACGGCTATCAGCACCTGTGGGTGGACGCCAGCAGCGACGCGTCGACGGCGCCGCGCAGCCTGAGCTGGCTGCTGGACGGGCGCTTCTACAGCTACCGCTTCGGCAGCAGCGCGCCGTCGCGCGCGATCCTGGCCGAGAGCGGCGCCAACGATCCGGACTTCAACCTGCGCCGCGAACCGATGCTGCTGCAGCGCGTGGACGGCCAGGCCGACGTCAGCTTCTTCGGCGTGCTGGAACCGCACGGCGAATACAACGGCACCGCCGAATACGTGCACGGCGCCGACAGCCGCATCCGTGCCATCGCCCGCGTGCGCGGCGACGACGCCGAGGTGATCGTGCTGACCCTGGCCTCGGGCAAGACCCTGGCGCTGGCGGTGGCCGACGATGCCGCCGACGGCCGCGAGCACAGCGTGCAGGCGCAAGGCCAACGCTATGCCTGGCGCGGCGGCTATGCGCGCTTCGACCGCGCGGCGGGTGGCAAATGAGCGCGCCCGCCTCCGCCAAGCCGGGCAAGCCGACCAAACGCAGCGCGGTGCGCTGGATGATCGTGGGCCTGATCGCGGTGGCCACGGTGATCAACTACATCGACCGCAACGCGCTGGCGGTGATGTGGCCGGCGATCTCGCAGGACATCGGCGCGACCAAGGAAGACTACGCGCTGCTGGTGACCATCTTCATGCTGTTCTACGCGGCCGGGCAGTTCGTGTTCGGGCGCCTGTTCGACATCATCGGCACGCGCATGGGCTTCGCGCTGTCGATCGCGGTGTGGTCGATCTCGATCGCCCTGCACGCGGTGACCCATTCGATCACCTCCTTCAGCGTCGTGCGGGCGATGCTCGGCATCAGCGAGGCCGGCGCCTGGCCGGGCGCGGTCAAGGCCAACGCCGAATGGTTCCCCGCGCGCGAACGTGCATTGGCGCAAGGCATCTTCAACGCCGGTGCCTCGATCGGCGCGATCGTGTCGGCGCCGCTGATCGCGCTGCTGTTCCTGTGGCTGGGCTGGAAAGGCACCTTCGTGCTGGTCGGCGCGCTCGGCTTCGTGTGGCTGCTGCCGTGGCTGGTGATCTACCGCGCCGGCCCGGACAAGCATCCGTGGGTGGATGCCGCCGAGCGCGCGCTGATCCTGGACGCGCCGGCCGACGGCAGCGTGTCGGACAAGCCCGCCTACCTGCCGAGCCTGCGCCAGATCATGTCGCACCGGCAGAGCTGGGGCATCGTGCTGTCGCGCTTCTTCATCGACCCGATCTGGTGGCTGTTCGTGTCGTGGCTGCCGATCTACCTGGCCGAGACCTTCCATTTCGACATCAAGCAGATCGGCGCGTTCGCCTGGGTGCCGTTCGTCGGCGCGATGCTCGGCAGCCTGTCCGGCGGCTGGCTGTCGGGACGGCTGATCGCGGCCGGCTGGAGCGTGGACCGCGCACGCAAATGGACCATCACCCTGGGCGGGGCGATCATGGCCCCAGCCCTGCTCGGCGCGGTGCTCGCCGCCGATCCGACCATCGCGGTGCTGACCATCGCCGCGGTGCTGTTCGGTTTCCAGATCGCGATCGGCAACATCCAGACCCTGCCCGGCGACCTGTTCGACGGCAAGTCGGTCGGCTCGCTGGCCGGCATCGGCGGCATGGCCGCGGTCGCCGGCACCCTGATCACCACCTGGCTGGTGCCGGTGATGACCGCCGACTCCTACGCGCCGATGTTCATCCTGGTCGCCGCGCTGGTGCCGGCCTCGCTGGCCGCGCTGTGGCTGGTCACCGGCCGCATCCACAAGCTCGACGCTCACCCCACGCGCGACTGATCGCGCTCCTCGTTCGTTCCCCCTCGCAAAGGACTCATCGCTCATGCAATTCAAAGACAAGGTGGCCATCGTCACCGGTGGCGGCCGCGACATCGGCCGCGAAGTTTCGCTGAAGCTGGCCGCGGCCGGTGCCAAGGTGTGCATCAACTACGCCAACGACGCGGCCAGCGCCGAGGCGACGTTGCAGCAGATCCTCGCCGCCGGCGGCCAGGCCATCGTGCACCGCGCCGATGCCGCCGATGCGCAGGCCGTGACCGGCATGGTCGCCGCGACGCAGCAGGCATTCGGCCAGCGCATCGACATCCTGGTCAACGTCGCCGGCGGCATGGTCGCGCGCAAGCCGCTGGCCGACATCGACGAAGTCTTCTTCCACCAGGTGATGGACCTCAACCTGAAGTCGGTGTACCTGACCACGCAGGCGGTGGCCCCGCACATGGCCGAAGGCGGCGCGATCGTCAATTTCGCCTCGCTGGCAGGTCGCGACGGCGGCGGCCCGGGCGCGGCGATCTACGCCACCGCCAAGGCCGCGGTGATGACCTTCTCGCGGGCGATGGCCAAGGAACTGGGCCCGCGCGGCATCCGCGTCAACGCGCTGTGCTGCGGCATGATCGCCACCCGCTTCCACGACGATTTCACCAAGCCGGAAGTGCGCGCGTTCGTCGCCAACGCCACCCCGTTGCGCCGCGAAGGTCGTGCCGCCGAAGCCGCCGACGCGGCGGTGTACCTGGCCTCGGACGCGGCCAGCTTCATCAACGGCGCCAACCTCGACGTCAACGGCGGCGTGTTCTTTTCCTGATCCAACCGCATAGGAGCACGCTCATGTTCTGGCGATCCCTGCCCTGCCCGCCGCCGTTGCGGCGGCATCCGTTGTGGCGCCGCGCGGCGGCCGTCGCGTTCGCGCTGTGCATGGCGCTGCCGGCGGCGGCACAGGAGGGCACGCGCTGGGTGCCGGCCTGGATCGCCTCGCCCACGCCGGACCGGCTCGACGGTCCGGCCGGCACCTCGCTGCAGTTCGAGCGCCAGAGCGTGCGCCAGGACATGCGCCTGGGCGCCGCCGCGCAGGCGCTGCGCTTTCGCATCAGCAACGAACTGGGCACCGCGCCGCTGAAGATCGGCACGGCCTCGGTGCGCCTGGCCGGCGCCACGCAGCCGGCGCAACCGGTGCTGTTCGACGGCCGCGGCGAGATCGTGCTGGCGCCGGGCAGCGTGCTGCTCAGCGATCCGGTGGCGCTGCGCGTCCCGGCCCTGGCCGAGGTCGCGTTGACCGTGTATTTCCCCGACGCCGCACGGCCGGCGGTGCGCCGCACCGCGGTGCGCATTGCCGACGGCAAGGTCGACGTCGCCGATGCCACCGCGCTGAGCTACCGGCAGAACGTGGTCTCGGCGGTGTATGCGCAGACCACCGCGTCGCCGCGGGTGGTGGTGGCGCTGGGCGATTCGATCACCGAAGGCGCCACCGCCAGCCGCGGCCGCCACGGCGACTGGCCGGCGCTGCTGGCCAAGCGCCTGGAGCAGGCCTGCCCGGGCCAGGTGGTGGTGCTCAACGCCGGCATCAGCGGCAACAAGCTGCTGGACGCCGGCCGCAGCCCCAGCGCGCTCGCGCGCCTGGACCGCGACGTGCTGGCGCTGCCCGGCGTCGACCAGGTCGTGCTGTTCGAAGGCATCAACGACATCCGCCACAGCGGGCCGCCGGCGCTGGCGCCCGGGCGCAATGCCGCGGACATGATGCTGGGCTACCGGCAGGTGGTCGAACGCCTGCGCCAGCACGGCATCGCCACCATCGGCGCGACGCTGACCCCGTTCGGCGCCTCGGAACGCTACGAACCGGTTTCCGCCGCCACTCGCCAGGCGTTGAACGACTTCATCCGCAACGGCAAGGCGTTCTCCGCGGTGATCGACTTCGACGCGATCCTGCGCATGCCCGACAACCCCGAATCGCTGCCGGCCGCCATCACCCGCGACCACCTGCACCCCAACGACGCAGGCTACGCACGCATGGCCGAGGCCATCGACCTGTCGCTGTTCGGCTGCAAGGCGCGATGAGCGCAGCGCCGGCCGATCCGGCCTTCGCCGCCCTGCCCGCCCCGCGCCGCTGGGACTGCGCGGCGCTGGGCGAAGTGATGCTGCGCCTGGATCCGGGCGAGGAGCGCATCCGCGCCACGCGCCAGTTCCGGGTGTGGGAAGGCGGCGGCGAATACAACGTCGCCCGCGGCCTGCGCAAGACCTTCGGCCGTCCGACCGTGGCGCTGACCGCGCTGCCGCGCAACGAACTCGGCCTGCTCGCCGAGGATCTGATCCTGCAGGGCGGCTGCGACACCCGGCACCTGGTGTGGCGCGACTACGACGGCATCGGCCGCAACACGCGCATGGGCCTGAACTTCACCGAGCGCGGCTTCGGCGTGCGCGCGGCGCTGGGCGTCTCCGATCGCGCCTATTCGGCCACCGCGCAGTTGCGGCCGGAGGAATTCGACTGGCCGGCGCTGTTCGGCGACGACGGCGCACGCTGGCTGCACACCGGCGGCATCTTCGCCGCGCTGTCCGAGTCCACCGCGCAGACCGCGATCGCCGCGGTGCAGGCCGCGCGCCGCCACGGCGCGCTGGTGTCCTACGATCTGAACTACCGCGCCAGCCTGTGGAACAGCCATCCCGATCCGGACGCGGCGCGCCACGTCAACCAGCGCATCGTCGCCGAATGCGACCTGCTGATCGGCGACGAATATTCCTTCGCCGGCTGCCTGGGCCTGGACATGCGCGGCGTCGGCCAACGCAGCACGCCGATGGACCCGGCCCCGGCCGAGGCCGCCGCGCGGCTGGCGCTGCAGCGCTATCCACAGCTCCAGGCAGTGGCATTCCCGCTGCGCGATGCGCACTCGGCCTCGCGCAACCACTGGGCCGGGGTGCTGCACACGCGCCAGGGCAGCTACCGCTCGGTCGCGCGCGAGCTGGACATCCTCGACCGCGTTGGCGGCGGCGATGCGTTCGTGTCCGGCCTGATCCACGGCCTGCTGTGCGGCGCCGGCCCGCAGGCGGCGATCGACTACGCCGCCGCACACGGCGCGCTGGCGATGACCACCCCGGGCGACAACGCGATGGTCGCGCAGGCCGAGGTCGAAGCGCTGATGCGCGGCGAAGGCGCGGCGGCGCGGCGCTGAACCCCCGGCGCCGTGCGGGCGAAGTGGCGCAGCTACTCCAGTTCCCAGCGCGGCACGACCGCGAACGCCACCGGCGACGCCAGTTCCAGCGAAGCCAGCTGCGCCTGCTGCACGGCTTGCGGGATCAGCGCGTCGACGGTTTCCGGACGCGCCTTCGGGCTGCTGCGATAGTCCAGCGACTGCACCGGCAACCGGCTCTGCTCGCGCAGCAGCTCGCGCAGCGGCGCCTCCATCGCCTCGGTGCAACGCGCCACGTCCTGCTGCACGAACTGCGCCACCTGCGCCGCGTCCAGGCCCTCGACCGGGACCGCGCCCAGGTCGGCGAACACGTGGGTGAAGCGGGCGGCGACGAACGCATCGAACGACGCGTATTGCAACGTGCTGTCGTCCGCGTCGTGCCACACGCAGGCCACGCCGTGGCGCTGGTCGGGCAGACGCACCAGGCAATAGGCATCGCCGGCACCCGACTGCGCGAACGGGAAGAAGGCGATGCCCTGCTGCGCCTGCGGGTTCAACCATTCGTCGATGGTCTGGCGGCAGGCCGGCGGATCCAGCCACTCGATGTCGTAGTCGCTGCCCAGCGCCGGCACCGCATCGACGGCGGGCGTGGTCAGGCCGCGGCGGTACCAGTCGGCCAGCAACGGCGGCAGCGCGAAACCGGAATCGGCCGCGATCGATTCGAATGCGTCGAGCATGAATGTGTGACTCTTCGAAGTGGCTGCCGATTGTAGTCGCGGCGCTTTCCTTCTCCCACGGGGGCATGCCGCCCTTTTCTGGGGAAGGTGCCGCGCAGCGACGGATGAGGTGTGGGGCGAAGCCTGTGCGATCTCAGCCGTCTTGGTTCCGGATCCGGCACACATGGGATTGGGATTGGGATTGGAGATTCGGGATCGGCAACTGCGGCGTGGTCCTACCAGCGCATCTACGGCCTTACGCTGCGCTTGTCCACATTCCGTCGCCGTTGTTCGCGTGCGGATGCCGAATCCCGACTGCAGCATCGACCACGCCCCGCTACGATGTCGCCACCGCAACCATGCACCCACATCGATGAGCCCGCACTATTTCCAGACTTTCCGCTGCGCGATCGCGAGGCGACTACGCGTTCCGCATTGTCTCGTACGACGCGTGGGTAGCGACTGCAACGCGACCGGAATCGGCGAACGGGCCGTGCAGCGATGACCGGGATCGTGTTGAACGTGCTGGACCATGCGCCGCACGACTGGTATCTACTGCAATCGGCCGAGGACTATTTCCTCGACGTGAACTGCAGCGCATCGTGGCTGGGCTATTCGCTGCTGATCCGGCTCGACGCCGCCGAGCGCGCCAACGTAATGGCCGGCGGCCGCGGCGCCTGCGACACGCTGGCCGAACGCGTGCGCGACACTGCCTCGCCAAGCCACCCGCGCGATCTTTCCCGCGACTACGGCGACGCCGTGCGCGACGCCATTGCCCGCTGGCGCAAGGACGCCGAGGGGTGATCCCGCACCGGCGCGTGCTGCGGCGATGATCGGTGGCTGCCGCATCCAGACGAACGCCGACGTGCCAGATAGGCAGACCGCTGCTGCCCCTGCGGATGCGGATGCGGATGCGGATGCGGTGCGCGAAATACAGGAAACCAGCATCGTCGGCGCGCGCCCCACGCCGCATGTCGCGACAACCGTGATGCGGCGGCCCCGACATACACGGTTAGCGATCCGCGCCAGGCCGCTGTCCCCTTGCATTAGCATACGAAGTCCCGCTCCCGGAACCGCTCATGCCCGACAGCCTCCACGACCTGCAAGCCGCCCAGCGCGCGTTCGCCGACGAACGCGAGTGGGGCCAGTTCCACTCGCCGCGCAACCTGGCCGCGGCGCTGTCGGTCGAGGCGTCGGAACTGCTGGAGCACTTCCAATGGCTCGACGACGCGCAGAGCCGGCAACTGTCGGACGACAAGAAGGCCCAGGTCGGCAGCGAAGTGGCCGACGTGCTGCTGTACCTGCTTCAGCTCTGCGACAAGCTGGGCATCGATCCGATCGAGGCCGCGCGGCAGAAGATGCAGGTCAACGCGAACAAGTATCCGGTCGAGCGCGCCAAGGGGCGCATCACCAAATACACCGAGCTCTGAGCGGCCGCCCGCACTAGCGGATCGCGGGATCGCGGCGCGCTACAGGGTCACGCTGCGTCGCAGGCGACCGCTGCTGCGGCCGCCGGTGACGCGGCGAGGCGACGACCCAGCGCAGGTGCGCGAGGCGGCGACGACGCAAGATGCCAACGCGCCGACCTGGGGTGGTGACCTGAAGCAGATCCAGCGCCCGGTGCGCGCGATGAAGCTCCGCAGACTCAGCTTCCGCTCTTCCTGGAGGCGCGCTTGCCGCCAGCCGATTTCCTGGCCGTGCTCTTCTTCGCGGCGGACTTCCTGGCAGTGGTCTTCTTCGTTGCTGCCTTCTTGGTGGCCGTCTTCTTCGATGCTGTCTTCTTGGTGGCAGTCTTCTTGGTGGCTGTCTTCTTCGCCGCCGTCTTCCTGGCCGAAGACTTCTTCGCGGTCTTCTTGGTCGTGGCGCCACGGGTCGCTGCCGCCTTCTTGGCCGCGGCCTTGCGCACGGCAGGTCCCTTGGTCTGCGCGGCTTTTTTCGCCGCGGCCGAACGGCTGGAGGCGGTGCGCTTGCCGGCCGCCTTCTTGGTCTGCGACGACAGCGCCTTCTTGCCCACCGTCTGCGTGGCGGTCTTGCCCTTGCTCGCGGTCTTGAGCGCCTTCTTGGCGCCGCGCGACCGCGTCGGCGACGGCTTCTTCTTGCTGGCGCCCTTGCTCTCTTCCTTGGCCACCTTTTTCTTGGTCGCCTTGGACGCGGTCTTCGACGCCCCGGTCTTGACCCCGGCGCGGCGCGCCTTCGACAGGCCGATGGCGATCGCCTGCTTGGTCGATTTCACCTCGGTCTTGCCTTCGCGCACCCGGTCGATCTCCTCGCGGACGAATTCGCCGGCCTGGGTACTGCCCGCCTTGCCCTCGCGCTTGTCGCGCTTGGCACGTGCAGTGGTGGATTGCTCTGGCATGACGTTCTCCTGCAACCGGCCGGAAATGGCCATCGCAACAGGTGTAACAGCCAAAAAGTAAAGAACCGGCATAAGCCGTGCGAAGCCGATGTGCACTGCGCGCGTTTGTCTCGCTCGCCTGCCGCCTGTCAGCCGCGCAAGGCCGTCAGCGCATACAAGCCATCAGCGTGTGCAGACAACGGACGCGCGCGCTTCTCGACATTCCGCGGCGGAGCGGACAACGAGCCCGTCCTTGATCGATTGGATCGCTCGGGCAGCGTCGGCCGGATGGCACGTTGGACCGCTCGCACCGTCGCTGCGCGATCAGGTCCGCTCGGCCACGACGCGCACGCGCCGCGTTGTCAGATGCCGTGCTGCCGCGTCCATCGGATCGCGCGCACCGCGCAGCCGAGCCGCTGCGCACACTGCTCGCCCCGCACGGCCTACTGGCGACGCGCCTGCCGGGTTGGCGCAGCGTCGGCGGCGTTCGCCGCGCCGGCCGGTGCCGGTTCCCAACCAAACACGCTGCGCCCGCCATAGCCGTGCGACGCGCGACGCTCCTCGGCGATCAGCGCCTCCACCGACGGCCCGCGCGCATGCGGCTCGAGCAGGCGCGCCTGCGCATCCAGCCGGCGGATCGCCTCCAGCTTTTCCTCGCGCCCCAGCTTGGCCTGGGTCACCGCGGTCTTCAGCACGCCGATGGTATGGTCGTAGACGCGCGTTGGCACCGGAAACGGATGCCGGTCCTTGCCGCCGTGCGCCATCGAGAACCGCGCCGGATCGGTGAAGCGGCACGGCGCGCCGTGCAGCACCTCGGCCACCAACGCCAGCGCGCGCACGGTGCGCGCGCCGACGCCCGGGACCTGCAGCAGTTCGGTGAAATCCTGCGGCCCGCATTCGGCCGCCGCGGCCAGGTTGGCGTGCAGGCGCCGGGTCACGATGTCGCTGCCGCGCACGTCGTGGTGGTCGGGCAGCGACAGGTGCGGCAGACCGGCCGGCATGCGCGCCGGCGGCGCAGCGGGCGCGGCAGCGAACAGGTCGCCGCTCGGCGCGAACAGCGCATCGGCTGCCGGAGCGCGTGCGCCCGGCGCCGCACGCGTGCCGGCCATGGTGCCTTGCGACGCCTTTGCGCTTGCGGCGGCATGCGGCGCGGACGCCGCAGCGTTCGCCGAAGACGCATGCAATGCGCCGTATTCCTGCGCGATCCGATCCGGCCCCAGCGCCTGCAGCAGTTCCACCTGCGCCGCGCGCGAGGCGGCGGCACGATGGTCGGCGAGATTGACGATGCGGCCCTGCCCCGGCCCATCGATCGCCGCATGCGGCGCGTCGACGAAGCTGGTCAGCCCTTCGGACAGCCAGTGATAGCGCCGCGCCTGCTTGCTGGCCCCGTTCATGCCCTGCTGCACCACCACCCACTGCCCGTCGTCGCTGACGATGAAGCCGTGCAGGTACAGATCGAAGCCATCCTGTACCGCCGCACTGTCCACTTTCGCCACCAGCCGGCTGGCGCGCGCCAGGCCGGCGCCGTCCAGCCCGGTGCGTTCGCCCACCGCGCACAACTCGTCGGGCGTGGCGCGCGAATGCCGTCCGCGCCCGCCGCAGACGTGGATGCCCAGTTCGCCAGACAGCGGCGTCAGCCCGCGCTTCAGCGCGCCGAGCACGCTGGTGGTGATGCCGGACGAATGCCAGTCCATGCCCATCACCGCGCCGAACGACTGGAACCAGAACGGATGCGCCAGGCGCCGCAGCAATTCGTCGCGGCCATAGCTGTGCACGATGGCCTGGCACATCACCGCACCGAGCCGAGTCATGCGCTCGCCTAGCCAATGCGGCACGCGGCCACCATGCAGGGGCAGATCGGCGCTGCCGGAACGTCGGCTCATGCGTGGGACTCCGGAGAAAAAATACGGACGCCAGCGTAGCCAGCCCGCGTCTCACCGCGCGACCCGATGCCCGCGGCAAGACTGAGCGATTCAGCGAAGAAGCTGCGCGATCTCCACCGCTCTGCAGTCGGGGCTGAAGCCCCTCCCACAATGCACCCAGCCAACCTGCCGCAAGCCCCCTGTGGGAGCGACTTCAGTCGCGACGAGCGAAGCCATGCACCTGCGGCATCGGACAGCGTCGGGGCTGAAGCCCCTCCTACAGTGCACCCAGCCAGTTCGCCACAAGTCCCTGTAGGAGCGGCTTCAGCCGCGACGAACGAAGCATTGAACTGTGGGCTCCAGACAGCATCGGGACCGATGACCGCAGTCATTCGGAACTCCCGCACAGCGCAAGCCGGCAAACCTCGCGACTGCCGCCCTCATGCAGTCGGGGCTGAAGCCCCTCCCACAAATCACCCAGCCAACCTGCCGCAAGCCCCCTGTGGGAGCGACTTCAGTCGCGACGAGCGAAGCCGTGCATCTTCGGCTTCGGGCAGCGTCCGTCGGGGCTGAAGCCCCTCCTACAGTGAACGCAGCCAGCTCGCCACAAGTCCCTGTAGGAGCGGCTTCAGCCGCGACGAACGAAGCGGCGCATTGGGGGCTTGGGACAGGATCGGCGCAGAAGCCCTTGCTTGAAGAAAAATCCGCAGCGCAGATCGCGATGATCTGACGCTCCACCGGCTCAGCCGCTACCGCGCTTCCGCTTCGCCGCCGCCGCTGCGACAACCGGTTTGTCCACCCCCACCCCCTCACCCTCACCCGCACGCACCGTCGCCAACGTCATCGCGATCAGTCCGCCGATCAGGCGCCGCAGGTCGGCCTCGTTGTCGGCCGACGCCTTCAGGCTGGTGGTGGCCAGGCGCAGGATGTAGGCGATGTCCGCCGCCGACAGCGCCGCTGGCGCGCGCACCTCCGGCTGCAGCGTCGCCACCAGTTGCGCCTCCAGCGCCGCGTACAGGTCGGCCAGGGCCTGCGGCGCATAGTCGCCGCACCTGGCCAGCAGTTCGATGCCGTTCTCCGACCCGATCACCGACGCCGTGGGCTCCAGTACCCAGATGTCGAACAGATGCCGCAGCCGCGTCGCCAGGTCCTGTCCGGGCCGCACCCGCGCGCCGGAGTCGGCCAGGCAACGGTCGCGCTGGCGCAGCACCATCGCCGCGAAGATCGCCTCCTTGTTCGGGAACGAGGCGTATAGCGACGGCCGCGACATCTGCGCGGCCTCGGCGATGTCGCCGATGCTGACCTTGCGATAGCCATGGCGCAGGAACAGCTGGAAGGCCGCATCCATGATGCGCTCCTCCTTGCTCGGCAACGTCGGGGCACTGGTTGGCGATTTTACACTTGACATAATTTGTAAAGTTGTCAATCTTACATTCCCAGCCAAATTGTAAAGCACCGGAGCCCTAATGAACGCCATCGCCCAGCCGGCCCAGTCCCGTCCCACCCGCGCCTACGCCGCCATGGAAAAAAACGGCGCCATGGTGCCCTGGCAGTTCGAACGCCGCGCGGTGCGCGCGCACGACGTGGCGGTGAAGGTGCTGTATTCCGGCGTGTGCCACTCCGACATCCACTCGGTGAATCACTGGGGCGGCGAATTCCCACTGGTACCCGGCCACGAGATCGTCGGCGAAGTGGTGGAGGTGGGCGCAGGGGTCCGCGACTTCGCCATCGGCCAGCGGGTGATGATCGGCACCATCGTCGATTCCTGCCGCGTGTGCGAACCGTGCCGCGCGCAGATGGAGGTGTACTGCCGCGAGTTCCCGACCACCACCTTCGACGGCATCGATCGCGTCGACGGCAGCCGCACCCGCGGCGGCTATGCCGAGTACTACGTGGCCGACGCGCATTTCGTCTATCCGCTGCCCGAGGGCCTGGACCCGGCCGCGGCGGCGCCGCTGCTATGCGCCGGCGTCACCACCTATTCGCCGCTGCGGCACTGGAACGTCGGCCCCGGCAGCACCGTGGGCATCGTCGGCATCGGCGGCCTGGGCCACCTGGCGGTGAAATTCGCGCGCGCGCTGGGCGCGCACGTGGTGGCCTTCACCACGTCGCCGAAGAAGGCGGCCGAGGCGCAGCGTCTGGGCGCGCACGAGGTGGTGCTGTCCACCGATCCCGCGCAGATGCAGGCGCAGGCCTACCGCTTCGACTTCATTCTCGACACGGTATCCTCGACCTATCCGCTGGACCCGATGCTGCAGGCGCTCAAACTCGACGGCACGCTGTGCTCATTGGGCCTGCCGGACAAACTGGATTTCGCTCCAATGACGCTGGCGATGGGCCGCCGCCGCATCGCCAGCTCCGGCGCCGGCGGCACCGCCGACACCCACGAGATGCTGGCGTTCTGCCAGCGGCACGGCATCGTCGCCGACGTGGAGGTGATCGCGATGGAGCAGATCAACGAGGCCTTCGCGCGCCTGGAAAAAGGCGACGTGCACTACCGCTTCGTGATCGACATGGCGCGCTCGGCGCTGTAGCCGGCGCTGGCCGGCTCGGGCGACCGCTTCCGCGGCGTGGGCGGCTTGACTGCCCCAGGCGGGCAGGCGATGCTCGATGGACGCCGGCTATCGCCATGCCCTGCCGGCCTGCAGCCGTGGCCCGATGGGCCGCGCGATCATCCTGGACCAGGCAAAGGGAGAGCAAGCATGTCCATCGGCAAGAGCGTAACGCCCGCTGCCCTGTTGTTCTGCGCCAGCAGTCTGTTTGTGGTTCTTGGCCTGCTTGCCAATCCGCTTTACTTCAGCGCGGCATTCGCGTGCCTCGCCGCCGGTGCGGCGATGCGCGGCGACGCCCTCCAGCGCAGCGTGTTCGGCGCGCTCTCGCTCCTCTTCGTGCTCGTCGTCCTCGGTTACGGCATCGGCAAGGATCTGGCGCAACGCGACAACCTGCGCGATGCGCAGGCCGTGGCCAGCACCGACCGACAGTAACGATCGCGACCGCGGCAATCCGCAGCTGACGTCGATGCAAACGCCGCTGATAGCGCTGGTGCTGGCATTGGCCGGCACACCGCAGCAACAGCCTGCTCCCGAGCATGCAACGCCGCCGGAACCCTTGTCCGCTACGCCGCTGCGGATGCCCACCGACTTTTGCTTCGGCGCTTCCGCTATGGACAAGCGCTGCACTGTCACGGTGGCATTCGAAATCCTCGACAGCGGCGCCGTCGGCAAGCTCGATATCGTCCGCTCGTCCATAGACCGTGTCTGCGATCGGGCAGTGATGGAATCCGTCCGCAGTCGCCGCTATCCAGCCGGCAAGCCGTTCGTTGCCGTCCATGAGACGCTGCTCACTCCGAGTTGCAAGACGGACGGGCTGGAGCGCTAGTTCACCGCCCGCAGGCGCGCGCGTATAGCGACCGGTCGCGCATAGCGTCCGGTAGGTAAGACCGAACGCGTTCGGCACGACAGCTGACCATGGGGCGACAACCAGGTCGCTCAGCGTGCGACTGTCAGCCGCTGGTTCGTGCGTGTGTGGCAATGCGCAGAGGCGCGCGACATTTGCCTGCTTCGCACGTACAGTGCCGAGCACATTGATTGCCGCAGGGACGCCCATGCACTACGCCGCACTTCGCACGCTGCTCGAATCCTGGGGCGAGCTACGCCCGCAGCCGGCGTCCGACTGGCAGGGCACGATCCCGCTGCCGGCGGCGCTCGCCGATTTCTATGCGCAGGTCGGGCCGTGGGGCGAGACCTTGCATGCGCAGGTAGGTCCAACCGGCGTGTCGCTCGACATCGGCGGCAACCCGGTCGACATTCCGCCGCTGCACAAGCTTTGGCAGCGCCAGGCAGGCTACCGCTGGAACGCGGTCAGCGGCGAGCGCATTGCGGACTGGAACGAGCACTGGCTGGTGGTCGCGGACCAGGGCGCGGACCCGTTCATCCTGGACACCGCCAGCGGCGAAATCCTCCTCGCGTTCCACGGCGCCGGTGCGTGGCAACCGAAGCGGCTGGCCGCCAGCCTGGACAGCGCATTCGGCGGCCTGGCGACCATCGCCAACGCCATGGCGGAGCTGGGCGACGACGCGTTCGACGACACCGACGAACTGCTCGCCACGGCGCGAACCGCGGTCGCGACGGCCCTGGCGTCGTACCTGGGCAGCGCTGCCCAGGCTGCGCAATTCCTGGATGTCCTGGAGTGGTACCAAGCCTGAGCGCGGCCGGACGCGATGGCGGATCGGTTTTCGTCCCATCGCTGGTGGCGCCCGGTCCCGGCGCGGCTCCGCTGCCGGGATCGCTCGGCTGCTCTCGGTGAAAGGCGACCTGCGCTGGTGGTCGCAGTAGCTCCGGCAGCCGTCCGGCCGCGCCCAGCCTCGCGCGTCAGAGCATCGCCCCGCTCGCAGCGCATCGTGCACCGCATCACAGCTTTTCCTCGGCGATCCGTTAGCGTTTGCGCCTGGACCGACGGGGGCTCCACATATGGCGTTTCGTACCACGCGGCGTGGGCTGTTGCTCGGCGCCGGTTCGTTCGCGTTGCTGTCGCAGGTGCCGATGGGGTTCGCGCTGCCGCGCGGCGCGGCCAGGACGCCGGCTTTCATCGACGCGTTGATCGCGCGCATGAGCGTGGAGGAGAAGGCCGGGCAGCTGACCCTGTCCAGCTCGGCGCAACTGACCGATGCCGCGGCGGCGGCCAATCCGGTCAACGTACGGCCCACCGCCGAAGGCCAGCTGGCCGCGGCGCGCGCCGGGCGCCTGACCGGCATCTTCAACGGCTCCAACGTGCGCTGGCATCAGCAGCTGCAGCAGGCGGCGCTGCAGAGTCGGTTGCAGATCCCGTTGCTGTTCGCCGCCGACGTGATCCACGGCTTCACCACCGTGTTCCCGGTGCCGCTGGCCGAGGCCGCCAGCTTCGAGCCGGAACTGGCGCGGCGCACCGCGCGCGCGGCGGCGATGGAAGCCAGCGCGGTCGGCATCGACTGGACCTTCGCGCCGATGGTCGATATCGCCCGCGATGCGCGCTGGGGCCGCGGCGTGGAGGGCAGCGGCGAGGACGTGCTGCTCGCCCGCCGCTTCGCGCAGGCGCGGGTGCGCGGCTTCCAGGGCGAGGGCATCGGCCACGCCGACGCGCTGGCCGCCTGCCCCAAGCACTTCGCCGCCTATGGCGCGGCCGAGGCCGGGCTCGACTACAACACCGTCGACATCTCCGAACGCACCCTGCGCGAGGTGTATTTCCCGCCGTTCCAGGCCGCGTTCGACGCCGGCGCGATGACCACCATGGCCGCGTTCAACGAGATCGCCGGCATTCCGGCCACCGCCAACAGCTGGCTGCTGCGCGACGTGCTGCGCGGCGAATGGGACTACCGCGGGCTGGTGGTGTCCGACTACACCGGCGACCAGGAACTGATCGCGCACGGCGTCGCCACCGACGCGCGCGACGCGGCGCGGCTGGCGTTCCTGGCCGGCGTGGACATCAGCATGCAGAGCGGACTGTACCTGCAGCACCTGCCCGGCCTGGTCGCCGATGGCGCGGTGACGATGGCGCAACTCGACGCCTCGGTGCGCCGTGTGCTGCAGTTCAAGGCCGACCTGGGCCTGTTCGACGACCCGTTCCTGCGCATCGTGCCCGAGCGCGCGCAGGCGCGGCAGCGACGCCCGGAGACGCTGGCGCTGGCGCGCGAGGCGGCGCGCAAGTCGGTGGTGCTGCTGAAGAACGACGGCGAACTGCTGCCGCTCAAGCGTCGCGGCCAGCGCATCGCGCTGATCGGGCCGATGGCCGCCAACTGGGTGGACAGCGCCGGCCCGTGGACGCTGTTCGGCGGCGACGACAGCGGCAACGACCTGGCCACCGCGATGCGCGCGCAACTGGCCGACCGCGACGCGCTCCAGGTGGTGGAAGGCTGCGGCTTCGACCACAGCCTGCCCGGCGGGGTGCAGGCCGCGGTCGCCGCCGCGGCCGGCGCCGATGTGGCGGTGCTGGCGATCGGCGAGCCGTTGCGCTATTCCGGCGAAGCGCAGTCGCGTACCGAGATCGTCATTCCGGCGGCGCAACAGTCGCTGCTGGCCGCGGTGGCGGCGACCGGCACGCCGGTGGTGGTGGTGCTGAGCAATGGCCGCGCGCTGGTGCTCGACGGCGCGGTGCTGGAGGCGCCGGCGATCCTGGTCAGCTGGTTCCTGGGCTCGGCGTCCGGCGCGGCGCTGGCCGACATCCTGCTCGGCGCGCACGCTCCGTCCGGGCGCCTGCCGGTGAGTTTCCCGCACGAATCCGGGCAGGTGCCGTACAGCTACGCGCACAAGCCCAGCGGCCGCCCCGACCCGCGCCCGGACGCGCTGCAGCCGTACAAGACCCACTACCGCACCGTGCCAAACGCCGCGCTGTTCCCGTTCGGCCACGGCCTGACCTACGGCCGCATCGAATACGGCGAACTGGCACTGAGCGATGCGCGGCTGGCCGCCGGCGGCACGCTGCGGATCGGCGCGCGCATCCACAACCGCGGCACGCGCGACGCGGAGGAAGTGGTGCAGCTGTACGTGCGCGACCGCAGCGCCAGCGTCACCCGGCCGGTGCGCGAGCTGAAGGATTTCCGCAAGGTCGCGGTGCCGGCCGGCGGCAGCGTCGCGGTGGAATTCGCGCTGCGCCGCGAGGACCTGCTGTTCGTCGGCCAGGCGCTGACGCCGACCGTGGAGCCGGGCGTGTTCGATGTGTGGGTGGCGCCATCGGCCGAAGCTGCGGGCGTCTCCGCCAGTTTCGAATTGACGGGCTGAGACGCGGGAGCCTTTCGCAACAGCGAGCCCTGTAGGAGCGGCTTCAGCCGCGACAGACACCATCAGTAAGCCGGGGTCGCGGCCGAACCCGCTCCTACAGGACGCAACGCGCTATCACTGCAGCACCTACCTCGGGAACCGCGCAGTTGTGGGTGGCGCCTTCGACAAGGCCGCCGGCGTGTCCACCAGCTTCGAACCGCTGGCAGAGCGCCGGCGCGCCACACTCGGCCGTTCGCCCTCGGCGCCACGCGCATCCCACGCGCACAACCGGTTCGCTTCACGTCGGCAGCACCTCGCACTCACGCCGCGGTGCCGGGCGCGGCGCTGAGATGGCGCTGCCCGACGTTCGTCCGCATGCGCCCCGCCGCTGCCCGCAGCGCTGCCGGACCTGGCGGACGACGCCGAACGGGCGGGCGCGACGGCAATGCCCGCGCCGCCGCATCTTCCCCCACCGAGGAGCCGCGCCATGAGCGATCACGATCCCAACCACTCCGCCAGCCGCCGCCGCGCGCTCGGCGTCCTGGGCAGCAGCCTGGCCGCCAGCGGCGCGCTGGCGATGTCCGGCAGCGCCGGCGCGCAGGCCGCGGCGGCCGGCACCGGCGCCGCCGGCAGCAGGCCGCCGATGCAGGACCCGCGCACCCAGTATCCGCGCCCGCCGTTCGATACGCCCAAGCAGGAATGGCCGGGCCTGGCGTCGAAGATGGTGCCGATGCCGGACCACGGCGAGTCCAGCTACGTCGGGTCCGGCCGCCTGGCCGGGCGCAAGGCGCTGATCACCGGCGGCGATTCGGGCATCGGCCGCGCCGCGGCGATCGCCTTCGCGCGCGAGGGCGCGGACGTGGCGATCAACTACCTGCCGCAGGAGGAGTCGGACGCGCGCGAGGTGGTCGCGCTGATCCGCGCGGCCGGGCGCAAGGCGGTGGCCATCCCCGGCGATCTGCGCGGCGCCGCGTTCTGCAGGCAGTTGATCGATCAGGCCGTGCGCCAGCTCGGCGGGCTGGACATCCTGGTCAACAACGCCGCGCGCCAGACCGCGCAGCAGTCGATCCTGGACATCGACGACCAGCAGTTCGACGACACCCTCAAGACCAACCTCTACGCGCTGTTCTGGGTGACCCGCGCCGCGTTGCCGCACCTCAAGCCCGGCGCCTCGATCATCAGCACCACCTCGATCGTGGCCGACGATCCGCCCGAAGCGCTGCTCGACTACGCCACCACCAAGGGCGGCATCGTCAGCTTCACCAAGTGCCTGGCCAAGCAGCTGGCGCCCAAGGGCATCCGCGTCAACGCAGTCGCGCCCGGCCCGTACTGGACGCCGCTGCAGCCCAGCGGCGGGCAGTTCATGGACAAGTTGAAGACCTTCGGCGCCGACGGTCCCACCGGCAGGCCCGGCCAGCCGGCCGAGATCGCGCCGATCTACGTGCTGCTGGCCTCGCAGGAATCCAGCTTCACCACCGGCAGCATCTTCAGCAGCGTCGGCGGCCGCGGCAACGTCGGTTGAGCGCGGCGGTTCCCGCGCCGGCATCGGCTGGCGCGGGAACGCCGCATTGCGCTGCACCGCAATCGATGCATAGAGCGCAAGGCTGCTGCGTATCCGCGCCTGCGGCAACGTCCTTGCACGCGGGCGGTTCCACTTGCGGCAGTTGCGTTGCCACTGAAACGTAGAAAACGCGCAGCTCTGCACGTCTCCGCGAGGATGGCGCGCTGCGGTTGCTTGCCGCACCGCCCCTTCGCAGCGCCTCAGCCCTGCAGCGCCTCCGCCAGGAAAGGTGCGGTGCGGCTGCCGGCATGTCGCGCCACCGCCTGCGGCTCGCCGGCGACGACGACCTCACCGCCTTCATCGCCGGCACCTGGCCCCATGTCGATGATCCAGTCGCTGGCCGCGGCCACGCGCATGTCGTGCTCCACCGCGACCACGCTATTGCCGGCCTCCACCAGGCCGTGCAGCTGGCGCAGCAGCGTGTCCACGTCGGCCGGATGCAGGCCGGTGGTGGGCTCGTCGAGCACGTAGACGGTGTCGCGGCGCTGCGCGCGTTGCAGCTCGGTGGCCAGCTTGATCCGCTGCGCCTCACCGCCGGACAGTTCGGTAGCGGGCTGGCCCAGCCGCAGATAGCCCAGTCCCACCTCGCCCAGCACCTGCAGCGGACGCGCGATCGCCGCATCGTCGGCGAAGAACTCCGCCGCCTGCGCCACGGTCATGCGCAACACCTGCGCGATATTGTGCCCGCGCAGTTCGATCTCCAGCGTCTTGGCGTTGTAGCGCGCGCCATGGCAGGTCGGGCACGGCGCGTATACGCTGGGCATGAACAGCAATTCCACGAACACCGCGCCCTCGCCCTCGCAGGTCTCGCAGCGGCCCTTGGCGACGTTGAACGAGAAGCGGCCGGCGTCGTACTTGCGCTTGCGCGCGGCCGGCGTGGCGGCGAAGCGCTTGCGCACATGGTCGAACAGGCCGGTGTAGGTCGCCAGGTTGGAACGCGGGGTGCGGCCGATCGGTTTCTGGTCCACCTGCACCAGGCGCCGCACGTGCTGCAGGCCGTCGGCGACGCGTCCGTCGGTCGCCACCTGCGTACCGCGCTCCAACGGGTCCACGCCTTCTTCCGGATCGACGCGCTCCTGGCCAAGATGCGCGCCCAGCAGTTCCACCAGCGCCTGGCTGACCAGCGACGACTTGCCCGAGCCGGACACGCCGGTGACCGTGGTGAACACGCCCAGCGGAATATCCACGTCCAGCGCGGTGACGTTGTTGCGGGTGATCCCGCGCAGTTGCAGCCACGCGCTCGGCGCGCGCGGCGCATGCGCGATCGGCGCCTGTTCGGCGAACAGGTAGCGGCGCGTGGACGAGGCGGCGACCTGCGCCAGCCCGGCCGGCGGACCGCTGTACAGCACCTGCCCGCCCTGCTCGCCCGCACCGGGACCGACATCGACGATCCAGTCGGCATGGCGGATCACGTCGATTTCGTGTTCGACCACGAACAGCGAATTGCCCGCGGCCTTGAGCTGGTCCAGCGCGGCCAGCAGCGCCTGCGCATCGGCCGGATGCAGGCCGGCGGACGGCTCGTCCATCACGTAGACCACGCCGAACAGCTGCGAGCGGATCTGCGTGGCCAGGCGCAGCCGCTGCAGTTCGCCCGGCGACAGCGTCGGCGTGCTGCGTTCCAGGGTGAGATAGCCCAGGCCCAGCTCCTGCAGGATCTGGATCCGCGCCAGCAGATCCTGGGCGATGCGCTGCGCGGCGATGGCCTGCTCGGGATGGCGCTTGGCATCGCGCGTACGGCCCGCCGCGGCCGGGCGCAGCAGCTCGGCCACCTGCGTGAGCGGACGCTGCGACAAGGCGCCGATATCGAGCCCGGCGAAGGTCACCGACAACGCCTCGCGGCGCAGGCGCTTGCCGTCGCAGGTCGGGCATGGCGTGCTCAGCAGATACTGCGACACGCGCTTCTTGATCAGCGCGCTCTGCGTGCTGGCGAAGGTATGCAGCACGTAGCGGCGCGCGCTGCTGAAGGTACCCATGTAGGCCGGCTCCTGCTTGCGCCGCAGCGCGCGCTGGGTCTCGATCAGGCTGAAGCCGGGATACACCGGCACCGTCGGCTGCTCGTCGGTGTACAGGATCCAGTCGCGGGTCTTCTTGGGCAGCTTCGCCCACGGCACGTCGACGTCGTGGCCCAGCGTGGTGAGGATGTCGCGCAGGTTCTGCCCGTGCCAGGCCGGCGGCCACGCGGCCACAGCGCGCTCGCGGATGCTCAGCGAACGGTCCGGCACCATCGACGCCTCGGTGGCGTCGTAGATGCGGCCCAGGCCATGGCACGTCGGGCATGCGCCGGCCGGCGTGTTCGGCGAGAAGCCGTCGGCGTAGATGATGGCCTGCCCCGGCGGATAGTCGCCGGCGCGCGAATACAGCATGCGCAGCGAATTGGAGATGGTGGTGACGCTGCCGACCGACGAGCGCGTACTGGGCGCACCGCGATGCTGCTGCAGCGCCACCGCCGGCGGCAGGCCTTCGATGGCATCCACGTCCGGCACCCCGGCCTGGTCGATCAGACGCCGCGCGTAAGGCGAGATCGAATCCAGATAGCGACGCTGCGCCTCGGCGAACAGCGTGCCGAACGCCAGCGACGACTTGCCGGAGCCGGAGACGCCGGTGAACACCACCAGCGCATCGCGCGGCAGTTCGACGTCCACGTCCTTGAGATTGTGTTCGCGGGCGCCGCGGACGCGGACGAAGCCGGAGGCGGTGGAAACGGGGGACTTGGGCATTGGGTGAGAGCGGTCGGCAGGAACTGACGCAAGCTTAGCGGGTCGGCTCGATGCGCCGTGTACAGGTCATGCGCGATGGGCAGGATTCGCTGTGGGAGGGACTTCGGTTCCGACGCTGTCCGCAGTCCTTGGCTCCACGCTTCGCTCGTCGCGACTGAAGTCGCTCCCACAGGGACTTGCGGCGAGCTGGCTGGGTGCTCTGTAGGAGGGGCTTCAGCCCCGACCGGATCTTGATGTGCAGGAATGTCTGGCAGTGTCTGTCGCGGCTGAAGCCGCTCCTACAGGGGCTTGCGGCAAACCGCCTGGGTGCACTGTGGGAGGGACTTCAGTCCCGACGCTGTCCGAAGCTCAACATGCCAAACGCGTGGCCAGATTGCGCTGCAGCGGCGCGAGCGGCCTCACGCTACACGTAACGCGGAATCGGCCCCAACTGCGGCGTCTGGTCCGGCAGTTCCACTTCGGTCTCGTCCACGTAGCACCAGCCCCAGCCTTCGGGCGGGTCGTAGCCTTCGATGATCGGGTGCGCGGTCTGGTGGAAATGCTTGGTCGCGTGACGATTGGGCGAATCGTCGCAACAACCGACGTGGCCGCAGCTGCGGCACAGGCGCAAATGCACCCAGGGGCTGCCGATCTTCAAGCACTCCTCGCAGCCGCGCGCGCTCGGCGTGACCTCGGCAATGGTGGCAAGGTGGGAACAACGCGCTGTCATCGGCTGCCTCTCTCGGTTGCGGCGGGCGCACTGCGCCGTGCCAGGAATTGATGGATCTGCGCGACCACCGCGGCGCCCTCGCCGACCGCCGCGGCCACCCGCTTGACCGAACCGGCGCGCACGTCGCCGATCGCGAACACGCCCGGGCGGTCGGTCTCCAACGGCAGCGCCGGCACCTGGCCCAGTTCCGGCTCGGCGCCGGTGACGACGAAGCCGGCGTGATCCAGCCGCACGCAGCCGTCGACCCAGGCGCTGTTGGGATCGGCGCCGACGAACAGGAACAGGTGATGCAGATCGCAGCGATGGGTGGCGCCGGTGGCGCGGTCGCGGAACTCCGCGCTCGCCAGGCGCTGCGACGCGTCGGCCTGCAGCGACACCACTTCGGTGCCGGTGTGCAGCTCGACGTTCGGCAACGCGGCGATGCGCTCGATCAGGTAGCGCGACATCGACGCCTCCAGCCCGGCGCCGCGCACGATCAGGTGCAGGCGCTTCACCTTCGGCGCCAGGAACACCACCGCCTGGCCCGCGGAATTGCCGCCGCCGACCAAGGCCACCTCCTCGCCTTCGCACAAGCGCGCCTCCACCGGCGAGGCCCAGTACGACACGCCGTTGCCTTCGAACGCGGCCAGGTTGGCGATGTCCGGGCGCCGGTAGCGCGCGCCCGAGGCGATCACCACGGTGCGCGCCTGCACGCGCAGGCCATCGCGCATCTGCAATTGCAACGGCGCGGCGCTGCAGTCCTCGGCGGTGGCCGCATCGCAATGCAGCTGCGCCACTTCCAGCGGCAACGCCAGCTCGGCGCCGAACTTCAGCGCCTGGTTGTAGGCGCGTCCGGCCAGCGCCTGGCCGGAGATGCCGGTGGGAAACCCGAGGTAGTTCTCGATCCGTGCCGAGGCACCGGCCTGGCCGCCGATCGCACGCTGGTCCAGCACCAGCACCGACAGGCCTTCGGAGGCGGCGTACACCGCAGTCGCCAGGCCGGCCGGGCCGGCGCCGACGATGGCCACGTCATAGCGTTTTTGCGGATCCAGCTCCGGGGTCATGCCCAGGCAATGCGCGGCCTCGGCCTCGCTGGGACGCCGCAGCACGGTGCCGCTGGGGCAGACCATCAACGGCAGTTCGTCGTGATGGATGCCCAGGCGCTCGACGAGCGCGCGGCCCTCGTCGTCGTTGGCCGCATCCAGGAAGGTGTTGGGATAGCCGTTGCGGGTCAGGAAGCCCTGCAACCGGGTCAGCCGCGCCTCGCCCGGCTCGCCGATCAGCACCGAACCGGCGGTATCGCCTTCGATCAATCCGACCCGGCGCAGGATTAGCGCGCGCATCACGATCTCGCCGACGTCGGCCGAGCTGATCATCAGCGAGCGCAGGTGCGCCGCGTCGAACGGCACCGCGACGCAGCCTTGGGCGCCGGCGCGGCCGCCGGCCAACGAGGCGCGGCCGGCCAGCTGGCTGACCTCGCCGCTGAACTGCCCTGCGGTGTGTTCGGTGACCGGCTTCTCGTGGCCCAGCCCGTCGCGGCGCACCACCGCGATCGTGCCCTGCAGCACCAGCCACACCGGCGCCGGATGGTCGCCGACGGCGAAGACTTCCTCGTCCGGAGCGAACGTGCGCGGCGCGCCGCTGGCGAAGCGACGCGCGGTCTCCACCTGTGCGGGCTCCAGCACCGGAAACATCTGATGGCGACGGGTATCGGCCAGGCTCATCGGCATCCTTGTGGGTAACGGGTATTGACGCCACACAGCATGCGATGCGGCAGCGCTGCGGGCAATCACCCATTCTGGGAGGCCGCGCCTGCGGCAGCGGCGCACTCAACGTTTGCGGCCGGGGACGACAGGCTCGCCTCGCACAGTCGATCAACGGGACGCTTCGCGCCGTACCCTCACCCCAACCCCTCTCCCGGTGGGAGAGGGGCTAAAGCGCTGCGACTGTTCCTTGTCCCATCTGGGCCATGGCTCCCTTTCGGGAATGGTGGGCTGGATGAGGGCAGACAAAATTCCGCAATCAACGGACGCGACCGCCCTTCGTCGCCGCGCAGCGGCGCCATCCTGCTGCCAGTACGCGCGGGTATGGAACGCACCGCACCCGCCGCGACGAGGGTCGCCCTTGTGTTCGATCCGCAACGCCCCATCCAAGTGGTGCTGCGCCGTCGCCGGCCTGCGCCCGGCCCCTATCGTCTTCAAGGAAACCGCTCATGTCCGTCTCGATGTATCGCCTTTCCGTTCCGGTGTTCCTGCGTGGCCTGGACGTGCTGCAGCACTATGTCGCGCTGGCCGAACGCCACGCGCAGGAGAACGGCCAGGATCCACAGGCGCTGGTCGACGCACGCCTGGCGCCGGACATGTTCGGCTTCGCCGCGCAGATCCAGCGCGCGTCGGACACTGCGAAGAACACCATCGGCCGCCTCAGCGACGTCGTGCCGCCGAAGATGGCGGACGAGGAAACCACCCTGGCGCAGTTGGGCGAGCGTATCGCCGCCACGCAGCGCTTCCTGCACAGCGTGGATGCGGCTGCCCTCGACGGCGCCCAGGACCGCGCGGTGTCGCTGAGCGCCGGCAAATTGAAAGCCGACTTCAACGGCAGCGACTACCTGCTGACCTTCGCCCTGCCGAATTTCTTCTTCCACGTCGCCACCGCCCACGCGATCCTGCGCCAGCAAGGCGTGGCGGTGGGCAAGCTCGACTATCTGGGGTCGTTCGAGCAATTCCTGCCATCCTGAGCAGCGCGATCAGAAAACACCTTCGCCTCCGACGCTGCATCGACGGCCGCGCATGCTGGACATCTCCTACCTATCCGACGACGAAGGCGTGCGGCCGTCGTTCGCGATCGCCGATTCGGAGCTGGCCCTGTTCGAGCGCGCGTTCGGCGAACTCAGGAACCGGACCGGCCTGCATATCGATCCCTACGGGACGTGCAGGATCTATCCGACCCATCAGAGGACGTTGGCGACGCTGCTTTCCGGCAGCCGGCAGGAGCGCGTCGTGGAGTTCGTGGAGTTCCTGGAGGCATCGACCGGGGCGGACGAAGTACTCATTGCCGACGGCGAATGAGCGCAAGCGCGCTGCGATTCACAGCCTACGGTGAAGTCGATGCCGGAAGCACCCGCGACAGTGGGCACGCGGACGCAAAGCGAAGGCCGGCATCTCCGTACGCATACGGCCGACGCGCGCGAGGCTGCGCACGGTGGCGCACCCGCGATCCGCCATCGGCAGCTAAGCGAACGCCACCCCGGCCAACGCATGCATCCGCTTCACGCTGGACGCGAACGGGCGCAGGATCGGCGTACCGCGCGCGGTGAACACCTCCAGCAGCGCGGCGTAGTACCACAAGGTGCCGTCGCGCCCGGCGGTGAAGCGCTCGAACACGTCGGTGCCGGTCGCCGGGTCTTCCAGGTCGGCGACGATGCTGCGCGCGTTGTAAAGCTTGTCGCAGGCCGAGACCAGCAGCGTCGCACCCGGCGCGTCGTGCAGGTGCGCCAGATAGGCCTGCTTGCGGGTGCGCCAGTCGCGGCGCCTGGCCGGCACGTCCTCCGGTTCCGCCTTGCGCTCGGCGCTGGCGTCGGTGCAGCCCATCACGATCGCCGCGACCTGGTCGCCGAACTGCGCGCGGATCACCGCCTCGTGGCCGGCGCCGCAATCCTCGACCACATCGTGCAGCAATGCGGCGATCGCCTGGTCCTCGTCGCCGCCGGCTTCCAGCACCAGCGTCGACACGCCCAGCACATGGCTGAAATACGGCACCGTGCCGCCCTTGCGGAACTGCCCGGCGTGGGCGATGCGGGCGTAGTCGACGGCGCGCGCGTAGCGTTCGGTGAGAGCGGTCATGCGGCCTTCCTGACGGGAACAGGCCTGCATTATGCGGAATCGGCGGCGCCATCGGCGGGCGCTCCGTCCATCGGCCGCACCCGGAACACCACGCTCATCCGCGGCGCCACCGGCCGCACCGTCTTCGGGATGCCGTGCTCGTGGGTGAGCTGGGAGGCATGGCTCATCGCCAGCAGGCTGCCCGGCGCCAGTTCCACCGCGATGCTGCGGCGGTCGCCGGCCTTGGCGCGGATGTTCATGCGCCGCGGCGCGCCCAGCGACACCAGCGCGATCGGATGCGGCGCCACCAGCGTGTGCAGCTTGTCGTTGTGCATCGCCACGCTGTCGCGGCCGTCGCGGTACAGGTTCAAGCCCACCGCCGAGTACGGCGCCGGCACCCGCGCCTGCACCGCGGCATGCAGGTCGCGCAGCGGCAGGGTCTCGGGCAGCGCCTGCAGGCGATACGACGCCAGCAGCCGCGGCACGTCCACCACCCGGTCGTACATCGGCCGGCGCAGGCATTGCCAGGCCGCCCCGTCGCGCAGCGCCTCGAACCAGGCCTGCGCCAGCGCCGGCTCGATCAGCTGCGGCCAGTAGCGGATGCCGCCCTCGGCATCGGCCACCAGGCAATGCGGGAGGTCGTCGGTGGAAGCGAACAGGTCCATGTGCGGAAGATGGGGATGCGGCCGAAGGAGTGCCATCCCAGCATCTGAACGGCTCAGCGGCTGCGACGCACCGCCGCGACGCCGCGCCTGTCACGGGGATTCTTACTTTTCGCCCGCGCCGCGTTAACGTCCGGCTTGGGAGCATGCGGTCTCTCCCCCCGACGGCACAGGCGATACGCACGCATGACGACAGCGCGCAGGACCACAGCAGGCACGACCCGGGCGCAGCGCCCCCACGTGGTGATCACCGGCGCATCCAGCGGCATCGGCCAGGCCACCGCCGAGGCGCTGGCGGCGCAAGGCGCCAAGCTGGTCCTGGCCGCACGCGGCGTGGAGGCGCTGGAACAGGTCGCGCAGATCTGCCGCCGCCATGGCGCCAAGGTGCTGGTGGTGCCCACCGACGTCAAGGACGCCGACGCGGTGCGTGCGCTGGCCGAACAGGCGCAGGCGTTCCTCGGCCATGTCGATCTGTGGTTCAGCAACGTCGGCGTGGGTGCGGTCGGCAAGTTCCAGGACGTGCCGATCGAGGCCAGCGACGCGGTGGTCCAGGCCAACCTGCTCGGGCACATGCACGATGCGCACGCGGCGGTACAGATCTTCCTGGCGCAGGAGCGCGGCATCCTGGTCAACATGATCTCGATGGGCGGATTCGCCGCCACCCCGTACGCCGCCGCCTACAGCGCCAGCAAATACGGACAGCGCGGGTTTTCCGAAGCGCTGCGCGCCGAACTGGCGGAGCATCCGCACATCCACGTGTGCGACGTCTATCCGTACTTCGTCGACTCCCCAGGGCTGGCGCATGGCGCCAACTACACCGGCCGCCGCATCGACGGGCCACCGCCGATGCTCGATCCGCGCCGCGTCGCGCGCGCGGTGGTCAGGCTGCTGCGGCGCCCGCGCAACACCGTGGTGATCGGCCCGGCGGTCGGTGCGATGCGCGTGGTGCATGCGCTGGCGCCCAATGCGTTCGCCGCGGGCATGGGCCGTTTCTTCGGCCGCTATCTGGCGCGTGCGCCACGCGCGGCGGTGGCGCCGGGCAACGTGTTCCAGCCGCCGCTGTCGCCCGGCGGCGTGGACGGCGGCCTGCGCCGGCGCGCGCAGCGCACCGAGCTGGCGACGCAGGTGGCCGCGGTCGGCGCGGTGGCCGCATTGGCCACGGTCGCAGTGATCGCCTGGCGTCGCAGCCGCCGCTAGAGCGCACCGCAGGCGTCGCACACGCATATCGCTCGGTCGTACCGCACGCCGCATCCGTGATGCGACGCGTGCGGTTGCGTCTGCATGTCTGCAGGCAAGCCGTGCCGTGCGGGTATCGCACTTTCACGTGCCCTGTCCATTTCGTTCACCCCACCGCATCCGCGCGATTTTCATACTTGCGTCCGTTGGCCGGCCGAGTGCGTCCACCTCGGCATCGCGCCACGCCCTCCCCCATCGCAAGGAGATCGTGCATGTCTGGCAGCAAGAACCAGTTCACGATGCAGAACCCGCTCACCCAATTCCCGCAACCCGAGTTCCCCGAGCAGAGCCAGACCCCGCCGGGCACCGTGCATGCGCTGCAACCGGCCGCCGACCATGGCGAGCACACCTATCGCGGCTTCGGCCGCCTGGCCGGGCGCAAGGCGCTGATCACCGGCGCCGATTCTGGCATCGGCCGCGCCACCGCCATCGCCTACGCGCGCGAAGGCGCCGACATCGTCCTCAACTACCTGCCAGAGGAGGCGGAGGACGCCGCCGAGGTGGTCGCGCTGATCGAGGCCGAAGGCCGCAAGGCGGTGTGCCTGCCCGGCGACCTGCAGGACGAGGCGTTCTGCCAGCAGTTGGTGACCAAGAGCGTGGAGGCGCTGGGCGGACTGGACATCCTGGTCAACGTGGCCGGCAAGCAGACCGCGGTGAAGGACATCGCCGAGCTGAGCACCGAGCAGTTCGAGGCCACCTTCCGCACCAACGTGTTCGCGATGTTCTGGCTGTGCAAGGCCGCGGTGCCGCACCTGCCGCCGGGCGCGACCATCATCAACACCACCTCGATCCAGGCCTACCAGCCTTCGCCGATGCTGATCGACTACGCGCCGACCAAGGCGGCCATCGCCAACTTCACCCAGGCGCTGGCGCAGCAGTTGGCCGACAAGGGCATCCGCGTCAATGCGGTGGCGCCGGGGCCGGTGTGGACCCCGCTGCAGCCCAGCGGCGGGCAGCCGCCGGAGAAGATCCCCGCGTTCGGCTCGGAAACCCCGCTCAAGCGCGCCGGCCAGCCGGTGGAGATGGCGCCGCTGTACGTGCTGCTGGCCTCGCAGGAATCGAGCTACATCACCGGCGAGATCATCGGCGCCACCGGCGGCCTGCTGCTGTCTTGAGTACGCCGGCCGTGCCTGTCCGCGCGCCACGCCTGCAACGCGATGCCGACGGCACCGCGCCGATCGAGAGCTATGCCGCACTGGGCGACGGCCGCTCGGTGGCGCTGGTCGCCGCCGACGGCAGCATCGACTGGTGGTGCGTGCCGACGATGGACGCGCCACCGCTGTTCGACCGCCTGCTCGACGCGCGCGACGGCGGCCGCTTCGCCATCACCCCGGTCGGCGCCACCGACGTGCAGCGCCGTTACCGCGACGACAGCAACGTACTGGAAACCACATTCCGCACCGCCAGCGGCAGCGCGCGCCTGACCGAATCGCTCAACAGCGGCGAAGCCGGGCGCCTGCCGTGGTCGGAGCTGGCACGGCGGCTGGAAGGCCTGGACGGCGAAGTGGAGTTCGAGATCTGCTTCCGGCCCGGCACCCGCGCCGGCACGTCCGCACCGTGGATGAGCGACACGCCCAACGGCCGCGTGTTCCACATCGGCCCGGTGATGGCGCTGCTGCGCCATTCGCAGGCGCTCACCGTCTCCGACTACGACGACCGCGGCGTTCACGCTCGGCTGCGCCTGCACGCCGGGCAGCGCGAACTGCTCGCCGTGCTCGCCACGCAGGACGAAGCGCTGCCGGTGCCGCCATTGGAGGACATCGATGAACGCATCGAGCGCAGCGACCGGGAATGGCGCGAGTGGACCGGCAACCTGCACTACGACGGCAACTACCCGCAGGCGGTGTTGCGCTCGGCGCTGGCGCTGAAGTTCCTGTGGTATTCGCCCACCGGCGCCATCGCCGCCGCGGCCACCACCTCGCTGCCCGAGGGCATCGGCGGCAACGGCAACTGGGACTACCGCTACGCCTGGGTGCGCGATGCCGCCTACACCACAAAAGCATTCCTGCGCGTGGGCGCCCTGCCCGACGCCAAGGCCGCGTTCGCCTGGCTGCTCGGCACCATCGCCAAGCACCGGCCCTGGATCCGCCCCTGCTACACCCTGCATGGCGACCTGGTCCCGGACGAGCGGGAGATCGACATCGCCGGCTACCGCCACACGCGCCCGGTGCGCGTGGGCAACACCGCCACCGACCAGCTGCAGCTGTGCCTGTACGGCGACGTGTTCGAGATGACCGCGCGCTTCGTCGACCACGGCCACATCCTCGACCCGCACACCGCGCAGCAACTGTTCGAACTCGGCAACGAATGCGCCGAGGCGTGGATGCGCAAGGACGCCGGATTCTGGGAACTGGAGGACGCGCAGCACTACACCATGTCCAAGGTCGAGTGCTGGATGGCGCTGCGCCGTGCCAGCGAACTGGCCAAAGCCGGCCACCTGTCCAAGGCCATGCTGCCGCGCTGGCAGCGCGAACAGGCGCGCATCCTCGACTGGATCGACGCGCACTGCTGGTCCGAGCACAAGCAGGCCTACACCCTGTACGCCGGCAGCGACGCGCTCGACGCCGGACTGATGCTGGCCTCGCGCTTCGGCCTGGGCGAAGTGCGCCGCGAGCGCATGCTAGCCACCCGCGAGGCGATCCGCCGCGAACTCGGCAGCGGCGACGCGCGCACCCTGCTGCACCGCTACAGCGGCATGCAGGAGCGCGAAGGCGCGTTCATCGCCTGCAGCTTCTGGATGGTGGAAGCCTACGGCCTGCTCGACGAACGCGACGAAGCCAGACGCCTGTTCGAGCATCTGCTCGACACCGTCGGCAACGACGTCGGCCTGCTGCCGGAACTGGTCGACCCGCACAGCGGCGCCGCGCTCGGCAACATGCCGCAGGGCCTGAGCCACCTGGCGCTGATCCACGCCGCCCTCGCGGTGGGCGGCGAATAGCAGCGGCATCGCATCGGCGCCCTAGCGCACCGCCCCTGTAGGAGCGACTTCAGTCGCGACAGACACCACCACAACACGTGCCGCACCCGCCAGCCCGTAACTCACCAACGCAGCTCCCGCAACGCCGCACAACCCCGAAAAGAACTACTTCCCCATCGACACCGCAAACCGCATCGAAGCATCCACCTCCCTGCGCGGCAGCGCCCGGATCCGCACCAGCACGTTGCGGCACACGTCCAGGTCGCGGTACACCAGCGTGCGCCCGTCGCTGAACCCGAAACGCACGTCGTAGCGGCAGCCCGCGCCGGCGATGCCGATGGTGGCCGAGTCGCCGCCGCCGCGCAGCGGGTCGGCGGCGATGGCGCGGAACGTCGTGCTGCCGGCATCGGCGACCGCCACCGCGGTCACGCTGTCGTGCGCACGGTTGACCAGGGTCAGGTAATGCTGGCGGCTCTCGCCCTGCGCATGGGCGGTGGCCGCGGCGGCGAGCAGCACACTGGCGAGGCAGGCGGTACGGAAGGGATGCATGGCGACGTCTCCGGCAGGAAGGGATGCCGCCTCGTGCGCCTGGCGCAGCGGGAGCGGTGCGCCTATCTGGCGCGCCTGCCATGGCCGCCGCCCAGCGATCCGGGACGAATCGTCGTGCCGGCGTGACCAATCGTCGCCATTGGCCGCCGCGCTTCTCAGCGCACGCGGGCGCGCTTAGGATCGGCGCATCCCGTCCGAGCGCCGCCCGATGAACATCCGCCTGGGTTCCACGGAAATCGGCCTGATCCGATACCTGAGCTTGTGGACGGCCGTGGTCGTGGCCTTCGCCGTGCAAGGCTATCTGTACGACGTGTTCAACAGCGGCGACCATCGCTGGGCGATCGGCGACTACCTGCGCTGGTCGATGACCCAGTGGTACACCTGGGCGGCGCTGGCGCCGCTGGTGTTCCGGCTGGGGCAGCGCTTCCCGATTCCCACCCCGTTGCAGCTGCGCGCGCTGGGGCCGCAATGCGCCGCCAGCGTCGGCGTCACCGCGCTGGCGATGATCATCGGCGCCTTCTTCTCGCAAGGGCCGTTCTCCGAGCAACTCGGGCAGTTCATCAGCAAGCACTTCGCCATCGGCCTGCTGACCTACTGGGGCCTGCTGGCGATCCAGCAGGCGCTGCACTACCGCAGCGAGAGCGACCGCCGCGAACTGGAAGCCGGGCGCCTGGCCACGCAACTGGCGCAGTCGCGGCTGCAGGCACTGAAGACCCAGCTGCAGCCGCACTTCCTGTTCAACACGCTGCACGCCATCGTGACCCTGCTCGAAGAGGACGCCGCCTCGGCCGAGGACATGCTGCTGCGCCTGAGCGAACTGCTGCGCGCGCTGCTGGAGGAATTCGACGGCCAGGAAATCACCCTGCGCCACGAACTCACCCTGCTCGATCTGTACCTGGGCATCCAGCGCAAACGCTTCGGCGACCGCCTGACCACGCGCCTGTACATCGACCCGGCCACCCTGGACTGCGCAGTGCCGAGCCTGATGCTGCAGCCGATCGTGGAGAACGCCATCCAGCACGGCATCGGCCGCCACGCCGGCGCCGACCAGGTGGAGATCGAGAGCCGGCACGAGGATGGCCAGCTGCGCATCGAGGTGCGCAACCGCAACAGCACACTCGGCGACAGCAGCGACGCCGCCGGCCACGGCATCGGCCTGTCGAACACCCGGCTGCGGCTGAAGGAGCTGTACGGCGACACCGCCGAGATCCGCCTGGACATGATCTGGCCGCAAGGCGTGGTGTGCCGCATCCGCATGCCGTTCCGCGAACTGGAGGACGCCGCAGACGCGCCGGAGCACGTGCCCGCATGACCATCACCGCGCTGGTCATCGACGACGAACCGATCGCCCGCCACGCCGTCGTGCGCCTGTTGCGCGAACACGCCGACATCGCCCTGCTCGGCGAATGCGGCGACGGCGCCGCGGCGGTGGCGGCGATCCGCGAGCACTCGCCGGACCTGGTGTTCCTCGACATCCAGATGCCGGAAATGACCGGCATGGACGTGGTCGCGCGGATCGGCGCCGAGCGCATGCCCGCCACCGTGTTCGTCACCGCCTACGAGCAATACGCGGTGCGCGCCTTCGAAGCCAACGCGCTGGACTACCTGGTCAAGCCGTTCAGCCGCGAGCGCTTCGCCGCCACCCTGCAGCGCGCCAAGGCGCGGCTGGGCGGCACCGGCAGCAATCCCGCGCAGCTCCTGCAGGCGCTGGACGCCCTGCGCCAGCGCGATGCCTACCTGCAACGCATCGCCGTGCGCGTGGACGAACACGTGGTGTTCGTCGCCGTCGACGACATCGTCTGGATCAAGGCCAACCGCAACACCGTGCAGCTGCATGTCGCCGGCGCCGTGCACGAACTGCGCGAGACCATGGCCGCGCTCGCCGCGCGCCTGGACCCGCGCCACTTCGCCCGCGTGCACCGCTCGGCGATCATCAACGTGCGCCGGGTCAAGGCCATCCATCCCTGGTTCAACGGCCACCACGTGGTGACCATGGACAACGGCCAGCAACTGCGCATGAGCCGCTATCAGCACGAGGTTTTCCTGCGCCTGGTGACCAACGGCGGCGGAGAATAGGCGAGCGCGGCGGCAGCCCGCGCAGATCGCATCCATGTTCCGCGCCAGGCTCTAACGCGGCGCCCGGCACCGGCCCGCTTGCGGCCCAGGCGCCGAATCGACAGGCGCAGCCGGCGCAATTACAGTGGGCCTCTCGCCTCGCCGCAGCCGCAGTGCGACCTGCCGGGCCGCACACCAGGAGAAGCACATGAAGCCGTGGCTCGTCGCCGCCCAGATCGCAGGCCTGTTGGTCGCCGCGGGCGCATGCAGCATGTCCGCCGCCGCGAAGAAGACCCCGATGGCCTCCGACGTCCTGGTCGTGCCCGCCGACCTGCCGACCCAGCGCCTGTTCGCCTGCGCCGAGACCAGCATTGCCAAGCTGTCCGAGACCAGCAGCTCCTGGCCCAAGGTCACGCGCAAGGACGACGCCAAGGGCGTGCTGGAATCGGGCAACTTCGAAGAAGCCAACCGCAGCGGCTTCCGCATGCGCATCGAGCGCCCACAAGGCGCCAGCCAGGCCAGGATCGCCCTCAAGGGCGCCGGCGCCTACTTCGTCGACCTGGGCGTGGAGCAGGCGATGAAGGACCTCAAGGCCTCGCTGGACCGCTGCGTGGCCGCGCAACCACACTAGCCCCGATCACCAAGGAAGGAGAACCACATGCCCGATTATTCGATTGAAGCAAGATCGCTCGGCGTGGCCGGCGTCGCCGGCCACGACTACTGGGTGCTGCGCGACGAGCACGGCACCGCGCTGGCCGAACTGCACGGCCTGGCCACCGACCGCCAGACCGGCGAAGCCATCCCGATCGGCACCGACGAGAGCAAGCACTCGCTGCGCGCCTGGCACTACCCGCACGACGCCGGCTATGCCAACGCCATCGGCGCCAAGCCCGACAGCACCAGCTACATCCAGGAAGGCCAGCCGGCGCGCACCGTCGCCACCGGCGACAAGGACCAGATCCTGGCGCGTTGGAACACCGCGGTCAGCGCCGTGCCCGAACTCAACGCCCAGGACCTGAACTACCCCAACTACGGCTTCAAGGTGTTCGGCGAGACCGTCAACAGCAACTCCGCCTACCGCACCTTCGGCGAACTGATGGACGTGCCGGTCAACGATTTCCCCGGCCGCATCGAACCGGGCATCGGCAACCGCATGCTGTCGCAGGAACGCACCGAGACACTGCGCTACCGCGAGCAACCGGACCAGGACCGTCAGCGCGCACCCGCGCCGGCCGACCCGACGCGCCTGGAGCCCCAGGATCAGGCCATGCTGCAGCAGATCCGCGGCAAGGTCGAAGGCTTGAACGGTGCCGGGCAACTGGACCCGGCCGACAACGACCGCGTCAGCGCCAGCCTGTACGCGCTGGCCAAGCAGCACAATTTCGGCAGCGTCGACCAAGTCTCCCTCAGCCAGCAGACCAAGACCGCCGCGGCCGGCGAGAACATCTTCATCGTGCAAGGCGCCGCCGGCGACCCGGCCAAGCTGCGCGCGCATATGCCCACCGCCGAAGCGGCGCAGACCCCGGTCGAGCAATCGTTCGACAAGGCGCAAGCGCAGCAGCCCGACCCGCCAGTGCACGAGCGCGAACACCAGCAGGCACAGAACCAGGTGCAGGCACAGGAAGCGCAGCAGCGGCCGATGGTGCAGGCGCTGTAGCGTCGCGCTGGCGACCGCGCTTGCGCCGCCCTGCGCGCGCGAGGCGCGAAGTGCGGTAATGCGGAATGCCGCCAGCATCCGCACATGGCCGGCGCCACTGCGGCGCCGGCTTGGCCGCCGGCCCGATCGCCTCGCGCCAACGGCCCGTGCTAACGTTGGCGCGTCCATCAGGAGAAGGCCTTTGTCCACCGTCATCGCAGCTCGGACCACACCGGTCGCGACGGTGGGGACACGGCGCCGCTAGCGGCCCTCCGCGGCTTCGCCCGCATCCCCGCGTCTCGACCCGCCTGCCCGCCAGGGCACTGACGCAACGTCGAGAACACCATGATCATCGAAGCCACCCCAAGCGACTTCGCCGCGCTGCTGCGCGCGTGCGCGCCACGCCACTACCGCCTCGTCCCCGACAGCCCCATCGCCGAACCCGACGTCCTACGCATGCTGAGCGACCTCGCCCACGCCATCGGCCAACGCTTCGCCCCATCGGCCTGGCTCATCGTCGAACACGACGAAGTGATCGGCCTGTGCTCCGTCACCCGCCTGCCCACGCAGGGCAGCGTGGACATCGGCTACGGCATCGCCGCCGCCCGCCGGGGCAAGGGCGCCGCCACGCGCGCGGTCGCCGCCGTCGCCCAGTGGGCACGCCACGACCCGCGCGTGCACCGGCTCACCGCCGACACCGCCGTGGACAACCGCGCCTCGCAGCGCGTGCTGGAGCGCAACGGCTTCCGCCGCAGCGGCGAGCGCGTGGACCCGGAAGACGGGCCGCTGCTGTGCTGGGAACTGGACGTGCGCTAGCGCGGCACGTCGCTCGCCGGGAGCGCGCGTGGCGTTCCCTGCGAGCGATCGCTTCGGCGTGGCCTGCCGACCATCGGCGTTCGCTGCTGGCCGCGCATCAGCCGCCCGCCAAGCCACCACCCGCACGGCCCGGCAGCGCGCCCTCGTCGTCCACCGCATCGGGGTTTTCCAGGTCGCCCACCTCGCGGTCGATACCGGCCTGCGGATCCGGCCGCGGCGGCGCCTGCCGTGGATCGGCCGGCGCGGTATCGGAGCCCTTGCCACCGGGCGTGCCATGCGACGCATTCTCGTCGTGCTTGCTCATGTCGAACCCTCCTCATGGATGGCCCGAGCCTACGATCCAAGCCGTGAAGGCTGCTGCTGCGTGGTGTCATGGCGATGAGGGCATTTGATGCGGCATCGCACGCGCGATGGCGAGCGCTCCCGCTTAGTGGCGCACACCGCCACTTTCCTGCGAGCACCTACGCAGCGCAGCGGACGTGCGCTTCATTTGCCCGGTTGCGCCGCCGCAGCGGCATTCTTCTTCTTCGGGGCCTCCACCCTGCTCCAACTCAGCACCTGACTCGCCGGAATCAGGAAGCGCGGCTTGTGTTCATCGCTGAGCCCACCGGGCGGCGCCACATAGAAGTCCGAACCCAACCGCGTCAACACGTCCACCGAGCGCAACACATACACGTTCGACGCCGGCTGCGCCCGGTCGCACTGCGCCGCCGGCCACGCCGCCTTGACGATCTGACAGCCCTGCTCGGTCACCTGCAGCTGCACGCCCGGCAGCATGCCGATGCCGAGCTTGCGCACGGTGACGTCCACTGTACCCAGCAGCGCGCCGCTGTATGCCAAAACCATCAGCACCGCGGCACCTAGAACGCGGAAGCGTTTGGAAAACGGCACTCGATGCGTCGCATACACAAGCCAATGAAAGAACACGACGATGAAGACTACAACTGTAAGATAAAACCAGTCTGACCCTTTAGTCGGAGGTGCCACATAGCCCACGGCAAATGCAGCGAGCGGCCAGAATGCCAAGTACACCAGCAGCATCAACGAGAGAGTGCCGCGAGGCCTACGTAGTACGGGCCAGTACCGCCGCACTCGATCCACGTCCCAGACTACAGTCAGTAGCGCCAGAGCGAGCGCACCAAGGCCAAACCCGGCAATAACTCCATAGGCCGCGAACCGAACGAATCCCCAGTGCTCGCAAAGCAGCAAAAATGCATAGTACATAGCGCTAAGCAGAGCCGCTCCCGCGAACAGCCATAGGCTACCGAACACGCGTTCCCTCCGCCGACCCAATGCAAGCTGCGTGCGGCGGTAGTAAGACTTCAACCCTCTACGCGGGGCATCGTCCTGTCTCGGCCGCAACGGGACAACCAGTAGATGCTGATCGACCAGTAGCCCCATCACCCACGCCGGCAATGCAAGCACCGCCAGGAAGGCAATCAAGGCGATTCCACCGAACAGCGCCACCGCGCTCAGCACCACGCCAAGATCGCCCAGCGACAGCGACGGCACGTAGCCGATGCGCAGGAAGTGCGCCAGCACCATGCCGCCGCCCCAACACGGCACCAGCCATTTCAGGTCCACCCCGAACGTCTGCCGCAACATGCGCCACAGCGGCGCGGCCGGCGCGTTGCGCTTCTCCGGCCGCTCGCCGACCTCGCCGCCGCTTACTACGTCCCCCTTACTCTGCTGCATCATGGCTCCTTAGCGTCTGACGCCTCGCTCCCTGACCGGCGAGCATAATGGCGCGGCTGCACCCGCGATCACGTTGCCGGCGAAGTCACGGCGCCTCCATACCGTTGCCATCCCTCTGCGCTCGACTCTAATACTGGCGTCGCGCCGGCCACGACACCTCCCGCAGCACCAAGTCCACCTGTTCCGCGAGCAGTTCCATGCATATCGCCAGCTCGCCCGCACGCACCTTCGGTGCTGCTTCGCGCTCTTCGTCCACAGTGCGTGGCTGCGCCAGTCGCGCTAGGAACCGCATGTGATCGCGCAGTTGCTGCAGGCGGTACTGCGCTTCTTCTGGCAGGTAATAGCCAGGATCCGAATCGGGATGACGGGCGGCCTCGGTCATAGCATCTCTCGCCAAACGGCATGAAGATCCACCCGTTCTCGGAGGTGGTAGCCCGCTGTACGAGGAGTTCCTAGGCTCCGTGTAGCAATCCTGCTATCGCTGGCGCGACGCGTCAAGTCGGCTCATCAATTGGGTCTTGCATGCTGCAAGCGATGATTAGCGTGCGCCAGTTTTGTATACGAATTACTCCAAAGCACCCTCAGTATTGCGAACCGATGGCACGCGCCAATGTAAAGACTTGTCAGCCACTGCGCATCGGTTCAAAGTTCGAGCGAGCAACGGAAGGCATTCAGGGGGAACGCCGAGCGTGATCGTTTATCAGTCGACCCGTGCCGCGTTCCTGCAAGACTCGGAACAGCAGGCAATCGAGGACATCATCTCCACCGCCTTCCTCAAGAAGACGGGCCGATACGCACCGGAGAGCGAGTTCCGCGCCTGGCGGCATTCGCTTACCCAGATGGCCGACGTCCTCAGCGACGACAGCCTGCCTGCAGACATAGGCGTCGGCATCGAGTTCGGCATCCCGCAGACCGCCAAGCGCATCGATTTCATCCTGAGCGGGCTCGGCGAAGCAGAAGAACCACGGGCGATCATTGTCGAGCTCAAGCAATGGTCCACGTCCGCCGTCACCGACAAGGACGGCATCGTCAGGGCGCAACGCGGCGGACCGACCGAGACCGAAGGCCCGCACCCGTCCTACCAAGCTTGGTCATATGCGGCCCTGCTGCAGGGCTTCAACGAGGCAGTACACGAGGGCGGCGTCCAGCTACGGCCTTGCGCCTATCTGCACAACCACTTCCGCGACGGCACCATCGACGATCCGCGCTACAACGCATACACCGACAAGGCGCCGCTGTTCCTGCGCGGCGTGGAAGAGAAGCGCAAGCTGCGCGACTTCATCCGCCAGCACGTGCGCCAGGGCGACAACGGCGATTTGCTCTACAAGATCGAACACGGCCGCATCCGCCCTTCCAAAATGCTTGCCGACAGCGTGGTCGGCATGCTCAAGGGCAACCAGGAGTTCGTGCTGATCGACGAACAGAAGCTGGTCTACGAAACCTGTCTGGCGCGCGCCGCGCAGGCCAGGGCCGAACGCAAGCAAGTGGTGATCGTCAAAGGCGGCCCGGGCACTGGCAAATCAGTGGTGGCGGTGAACCTGCTGGTCGAGCTGACCAAGCGCGGCACCACCACCAAGTACGTCTCCAAGAACGCGGCGCCGCGTGCCGTATACGCGCAGAAGCTGGCCGGGCACATCCGCAAGGTCGAGATCGGCAACCTGTTCTCCGGCTCGGGCAACTTCCACCAGACCGAGCCGAACGTGTTCGGCACACTGGTGGTGGACGAGGCCCACCGCCTCAACGAGAAAAGCGGCCTGTACAGCAACCTCGGCCAGAATCAGGTGATGGAGCTGATCCGCAGCGCCCACTGCACCGTCTTCTTCGTCGACGACGAGCAGATCGTCACCCTCTCCGACATCGGCCACACCGGAGAGCTACGTCACTGGGCCGCACAGCTCGGTGCCGAAGTGACCGAGCTGGAACTGGCCTCGCAGTTCCGCTGCGCCGGTTCGGATGGCTATATGGCCTGGCTGGACAATTTCCTCGGCATCCGCGAGACCGCCAACACCGATTTCGACCGCGACGCCTTCGACTTCCGCATCATCGACTCGCCGGTGGAACTGCACGACCTGATCCGCGAGAAGAACAAGCTCAACAACAAGTCCCGTGTGGTGGCTGGCTATTGCTGGGACTGGAAGAGCAAGAACAATCCGGATGCCTGGGACATCGAGATTCCGGAACACGACTATCGCGCGCAGTGGAACCTGGGAAGCGACGGCAGCTTGTGGGCCGTCGCCGAGAACTCCGTCGAGCAGGTCGGATGCATCCACACCTGCCAGGGGCTGGAATTGGACTATGTGGGCGTCATCATCGGGCCGGACCTGGTATGTCGCGACAGACGTGTGGCCACAGATCCAAGCAAGCGCTCAAAGCAGGATCGCTCGATCCGCGGATACAAATCGCAGTCCAAAGGAAATCCTGATGTCCACGACCGCGTGGACCGGATCATTCGGAATACGTACAAGACCTTGATGAGCCGAGGCATGAGGGGCTGTTATGTCTATATCAGCGACCTGGGATCTAGAGCCGCAATGCAAAATTGACTATTGCCTCGACATAGCCGCCCGATCCAGCGGGCCTTGTCGCGGGACGCCAACGCGCGCGCGACGAACGCTTCCTGCTGCTCACGCGGCGACATCTCGCCAAGCACGGACTGCCCCGCAAAGCTGGAGGCCGCGTTGCCTTTCTGCGACACGGCCTCGGCCACTTCGCACACCGCGGGACCAGGCATGCACCGGGGAGGGGACGTAGACGTCATGGCGCTCGCCTGCATCGGCAGACAGAGCAGTGCGCCTCGGGCTCACCGAAGCCCACCCTGCGGCACATCAGCCCATCCCTCGCTGCCTGGCCCCCTCCTGCTGCGCCAGCGCTTGTTCCTGCGCCTGGCTCTGGACCTGCGCCATCGACTGTGTTTCTAGCGCTTGTAGCCGTGCCAGCGATTGCTCCACAGGCGTATTGACCGCAACGTCCGTAGGCATGCCGGCACGCAGGTGCGCCGGGTTGCTCGGCTCGCCCTGCACGACGAACACGGTGGCGCCCGCCGCAGCACGCGGCGTTTGGTTGCTCAGCAGCACATGATCGATGCGCTCCAGTCCATGTTCCTTCGCCAACAGCGCGAGGCTGGCACTCATGCTCGCGCTGTGTTCGTCGCTGCTCCTGCCTATGCTGGCGTCCAACTGCCCCATCCGGGTGCTCGCCTGGGCGTACAGAGGGTGCGGCTCTGCCTGCTGCGCGGGCTCGATCTCCGCCCGGCGCTGCCCGCCGTGCGGCGGCTCTGCCGGCCGGCCTTCGGGGCGATGATGTTCCTGCGGCGCTCGCCCGTCCTGCCGGGCTGGTCCTGGCCTGGCGCCTTCCTGTTGCTGTCCTTGGTCCCGCTGCTGCTCTCGCACCGGCCCGGGCGTGGTGCTGGTCAGGACGTATTGCCAACGGGTCTGCGCTGGATTGCCTTGCACCGCGTTGATGAAGCCCTGGTATTCCGTAGGATGAATCGTCTGGCAGCCCGCGGAATCGGTGCTTCCACCGGAACCGCGGTGGATTTTGAAGGTGTCGTTGAGGTCCTGCACTCCGTTGACGTCGGCCTGGTCGAACCAACCATCCGCGTTGGTATCGCGTTGGACCGCACCGTGGCCGGCGGCAACCGCCGTCTGGCTGGGCCGCAGGGCGTTATCCATGGTGCCTGGTCGAGTCGGATTCGGATGCTGTCCCATCTGCATCTCGATGGTGCCATCGCTCAGCCGCCCCAGATCCCGGATGCCGTCGGCGTTGACGTCGTCGCCTTCGATCTTCCTCGGCCTTGCGATGCTTTCGTAGCCAGGGGAAGGAGCGAACGTTCGATTCTCCACACCACCTTCGGCACGGGGCCGATGCCCGGTATTGCCGGCATGGTGGTCGTACTGCGCCGTCGGCTCCGTATTTGCCTTCTCGGCGACCTGCACATGGCGCGTGCCATCGGCGTCCTTCCACAACACAACAAGCCGATCGTTGTAGACCCCGGTGCCGGCCTGCGCCTCGTTGACATGGGGCGTGGCGGGGTCATCATTGCGGACCGTCGCGGAATGCTGCCGATCTTCCATTGTGGCAAGCGTCGAATTTTCCTGACGCAGGCCCAGCACGACCCGTTCGTTGGCACGTGACAATGCATCGTGCGCGGCATCGTTGCCCCTCACCTGCACGATGCTGGCGTAGACATCGTAGGTTTGCGCATCGCTCAACGTGGCTATCTGGGTTTGCGCAGGAAAGCGTGGCTGCGCGGTTGCCGCAGTCTGCAGGCGCTGCAGCGCCGCCGTGGCGGCAGGATCGACGGCCCCGTGCAAGTGGGTCGCAATGCTGGCGCTCGCGCCCACGCCCACGTAGCGGTCCAGCGCGTCCTGCACGGCCTCGGGCTGGTTTTGCCGTCGCTCTTCCAACAGTGCCAAGGCTTCTGCCGAACGGTTGGCATTGAACAATGTGGTGATCCGATCTGCGCTGGACCGGATATCGAGGTCGTTGGATCTGGCCATTGCGATGCTCCTTGCGGAATGGTGCGTGTTGGTTACTTGGCGACGAAGCGGTCCTCAGCGTCATCCGGATAATCCGAGCACTCTAGTTCGCCCGAAAGTACCTGGCGGCATGGCCACTGCGATCTGGTGACGCGATCGACACGTTCGAAGCGCTCGCCGGTCCATCGTACGAAGCCGAAGTGGGCATAGCCCCCCGCCCTGCGGGGATCGTCTGCCGCCAGTGGTTGGTCGGGATCGAACTCCATCAGCCAGCGCATCGTCGCTGCATAGGGCAATTTATCGTCGAACAGGAACAATTCGCTGCCGCCGTGGCTCTGCTGGCGCGCGCGATCTTCGGCGCTCAACTGTGGATCGCGCGGCAGTACTTCCGCACTGACATCGTGCGCCATGCCGTCGGCACCGAGACGATAGGCCTTGCGCCCCTTGCCCGCGCGGCAGTCCATGCTTGCCCCGCTCGCGTCGCATTTCACTGGCCAGACCAGGTACACCGTCTTTTGCGGATCGGGGCTTTCGAAGGAGCGGACGGTGACGACGCCGGCAACCAACGTGAAATCTGGACGCTGGCCCAGCCCCGGTGCAGCAAGGTAGATCGCACTGCGCAAGTCCGCCATGCGCGTGGCCGGACTTTCGGCAAGCGCATCGTGAGGAATGGCCAACAACGCGCGTGCCATATGCTCGGGTGCGGGGCCGCGACAATAGGCATCTTGCAGGATCTGCGCGGGCGAAGCGCCATGCGATTGGTCGCGATCCACGCACACCGCTCCCAGTTCTCGCTCCACCTTGAAGGGGACCCAGGGACGCGGCGCGGCCGATTGCACCTTCGGAAAACCGGCGGTGTGGTCCGCATCGCTTGCCGCTGTAGCACTGGGCGGCGTGGCGCGAGGCTCGACCTGTCCCTGAGCGCGCTGCTGCATGCACCCGAGCGTAGCCAGAGACAGCATCCATGCCAGCGTCGTGCGAATTTTGAAATTCTTCACACCGCCCCTCCATTTCAAGTAAAAAAATCGGTCGTTCGATCCTAGTGCTCGAGATCCGGCACCGACTGCGATCCAATCTACCAGCAGCCGCCGACCGCTCTATTTTGCACCTACAGCCCCCCCACCCGCACGCACCTCCCAGCCCGCCGCATACCCATAATGGGCACGTTGCTGCCCAATTTGGGTACTGCAAGGCTGGTGGCGATCAGGTCGCGGGTCTTTCAAGCAGCCCTGATCGCGCGTAGTGCGGAATGGCGCTTGGTGACGGACCCTCACCCCAACCCCTCTCCCGATGGGAGAGGGGCTTATGCCGCTGGGCGTTTCTTTTCGGTGTGCCTTCCGTTGTCCGCGGGGCTTGGCGGACCGCTTACGACGCGCCTGCCCCGCCGCCTACACCGGCGTCAACTGCCGCAACTGCGCCTCGCTCGGAAAGCTACGCACACGAAAGCGCGGCGGGTAGAAGCCAGGTTCCGGCTCCATCAGGTCGCCAACCACGGCCACGGCCTTGTCCCAGTCCACGAACACCATGTCCGCGTCCTCCCCTTCCTTCGGCGAAACGAAGGCGATGCGCTCGGCCTGGGGCAGCGAGGTGTCCACGCCCTGGGTCCACGTGGCCAGCGAGAATTGATGCCCGCTGCCGTCGTTCTCCTCGAACACGCGGTAGGAGGCGACGAAGACGTCCTCCTGGTTGGCTTCGTGGATCTTTTCCAGGAACTCCTTCTGCATGGAATAGGTGGAGGCATCCATCAACCGCCGCAGGTCGCCCTGGCGGCGCCGGTGCTCGGGCTGCGGCAACGCGAAGGGGACGATGCGGCGGTCGTCGTCGTAGGCGAATGCCAGCGAGGAGATGCAGCGGCCGTTCGCGGCCGCTTCCAGGCTCAGTTCCAGCATGCCGGCCATCGCCGTTTCGTCGCGGTCGCCCACCACCAGCAGGCAATCGCGCGTGGGCAGCATGAACACCGGCCGCCCCTTCACCGGGACGCGTTGCAGCACGTCCGGCAGCAAGACGCGGCTGGTGTCGTAGGAATCCTGCCAGGCGCCGCGGAAGACGCCTGCAGCGACCTCCACGAAGCGGTCCGGCGTGACGTCGCGCAGGTTGTCGCGGGCGATGGCCAGGCCGTCCTCGAAGGTGATGCCCCACGCGTCTTCCGGCCCCTGGGTCAGGGTCGAGGTCGATTCGGGGCGGTCGATCGCCAGCAGTTCGACGCAGTCCTCGGCCACCTCGCGGCAGACGACCGTGAAGGGCGCCTCCCAACCGTGCTGGCGGACATGGTCCAGGCGCATTTCCTCGAACATGCCGCGGTGGCGAATCACCGGCATCAGCGTCGGCCGCACCTGCTCGAAGGTCTTGGTCTCGTTTTCTTCGTTGTGACCTTCCACGAAGGCCGCGACATAGCTGCGCAGCACTTCGACCCGGCCTTGGCGATCGGCCTTGGTATACGCGTGATAGGCGTTGTGCAGGTTGATGATGCGCCCGCGCTGGTCGGCAAGGCGGAACTCGTCCGGCCGGTAGGTCAGCTCGTCCGGGTAGCCCTGCGCGCGCAGCGCATCTCCGAACAGCTTGGCGAACGCATCCGGGCTCGGCTTGCGATTGAACAGCTTGTCGAACAGTGCTGCGAACATCAGCGGTCTTCCTTGTCGAGGGGCGTCATGCGGACGCCGCGCGGAACGCTATCACAGCTTTGGAGGTGGCCCGAGGCGGGGCTTGGGCCACGTCGCGCTGGTGGCCCGCGTCGCGGGTACGCGAGGCGTCATCGCCCAGGACAGGGGGTGCGTGCGCGATAGGCCAGCCGGCCGCCCCTATGGCGCCCTGGCGCATGGACCGATACATGCCGGCACGGTGGTGCGTTCGGCCGCGGCGTCGCGCGCGGCGATGCTAGTCGCCGGTGCGCTCGGTGGCCGCGGCCGGCTGCTCCACCGCCCCGCCGCTCTGCAGCAGCAGGCCCTGCGCCTGCAGCATCTCGAGCGGCAGGTCCGGGCCGGCCTCGGCCAACGCCGGGGCCGCATCGCTCAGGGTGAGCGCCACCCAACGGTCGCGGCCGCCTTGCTTGGCGCGGTACAGCGCGGCATCGGCGATGCGCAGGCTCAGCGACCAGTCGCCACCGGGCTGCGCGGGGAACAGGCTCACGCCCATCGACACGGTGAGCGCGACGGTGCCGGTAGGCCGCACCAGCGGCTCGGCATGCAGGCGTTCGCGCAGGCGGCGGAACAGCACCGGCGCATCGGCCAGGGTGCCGCCCGGGCAGATCCACAGGAACTCCTCGCCGCCCCAGCGCGCGATGACGTCGGAGACGCGCGCGCACTCGCGCAGGATGTCGCTCAGGTGCATCAGCGCATGGTCGCCGCCTTCGTGGCCGTGCAGGTCGTTGACGCGCTTGAAGTGGTCGATGTCCAGCACCGCGACCAGCAGCGGCTCGCGCTCTTGCGCCGGTGCCGGAGTGTCGCGCGCCTGCAGCCAGCCGGTGACGTAGCGGCGGTTGCGCAGGCCGGTCAGCGCGTCCTCTTCGCTCTGGCGGCGGATCACCGCGGTGAGCTGCTCCAGTTCGCGGTGCTGGGCCTGGATCTCGTCGTTCTTGCGCGCCAGTTCGGCGTTGATGCGCCGGCGCGCACGCGCCTCGCGCACCTTCCAGGCGACGAACGCGACCAGCGCCAATACAGCGGCGAGCAGGCCGTAGACCATCGCCCGCTGGCGCTGCTCGCGCGCCTGCAGTTGCGCATAGGCGGCCTGTTCGGCGGCGCGCGCGCGGCCGACCGCGGCCAGTTCGGTGTTCTTGCGCGCCAGGTCCACCGCCGATTCGAGTTCGGCGATGCGGGTCTTGGATTCGACGTTCACCGCCTCGTCGTTGACCGTCTTGTACTCGCGCATCAGCGCCAGCGCCTCGCGGGTGCGGCCGAGTGCGTCGAGGTTGTCGATCATGCGCGGGTACAGTTCCAGGCGCCGCGGCACGTTGTCCGATTGCGCGAACAGGGCGCGCGAGCGTTCGAACTCGGTGGCGGCCGCCTCGCGCTGCCCGAGATCGACCAGCGTCAGGCCGATGTTGGAATAGACGATGGCGGCCTCGCCGTAGTCGCCGTGCTCGCCGTTGCTGCCAGCGTCGATCAGCGCGGCGGCCTCGCGCAGCAGCGGCAGCGCCTCGCGCGGGCGGTGCAGGCGGCGCAGCACGTTGGCCAGGTTGTTCAGTGGACCGCTGAGCGAAGCGTCGCCCGCGGTGCGCGCGCTGGCCAGGGCCTGCCGGTAGAGCGCCTCGGCGCGCTGCAACTGGTCGGCGCCTTCGTAGGCCGAGCCCAGGTTGTTGAGCACGTCCGCGCGCGCCAGCCCTTTGCGCGGGTTGGCGTCGTAGGCGGCCAGCGCGCGCTGGCCGTAGTCGATCGCCTTGGGCCATTCGTGGGCATACACGAACACGCCGGTGGCGTTGTGCAGCAGCGCCGGATCGGCCGGCTTGCCCAATGCCTTGCCGACGCGTTCGACCTCGAGCAGCGCGGCGATGGCATCGGGCAAGCGCCCCTGCTGTGCGGACACGACGAAGACGATCTGGTTGGCGTTGTAGTCGACCAGGTCCGGGTGCTTGCGGACCTTGGACAGCGCCAGCCGCGCCACGCGCAGCGCATCGTCCTGCGCGCCCATCTTGTAGTAGGACGCGGCCAGCTGCCGCCACAGCTCGGCCAAGCTGGGCTCGTCCGGCAGCAGGCGCTCGAAGCGCGTCATCTCGGCTTCGAGCTCGGCGATGCGGGCGGCATCGCGCGTCTGCCACATGGCGCCGTTGAGCCGCTTGAGCAGGCGCAGCCGCCGCTGCGGCGACAGGTCGGTCTGCTGGCGCAGCACCGAGCCGATGGCGACGATGCGCTCGGGACGATTCGCCGCGGAGGCCGCGTCGACCAGTTCCAGGCCCAGCGCGGTGCGGTCGCGCGCGTCGCCGCCGGCCTCCCAGGCGGGCTCGCCCAGTTGCAGCGCCGCGGCCGGATCCTGCTCGCGCAGCTCCGCCACGCACGCGCTCAACGCCTGCGTGCACGGCGCCGCCACCGCCGCTGCCGGCAACCCGAGCACGGCCCACCACAGCAGCGCACCGAGCGGCTGCCAACCAAAGCGACTGCGCACTGCCGTTCTCCCCATGATCCTGCGGCGCACGCCCCGGCGCCCATGCCATCGCGCCGTTGGCGCGCGACCTCTTGCGCGTGCCGCCGCCATCGGGCAGCACACCGCGTCGTGGCTCGATATCGGCGCGCATGCGGGGTTCTTGAGTCGCTGGCTGGGGCGGGCGGGATGGCGGTCGCGCGGTCTCTATCGGCAGGCGGGTCGCCGCTGGCACGCGGTGCACGCCACGCGCCTAGCGAAGGTGCCTGCCGCAGCGCACACACGCAAGAACATGCATGTCCAGATCATTCCACTCCAGATCATTCCACAGCATCAATCTCCAACGTGCGTGAAGGCCATCAGCAACAGGAAATTCAAGGAGTGAATGGGATGACAAACGCTAACGTACAGTTACAGGCCCACGCTGGCCCGATCTTCCGTCCAACCAAAAGTGGCCGCCGATCAAGAAGCAGAACTGTATCCACCCAGCGCCGCAGGCCAGGATCTTGAGCGACGATCCCGCCGGGAAGCACCAACTGGCATCTAGTCGGTCGTGGCCTTGGCCTACGATAACGGCCGAGGACACGGCCAGGCCAGATCAGTTCGCGATGAACCTGAGCGCCCTCCGCCACGCCCCAGCCCGCATCGCGCAGCACGTGGGGCCGATGCGGTTGGCGCGAGTGTCGGCCTTGGTTTCATGCATCGCGTGCATAGCCCGCCTCCCGCTGTGCGCGAAGCGCCATCACGATCACCGTGTCGGTCACATCCACATAGCGATACAACGCCACGTCACCGTGCGAACCGCGGCTCATCACCAGTTCGCGGCTGTCTCCATGGACCGGGCAGCCGATCAACGGATTGCCTGCCAGCACGTCGAACGCGCTGACGATCTCCTCGGCTCTCTCTTCTGCGTGCTCGCTCTCGTGGTCGCGCAAATACGCGGCGATCCGCTCCAGGTCCTCGACCACGCCGGGAGCGAAGCGGATGCGCGTCACCTCAGCCTTCCAGCTTGCGCGCCGCTGGCCGCTTCGCAGGCTTTCCTGCAACCCGGGCTCTGAAGTAGGTGCGCGCCTCGTCCCACGGGATGGTCTCACCCGTCTCCAGGAACTCGGCCCAGCGCTGATCGGCCTGGGCGTGGAAGTCGGCGCGCCGCTCGGCCAGCTCGGCCTTCTCGGCGATGGCTTCCAGGATGAAATTGTGCGCCGTGGTGCCGGCCGCTTCCGCCGCCTTGGCGATGCGGGCCTTGAGCGCGTCCGGCAGGCGGATGGTGGTGGTGCTCATGCGGGGCTCCCGGCGATGGGTTCGAGGCAATGTAGCACATGTGTGGTACAGCTGCAGGCCGGCCGGGTTGGGTCAGCTCAGCTGACCAAAGAAAGCGGCTTTAAGCAGAGATTGGCGGATGGCGGCGATGGCGGCGAGCTGTTCTAGGTAGACATTCTCGGCTTTGCTTGCAACGAGCCACCAGCTCCAGGCGACTCAACGAAAAAGCCCCGCCGGAGCGGGGCTTTTCGTATTCCGAGCAACTGCCTCAACTCACGCAAACGGATCCTGCAGCACCATCGTGTGGTCGCGGTCCGGGCCGGTGGACACGATCGAGATCGGGCAGCCGGCCAGTTCCTCCAGCGCGCGCAGGTAGGCGCGGGCGGCGGCGGGCAGCTTGTCCCACTCGGTGATGCCGTGGGTGTTCTCGGTCCAGCCGGGGAACTCCAGGTACACCGGGGTGCACTCTTCCCAGCCTTGCGCGTCCAGCGGGGCGTACTCGGTGCGCTTGCCGCGGTATTCGTAGGCGATGCAGATCTTCAGCTTCTCCATGCCGTCGAGCACGTCGAGCTTGGTGATGCACAGGCCAGAGATGCCGTTGATGGCGACGGCGCGCTTGAGCGCGACGATGTCCATCCAGCCGCAGCGGCGCGGGCGGCCGGTGGAGGCGCCGTACTCGGCGCCGCGGTCGCGGATGCCCTGGCCCACTTCGTCGTCCAGTTCGGTCGGGAACGGGCCGCCGCCGACGCGGGTGGCGTAGGCCTTGGCGATGCCCAGCACGTAGTCGATGGCATCGGCGCCGACGCCGGTGCCGGCCAGTGCGCCGCCGACGGTGGTGTTGGAGCTGGTGACGTACGGGTAGGTGCCGTGGTCGATGTCCAGCAGCGCGCCCTGCGCGCCTTCGAACAGCACGCGCTTGCCTTGCTTGCGCAGGTCGTGAAGGATGCCGGCCACGTCGTACTTCATCGGCTGCACGTATTCGCCGAAGGCCAGGGCTTCGTCGAAGGTCTTCTGGAAATCGACCGCGTCCACGCCCAGGTACTTGGTCAGCACGAAGTTGTGGTAGTCCAGCGCGGTGCGCAGCAGTTCTTCCAGCTGCGGCGGGTAATGCAGGTCGGCGATGCGGATGCCGCGGCGCGCCACCTTGTCTTCGTACGCCGGGCCGATGCCGCGGCCGGTGGTGCCGATGGCCTTGCCGCCGGCGGCCTTCTCGCGGGCCTGATCCAGGGCGATGTGGTACGGCATGATCAGCGGCGCCGCCGGGGAGATCTTCAGGCGCGAACGCACTTCCACGCCTGCTCCCTCCAGCTCGCTGATTTCCTTGATCAATGCGGCCGGGGAGATCACCACACCGTTACCGATCAGGCACAGCGCGTCTTCGCGCAGGATGCCGGACGGGATCAGGTGCAGGACGGTCTTCTTGCCGTTGATGACGAGGGTGTGGCCGGCGTTGTGGCCGCCCTGGAAGCGCACGACGGCACCGATTTCCTCGGTGAGCAGATCGACGATCTTGCCTTTGCCTTCATCGCCCCACTGGGCGCCGAGCACGACAACTGACTGACCCATGGCTGGGTAACTCCTGGTTTGCTGCGCGGCCGTCGGGGCCGCACGGGTGTGGTGGCCATGCAGGGGTCTTGCCGGCGCCGGTACGGCCGCTCCATCGGGGAGCGTCCAGGCGGCGGCAGGCCCATACACGGAAAAAGCCGGTCGAGGCGCTCTTGTGGAGCGAGCCCGGCCGGCTTTTGTGCATTATCCGGGTTTTGGGTGACCGTCACCACCCCCTCGGTCAGCGCGTTCAGCGGACGCGGGGACGGCGCCGCTCAGCCGCGGACCCACCACAGGGCGAGCAACCCCACCGCCAGGGCGACGCCGCCGGCGATCCGCAGCTGCGCCGCCGGCATGGCCAACATCTGCTGCACCAGGCGCTTCCAGGCGTCCGGCGCCACCAGCAGAACCAGACCCTCGAAGACGATCATCAGGCACACCGCAGCGATCAGATCGTGCATGGGGTTCTCGGCAAGGGGCGGATGGGTAAGCGCATAAGCGCCGGCGCGCCATGGAACTTGTGGGAGCGACTTCAGTCGCGACGGGCTTTACCGGGAAGGCCCGTCGCGACTGAAGTCGCTCCCACAACAGTCCGCAAGCTGGGACTGCCCGAGTCGGCCGGGACCAACTGCACCGACAGTGCTCCAGAGAGTACGACACACGGCGTGCGCGGCAACGAAACGGCGGCAACCCGGCACACCACCAGCCCAAGGGACCCGCTTACGAGTCCCGAGTCCCGAGTCCCCAGTCCCGGCCTCTCAGCGCTCGCTCTTGAGGTACTGCAAGAACGGATCGTTCTTGTCCAGCACGATCACCGCGTTGCCGTCGGCCATGGCGCCGCGATAGGCCTCCAGGCTGCGGTAGAACGCATAGAACGACGGGTCGGCGGAGCCGGCCTTGCCGTAGATGCTGGCGGCCTGCGCGTCGCCTTCGCCGCGCAGTTTCTGCGCGTCGCGCTCGGCCTCGGCGACCAGCACCGTGCTCTCGCGGTCGGCCTGCGCGCGGATGGTCAGCGCCTGCTCCTCGCCCTCGGCGCGCAGCTTGCTGGCTTCCTGCTTGCGCTGGGCGCGCATGCGCTCGTACACGTCGGTGATCACCTGGCTGTCGGTCGGCAGGTCGATCTGCTTGATGCGCAGGTCGGTGATCTGCATGCCCAGGGTCTTGCCGGCGGCGTTGATCGCGCTGAGCTGCTGCGCGATCAGTTCGCTGCGGTCGCCGGAGACCAGCTGCTGCAGCGTGCGCGCGTTGATCTGGTTGCGCAGCGAATCGATGATGATCGGCGCCAGGCGCGCATTGGCCACCTTCTCGTCGCCGCCGGTGGCGCGGTAGAAGGCGCGCACGTCGGAGATGTAGCCGATGGCGAAGAAGTCGACGCTGACGTCCTTCTGCTCGGCGGTGAAGTAGCGCGCCGGCGGCGTGTCCAGCACCTGGAAACGGCGGTCGAACACGCGCGCGGTCTCCACCAGCGGCAGCTTGAAGTGCAGCCCCGGCTTGAGGTCGGCGCGGACCACGCGGCCCAGGTTGAGCACCATCGCGGTCTGGTCCTCGCGCACCACGAACACCGAGCTGAGCAGCGCGAACAGCGCCACGACCGCTACGCCCGCCCACAGGGAAATTCTCATCGCTGCACCTCCTCACGGCCGTTCGGGCGCGGCGTGCGCTCCGGACTGCGGATACTCTCGGCCGGGCTGCTGGACAGCGACGGCATCAGGACGTCCTGCGGCAGCGTCGGCACGCCGCCACTGCTGGAGGCCGGCGGCGCGGCGCTGGCGGCGCCCTTGCCGTCGGCCGGCATCGGCACGTAGATCAGCTGGCGGCCGTCGCCGCCGATGACCTTGCGGTTCTCCGACAGCACCTTCTGCACCGTCTCCAGCCACAGCCGCTTGCGGGTGACGTCGGGTGCGTTCTGGTACTGCTGCTGCAGCAGGGTGAAGCGCTCGGCGTCACCCTGCGCGCGGGCGATCGACGCTTCCTTGTAGCCTTCGGCGACGGTGCGGGTGCGCGCGGCCTGGCCGCGGGCTTCCGGCACCACCTTAGCGGCGTAGGCCTGGGCCTCGTTGATCAGCCGTTCCTTGACCTGCTGCGCGCCGTTGACCTCGTCGAAGGCCGGCTTCACTTCTTCCGGCGGACGCGCGTCGGGCAGGGTCAGCCCAGTCACGATCAGGCCGGTGCGGTAGGCGCTGAGCGCGGCCTGCAGCCGCTCGCGGGCGGCGGTGGCCATCGGCCCGCGGTTGTTGAGCACCACGTTGAGGTCGGCGCGGCCGACCTGCTCGCGCACCGCGCTCTGCGCGGCCTGCTCCAGCACCTGGTCAGCGTCGCGCGAGCCGAACACGTACATGCGCGGGTCGTCGATGCGGTACTGCACGTTGAGCGAGACGCTGACGATGTTCTCGTCGCGGGTCAGCACCGGCACCTGATTGCTGAAGGTCTTGATCTCGGTGGCGTTGACCTTGCGTACCGACTCGATCGGCCACGGCAGCTTGAAGTTCGGGCCGGGCTGCAGGATCCGCGAGAACTGGCCGAAGCGCAGCACCACGCCGCGCTGCTGCTCGCCGATCAGCTGGAAGCTGCTGAACAGCAGCAGCAGCACCGCCGCACCCAGCACCCAACGGCCGATGTTGCCGCCGTCACCGCCGAACAGATCCTTCAAGGGACCGGGCATCCCGCCCCACCTGCCGCCGCCATTGCCGCCACGCGGCTTCCAGGGATTGCGCCCGTTATTGTCCGGGCCGTCTGTGCCCTTGCCGCCGGGTGTGTTCCAGGCCATGCATGCTCCAAGAAGGAAAGGTGGCGGCGCGTCGGTCCGCGCCGGTCACCGTAAGTGAGTCGCCGATTCTACAAGATGGGGCAGATCCGACGTTTCGAAAGGGCTATCTTGGTGCATTCCGTCGTGCCGACCAAGGTTTTCGCCATGTCCGTCCCCGCCAGCTTCCCCGCCTTCCGCATCCACCAGGACGACGCCGGCTACCGCGCCGCGGTCGAGCCGGTGGCCCTGGACCAGCTCAGCCCGGGCGAAGTGGTGATCCGCGGCGCCTGGTCGTCGGTGAACTTCAAGGACGCGCTGGCCGGCACCGGCCAGGGCAAGATCCTGCGCCGCTTCCCGCTGGTCGGCGGCATCGACGTGGCCGGCCACGTGGTCGCCTCGACCGACCCGGGGTTCAAGGAGGGCGATGCGGTGCTGGTCACCGGCTGCGGCCTGAGCGAGACCCGCGACGGCGGCTACAGCCAGTACGCGCGGCTGGAGGCCAAGTGGGTGGTGCCGCTGCCGGCCGGGCTGAGCCTGCGCGAGAGCATGGTGCTGGGCACCGCCGGCTTCACCGCGGCGCTGGCGCTGCTGCGCCTGCTCGACAACCGGCAGACCCCGGAACACGGCCCGCTGTGCGTGACCGGCGCCACCGGCGGGGTCGGCTCGCTGGCGATCGACATCTTCAGCCGCGCCGGCTTCGAGGTGCACGCGGTCAGCGGCAAGGCCGACCGCGCCGAGCACCTGAAGGCGCTGGGCGCCAGCCAAGTGCTGGGCCGCGAGGCGCTGCAGAGCAAGCGCCCGCTGGAGTCGGTGCGCTTCGGCGGCGGCCTGGACAACGTCGGCGGGGCGATGCTGACCAGCCTGCTGGCGCAGACGGCGCCGTACGGCAACGTCGCCAGCGCCGGGCTGGCGGCGACCCCGGAGCTGGACATGACGGTGATGCCGTTCATCCTGCGCGGGGTGTCGCTGCTGGGCATCGGCTCGGCCGGGACCGCCCGCGACCTGCGCGACCTGATCTGGCAGCACCTGGGCAGCGACTGGAAACCGCGTCACCTGGACGCGATCTGCACTCGCGAGGTGGACCTGTCCGGGCTGCCCGAGGTGTTCGCGACGATGCTGGCCGGGCAGTCGTTCGGGCGCACCGTGGTGCGGCTGGATGCGGCCGCGTAGACGCCGCCGGGGGTTTGTGACGCGCAGCGCTTTCCGGCCGCGCGTCGCTGCCACTACACTCGGCTATCCAAGGGGGGACACATGGCACGCATCCTGATCGTCGACGATTCGCCGTCGCAGCTGCTCGGCATCCAGCGCATCGTCGAGAAGCTGGGCCACGAAACGATCACCGCCACCGACGGCGCCGCCGGCGTGGAGGCGGCCAAGGCGGCGCTGCCGGACCTGGTGCTGATGGACGTAGTGATGCCCAACCTCAACGGCTTCCAGGCCACCCGCACGTTGCGCCGTGAACCGAGCACGCAGAACATCCCGGTGATCCTGGTCACCACCAAGGACCAGGACACCGACCGCATGTGGGGCATGCGCCAGGGCGCCCGCGCCTACATCACCAAGCCGTTCTCCGAGGACGAGCTGTCCGAGGTGATCGAGCGGGTGTTCAGTGGGGAGGATGGGCCGAAGGGGTGAGGAGCCGGGATTGGGAATTCGGGATTGGGGATTGGATGCAGCCGAAGCGAGCATGCGCTTCGACCCAACGCTTTTGTAGGAGGGGCTTCAGCCCCGACGCATTAACAGTAAGGCGTCGGGACTGAAGCCCCTCCCATAGGAAGCAGACGCCGCGGCAGGCCTGGGAAACTGCCGAAGCGCTTCACAGCCGGCAGGCCGGTCATCCCCAATGCCGAATCCCGAATCCCGGCCTCACACTGCCTCGCCGAACGCCTTGGCCAGAGTGCGATACGCCTTGCGCTGCGCCTCGGTCTCCGGCGCCGGCGCCAGCACCTCCAGTTCGACGATCTGGTCGCCCGGCGTGGTGCCCGGCAGGCCGCGGCCGCGCAGGCGCAGCTTGCGCCCGGCGTCCGACTCCGGCGGGATCTTCAGCTCCACCGCACCGCCCAGGGTCGGCACGCTGATGCTGGTGCCCAGCGCCGCCTGCCACGGCGTCACCGGCAGGGTGTACAGGATGTTGAGCCCGTCCACCTCGAACTGCGGGTGCGCGGCGTACTCGATCTCCAGCAGCAGGTTGCTGCCGCCGTTGCCCTGCCCGCTCAGCCGGATCACCTGGCCGGGGCGCACGCCCTTGGGCACGCGCACGTCCAGCTGCTTGCCGTTGATGGTGATGCGCACGCTGTCGCCGCTGTAGACCGCTTCCAACGGCACCGCCAGCTTGGCGCGGGTGTCGCCACGCGGGGCGGCGCCCGGACCGGGACCGGCGCCGCCCTGGCGCGCGCGCTGCTGGCGCGCGAACAGGCTCTCGAAGAAATCGCTGAAGCCGCCGCCGGCGCCGCCGTTGCCGAACACTTCCTCGAACTCGTAGCCCTGCGCGCCGCCGTAGTTGGGCGGGGCCTGGAACTCTTCGCCGGGCCGGTAGCCCTGCGCGCGCAACTGGTCGTAGGCGGCGCGCTTGGGCGGATCGCGCAGCGCTTCGTAGGCCTCGTTGATGGCCTTGAACTTGTCCTCGGCGCCGGCCTCCTTGCTGACGTCGGGATGGTACTTGCGCGCCAGCCGCCGGTACGCGGTCTTGATCTCGGCGTCGCCCGCGCTGGGCTCCACGCCCAGGGTGGCGTAGTAATCCTTGAATTCCATCCATCACCTCAAAAAGAGTCGGCCCGCCGCCTTGCGGCAACGGGCCGGTTGCATGCTCTGCACCATCGCCCGGCCCATTCTACTGGCCGGCCGCGAAGGCGCGGCGTCGCCGTGGCGACGCCGGCGCGGGCGGGCGCTTACTGCACGATCGTGGCCCCGGTGTCGACCTGGATCCGGCGCGGCGTGCTCGCCGGGCGCTTGGGGATGCGCACTTCCAGCACGCCATGGTAGCCGGTGGCGGAAATGCCATCGGGGTCGGCGCTGTCGGGCAGCGCGAAGCGGCGGTGGAAGCTGCCGTAGCGGCGCTCGATGCGCGAGAAGCGCTCGCTGTCGGCGGCCGATTCGCTCTTGCGCTCGCCCTTGATCGACAGGATGCCCTTGTCCATCGACACCTCGATCTCGCTCGGGTCGATGCCCGGCAGGTCGGCGTACAGCACGAAGCGCTCCGGCTCCTCCTTGATGTCCACGCGCGGCACCCACTGCGCGGTGACGACGGCCGATTCGTCGGTGCCGCCGTTGGGGTCGAAGAAGCGGTCGAACACCTGCTTGATCTCGTTCTGGAATGCGGCCTGGGCCGGCCACTGGCGATAACGGACGATGCTCATCTCGTAGTCTCCTGCAACGTGAAAACGTGAATGGGATAGACCCTGACGGGTGGTTCGCGGCGCCGGGGCAGCCGGCCGCCATGCCAGCCAGATAGGAATGGGCCTGCGCTTTTCAAGGGCCTTGACGCTGCCTTTCCATGCCGATTTCTAGACTCGATTCATCCAAGGAGCCCACCCATGCCCATCCAGCCCGGCGAACGCATTCCCGAAGTGGTCCTGCAACGCATCCGCGAAGGCGTGGAGCAGGTGGACACCCGCACGCTGTTCGACGACCACCGCGTGCTGCTGTTCGCGGTGCCCGGCGCGTTCACCCCGACCTGTTCGGAGAAGCACCTGCCCGGCTATGTCGAGCACTTCGAGGAGTTCCGCAAGCGCGGCATCGAGGTGTACTGCATGGCGGTCAACGACCCGTTCGTGATGCAGGCCTGGGGCAAGAGCCAGCTGGTGCCCGACGGCCTGCAGATGCTGTCCGACGGCAACGGCGAGTTCGCCAAGGCGCTGGGCCTGGAGATGGACGCCAGCAGCTACGGCATGGGTGTGCGGGCGCGGCGCTTCGCGCTGTACGCCGAGCACGGCGTGGTGCGCGCGCTGTTCGTCGAGGCGCCGGGCGAATTCAAGGTCTCCGCCGCCGACTACGTGCTGCAGCATCTCCCCGACTGACTCCCCTTCTCCCACCACACAGGAACCGGCCAGCCATGTCCAACCAGCCAGCCAACGACGCCAAGCCGCTGCAGAACACCAGCGGCCTCACCGATACCGCCACGCTGCGCGCCAATGCCCGCCAGAGCATCGAGGACGGCGCGATCACCAAGAGCTACAGCGCCGACCGCGAGGCGGTGATCAAGCTGCTCAACGACGCGCTGGCCACTGAATACGTGTGCGTGCTGCGCTACTACCGCCACTACTTCATGGCCTCGGGCATGCTCGCCGACTCGGTCAAGGCCGAGTTCCTGGAGCACGCGCAGCAGGAGCAGGAACACGCGCACAAGCTGGCCGAGCGCATCGTGCAGCTGGGCGGCGAGCCGGACCTCAACCCCGACACCCTGACCGCGCGTTCGCACGCCGAGTACAAGGAAGGCGAGGACCTGCGCGACATGGTCAAGGAGAACCTGATCGCCGAGCGCATCGCCATCGACAGCTACCGCGAGATGATCAACTTCGTCGGCGACAAGGACACCACCACCAAGCGCATCCTGGAGCAGATTTTGGCCCAGGAAGAAGAGCATGCCGACGAGTTCTCGGACATGCTGGAAGGCTGGATCGGGAAGTAATCCGCCCGGCTGTCTGCACCGAAACCCCAGCGCCCGGCACCTGCCGGGCGCTTTTTTGCGTGCCGGACACCACCTTCCGCCCGCCGCCGCTACGTTCTTGTCTGCCGGCCCTGCCTCGCTGCCCAACGCCGCTTTTCTGTAGGAGCGGCGCTTTCTGTAGGAGCGGCTTCAGCCGCGACAGCATCCCTCCGCAGTACCTGTCGGGGCTGAAGCCGCTTCTATAGGGAGATGCATCTTCGGACGCCTTCTCCGTTCGCAAGGACGCCGCGACAAACATCGGCGGTCGTTCGCACGCCCCCGCCTTCGCAAGCAACCGGAGCCCCCCTGTGGGAGCGACTTCAGTCGCGACGCGCGGCAGCCAGGTGCCGCCCCCTGCCAGGCGCGCTTTTGTAGGAGCGGCTTCAGCCGCGACAGGATCCCTCCGCAGTGCCTGTCGCGGCTGAAGCCGCTCCTACAGGGGAGATGCGTCTCGGATGCCGCCTCCCCTCGCAAGCACGCCACGAACACATCGGCAACTTCGTAACCCCACCTTTCGCATACAACGACATCACCCTTGTGGGAGCGACTTCAGTCGCGACGGAGGGCTACCGGTAAAGCCCGTCGCGACTGAAGTCGCTCCCACAATGAGCCGCCGGCTGTGAATGGCACTGGCGAAGCCGCGTCTCCAGCGCTGCGCGCTTCACGCAGCAACGCCCTCAATGCAGCACCCGGAACCGCACCTGGGTCCAGGCGCCGTTGCTGGCCAGCGCAGTCAGGGTGTGGTCGCCGGCGTCGGCGAAGTCGCGCTGGAAGTTGCGTGCGCCCTCGGTGCGCGCGATCCAGCGTCCGTCCAGCAGCCAGTCCACCGGCGCGGTGGTGCCCAGCGCGCGCACCTGCAGGCGCACGCTGGGGCTGCCTGGCGCGCGCGCCAGGGTGGCGCGGTCGTTGAGCCCTTCGATGCGCAGCACGTCGTTGCCGCCGCGGCCGTCGTCGCGGCAGTCCGGCGCCAGGGCGGGCAGTTGTCCGGCCTGGCGTTCGCTGGCGTGCAGCCATGGCGTCAGCAGCGCCGGCCAGCGCGCGATCTCGCGCTGCACGGCCGCGTGCGGACGTGCGCAATCGGGCGACAGGCGCAGGCCGCTGCGCGCATCCACCTGCACCGTGTCGCGGCCGGCGCTCCACAGCCGCGCGTCGCGCTCGGCGAAGGTCGGCGGCACCGCGCCGTCCAGCGCATACGCCGGAAAGCGCCGCTGGCACAGCGCCGGCGGGGTCTGCTCGGCGGCGATGCCCAGCGGCCAGCACACGTCCAGCTGCTGCACGTTGCCCGGCATCGGCCGCGGCGCGTTGTCGCCGCGCGCGCGCGGCAGGCTGTCGATGGTCTCGAACATCAGCGGCAGCGCGGTCACCGCCCCGTACTGGCCGGGCAGCGGGGTGCCGTCCGGGCGCCCGACCCAGACCCCGACCGTGTAGCGGCGGGTGCTGCCGATCGCCCACGCATCGCGGTAGCCGTAGCTGGTGCCGGTCTTCCACGCCACCCGCGGGCGCGCGCCGACGTCGAACGTGCCGACGCCGTAGCCGGGTCGCGGATTGGCCTCGAGGATCTCGCGCACGATCCACGCCGCGCCCGGCGACATCAGCCGCCGATCGATGGTCTTGTCGGTCGGGGTATAGCGCACGTGCCCGGCGATGCCGTCGCGGTTCAGCGCGGCGAAGGCGCCGACCAGTTCCTCCAGCTGCGCGCCGGTGCCGCCGAGGATCAGCGCCAGGTTCGGGGTGCTGCCGCGCGGGAACTTCAGGCCGATGCCGGCGTTGTCCAGGCGCGCGGCGAAGCGCGCCGGCCCGACCCGCTCGAGCAAGTCCACCGCCGGCACGTTCAGCGACAGGCGCAAGGCGCTGGCCGCGCCGACCGGGCCGTTGAAGGCCTCGTCGAAGTTGCCCGGCCGGTAATCGCCGAAGCTCTGCGGCGCATCCACCAGCAGGCTTTCGGAATGGATCAGGCCGTCGTCCAGGGCCATGCCGTACAGGAACGGCTTGAGCGTGGAGCCGGGCGAGCGCCAGGCCTGCACCATGTCCACGTCGCCGAGCCGCTTGCGGTCGCCGAACACCACCGAGCCGATGTAGGCGCGCGCCTGCAGGTCGCGGTTGTCGACCACCAGCAGCGCGGCGGACGTGCGCTCCGGCAACTGCGAGAAATACGCGCTGACCCGGTCCTCCAGGGTGCGCTGCAGGTCGGCATCGATGGTGGAGACGATGTGCGCGGCGCGCGGCGATTGCCGGCGCAGGCGTTCGGCCAACAACGCGGCGTGCATCGGCGACTGCAGCGAGCGCGCCACCACCGGCTCGATGCGTGCGTCGTCGACCTGCTCGCGCGACCACACGTGCAGTTCGACCATGCGCTCGAGCACCTTGTCGCGCGCCGCGCGCGCGGCCTCCGGGTGCCGGTCCGGGCGCAGCCGGCTCGGCGCCTGCGGCAGCACCGCCAGCAGCGCCGCCTCGGCCTGCGACAGGCGCGCCGCCGGCTTGCCCAGGTAGGCCCAGCTCGCCGCGTCCACGCCTTCGATAGTGCCGCCGTAGGGCGCGCGCTCCAGGTACAGCTGCAGGATCTGGCGCTTGCTCAGGTGCACTTCCAGCTGCAGCGCGCGCAGCAGCTGCTGCAGCTTGCCCAGCGGCGTGCGCGTGCTGGCGTTGTCCGGCATCAGGATCCGCGCCACCTGCATGGTCAAGGTGGAACCGCCGGAGACGATGCGGCGCGAGAACAGCCACTGCTTGCCGGCGCGCAGCAGCGCCCACGGGTTGACCCCGGGGTGATGCCAGAACCAGCGGTCTTCGTAGTTCAGCAGTGCCTGCAGGTACAGCGGCGAGACGCTCTGCGGGGTGGCCGGATAGCGCCACACGCCGTTGCCGTCGGCGAAGGCGCGCAGCGGGGTGCCGTCGGCGGCCACCACCAGGGTCGAGGTGTCGCGCGATTTCGGCAGCGGCAGCGGAAACGCCAGGTCCAGCAGCAACAGCGTGGCCAGCAGCGCCACCGTGCCCCAGCGCAGCACGCGCCACTGCGTGCGGCCCCAATGCGGCCGCGGCAGCAGGCGCGTCCAGCGCCGGGTGCGCCGCGCGGGCGGCGTGGCGGCGGATACGTCCTGTGACATGCGGGCTCCCGGTGGAAGCGGCTATTTTGCCTGCTGCGCAGCGTCGTGTGGCGCAGCGGCGTGCGTCCTTCTTCGAGGCAGCGTGCCTGTCGGAGCGGCTGCGAATGGCGTCGGTCCATCGGTCGCGATGGGCTTTATCGGGAAGGCCCGTCGCGGCTGAAGTCGCGTGCATGCACAAGTACCTGCGATGGCTCAATGCCATTGCTCGAGACCAGGCGCCTTACGCTCCTCCGGAGATCGCTTCTGCATGACAGTTGACTCCTACAACTAGCTTCGACTGTCGAAGGTCATCCGCACGACCGCTCTGGCGCATTGCCGAAGAAATTCGGCGGCATCATGCCTCGTTGCCACCCAAGGCCAGCGGTAGGCGCAGCGTGGCGACGCTGCCGGCGGCGTCCGTACGCGGCGCCAGGCTGAGACTGCCGCCCTGCGCGTCCAGGATCTGCCGCGACAGCACCAGGCCGATGCCCGAGCCGCCGGGCTTGGTAGTGAAGAACGGCACGAACAGGTTGTCGCTGGGCGGCAGCCCGGCGCCGCCGTCGACCACGTCGATGCGCGCCATCGCGCCGTCGCGACGCGCGCGCAATGCCACCGGTGCGCTGCCGCCGGATTCCAGCGCGTTGCGCAGCAGGTTGATCAGCACCTGCTCGAGCTGGTCGGCGTCGGCGCGTAAGTACACCCCCGGCGGCACGTCGAGCTGCACCCGCGCATCGTCGAGCAGCCGCTGCACCCGCGCGCACAGCGGTGCCAGTTCCACGGAAGCCGGCACCGGCACCGGCAACCTGGCCAGGCGCGCATAGCCGCCGAGGAAGCGCTGCAAGGCCGCGCTGCGCTGCTCGATCACCACCAGGCCGTTGCGCAGGTCCTCGTGCAATTCGGCATCGAGCGTGGCCGGCGTGGCCGCCAGCAGGCGCCCGAGCGTATCGGCGATCGAGGCGATCGGGGCCAGCGAGTTGTTGATCTCGTGGCTGAGCACGCGCAATAAACGGCGGAACGCCTGCGCCTCTTCCTCGCGCAGCGCGCGCTCCATCGGCTGCACCAGCAGCAGTTGCCCGGCCTGGCTGCGGCTGCGCAACGCGGCATGGCCGATCTGCCAGCGACCTTGCTGGCCGGCGAAGGCATGCGCGTGGATGCTGCCCGACGGCAGCGCGAACAACCCGGCCAGGCCCAGCGCCTGCGCGGACTGCCCGATCAAGTGCTCGGCGGCGGCGCCGAGCAGGCGCTCGCCGGCCGGGTTGACCAGGCGCAGGCGCTGGTCCTGCTCGAACGCGAACACCGCCCCGTCCAGCGCCGCCAGGGTCTTGCTCAGCAGCTGCAGGCTTTCGTGCGAATCGCGCTGCTCGTCCTGCAGCCGCTGCGCCAACGCGTTGAACCGCTGCAACAGGCCATCGGTATCGCGATCGCGTGCATCCTGCGCCACGCGCACGCTGTAGTCGCCCTCGCGCAGCGCCTCGAGCAGGCCGCCCAGGGTGTGCAGGCGCTGGCCGGCATCGCGCTGCTGCCAGCGCCACACGGCTGCGGTCAGCAGCAGCACGCACAACATCAGCACGGCCGCCTCGGGCGGCCGCGGCGCGCCGAATGCGAGCACCAGGATCAGCGCCAGCAACGCCGGCGCCGCCAGCCACAGCGGGCGCCGGCGCTGCCGCTCAGGCACCGTCATCGCTGCGCAGGCCGTGCTTGCCCAGGCGCCGGTACAGGCTCTGGCGGGTGATGCCGAGTTGGTCGGCGGCGCGCTGCAGGTTGCCCTGCTGCTGCGCCAGCGCCTGCCGCAGCAGCAGCGCCTCGGCTTCTTCGAGGGTCAGCTGGGTCGACAAGGCCGGCGCGGCGTTCGCAACCGGCTGCAGGCGCAGGTCGTCGCTGCCCAGGATGGCGCCGTCGGCGAGCAGCGCGGCGCGTTCCATCGCGTGCGCCAGTTCGCGCACGTTGCCGGGCCAGGCGTAACCGAGCAAGGCGCGTTCGGCGTCGCGCGCCAGCGCCGGCAGCGGCCGCCGGTAGCGCGTGCAGGCGGCGGCCAGGTAGTGCCGCGCCAGCGGCAGGATGTCGGCGCCGCGCTCGCGCAGCGGCGGCACCCGCAGCTGGAAGGTATTGAGCCGGTACAGCAGGTCCTGGCGAAAATTGCCCGCCGCCACTTCCGCGTCCAGGTCGGCGTTGGTCGCCGCGACGATGCGTACGTCCACACGCTGCGTGCGCGAGGAGCCGAGCCGCTCGAATTCGCCATCCTCGATCGCGCGCAGCAGCTTGGGCTGCTGCTGCAGCGGCAGGTTGCCGATCTCGTCCAGGAACAGGGTGCCGCCGTCGGCCAGTTCGAAGCGGCCGGCGCGGTCCTGCCGCGCGTCGGTGTAGGCGCCGCGCACATTGCCGAACAGCTCGGCCTCGAACAGGGTCGGCGCCAGCCCGCCGATGTTGACCTTGACGAAGGCCTGCGCGCGGCGTGGCGACCACTGGTGCAACAACTGCGCGAGCAGGCTCTTGCCGGTGCCGTTCTCGCCCAGCAACAGCACGTTGGCGCCGCTGCCGGCGATGCGCAGCAGGTCCTCGACCAGGCGCTGCATCGGCGCCGATTCGGCGACGAACCCGGCCGCGCTGTCCTGCAGCAGCAGCGCTTGCGCCTCGCCCAGCCGCCGCGCCTCGCGGCGGCTGCGGTCCAGCGCGATGCGGCTGTCCAGCACCGCCAGCACGCGCGCGTTCTGCCACGGTTTCTCGATGAAATCCACCGCGCCATCGCGCATCGCCGCCACCGCCAGTTCGACGCTGGCCCAGGCGGTCATCGCGATCACCGGCAGCCCCGGCCACTGCGCGGCGATCTGCGCGATCAACGCCAGGCCTTCCGCGCCGGAGGTGGTGTCGCGGGCGTAGTTCATGTCCACCAGCACCGCGGCGAAATCGTCGCCGCGCAGGCAGGCCAGCGCCAGCTCCGGCGATTCGGCGCCGACCATGCCGTAGCCGGCGCTCTTAAGCAGCATGCGCAGCGCCTCGCGCACGTCGGCCTGGTCGTCGACGACGAGGATGCGTGGCGACGCATCGGCCAGCGCTTTCATCGCCAGGACTTCATGCGGGCGACACCCAGTTTTCCAGGCGCAGGCCGGCAACGCGCTCGAACTCGCGCACGTTGTTGGTGACCAGCACCGCATCGGCGGCCAAGGCATGCGCCGCGATCAACTGGTCCAGCGCACCGATCGGCGTGCCCTGGCGCTCCAGGCCGCTGCGCAACACGCCGTAGCGACGCATGGCCGCTTCGTCGAACGGCAGGATGTCCAGCGGAGCGAGAAACTTGTCCAGCGCCTGGCGATTGCGCGGCGATCCGCTCTTGTCCACGCCGTAGGCCAATTCGGCGCCGGTGATGCTGGAAATGGCGACCTGCCCGATGCGCAATGCGGCGAAACGATCGAGCACCTCGGGCGGACGCCGGTTGATGATGTAGATGCAGATGTTGGTATCGAGCAGATACAGCGGCTGACTCATACCGGCCATTCCTCGCGCACCTGCTGCTCGGGTTGCTCGCGCTGCAATTGAAAGCCGGGCTCGAACTCCTCCAGCGCCTCGCGCAGCAACTGCCAGGGCGCATCCAAGGGCAGCAGCAGCACGCCGTTGCCGAAACGCCGGGCGATCACCTCCTCCCCTTCGAAGCGCAGGGCCTTGGGCAGGCGGACGGCCTGGCTGCGCCCGGACTGAAACAGTTTCGCGGTCGTGGACATGGCGATCCTCCAACGGAATGCATTGATATACACCAATGATATATACCACCTTGGCAGTGTCAATGCCGCGCCCCACTCGCCTCGCCTGCCGAGGCTTCATTCCAGGCGCAACGCCTGCATCGGCGGCACCCGTGCCGCACGCCGCGCCGGCGCCAGCGCCGCCAGCAGGCCGGCCGCGGCGAGCACCAGCAGCACCGCGCCGATCGCCAGCGGATCGGCCACCCGCACCTCGAACAGGAAACGCTGCAGCACCCGCGACAGCGCCATCGCCACGCCCAGGCCCAGCAGCAGCCCTATGCCGATCTGCACGCCGGCCTCGCGCAGCACCTGCCGCCGCAGCCGCGCCGGCGGTGCGCCGAGCGCGGCGCGCACGCCGAACTCGTGCTGGCGCGCGGCCACCGCCACCGCCATCACCGCGTACAGGCCGACCGCGGCCAGCAGCAGCGCCAGCGCCGCGAACAGGCCCACCAGCAGCAGGTTGAGCTTCTGCTCGCCGGTGGTGGTGGCGACCAGGGCCTGCATCGGCTGCAGGTCGGCGATCGGCTGCTGCGGCGCCACTTCGTCGATCGCCGCGCGCAGCGCGCGCTCGTCGGCGCCCAGCGCGCCGGCACGCAGGCGCACCGCATAGGTCAACGCGCCGAACCCGCGCATGATCTGCCACATCGGTTCGCTCATCTGCGCCAGCGGTTGGTAGACCATCGGCTCCGGCCGCTCGGCCGGGCCTGCATGGCGCACGTCGCCGACCACGCCGACCACGCGCATCGGCAAACGGTTGTTGCCGCCGTCGTCGGGCACGGTAACGATCTTGCCGAGCGCATGGCCGTGCAGGTAGCGCTCGGCGAACGTGGCATTGACCAGGCAGACCTTTTCGGCACCGGCCACGTCGCCCTCGGAAATGCCGCGCCCGGCCAGCAACGGGATGCGGAATACCTGCAGGAAGTCCGGCGTGGCCAGGCGGTACTGGCTGTTGACGGACGGCATGCCCTCCACCTCCACGCTCCAGCTCAGCTGGGTGGTGGTCGGCGGATTGCTGGACACGCCGACGCGTTCGATGCCCGGCACCTGCTGCAGCCGCGCGACGATGCGCCGGGTCTGCTCGACCGCGTCTTGCACGGTCGCGTAGCGTTCCTTCACCGGCGCCAGGGTGAACACCACCGCCGAGCGGCTCTCGAACCCCATCGGCACGTCCGCCAGCTTCTGCAGCGTGCGCGTGAACAGCGCCGCGCCGATCAGCAGCACAACGGCGACGGCCACCTGCGCGATCACCAGGCTGCGGCCGAGGCGGCCGGCCTGCAGGCTCCAGCCGCCGCGCCCGCCGCCGGCCAGTTCCGTCACCAGGTTGCGGCGACGTCCGCGCACGATGCCCAGCGCCGCGGCTAGCACGGCAGTGGCGCCGCCAGCAAACACGGCGAACAGCACGCTGGCCCCGGTCAGGTGCGCAGACTCGCCACGCATCCACAACACCGGCACCCAGCTGCCGAGCAGGCGCAGCCCGAGCCAGGCCAAGAGCAGCCCGGCCAGGCTGCCGAGCGCGCCGACCAGCACGCCTTCGGCCAACGCCGGCAGGCTCAGGCGCAGCCATGGCGCGCCAAGCGCGGCGCGCACCGCGCTGTCGTGGCTGCGGCCGAGCGCGCGCAGCAGCATCAGGCTGGCCAGGTTGATCGCCGCGATCAACAGCACGCACGCCGCCGCGGCGAAGAACAGCCACAGCGTGTTGCCGCTGAAGGAGGTGTACAGGCTGTCCTGCAACGGCAAGGCGTTCGGCGGCTCGCGCTGCAGGCTCTGCCACCACGCTGCGTCCATGTGCGGGCTGTTGCGCAGCAAGCCCTTGATCACCACCGCGGTCTGCGCCGAGGCGGCGGTCACGCTGACGCCCGGCCGCAACCGCGCCACCACGATCTCGTTGGTGGACAGGTTGGTCGCGGTCAGGTCCGGCTGCATGTTGCGGAGCAGGTCGAACGGTTCGGCCCAGGGGAATTCCGCCGACAGCACGCCGACGATCTGCACCGGTTTGCCCTCCACCTGCAGCGTGCGTCCCACCGCCGCCGGATCGCCGCCGAAATAGCGCTGCCAGAAGCGATGCGTGAGGATCACCGCCTGCGGCCCGCCAGGTTGGCTTTCCTCGGCCGTGAAGTTGCGCCCTGCCGCCATCGGCAGGCCGAGCGTGCGCAGGAAGCCCACGTCTGCGCTGATCGCCCGGGCCACCTCGCTGGCGCCGCCGCGGGCGATGTTGGTCGGCACCGGAAACCCGCGCACGATGCCGACGACCTGCATGCTCGGCATGCGCCGCAACACCGGGTAATAGCCAGGCGCCGCGACATTGTGGCCGCCCGAGGGCAGCCCCAGGGTGACCAGACGCTGCGGCTGCGGGAACGGCAGCGGCTTGAGCAAGGCCTGGTCGAGCAGCGCGAACACCGCGGTGGTGGTGGCCACGCCCAGCGCCAGGGTCAGCACCGCCAGCAGCAGATAGCCCGGCCTGCGCGCCAGCGCGCGCCAGGATTGCCGCGTCTCGGTCCAGTACACCGCCGCGCTCATCGCGCCTGCTCCGCGGCGCGCGCCGGCAGCGCCACATCCTGCTCGTGGCGCAGCCGCTCGAAGGTGTCTTCATCGACGATGCGCCCGTCGAGCATGTGCACGATGCGCTGCGCGCGCCGCGCGAACGCCGGGTCGTGGGTGACCATGCACAGCGTGGTGCCGTTGTCGTGCAGTTGCTCCAGCAACTGCATCACCGCCTCGCCGTTGCGGCTGTCCAGGTTGCCGGTAGGCTCGTCGGCGAGCAGGATCGCCGGATTGCCGGCCAGCGCGCGCGCCACCGCCACGCGCTGCTGCTGGCCGCCGGACAGCTGCCCCGGATAGTGCTTGTGGCGATGGTGCATGCCGACCAGTTCCAGCACTTCGCGCACGCGCTGGCGGATCTGGCCGCGCTCGGCGCCGTCGCGGTAGGTCAGCGGCAGCGCCACGTTCTCTTCCACGGTGAGGTCGGCGATCAGGTTGAAGGCCTGGAAGATGAAGCCGATCTCGGCGTTGCGGATGCGCGCGCGGCCGACCGCGTCCAGTTCGGCGACGCTGCGGCCGTTGAGCCGGTAGGCGCCGCCACTGGGCGCGTCGAGCAGGCCGAGGATCGACAGCAGGGTCGATTTGCCGCAGCCGGACGGCCCGGTGATGGCGACGAAATCGCCACGCGCCACGTCCAAAGCGATCTCGGCCAGCGCATGGGTCTCCACTTCATCGGTATGGAATACCTTGCCCAGCCCGTGCAGGCGGATCAGCGGCTCGGCGGAAGGTGCGGGAACTGCGGTCATTCGGATATCTCCTGGTGAGGCTAGCGTAAGCGCAAGGTGTCGTAGGCATTCCACTGGCTGGTATCGGACAGCACGACCTGCTCGCCGGAATGCAGGCCGACGCGCACTTCGATGCGATCGCTGGAAGCGGCGCCGAAGCGCACGCGGATGCGTTGCGCGCGCGCGCCGCCGTCGCGCAGCACGAACAGGTTGCCGGCGGTGTTCGGTGCGGCCAGCGCCGGGCGCGGGATGCTGACCACGTCGCGCAGCGTGCCGAGCACGATGCGGCCGTCCACCGACAGGTCCGGGCGCACGCCCGGCGGCAACGGCGGCGCCAAGCGCACGTCGACCACCACGCTGCCGCTGCGCACCGCCGGATCGATCCGCGCCACCTGTCCGGCGACCACGCCGTTGTGCGTGTCCACGCTGACCGGCAGCGCATCGATCACGTCCTTGGCCAGCACCTCGGCCACCTGTAGCCGCGCCAGCAGATCGTCCGGGCGCGCGACCCGCGCCAGCTTGGCGCCGGCTTCGACGCGTTGGCCGGGTTCCACGTCCACCTGCTGCAGGATGCCGGCGCTGCCGGCGCGCACCTGCAGCGAGGCGGCCTGTTCCGCGGCGATGGCCAGTGCGCTGGCGGCCTGTGCGCGCCGCGCCTGGGCGGCGCGCAGCTGCGCGGCCATGTTCTGGCGGAAGGCCGCCACACGCTTGCCCTCGATGGTGGCGCGGCCATGCTGCTGCGCCTCGGTGATCTGGCTCTGGGTCAGGTCGATCGCCGAGATCGCACCACCGTCGTGGCCGCGCTGGTAGGCCTGCGCCTTGACCTGCGCGATGCGCCAGTCCGAATCGGCCTGCGCCTGCAGCGCTTGCTGGTCCAACAGTTGCGAGGCCAGCGCCGCGCGCAGCGCGGCCACGTCGGCATCGGCGCCGGCCAGCGCGGCACGGGCACGGTCCAGGCCGGCGTCCAGTTCGGGATTGGCCAGCTGCAGGATCAGCGTGTCCGCCTCTACCCGCGCGCCGGCATCGACCAGTTGCTGCTGCACGGTGGCGGTGGCGCCGGCGGTGATCCAGCGGATCTGCCGCGGCACCAGCACGCCGTTGGCGCGGATCTCGCGGCGCATCTCGCCGCGCGTGGCCGCATCGATCCACAACTCGCTGCGCGCCACGCGCGGGGCGGCCTTACCCAGGCTCAGCGCGGCCAGCAGCGCCAACAGCACCACGGCGATGACGATGGCGAGTGCGACGATGCGGCGGCGGCGGCGGTGAGCGACGGGTTGCTTGGCGATATCCATGCCATTACCGGAGCAGGCCGCGTGCCAACCGCCGCGTCATGGAAACATCGAGTGCAATCAATGCGTTGCGCATTCCGCTGCGCAGTTACGCTGTCCGTTTCCGGACAATGCAGACCGGTTGCGGACGGCACTGCTGCGTGCGTAGCGCCGCGGGTCGGCGACGCAGCCGTGTCCGGCTACGCCCGTTACCTGGATCTTCGTGCGCGGACGGCGGCGGCGCGCCACCGGCAACAGGTGGTTGCGCCGCGTGCGTCGGCCTCGCCCGCCGCGCGGCGCGCTACCCGGCGGCGTCGGCAGGTCCGGCGCGATGCACCTGCACCGCCTGCGCGGCGAAGGCCGCGAGCAGCCCGGCCGGCGCATCGTGCTCGACCACCAGGCGGTCGATCGCGTCCACGCCCACCACCTGGTGCGCCGCCAGCGCGCCGAGCTTGTCGGTGGTCACCACCGCGACGGTCTCGGCGCTGGCGTCGACCATCGCGCGCTTGAACAGGCTCTCCTCGCCGTCCACACCCCACAGGCCGCGCTCCGGATCGATCGCGCAGGCGCCCGGGAAACACACGTCGGCGCGCAACTGCTGCAGTTGCTGCAGCGCCTGCGCGCCGACCGCCGCACCGATGTGCGGGTCCAGCCGGCCGCCGATCAGCAGGATCTCGAAGCCGCCGCGCTGCAACAGCGTCTGCGCGACGTCCGGCGCGTTAGTGATCACGCTCAGCCCCTGCCCTGCCGGCAGCGCGGCGGCGATGGCACTGTTGGTGGAGCCGGCGTCGATCAGCAGGCGCTGCCCGGGCTGCAGCAGGGCGACCGCGGCCAGCGCCAGCGCGCGCTTGCGTTCGGCATGCTCGCCCAGGCGCTGCGGCAGCGGCGCGGTCACCGGCGTCGGCAGCAGCGCGCCACCGTAGACGCGCCGGCACAGGCCCTGCGCGGCGAGCTCGCGCAGGTCGCGGCGGATCGAATCCTCGGAGACGCCGAAGCGCGTCGCCAGTTCCGCCGCCACCACCCGGCCGTGCTCGCGCAGGCGCTGCAGGATCGCCTGCTGGCGCTCCTGCGGCAGCGTGTCCAGTTCGGTGCTCACGGCGTCTGCCCGGCGTCGCGCAGCGGCAGGCCCAGCGCGGCCAGGTCGCGGCGCAAGCCGGGCGCGTCGCGGAACTGCAGCGCATGCATGCCCATGCCCGCGGCGGCGTGCACGTTGCGCGGCGCATCGTCGATGAACACCGCGCGCGCCGGTTCGATCGCAAAGCGCTCGCACAGCAGCGCGAAGATCGCCGGGTCCGGCTTCACCAGCCGCTCCTCGCCGGAGACCAGCACGCCATCGAACCATTGCAGGAACGGGTAGCGTTCGCGCGCCACCGGGAAGGTCTCGTGCGACCAGTTGGTCAGCGCGTACAGCCGCAGGCCCTGCCCGCGCAGTTCCTCCAGCACCGCCACCGTCTCCTCCATCGCACCGCCGAGCATCTCCGGCCAGCGCGCGTGGTAGGCCGCGATCAGCGCCGCATGCGCCGGATGCAGCGCGCTGAGTTCGGCCACCGCCTCGCGCCACGGCCGTCCGGCGTCCTGGCGTTCGTTCCATTGCGGGCTGCAGACCTCGCTGAGGAACGCTTCCATCGCGGTTTCGTCGTCGAACAGGTGGCGGTACAGGTGGCGTGGATTCCAATCGATCAGCACGCCGCCGAGATCGAACACGACGGTGTCGATGCGGGGCGTGGACGGAGATGCGGACGCGGACATGACGGACTCCAGGGACAGGGGATTCAACGACGGACCAGGCGCGCGCCGGCGGCCACCAGCAGCAGCAGCGCCGCCACCGCCCACAGCGCCACCGGCAGGCTGCTGGCGTGGGCGAGGAAACCGATCAGCGCCGGCCCGGCGAGCAGGCCGGTATAGCCGAGCGTGGTCAATGTCGCCAGCGCCACCGCCGGCGAGGTGCCCGGCATGCGCCCGGCGGCGCCGAACATCACCGGCACCAGGTTGGATGCGCCCAGGCCGACCAGCACGCAGCCGAGCAGGCCGCTGCTGGCGGCGCTGCCGACACTGGCCAACAGCAGGCCGGCGGCAGCCAGCGCGGCGCCGATGCCGACGGTGCGCGACGGCCCCAGCCGCGCCACGATGCGGTCGCCGGTCAGCCGGCCCAATGCCATCGCCACCGAGAACGCGGCGTAGCCCATGCCCGCCGCGCCCGGCGTCATGCCGTGGTGCTCGCGCAGCAGCACCGCGCTCCAATCGAGCATCGCGCCCTCCGCCAGCAGGCAGATGAAGCACAGCGCGCCCAGCACCAGCACCGGCCCGCGCGGCAGCCGCAGCGGCACCGCCTCGGCCGACGGCGACGCCTGCCGCAGCAGGCCGCCGCGCTGCCACAGCAACAGCCCCAGCAGCAGCGCCGAGACCAGCAGCGTGCAGGCCAGCAGCGGCGCACCGCTGCCGAGCAGCGCGCTCATGCCGGCGGCGCCGAGCAACCCGCCGACGCTGAACACGCCATGGAAGCCGGACATCGCCGCGCGGCCGACGCGCTTTTCCGCTTCCACCGCGTGCGCGTTCATCGACACGTCGAGCGCGCCGAGCGCGGCGCTGAAGTACAGCAGCGCGGCGACCAGCAGCGGCACGCTCGGCGCCAGCGCCACCGCCGGCAGCGCCAGGCACAGCGCCAGCGCGCTGGTCACGATCACCGCGCGGGCGCCGAAGCGATGGCTCAGCACCCCGCCCAGCGGCATCGCCACCACCGAGCCGGCGCCGAACGCCAGCAGCACCAGGCCCAGGCGCGCGTCGTCCAGGGCGAAGCGCGCCTTGACGTACGGCACCATCGGCGCCCACGCGGCCATCGCCATGCCCGACAGCAGGAACATGGCGCGGGTGGCGCCGATCCCGGTCTGCAGCGCGGCGGAACTGGCGGAAGCGGCGGCGGGTGAGGATGGGTCGTGCATGGAAGGCTCCTGAGTGGTGCCGGCGCATGATACCCAGATCATGCATAAACATGCAATAACGAGGTAAAACGTGCAAAACATGCACGACATGCAGACCTTCATCTCGGGCGGCAGCGTCGCTCCAGCCACGCGGCCCGACGGCTGCCGCCTCCTTCCGCGGTACGCGTCACGCCACGCCGCGAACAGTGCCGCCCGACCCGCGGCAACCACCTGCGGATTCTTCCGCGTTTCGTTGCGCGAGCCGCCGCAGCGCCGGACAGCCACGGGTCGGCTCTGTCTGTGCGAATGGTCTCTTGCTCCGCGAGGCGCAACGCCGGCGCACGCGCACAACCAGCGAAAGACGCAACGGCCGCCACAGCGTCGCGCAGCGCGTGCCATGGCGGCGTCATCGCCGACCGCGCCCGGCGGCAGCCGACACCTGCAGCCGGCAGCCGGCAGCGCCGCACCCAGAAACGAAGATAGGGCCACCAGGGCCCTATCGCGTCACCGCTGCATCGTGCAGCCGGGCGTCCGCTAATGCGGACATCCGGCTGCGCCCCGCTCAGGGCTGCACGACGTTGATCGTGCCGGGGCTGCTGCGCCCCACCCCGCGCAGGTCGGGACGGTACATGTCCTCGACCAGCGGCGGCGGCACCGTGTAGGTGCCCGGGGTCACCGCGCGCACCAGGTAGAACACCTGCGCCTTGCTGCCCGAGGACAGGCTCAGCGCGGCCACGTAGCGGTCGTCGCGGAACTCCTCGTGCTTGACCTCGGCGGCTTCGGAACGGTCGCTGATCTCGATGCCGTCCACCACCACGTCGGCCCACTGCTTGGCGTCGCCCAGGTTGAAGTTCTCGATCTCCAGGCCGGCCGGCAGCAGGTCGGTCAGCAACGCGTCGGGCATGCTCACGTTGGAGGTGACGGTGACGCGCACGATCAGCGCCTCGCCTTCCTTCAGCGGCCGCGGCGTCCACGGCTTGCCGTCGGTGCCGTACCACTCGCGCTCCACCTTCAGCGTGCTCTCGTCCACCTCCGGCGCGGTGCGCGGGACGCCGGCGATTTCCAGGCTGGCGTACAGCGGCGCCTCGCCCTGCGGCACGAAGCTGACCCCGCGCGCCAGCTCGGCCTCGCCGAACTGGCGGCCGAACGCCTTGGCCGCACCGATCGCTTCGCTGTCGTCGCCGATGGTCAGCTGCCCGGACACCAGCTTGCTCTGGTTGGCCAGCAGCGCCTTGCCCATCCGCGCCAGCGCCACCTGCTCCTGGGTGCTCAGCCACAGCCAGCCGCCGCGGCGGCGCGCGTCGATCTCACGGCCCAGCGCCACCGCCCGCGCGTCGTACTCGGGCTTGGCCAGGCCGCGCTCGTGCAGCAGCGCGATCATCAGCGCGTCGTCGCGGATCACGCTACCGTAGTCGCCGAAGTAGCGCGGACGGTCGGCGCTGTCCTTGGCGAAGCCGGCGGCGATCGCCGCCTCGCCCCGCTTCTTGTCGCCCTGCAGCGACAGCGCCACGCCCAGGTGCACCAGCGACAGGCCGGTCAGCGCCTTGCCGCGATCGTTGTCGTACAGCGCGCGCAACGTGCCCAGCGGCGCGCGGTTGACCCGCGCCAGCACGTAGCCGGACCAGGCCTGGTTGGCGAACTTCAGGTTCTCGCGGCGGTCCTGGCCGTAGAAGTTGTTGCCGCCCGACAGCAGGTCCTCGCTGAGCCGGTTCAACGCCTTCTGCAGCACGTTGTCGGGCACCGCGAAGCCGGCGTCCTTGGCGTCGAGCAGGAACTCGGCGATGTACGGGGTCAGGCCAGGATTGACGTAGCCATCGTCGCCCCACATCGAGAAGTGGCCGCTGGAGATCTGCATCGAGGCCAGCCGCCCGAACGCGCCTTCCATGCGCTCGCGGCGCTTGGCCGCATCCAGGCCCTTGGCGCCGAGCAGCCTGGCGGTGGCGTCGTCGAGCAGCAGCGCGGCGTAGCCCTTGCTGGTGGTCTGCTCGGCGCAACCGTACGGGTACTCCAGCGCGCCCTGCAGCGCGCTGGCGAACGGGATCGGCGGCAACGCGCTGACCAGCATGCGCGCGTTGACCGAGCCGGCCATCAGCCCCTCGGCATCGCCCATGCCCAGCGTCACCGGCGCCAGCCCGCCGGTAGCGGACGTGTCCAGCACGCGGGTCTGCGCACGCAGCACCGACGGCCACGCCGCGCGCACCGGCAGGTCGTAGCGGCGGTCGACGCTGAAGCCATTGCCGTTCACCCGCACCCGCACCTTGGCCACGGTGTAGCCCTCCTGCGCCACCAGCGGGAAGCTGAGGGTGGCCTTGCCGTCCTTGCCGAGCTTGGCGCTGCGCGCGTTCTCGGCGATCGCCAGCGGGCCTTCGCCATCCACCTGCACCTTGAACTCGCCCGCTTGCCCGGTGAAGTTCTGCACGTCCAGGGTGACCGTGCTGCGGTCGCCCGGCGCCATCACCCGCGGCATGCTGGCCTCGGCCACGATCGGCGCGCGCACCAGCGTCTCCACGTCGCGGTTGCCGTAGCGCTCGTCCGAATACACCAGCGCCGACACGCGCAGCGTGCCGTTGAAGTCCGGCACCGGCAGCTGCACCCGCGCGTTGCCCTTGGCGTCGAGCTTCACCGAGCCGGAGAACAGGTCCACGGTCTGCACCCGCGCGGTCGGCCGCTTGGCCTGCGGCAACGCCGCCAACGCCATGTCGCCGCCGAAGCGCAGCTTGCCGCTGCCGCCTTCGAAGCTCTCGATCACGCGGCCGTAGATGTCGTACGCATCCACCCCGAGGCGCCGCTGCGCGAAGAACTGCGCGTTGGCATCGGGCACGGGGAAACGGGTGATGTTGAGGATGCCCACGTCGACCGCGGAGATGGTCACGTGCGCCTGCTTGCCGGCCAGTTCCGGCACGCTCACCGTCACCGGCAGCGGCTGCTCCGGACGCATCTGCTTGGGCGCGACCAGGCCCACCGCCACGCGCCGGGTCTTGCGTTCCATCGGCACGAAGGCCACGCCGACCGCACGCGCCGGGGTGATCTTGCTCGGCGCCGAACCGCCGCGGAACACCAGCGCGGTGACGTAGACGTCGTGGCGCTCCCAGTCCTTGGTCACCGGGATCTCGAAGCTGCTGCCCGGCTTCACGTCGATGTCCTGCACGTACAGCATCTTGTCGCTCTCGACCATCAGCACGCCGGGACCGGCATGCGGCGGGGTCAGGGTGACCTTGAGCGTGTCGCCGGCCTTGTAGCCGGTCTTGTCCAGCGCCAGCTTGACCTTGTCCGGACGCGCGTCCAGGCCGCGGTTCTCGTCGTTCCAGCTCCAGCCGGCGCGGAACGGATAGCGCGTGGTCAGGCCGGTGGACGGATCGAACACGTCCACGCGGTACTCGCCCCACTCCACCGGGAAGTCGAACTTGACCGCGCCGTTGCCGGCATCGAGGGCGATGGTCTGCTTGTTCTCGAAGCGGCGGGTGAAGTCGTAGTCCCAGCGGTTGTCGGCGAACGCCCAGTGGTAGTCGCGCAGCTCGCGCACCAGGGTCACCTTCAGCCCCTTGGCCGGCTGCGGCTTGCCCTGCGCGTCGACCCGCATCAGCTCGAAGCGCGCGTTGGCGTTGGCGTCGGCACCGTCGGTGTCGTCGAACAGCGGGCGCACGCCGACCAGCGCCGGCGCCGGCCACAGCACGCGCTTGAGCGTGCGGGTGACGGTGCGGCCGCCGGTCTCGTAGACGCTGGCCGAGACCAGCGCGGCGATGGTGCTGGTCGGCTTGGCCTCGTCCGGCAGTACTAGGTCCTCGGCGATCTTGCCGTCGGCGCCGAACTCGGTGTCGATCACATCCTTGGCTTCACGCGGCAGCTGCAGCGTCGGGTCGCCGAAGAAATAGCCCGGCAGCGCTTCCACCGGATGCTGCTCGACCGCCACCGCCAGCTTGGCGGTGAAGCGGTTGCCGTCGGCCGGTGCGCCGTACAGATAGGCGGCGGTGGCCTGCAGCTTGAACGGCTCGCCCGGCTTGAGCGTCTTCTGCGCGCTGTCCAGGTCCAGCTTCATGCGCTCGGGCAGGAACTCCTCGATGCGCAGGGTCATGCCCTGCACCGCTTCCTTGCTGGCCGGGTCGGTGCGGAATTCCACCTGCCAGCGCCCGGTCGGGGCATCGGCGGGAATCAGCTGCTCGAAGCTGAAATAGCCCTGCTCGCCCGGCTGCAGACGGGTCTCGCGGAAGATCTTGCCGTCGGGCTGCTTCAAGCGCAGGAACACCGGCTGCGCGCCCTTGCCGCTGGTGGCCACCGGCTTGCCGTCGTTGTCGCGCAGCAGCGCCGACACGCGCACCGTCTCGCCGGGGCGGTACAGGTCGCGGCCGGACCAGGCGAACACGTCGAACCAGGCGTTCTCGCGCCCGGCCACGGCGAATTCGCTCAGGTCTAGCGCCGGCTGGTTGAACGGCAGCATCGACAGGTCGGTGCCGCTACGCGCCACCAGCACTTGGCCAGCATCGAGCGTGTAGTTCAGCAGCGCGTTGCCGTTGGCGTCGGTCTCGCCTTTCAGGAACAGCTCGCCCTGGGCGTCGAGGATGCGCAGTTCCACTTTCTTCAACGGCTCGCCGCTCTGCAGCGAGGCGGTGTGCACGAACAGCTTGTCCTTGTAGGCGCGCGCGTGCAGGCCGATGTCGCTGACGGTGAAGAACGCGGTGTCGTATTCGTTCTCGAACCGGCCCGGGCGCTTCATCACCGCGAAGTACAGACCGGGTTCCTGCAGTTCCTTGATTTCCTGGATCGGCAGATAGGTCAGCGCGCGCTCGTTCTTGTCGCCGCCGAGCACGAAGCGGTTGACGTAGACCGACTCGGCCAGCTGCGAAATCGGGGTGTGGTCGCCGTACTCGCTGTCCATCTCCCAGCTGCCGCGGCGGCCGCCGCGCTGGTACTGGGCGAAGAACGCCGGCAGCGAGCCTTCCTTGACCCGCATGAACTCAACGTCCACTTCCGGGACGTTGAGCGAGACCACCGGCAGGCCGCGGCTCTCGCGCGCCGGCAGCACGCTGCCCTGCGAAGCGAAGCCGACCGCCGGCTCCAGTTCGCCGGTATAGACCTTCTGCTTGAGCGGCTTGCCCAGGCGGCTGCCGTCGGCGGCGAGCAGGTCGCCGGAGATCAGCACGGTGTAGTCCTTGGCCGCCTCCACGTACGGATAGCGCAGGATCTTGCCGTCGTCGGACAGCGACCAGGCGCTGTCGTCGGTGCCGACCTTTTCCTCGAAGCGCAGCAGCTTGTCGAAGTCCTGGGTGCCGACCAGCGGCCGCGAGAACTCCAGCGCCAGCGACAGGCCGTCACCGGTCTGGTCGGGGAAGGCGCGGACTAGGCCGAAGCCTTTCATCGCTTCCTTCTGGCCCTTGACCGGCTCGCCGCTGGCGTCGGGTAGCTGCCCGGATTCGTTGCGCTTGCAGCCGCCCAATGCCAACGTCAGGCCCAGCAGCAGGAAGGTGCTCAACAGCCCAGCGCGCAGGAGGCTCCACTGCCGCTTCGAATCCGTATGCATGCGTTCGCTCCGTGAAAGTGGCGCGAGTATAGAACGCCGGCGCGGCGGCCGGAGGGTCAGCGTGGAGATTGGGGACGCGGCGCTGGCCGGCGCCCGGTCGGGGGTGCGGGGACGGCGTGGAAAGCGGCGGCCGTGGCCATGGCGGAGGTGGTTCCGGCGCGCCGGGATCGGGGGCATTGGCGTCGGCGCATCCGCTCGCCTCGCCTTGGTTTACCGGCATCGCGTCAGCACCGGCATCGCCGCGGGAGCAGCGTCGGAAGCACTCAGCGCAGCGACAGGCTCGCTCAACTGGATGCAGTCGGGACTGAAGTCCCTCCCACAAAGTACTCGCCGGCAACGTCGGGAAGCCTCCCTGTGGGAGCGACTTCAGTCGCGACGAGCGAACGCCTGGGCCTCGACCATTTCAGCGATAGGTCGCGGCTGAAGCCGCTCCTACAGTGCATCCGATTGGCCGCAAATCCTTGTAGGAGCGGCTTCAGCCGCGACGAACGAAGCCTGGAGCACAACCGTTCCGATGATCGGTCGGGGCTGGACCCCCTCCTGCAATGCACCCGACTGGATGGCAGCAAGCCCCCTGTGGGAGCGACTTCAGTCGCGACGAGCGAAAGCCTGGACCACGACCGTTTCAGCGACAGGTCGCGGCTGAAGCCGCTCCTACAGTGCACCCGGTTGGATGCCCGCAAGCCCCTGTAGGAGCGGCTTCAGCCGCGACGAACGGAGTGCAGCGCGCTCGCCGAGACGCTTCAGCTCAACAGGCGCTGCATGTACAGCGCTATCAGCCGCGGCCTGTCCAGCGCCAGGCAGACCTGTGCATTGGCGGCGGCTGGCGGCGCATGACTGCCAGCCGCCGAGTCGCCGCCGGCCGCAGCGCCAGCCGTCCCGCTTGCGCCGGGCGGCACCTCGCGGGTGTAGCCCTTATCGTCGATGGCGATGCGCAGCGGCACGGTCGGGCACAGGCCTGGATCGAGCAGCCACGCCACCGGCACCACGTCGAACAGGGTCGGGGTCGCGCTAGCCCAGGGCTGGTCGGTGTCGCGCCACTGGTAGTACAGCTGCGCCAGCGCGTCGGTCAGCGGGTCGCCATGGGCGAACAGCGCCACCCGCTCCGGTTCCTCCAGGGTCACCTGGGTCGCGTCCAGCGGCAGCATCACGATCGGCACGCCGGCGGCGAACACGCGCTGCGCGGCCGCGATGTCCGAGACGATGTTGTACTCCGGCGCCGGCGCGCTCGGCGGCCGGTAGCGCGACTTGCCGTACCCCGCGCGCACCGAGCCGCCCATCAGCACCACCTGCCTGAGCTGGGCGAACCCCTGCGGATCGCGCTCGAGCGCGCGCGCCGCGTCGGTCAACGGGCCGAGCACCAGCAGCGTGACCTGCCCGGGATGCCGCCGCGCTTGCGCCAGGATGAAGTCGGCGGCGTCCGGCGCTTTGCGCGGCAGCGTGCCTTGCGCCGCCCAGCGCGCCTGGCTGAAGGGAATCGTGCTGGTCGTGGCATGGCCGATCGCCAGTGGGATCTCGCCGCGTCCGGCCTGCCGCAACAGCCGCTGCAGCAACTGCGTGCGCAGTTGCGTATCGCCCCAGGCGGTGGCGATGCCGAGCACGTCCAGTTCCGGGCTGCGCAGCAGCAGCGCCAGCGCGAACGCATCGTCGATGTCGTCACCGATGTCGGTGGAGACGACCACCGGTTGCGGCGTTGGTACGGCGGCGAGCAACGGCAGCGGCAGCGGCAGCGGCAACAAGGCCACGGCCAACGAAAGGATGGCGGAACGGAGTCGGCAACGGATCATGGGCAGGAGCATCGGCCAGGGCGGTATCAGCATACCGGCTGCGGGACGCCGGCCTACGGCGCATGCATGCGCCGTGAGGCGCTGGCATGCTCCCGACCACGGCGTGAGGCGACCGGCACTTCCTGCCGCCCTGACCGGTGCGTGGTGACGCGGCTGACGCGACATGCCTCCTGGGCGCGACGCGCCCCGCCGCGCAGGTGGTCAGCTACGAGATCGCGATGGGCTTCGCCTTGGTCGGGGAGTCAGGCCGAGTGACGCAAAACAAACCGCCGGCACATGGCCGGCGGCTTGCACTACGTATATCGGTTTGCGCTCTGCGCTACCGGTTGCGCCGCGCCGATCAGAAATTGGCGCGGAACTGCGCACCGACGATGCGCGGATCGTTGATGAAGCCAGTGAGGTTGTTGAAGTCGATCGCACCGGTGGCGCGGATCTGGTTGGTGCAGTTGCGGCAGAACACCGACACCTCGTACGCGCCGGCACCCCAGTTGTAGCCGATCTTGGCGCCGCCCTCGAGCAGCGGCTGGCCGACGAACTCGCGCGAGTCGTACAGGAAGAAGTTGATCTCGCTGCGGTAGGACCAGTCGGTGTAGAAGAAGAACTCGGCGTCGTCGCCGACCGGGATGCCGTAGCGCAGCGTGGCGTTGCCCATCCACTTGGCGGCCTGCGGCAGCACGTTGCCGTCGATGATGGCGTTGCCGGCGGCGTTGAGCGGATCGGTCACGGTGCAGGTGCGGCACACGCCGACCGACAGGGTCGGATCCTCGATGCGGGTCCAGTTGTAGGCGCCGCCGAGGGTGAAGCGCAGGTTCTGGGTCAGCAACGCTTCGAAGTCGAACTCCGCGCCGCGCGCCTTGGAGGTGTTGGCGTTGAGCAGGCGCACGTCGTTGGAGGCGCCGCCGACCGCGGTCAGCTGCTGGTTCTTCACCCGGAAGTCGTAGATGTCGAAGCTGATGCGCGCGCGCTTGTCGAACAGGTCGGACTTGATGCCGATCTCGTAGGAGTCCACGGTCTCCGGCTCGGCCACGGTCAGCGGCGCGGTCGCCGACGGCACGCCGAAGCTGGCGCCGCGGAAGCCGCGCGCGGCACGGGCGTAGACGTTGACGGCGTCGTTGATGGCGAAGGTCGCGCTGAGGTCGCCGGTGACCTTGGAGTTGTCGGTGCTGCCGGTGGATGGCTCGAGCAGGGTGACGCGGTCCAGCGCCAGCACGTCGAAGGTCTTCTTGTCGTAGGTGTAGCGGATGCCGGCGCGCAGGTTCAGGCGATCGGTGGCGGCGTAGTTCAGCGAGCCGAACGCCGCCCACGAGGTGTTGCGCTGGCGGGTCAGCTGGTAGCTGGCCAGGTCGCCGCCGCCGAAGGTGTCGTAGGTGTAGTTTTCGCCTTCCACCGAATCGTGGAAGTAGTACAAGCCGGCCTGCCAGTTGAGCGGGCCGGCGTACTGCGACTCGGCGCGCAGCTCCTGCGAGTACTGGTCCAGATTCTTGATGCCGCCGGCGGTTTCCACCGGGAACGCGATCACGCCGGGGCCGGACGGCGGCGCGAACACCGCGCCGTAGCCGCCGTCGATGTCGCCGCGGCTGTAGTACTTGCCGATGCCTTCGTAGCCGGTGATCGAGTGCAGCACGATGTCGCCCAGGTCCCAGGTCAGGTTGGCGCTGCCGCCGTAGGTCTGCAGTTCCTGGGTGTTGGCGCCGTCGATGGAGACCTTGTCCGGATCGAAACCGGCGACCAGCTGGTTGCTGCCCGGCCGGAAGATGTTGGCGCGGAACAGCCGCGCGGTGCCGTCGAGGTGGCGCGCATGCGCGTTGAACAGCGCACTGAAATCCTCGCCCGGCTGGAACAGCAGCTGCACCCGCACCGCCGAGTCGGTATAGCCCTCGAACGAACGGTCGTCGACGGTGTTGTCGACCCAGTCGTCGCGGCGCTGGCCCAGCGCCGACACGCGCGCGGCCCACTTGTCGCCCATGGCGATGCTCACCCCGGTTTCCATGGTCATGGTGCCGTAGGTGCCATAGGACAGACTGGCGTAGCCGTCGTTGCCGCCGATGGTCGGCTTGACCGAGTTGAACTTGACCACGCCGGCCGGCGTGTTGCGGCCGAACAGCGTGCCCTGCGGGCCGCGCAGCACTTCCAGGCCTTCCAGGTCGAAGATCGGGAAGCCCTTCAGGAACGCGTTCTCGGCCACCACGTCGTCATAGATCAGCGACACCGGCTGCGAGGCGTAGGTGTTGAAGTCGGTATTGCCGTAGCCGCGGATGTAGAAGCGCGGGAACACGCGGCCGTTGGAGGATTCGACATTGAGGCTGGGCGCCTTGCCGGCCAGCACGCGCACGTCCGAGCCGCTGGTGGCGATCGCGTCCAGGTATTCCGGGCGCAGCACGCTGGCCGAGATCGGCACGTCCTTGGAATCCTCCGAACGCCGTTCGGCGGTGACCTTGACCGCATCCAGGCGGGCGATCCCGTCCGTGGCGTCCGCCTGCTGGGCGGCGGCGGAGAACGAGAGGGCGGAAACGACGGCTACGGCAAGTGCGCTGGTGCGCAGCGACCAACTGGCGGACATGGGAACTCCGGAGTGGAATGGGCAAGAGCGGGTGCGCGTCGCCGACAACCGATGTCGCGCTGCAGCATAATTAACACAAAATACACATGCTTTGCATGGCCCGGTCACTTGAACGCGTTAAGGCTGATCGCGCAGCGGCTACCACACGTGCCGCTCTTGGGCGCTGCTCATGGAAGCTCGTCGGCTCCCGGCCACTCTGAAATCGCGTTCCGGACTCCATTCCTCCAGCGCCACCGTTATTTCGGTCAAGTGGCATCGCACCGCTGCGCCACGCCCGCTCCCCTGCGGGGGCGGCTTCAGCCGCGACCGCTCTACACGCGAAGTGCGGTCGCGGCTGAAGCCGCTCCTACAAAGAGCAGGATCGGATTGGCGGCGCCACCGCGCAGCAGGCGGGCCACCGGCTCAGCCGATGTCGCCCGGCACCCGCACCCAACCTTCCATCAGCACCCGCGCGCTGCGGCTCATGATCGCCTTGGCGACGGTCCACTGGCCGTCCACCTGCTGCGCCTCGGCGCCGACCCGCAGCGTGCCCGACGGGTGGCCGAAGCGCACCGCCTGGCGTACGCCGCCGCCGGCCGCGCGGTTCACCAGCGTGCCGGGGATCGCCGCGGCGGTGCCGATCGCCACCGCCGCGGTGCCCATCATCGCGTGGTGCAGCTTGCCCATCGACATCGCGCGCACCAGCAGGTCGATGTCGGCGGCGGCGACCGGCTTGCCGCTGGAGGCGATGTAGTCGGCCGGCGGCGCGACGAAGGCGACCTTGGGTGTGTGCTGGCGCGTCACCGCCTGTTCCAGCGATGCGATCAGGCCCATGCGCAACGCGCCATGCGCGCGGATGGTCTCGAACCTGGCCAGCGCATGCGCATCGCCATTGATCGCGTCCTGCAGTTCGGTGCCGCGGTAGCCCAGCGCCTGCGCCTCGAGAAAGATGGTCGGGATGCCGGCGTTGATCAGGGTCGCCTGGAAGCGGCCGACCCCCGGCACGTCCAACGTATCGACCAGGTTGCCAGTCGGAAACATCGCGCCGTCCGCGCCCTCTTCGTCGGCGGCCGGATCCAGGAAGTCGAGCTGGATCTCGGCCGCGGGAAAGGTCACCCCGTCCAGTTCGAAATCGCCGCTTTCCTGCACCGCGCCGCCGGCCATCGGCACCCGCGCGACGATGGTCTTGCCGATGTTGGCCTGCCAGATCCGCACCGTGGCCAGGCCGTCGTGCGGAAGGCGCGCGGCGTCGACCAGGCCGGCGGCGATCGCGAACGGCCCCACCGCCGCCGAGAGGTTGCCGCAGTTGCCGCTCCAGTCCACGAACGGACGGTCGATCGCCACCTGCCCGAACAGGTAGTCCACGTCGTGGTCCGCGCGCGTGCTCGGCGCCACGATCACCGCCTTGCTGGTGCTGGACGTCGCCCCGCCCATGCCGTCGATCTGCTTGGCATACGGATCGGGACTGCCGATCACCCGCAGCAGCAGCGCGTCGCGCGCCGCGCCGGGCGCCTGCGCGGCGGCGGGCAGATCCGCGAGCCGGAAGAACACGCCTTTGGACGTGCCGCCGCGCATGTAGGTGGCGGAAATGCGGAGCTGGGGAACATGGGACATCAGGACACCGATCTGTGGAGGCGGGGTGGAAGCGAACAAGACGCTAGAACAGCTCGGCCTGGCGCGGCGGCAACAGCGGCCACTGCATCAGGGTGCGGTAACCATAGGGTTTGCCGCCGGCCGCGACCAGTTCGATCCGGTCGACGGTCCAGGCGATCGGTGCGATCCGGACCATCTTGCGTTCTTGATCGAGCCGACGCCTGGCGAAATAACTCAAGGTGACATGTGCGGTGTGGCCCAGGCGATCAGCGATGCCTTCGGCATTCAGCCGGTGCTTCACGGCGTCGAGCAAATCGGCAAATGCCGGTGGCTTTTCGGCCCGGCCCTTCAATGTCCAGTGGATCGAATTCGCCGGTTCGTCGCCGCTGACTATCCGGTCGAACGCCAGGCTGACGCTGGATGCGACCAGCCCCTCGCAGGCGCGCATCAGGTTCTCGCGGCATGCCATCGAGTGCTTGTCGGACAGCGATTGATGCCAGTTCGCCGGCGCTACCAGCACGTGCGCGTCCTCCGCATCGAGCGCAAGCGCATCCAGTCGCACCCCGATGTCATGGCGCACCTGCGCCGGCGGGCGCGCCATGACGATCAAGCCCTCGCTCATCGTTCAGGCCCCATCGGGAATCTCGGGCTCGACCAGCAGCGCCAGCAGCGCCAGCGACTCCTGCCAGCCGAGGTAGCAGAACTCCACCGGGATCTGTGCGGGGATGCCGTCCTGGACGATGTCCAGTTCGGTGCCGCAGGCCACCGTGCGCAGCTTGACCGTCACCATCATCTCGCCGGGCAGGTCCGGGTTGTCGAACGTGTCGGTGTGGCGGATCAACGCGCCCGGCACCAGCTCCAGATAGGTGCCGCCGAAGGATTGGCTGGTGCCGCTGCCCAGATTGGTGAAGGAGATTCTGAAACTGCCGCCCACGCGCGCATCCAGCGCATGCACGGTGGCGACGAAGCCATGCGGCGGCAGCCATTTGGCCAGCGCCGCCGGCTCCAGGAAGGCGCGATAGATGCGCTCGGCCGGCGCGCGCAGGACGCGATGCAGGCGGACGGTACCGGGATTGCCGTTGCTCATGGTGGCTTCCTCATTGGTGGACGGCGCGCGCAGGATGGCACGCGCTCATGACACCGACGAATGGGGCGGGCCGGTTTCGACACTGCCAGGAGATCCTGCTCGAAACGCTGCAGCATGCTGCGGGGTTCATGCAGGCTGGCTGCCGCGAAAGGCCCGATCCCTAGCCCGCTTGCGCATCATGTCGAAGAAATCCGGTTCCAGCGCCGTGGCCGGGCCGGAATCGGCTCCCTTCAGCAGCGCGCCACGGAGTTCTTCCGCGTCGCGCTGCCCGTGGATCGACCCGGGCACGGACTCACCGCTTGAATCGCAAGCGTGTTCGGCCAGCGGCTGGTCGACGAACGGCTTGCGTTCATCGGGCGAGGAGATGTTCTTGGTCGCCATATGCACTCCCAACGGCAAGATTGCCGGATTCTGCATCGCCAGCCCGCAGGCGCAAGCCATGGGCAGTTCCTTTCGAGAATGCCGCCGGATCAGGCGGCGGACGCCTCCAGGAAATCCTGCGCGAAGCGCTGCAGCACGCCGCCGGCTTCGTAGATCGCCAGTTCCTCGGCGGTGTCCAGGCGGCAGGTCACCGGCACGTCGAGGCGCGTGCCATCGCGGCGGGCGATGGCCAGGGTCAGCGTGGCGCCCGGCGTGCGCGCGCCGAGCACGTCGAACACCTCGCTGCCGTCGATGCCCAGGGTCGTGCGCGTGGTGCCGGGCTGGAACTCCAGCGGCAGCACGCCCATGCCGACCAGGTTGGTGCGGTGGATGCGCTCGAAGCCCTCGGCCACGATCGCCTCGACCCCGGCCAGGCGCACGCCCTTGGCCGCCCAGTCGCGCGAGGAGCCCTGCCCGTAGTCGGCGCCGGCGACGATCAGCAGCGGCTGCTTGCGCGCCATGTAGGTCTCGATCGCCTCCCACATGCGCACCACCTGCCCTTCCGGCTCCAGCCGGGTCAGCGAACCGCGCTGCGGCTGGCCATCGACCACGGCCATTTCGTTGAGCAGTTGCGGATTGGCGAAGGTGGCGCGCTGCGCGGTGAGGTGGTCACCGCGGTGGGTGGCGTAGGAATTGAAGTCCTCTTCCGGCACGCCCATCCGCGTCAGGTATTCGCCGGCGGCGCTGTCGGCCAGGATCGCGTTGGACGGCGACAGGTGGTCGGTGGTGATGTTGTCGCCGAGCACGGCCAGCGCGCGCATGCCGCGCAGCGTGCGCTCGCCGGCCAGGGCGCCTTCCCAATACGGCGGACGGCGGATATAGGTGCTTTGCGGGCGCCACGCGTACAGCGAGGCCACGTGCGCGGCGGCCAGCCCGCTGCGCGCGAACATCGGCTCGTAGACCTGGCGGAACTGCTCGGGCTTGACGCTGGCGGCGACGATCGCGTCGATTTCCGCGTCGCTGGGCCACAGGTCCTTCAGCGTCACCGGCTGGCCGTCCTTGTCCACGCCGAGCACGTCCTTCTCGATGTCGAAGCGGATGGTGCCGGCGATGGCGTAGGCCACCACCAGCGGCGGCGAGGCCAGGAACGCCTGCTTGGCGTAGGGATGGATGCGGCCGTCGAAATTGCGATTGCCCGACAGCACCGCGGTGGCGTACAGGTCGCGTTCGATCACTTCCTGCTGGATCGCCGGATCCAATGCGCCGCTCATGCCGTTGCAGGTGGTGCAGGCGAAACCGACGATGCCGAAGCCGAGCTGCTCCAGCTCCGGCAGCAGTCCGGACGCTTCCAGATACAGCTGCACCGCCTTGGACCCCGGCGCCAGCGAGGTCTTGACCCACGGCTTGCGCACCAGCCCGCGCGCATTGGCGTTGCGCGCCAGCAAACCGGCGGCGATCACGTTGCGCGGATTGCTGGTGTTGGTGCAGCTGGTGATCGCGGCGATGATCACCGCGCCGTCGGGCATCAGCCCCTGCGCCTGTTCGGCCTTGCCGGATGCCAGCTTGGCCTCGTCGGCGATGCCGCGCGCGGCCAGTTCGCTGGTGGCCACGCGCTTGTGCGGATTGGACGGGCCGGCCATGTTGCGGGTCACGCTGGACAGGTCGAACTGCAGCACGCGTTCGTACTGCGCCGCGGCCAGGTCGTCGGCCCACAGCCCGGCGGCCTTGGCATAGGTTTCCACCAGCGCGACCTGCGCGTCGTCGCGGCCGGTCAGGCGCAGGTAGTCGATGGTCTGGCGGTCGATCGCGAACATCGCCGCGGTGGCGCCGAACTCCGGGGTCATGTTGGAGATCGTGGCGCGGTCGCCCAGGGTCAGCGCGGCGGCGCCTTCGCCGTGGAACTCCAGGTAGGCGCCGACCACTTTCTGCGCGCGCAGAAATTCGGTCAGCGCCAGCACCACGTCGGTGGCGGTGATGCCCGGCTGCGGCCGCCCGCCCAGCGCCACGCCGACGATATCCGGCAGCCGCATCCACGACGCGCGGCCCAGCATCACGCTCTCCGCTTCCAGCCCGCCGACGCCGATCGCCAGCACGCCCAGCGCATCCACGTGCGGGGTGTGGCTGTCGGTGCCCACGCAGGTATCGGGGAACGCCACGCCATCGCGCACCTGCACCACCGGCGACATCTTCTCCAGATTGATCTGGTGCATGATCCCGTTGCCTGGCGGGATCACATCGACGTTCTCGAACGCGCGCTTGGTCCAGTCGATGAAGTGGAAGCGGTCGGCGTTGCGGCGGTCTTCCACCGCGCGGTTCTTGGCGAACGCGGCGCGATCGAAGCCGCCGAATTCCACCGCCAGCGAATGGTCGACGATCAGCTGCGTCGGCACCACCGGATTGACCTGCGCCGGGTCCCCGCCGCGCTCGGCGATCGCATCGCGCAGCCCGGCCAGATCCACCAGCGCGGTCTGGCCGAGGATGTCGTGGCACACCACCCGCGCCGGGAACCACGGGAAATCCAGATCGCGGCGGCGTTCGATCAGTTGGGTCAGCGACGCGTCCAGCGTGGCCGGATCGCAGCGCCGCACCAGGTTCTCGGCGAACACGCGCGAGGTGTAGGGCAGCGCGGCAAAGGCACCGGGCCGGAGCGCATCGACCGCGGCGCGCGCGTCGAAGTAATCCAGCGAAGTGCCGGGCAGAGGTTTGCGGTAGTGGCTGTTCATGGCTGGCTACACTAGAAATAAAGCGAAGACTGACCCTTCTCCCGTCGGGAGAAGGTGCCCCGAAGGGGCGGATGAGGGTACGGGCGAAGCCTCGTGCAAATGCGATCCCACATGGGGCGGATGAGGGTCCGAACGAAGCCTGGTGCAACCAAACAACATGAGGCTGCGCCCGTACCCTCACCCCCGGCCCCTCTCCCGACGGGAGAGGGGAGCGATCAGCTGCGCCGATCGATCGGCACGAAGGCCTGATCCTCCGGCCCGGTGTAGTTCGCGCTGGGGCGGATGATCTTGCCGTCGATGCGCTGCTCGATGATGTGCGCGCTCCAGCCGGCGGTGCGCGCGATCACGAACAGCGGGGTGAACATCGCGGTCGGCACGCCCATCATGTGGTAGCTGACCGCGCTGAACCAATCCAGGTTCGGGAACATCTTCTTGATCTCCCACATCACCGACTCCAGGCGCTCGGCGATGTCGTACATCTTGCGGCTGCCCTGTGCGTCGGACAGCTCGCGCGCCACGTCCTTGATCACCTGGTTGCGCGGATCGGACACCGTGTACACCGGGTGGCCGAAGCCGATGATCACTTCCTTGCGCTCGACCCGCGCGCGGATGTCGGCTTCCGCCTCGTCGGGCGTGTCGTAGCGCTTCTGCACCTCGAATGCGACCTCGTTGGCGCCGCCGTGCTTGGGCCCACGCAGCGCGCCGATGCCGCCGGCGATGGCGCTGTACATGTCGCTGCCGGTGCCGGCGATGACCCGGCAGGCGAAGGTGGACGCGTTGAACTCGTGCTCGGCGTACAGGATCAGGCTGGTGTGCATCGCCTGCACCCATTCCTCGTGCGGCTTGGCGCCGTGCAGCAGGTGCAGGAAATGGCCGCCGATCGAATCGTCGTCGGTCTCCACCTCGATGCGCTTGCCGTTGTGGCTGTAGTGGTACCAGTACAGCAGCATCGAGCCCAGCGAGGCCATCAGCTTGTCGGCGATGTCGCGCGCGCCGGGATGGTTGTGGTCGTCCTTCTCCGGCTGCACGCAGCCCAGCGCCGACACGCCGGTGCGCATCACGTCCATCGGGTGCGCCGACGGCGGCAGCTGTTCCAGCGCCGCCTTGACCGCGGCCGGCACCCCGCGCAGCGAGCGCAGCTTGGCCTTGTAGCCGCGCAGTTCGCTGTTGCTGGGCAGCTTGCCGTGCACCAGCAGGTAGGCGATCTCCTCGAACTGGCTGCTGCGCGCCAGGTCCAGGATGTCGTAGCCGCGGTAGTGCAGGTCGTTGCCGCTGCGGCCTACCGTGCACAGCGCGGTGTTGCCGGCGGCGGTGCCGGACAGGGCCACCGATTTCTTCGGTTTGAAGGGCGTGGCGGTCTGCGGGGCGGTGCTGTCGTTCATTGCGAATCTCCCGGATGGTCGCGGCCGTGTGGATGCACGGCGGTCAGTGCGCCGAGGCGACCGGCGGCGGGCCGCCGGCGCGCTCGAGCAATTGCTGCAGCATGGCGATCTGGCGGTTCTGCAGTTCGACCAGCGTCGCCCAGTCCTGCTCGCGCAGCTGGTTGAGCTTCTCGTGCACCTGCAGGATCTCCAGCTCGGATTTGATGTTCACTTCGTAGTCGTTCTGCGCGCGCAGGCGGTCCACCGCGGCCTGGCGGTTCTGGCTCATCATGATCACCGGCGCCTGGATCGCGGCCAGGCACGACAGGCACAGGTTGAGCAGGATGTAGGGATACGGATCGAAGGCGTGCGCCAGCACCAGGCTGTTGAGCGCGATCCACGCCAGCAGCACCAGGCCGAAGCCGATGATGAAGCTCCAGCTGCCGCCGATCTCGGCGACCCGGTCGGCGATGCGCTCGCCGAGCGTGCGGTCGCGATCGGCCTGCTTGACGATGTCGCGCGCCACATGGCGCTTGGCGATGAAGCGCTCCACCACCTCGCGCTCGGCGTCGGGCAGTTTCTCCAGCTCGGTCTGCAGCAGCTGCCGCGCGGTCTGGCGGCGGTCGATGCGGCCGCGTGGCGACGTGGTGCCGACTTGGGTGTTCATGGACATGCTCAGGCAGGGGAACCGGCGTGGATCATGCGCCCTTGCCGGCGAACAATGCGTCCAGGCGCTGTTCGAAGGCGTGGTAGCCGATGCGTTCGTACAGCTCCTCGCGGGTCTGCATCGTGTCCACCACGTTCTGCTGGTGGCCATCGCGGCGGATCGCGGCGTACACCGCCTCGGCCGCCTTGTTGGCGGCGCGGAACGCCGACAGCGGGAACAGCTGGATCGCCACCCCGGCCGAGGCCAGTTCGTCGCGGGTGAACAGCGGGGTCTTGCCGAACTCGGTGATGTTGGCCAGCACCGGCACCTTCACCGCCTCGACGAAACGGCGGTAGGTGTCCAGGTCGTAGGCGGCCTCGGCGAAGATGCCGTCGGCGCCGGCCTCCACGCAGGCGATGGCGCGCTCGATCGCCGCGTCCACCCCGTCCACCTGGATCGCGTCGGTGCGTGCGATCAGGAAGAAATCGGCATCGGTCTTGGCGTCGGCCGCGGCCTTCACCCGGTCGGCCATCTCGCCCTGGCTCACGATCTCCTTGCCGGGGCGGTGGCCGCAGCGCTTGGCACCGACCTGGTCCTCGATGTGGCAGGCGGCCGCGCCGGCCTTGATCAGCGACTTGATGGTGCGCTCGATGTTGAACGCGCTCGGGCCGAAGCCGGTGTCGATGTCCACCAGCAACGGCAGATCGCAGACATCGGTGATGCGGCGCACGTCGATCAGCACGTCGTCCAGGGTGTTGATGCCCAGGTCCGGCAGGCCCAGCGACCCGGCGGCGACGCCGCCGCCGGACAGGTAGACCGCCCGGTAGCCGGCGCGCTGCGCCAGCAATGCATGGTTGGCGTTGATCGCGCCGATCACCTGCAACGGCGACTCGGCGGCCAGCGCGGCGCGGAAACGGGCACCGGCGGAAACGTGCGACATGGCGAACTCCTGAGCGAGGGCGGCGGCCCGCACGGCCGTTCCGCGATGGTCGCCAATCTGGCACCATCGGACAGGTCGATCAATCTTGATTCAATGAATCAACCTATCGCCGGATCCCCATGCCTCCCGCCGCCGACCGCAACCTGATCTCCGCCGCCGAGGCTTGCGCCCTGCTCGGCATCAGCAGCGCCACCCTCTACGCCTACGTGAGCCGCGGCCTGCTCAGCTCCCGCGCCGGCGCCGACCACCGCAGCCGCGCCTACCTGCGCACGGAGGTGGAGCGGCTGGCCCAGCGCAAGCGTGTCGGCCGCGGTGCCGCGCGCGGCGCCGCGCAGAGCCTGGACCGCGGCCTGCCGGTACTGGAGACGCGCATCTCGCTGATCCGGCCCGACAGCCCCTACTACCGCGGGCGCTCGGCAGTGGCCGCGGTACGCGAGGGCGCCGGCCTGGAAGACATCGCGCGGCTGCTGTGGGATTGCCTGGACGAAGACCCGTTCGCCAGCGCCGCTGCCGCGCCCTGGCCGGCGCGCGTGGCGCCCCTGGCCGCCGACACCTCCCTGCCGCCGCTGGAGCGCGCCATGGCCTGCATCCCGCTGCTGGCGCTGGAACTGCGCCAGCCGCTGAACGCTGCGCCGAACGTGCGCCGCGAGATCGCCGCCACCCTGCTGCGGCAGAACGCCGCGCTGCTGGTCGGCACCGAGCCGGACACCCGCCCGGTGCACCGCCTGATCGCCGACCGCTGGCGCCCGGGCGATGCCGGCTTCGCCGAGCTGGTGCGCGCCACCCTGGTGCTGTGCGCCGACCACGAACTCAACGTCTCCGCCTTCGCCGCACGCGTGGTCGCCTCCACCGGCGCACCGCTGCACGCCACCGTCAGCGCCGGCCTGGCCGCCCTGTCCGGCCCGCGCCACGGCGGCGCCACCGCCCGCGCCCACGCCCTGCTGCGCGACGCCCAGGACGCCGCCGACCCGGCCGCCTTCATCGCCGAACGCTGGCAGCGCGGCGACGACCTGCCCGGCTTCCACCACGCCCTCTACCCGGACGGCGACCCGCGCGCGGCCGAAGTGCTGCGCCTGCTGCGCGAGCGCTGCGGCCACCATCCCCAGATGCGGCACGTGGAAACGGTGCTGGCCGCGGCGCAGGACTGCAGCGGCCAGGCACCCAACATCGACGGCATGCTCGCGGCAATCTGCCTCATCCACGACCTGCCCGCCGCCCATGCCCTGGTGCTGTTCGCCGCCGCTAGGCTGTCGGGCTGGCTGGCGCACGCGCTGGAGCAGCAGGCACTGGGCAAGCTGATCCGCCCGCGGGCGCGCTATGCCGGGGTGATGCCCGATGGCGTGGCGCCGGGTTGAGCAGGCGCCTGCGTGGATGCATGCAGCATGCTTGCGGATGTACATAAATAAGTACACCATGGCGCATGGAGACCACACTGGAAGTGCGCTTCTACCGTTCTGCATCGGGTGCTGAGCCGGTGCGGAGCTGGCTAAGGGAAGAAGTCTCGGCCGAGGCCAGGAGAACCATCGGCGGCGACATGAAGACGGTGCAACTGGGCTGGCCCCTCGGCATGCCATTGGTGCGCAAGATGGACCATCGCCTCTGGGAAGTGCGCAGCACGATTCCCGAGGGCATTGCGCGGATTTTTTTCACGATCGTGAAATCGGACATGGTGCTGTTGCATGGCATCGTCAAAAAATCGGACAAGACCCCGAAGTCCGATCTCGAAACCGCCAAACGGCGCAGAGACGAGGTGATGCAGTGAGTGCAAATGCCCATATCGGATCCAACTTCGACGACTTCCTCGCCGAGGAGGGCATCCTCGAAGAAGCTGCTTCCATCGCGGCCAAGCGCGTGATCGCCTGGCAGGTCGCCGAAGCCATGAAGGCGGCCAAGCTCACCAAGACCGCATTGGCCCGGCGCATGAACACCAGTCGTTCGCAGCTGGATCGCGTACTGGACGAAACGGATACCGGCCTGACCCTGGATACGCTGAGCCGTGCCGCCACGGCCCTGGGGTATCAGATACAGATCGGACTGGTCGTTGCCCAGACGAAAAAACCCGGCAGGAAATCGGCGACGGCAAAGCGCAAAGCATTGGCCGATGCACGAACCTGACCACGCAGGAAATCCGTAGCGTCCACAGGCGGCCGGCCGCTTGCACAGCGCTTGACCGGATTCCGTCGGCTGGCGCAGCGCAGTGGATGCGTCCATAGCAAAGCAATGACGGCTATCAGCTGGTAGCTGGCCCATTCAATAGGCCGCATCGCCAAATTGTCTGCGACGGTGTACAAATGTACACCATGAACACCCTTTCCCCCCAGCGCGCCGCCATCCTCGCCTACGTCCACGACTGCGCCGAGCAGGCCGGGCGGCCGCCGTCCCTGGCCGAGATCGCCGAGCGCTTCGGCTTCGCCTCGCGCAACGCCGCGCGCAAGCACGTGCAGGCGCTGGTCGAGGCCGGCCTGCTCGAGCATGTGCCGCAGCAGGCGCGCAGCCTGCGACCGGCGCAGGCGCAGCCGCGCGGCGGGCTGATGCAGTTGCCGGTGCTGGGCCGGGTCGCGGCCGGTGCGCCGATCGGCGCCGACATCGGCCTGGACCAGCAGTTGCGGCTGGACCGCACGCTGTTCGCGCTGCGCCCGGACTACCTGCTGCGCGTGCAGGGCGATTCGATGATCGACGACGGCATCCTCGACGGCGACCTGGTCGGGGTGCGCCGCAGCGCCGAGGCGCGCAACGGCCAGATCGTGGTGGCGCGGCTGGACGGCGAACTCACCATCAAGCGCTACCGGCACGACGGCGAACGCATCCAGCTGCTGCCGCGCAATCCGGCCTATGCGCCGATCGTGGTCCAGCCGGGGCAGGACTTCGCCATCGAAGGGCAGTACTGCGGCCTGATCCGGCAAGGCTGATGGCCGCCGTCGTCGCCCTCGACCGCCTGCTCGCCGAACGCCGGGTCTGGCGCGGCCAGCCGACCGCGCTGCCGCCCAGCGCGCAGCCCACCGGCCATGCCGCGCTGGATGCGGTGCTGCCGGCGCGCGGCTGGCCGGAGATGGCGCTGACCGAACTGCTGCATGCCGCCGACGGCATCGGCGAACTGCAGGTGCTGTGGCCGACGCTGGCGCGGCTGTCGCAGGGCGGCGGCCGCATCGTGCTGGTCGATCCGCCCTACCTGCCCTACCCCGGCGCCTGGGAGCAAGCCGGTGTGGCGCTGCCGCAGCTGCAGATCGTGCGCGCCGGCGCGGATGCGGCCTGGGCCGCCGAGCAATGCCTGCGCTCGGGCAGTTGCGCGGCGGTGCTGTGCTGGCCGGCGCTGGCCAGCGACAAGACCCTGCGCCGGCTGCAGGTGGCGGCCGAGACCGGGCGCGCGCTGGGCTTCGCCTATCGGCCGCTGAAAGCCGCGGCCAATCCGTCGCCGGCCGCGCTGCGCATCGCCATCGATGCCGCACCGGCGCAGCTGCGCGTGCTCAAGTGCCGCGGCGGCATGCCGCCGGCGCGCGCCATCGCGCTGGCCGCGCTGGCCGCGCCCACCGCGGCATCGGCTTGAGGGCGCGCGCATGCGCTGGGCCTGCATCCTGCTGCCGCAACTGGCGCTCGACACGGTGCTGCGGCGTTGGCCGACGCCGGACGAACCGCTGGCCTTGCTCGCCGGGCCGCCGCAGCGGCGCACGCTGAAGGCGGTCAACACCGCCGCGCGCGCGCGCGGCCTGCAGCCCGGGCAATCGCTGGCCACCGCGCAGGCGCTGTGCGACCGCTTCGCCACCGCGCTGCACGACCCCGAGGAAAGCCGCCGCAGCCAGCAGTTCCTGGCCGCGTGGGCGTACCGCTTCAGTTCGCTGGTGAGCACCGACTATCCGGGTGCGCTGCTGCTGGAGATCGAGGCCAGCCTGGGCCTGTTCGGGCCATGGCCGCGCTTCGAGGCGCGCCTGCGCGAGGAGCTGACCGCGCTGGGCTTCCGCCATCGCATCGTGGTCGCGCCGCATCCGCTGGCCGCGCGCGCGCTGGCCAATGCGCACGACGGCATCGCCCTGCTCGACAAGGCCGCGCTGCAGTGCGCGCTGGGGCAGCTGCCGATCGCCCGCGCCGGGCTGCAACCTGGCTTGGCCGAGGCCTTCGCGCGGATGGGCCTGCGCAAGCTGCAGCAGCTGTTCGCGCTGCCGCGCACGGCGCTGGCGCGGCGCTACCCGCCCGCGCTGCTGCAGCACTTGGACGCCTTGCGCGGGCAGGCGCCGTTGCCGTTGCAGTACTACCTGCCGCCGGACCGTTTCGATGCGCGGCTGGAACTGGGGTACGCGGTGGAATCCAGCCAGGCGCTGCTGTTCCCGCTGCGCCGGCTGACCGCCGACCTGGCCGCGTTCCTGGCCGGGCGCGACGGCGGCGTGCAGCGCTTCCAGCTGCATCTGGAGCACGAAGGCCTGGCCGACAGCGTGGTGCCGGTCGGCCTGCTCGCCGCCGAGCGCGAGGCGGCGATGCTGTTCGAACTGGCGCGCGGGCGCCTGCAGCAGGCCAGCGTGCCGGCGCCGGTGCAGGCCATGCGCCTGTGCGCCGACGAACTGCCGCCGTTCGTGCCCGCCGCGCGCGAACTGTTCGACGAACGCGCGCAGCAGGCGCTGCCCTGGGAACAGCTGCGCGAACGCCTGCGCGCGCGCCTGGGCGACGAAGCGGTGCACGGCCTGCGCGCGCATGCCGACCATCGCCCGGAGCGGGCGTGGCGCGCCGAGTCGGGCAAGCCCGCGCCGGCCGGCAATGCGGGCAAGGCCAGCGCAGCGATCGCCAGCGCTGCGCTGCCGCGTCCCGGCTGGCTGCTGACCCGGCCGATCCCGCTGCGCGAGCGCGACCCCGAACGCCTGGCCGGCCCGGAACGCATCGAAAGCGGCTGGTGGGACGACACCGACGTGCGCCGCGACTACTACATCGTGCGCACCCGCCAGGGTCAGCGTGCCTGGGTGTTCGCGCCGGCCGAGGCGCCGGACGCGCTGATGCTGCACGGCTGGTTCGCATGAGCCATGCCCCGCCACGCCCGCGGCTGCGCGCGGCGCCTTCGCCGGCACAGGTGCCGGCTGCACCATCTGGTTCGGCGCACGACGCCACATCCACGCGCAGCGCATCGCCCGACTACGCGGAACTGCATTGCCTGTCGAACTTCAGTTTCCAGCGCGGCGCCTCGCATGCGTGGGAACTGTTCCAGCGCGCCGCCCGCCACGGCTATCGCGCGCTGGCGATCACCGACGAATGCACCCTGGCCGGCGTCGTGCGCGCCTGGCAGGCGGCCAAGGACACCGGGCTGGCGCTGATCGTCGGCAGCGAACTGCAGATCGAACACGGCCCCAAGCTGGTGCTGCTGGCCGAGACCCTGCACGGCTACCAGCAGTTGTGCCGGCTGATCACCCTGGCCCGCCGCCGCGCCGACAAGGGCACGTACCGCGCCCTGCGCGAGGATTTGGACGGCGACCTGCACGGCCTGCTGTGCCTGTGGCTGCCGCGCGACCATTGCGAAGACGCACCCGACGGCGCCTGGCTGCAGGCGCGCTTCGCGCAGCGCCTGTGGCTGGCGGTGGAGCTGCTGCGCGGCCCCGACGACGACGCCCTGCTGCAGGCGCGCCTGCAGCTGGCGCAGCGCCTGCAGTTGCCCGCCGTGGCCTGTGGCGACGTGCACATGCACGCACGCGGGCGCCGCGCGCTGCAGGACACGCTGACCGCAATCCGCCAGCGCCTGCCGCTGAGCGAGGCCGGCGCGCACCTGTTCGCCAACGGCGAGCGCCACCTGCGCCCACGCGCCACCCTGGCCACGCTGTATCCGCACGCCTTGCTGGCCGAGTCGGTGCGCATCGCGCAGCGCTGCACGTTCGACCTCGGTCAACTGCGCTACCAGTACCCGCACGAACTGGTGCCGCCCGGGCAGACCCCGACGCAATGGCTGCGCACGCTCACCGAACGCGGCGTCATCGAGCGCTGGGGCGAAGCCGGCGCGCCGGAGAAGGCGCGGCGCCTGATCGAGCACGAACTGGGCGTGATCCAGCGCCTGGGCTACGAGTCGTATTTCCTCACCGTTTACGACCTGGTGCGCTTCGCCAGGTCGCGCCACATCCTGTGCCAGGGCCGCGGCTCGGCGGCGAACTCGGCCGTCTGCTACGCACTGGGCATCACCGCGATCGACCCGGACCGCATCGGCATGCTGTTCGAGCGCTTCATTTCCGAAGAGCGCAAGGAGCGGCCCGACATCGACATCGATTTCGAGCACGACCGCCGCGAGGAAGTGATCCAGTACATCTTCAGCCACTACGGACGCGGGCGCGCTGCATTGGCCGCGGTGGCGATCACCTATCACGCGCGCAGCGCGGTGCGCGACGTGGCACGGGCGCTGGGCCTGCCCAGCGACACCGTCGATGCGCTGTCCGCCGCCCTCGGCCAGCGCGACCCCGTCGAATCGCCGCAGGAACTGCTGCGCGAGCGCGGCTTCGATCCGGACACGGCGCTGATGCGCCGGCTGCTGGTGCTGACCGGCGAGTTGATCGGGTTTCCGCGCCACCTGTCGCAGCACCCGGGCGGCTTCGTGATCTCCGAGCATCCGCTGCACACGCTGGTGCCGGTGGAGAACGCGACGATGGCCGAGCGCACCGTGATCCAGTGGGACAAGGACGACCTGGAACTGGTCGGACTGATGAAGGTCGACGTACTCGCGCTGGGCATGCTCAGCGCGCTGCGGCGCACGCTGGATTTGTTGCGTGCACACCGCGGCAAGGACTACAGCCTGGCGACCATTCCCGCCGAAGATTCGGACACCTATAAGATGATCCAGCGCGCCGATACCATCGGCGTGTTCCAGATCGAATCGCGTGCGCAGATGGCGATGCTGCCGCGACTCAAACCGCGCGAGTTCTACGACCTGGTGATCCAGGTGGCGATCGTGCGCCCCGGCCCGATCCAGGGCGGCATGGTGCATCCCTACCTGCGTCGCCGCAGCGGCGAGGAAATACCCGACGAATTGCCCGAGGAACTGCGCGATGTGTTCAAACGCACCCTAGGCGTCCCCTTGTTCCAGGAACAAGTCATGCAACTGGCCGTCAACGCTGCTGGTTACACCCCTGGCGAAGCCGATCAGTTGCGCCGCTCGATGGCCGCCTGGAAGCGTCACGGCGGGCTGGAGCCGCATCGCGAAAAACTGATGAAGGGCATGCTGGAGAGAAACTACAGCGCCGAGTTCGCCACACGCATCTTCGAACAGATCAAGGGCTTCGGCAGCTACGGCTTCCCCGAGAGCCATGCCGCCAGCTTCGCCCTGCTCACCTACGCCAGCTGCTGGCTCAAGCGCCACGAACCGGCCGCGTTCACCTGCGCGCTGATCAACAGCTGGCCGATGGGTTTCTACAGCCCCGACCAGTTGCTGCAGGACGCGCGCCGCCACGGCCTGCAGGTGCGCCCGGTCGACGTGCGCTACAGCGACTGGGACTGCGGATTGGAGGCCTACAGCGCCGATCCGACCGTACAGCCGGCGATCCGCCTGGGCCTGCGCATGGTCCGCGGCCTGGCCGAAGACGCCGCGCTGCGCCTGCAGCAGGCGCGCGCGCAGGCGCCGTTCCGCGACCTGGCCGACCTGTGCCATCGCGCCGCGCTCGACGACAAGGCGCGCGACAGCCTGGCCGATGCCGGCGCACTGAAGCCGCTGGCCGGGCACCGCCATCGCGCACGCTGGGCGGTGGCCGGCGTCGAAGCGCAGCGGCCCTTGTTCGAAGCGCTACAGGCAACGCCGGAGCAGCAGGTGGCATTGCCGCTACCCACTCTCGGCGAGGACATCCGCGCCGACTACGCCACGATCGGCACCACGCTGGGCAAGCACCCGATGTCGCTGCTGCGCCGGCAACTGGCGGCGCGCCGCTATCGCCATTCCGGCGAACTGCGCACCCTGCCCCACGCCAGCGCGGTCGCCGTCGCCGGCCTGGTGACGATGCGCCAGCGCCCGCAGACCGCCAGCGGCGTCACCTTCGTCACCCTCGAGGACGAACACGGCCTGGTCAACGTGGTGGTGTGGCGGCGCCTGGCCGATCGCCAGCGCCAGGCGCTGATCGAATCCAAGCTGCTGGCGGTGCGCGGCCGCCTGGAAACTGCCGACGGCGTGCGCCACCTGATCGCTGGCCACCTCGAAGACCTGACCCCCTTGCTGCTGGGACTGGATGCGCGCAGCCGCGATTTCCACTGACGCACCAAGCGCAACAGCGGCACGCTTGCCGCTGCAGCACAGCCGGTCCGTCGCTATCGCAACGGCGCATCCACCGCACCGCCGCACGCCTGCATCGCCCGTTGCACCGCATCGGCTTCGCCCAGGCGCTCGCGGTAGATGGTGGCGGCCAGCGTACGCCTGGCCTTGCTCGACCCGATCGCACCATGACTGGCGATGTCCGACAGCGGTCCGCCCAACTGGCGATACCTGGCGACGAGCCTGGCCGTCGCGGCCATGCTCGCGCACTCCACCGGCGCCGCTGGCGCCGGCGCGCACACCATCAGCAAAAAAGAGAACCCCAGCGCCGCAAATGCCTTGTTCATAGCTGCTCCCAAGCGGAGACGAAGACCGCCATCCCCATGCGGCCGCGCAGGGCCGAGGCACCGCAGCACATGCCTGCACAGCGCCGCGGCAACCGCGGCATCGCCGCACGCGCCGAGAGAACACCGGCAAACAGGCCGCAGCGACGTCGGGCTGCGCGTATCGCCATCCGCTCATGGCGGACAGCGCCGATGGAAGATAGGCAACGCGAACGCCAGCGGCAGCCGTGTCGCGACGAACCCCCGCGGCGGCGGAACGAACAACCGAATCGGCGGAGCCAAGCGCGGCAGCCATGTCGGCGCACGTCGCCCATTGCGCAAGCACGGATGGTGACCATGTCAGAGAGTGCGGCCGAGGTCCGGACTGAGGTCCGACCCTTGGCAAGCGCGCTTCGATGGCAGAAGAGCCGCCGGAGATCACCGAAGGCATGCGCCATCGCCCAGCTGGAAGACTCGGCCCGTCACTGCAAACGAATGTGCGCAACTCGGGTTTCGAGTGAGCGAACCTGGCCTCGACGTCGCCATCGACCAAGGCAGGCAGCGCATCGACCAGAGGACCTCGGTCCATTTTACCGAACACGACGCACATATCGGCGCCATGGCCCACGGTCAAACGATATGGACGGGCCGAATGAATCCTGCTCCTCTATCCGTCACAACTGCGCGGATCCGCTGGCGGAAACCAGTGGTGCTGGCGGAGCAGGAAAATCGCATCGGCACGTCCCACATTGCGACGTGCCGCATTGCGATCAGCGTTTGGGAGCGACCAGGCGCGCGTACTGGTCGTGATCGATCCAACCCGTGAACGAAGCGTCCTTGGCATTGATGAATTCGACCTGGGCCCAGCCATCCTTGAACGCCAGCACGCCCACCACATCGTTCTTGACGACGTAGGCGCCCTTGGGCGTCTTGGCGCCCGGCGTTTTCTGCAGATACGCCTTGTCGGCGGATACTTTCACCAGCCCGATCCATTTCTTGTCGGCGGTCCGGGTCAGGTCCAGGCCAGTGGCGATTTCCGGCATCAGCACATTGAGGCAACCAGGATGCTCACGGCCCTGCTTCACGGTCAGCGTCACGCCATCGGACGACGCCGCCACCGTGCCGGGGTAAGCGCCGTCCGCCCAAGTGGTGACCGGGACCGGGGCTGCGCCCTCCGCCTTGCCCTGCAGGAAGAACGCACAACCGCGGGTCACGCCCTCGCCCATCTCTTCCGAGTAGAAGCCTTCGACGCCATGCTCGGGCGTCACGGCGAGCATCAGCCCTTCGTACTTGCCCGAATGCAGCGCAGCCGCGCCGGCGAGCGCAGGCGCTACGGAGCAAAGCGAGAACAAACCAACAGCCAGGAACCGGGTGATCGCCATCTTTTTCCTTCAAGTGTTATGCAGATTTTTTGAAGCGTTCGTCATCGCCATCATAGCCGTCGCAGGCGCGCAGCATGGCTGCACCATCCTTGCCATTGATGAAATCGACCAACGCCAGGCGCCGAGGACGCCTTCGATCGATTGTCGTCAATGGCTGCCCCGCCACCCTGAATCGAGCAGTTGATGGATGTTGCCAATCCGGGTTGCGCCGCAGGTCGCCTGGTACCGACTGCGATTACCTGCCCAGCGCCGACAGCAGCGTCTGCACGCCTTTCCAGCCCCAGTACACCCGATGGCACGCGATCAGGCCGCGCGCATCGAGATCCATGACCTCCACCAGGTCGACCTGATCGCCGTCCGGCGTTTCTCGCGGATATTCCCAGACCACCTGGCGGCCGGAAGCATGGCAGCGGCCGCTGCGATACCAGCGGCCAAGGCCGTTTTCGGGCTGTGCGAACGATGCTGCGAAGAACGCCTTGATCGCCTCGCGTCCGTGCAACCTTCCATCTCGCCGCTCCGCGGACGCCACATACGCCAATGGCGTTTCCAGCATCGCGTCTTGCGCATACAGCGCCATCAGCGCCTCCAGGTCCCGCTCGACCACGCTGCGATGCCACTGCTCGAAGACGAAGCGGACATCGCCCTCCGCCCCGTTCGACCGCGCTTCGATTTCGCTCATGCAGGCACTCCGATGTCGTGCACCGCAGTCTAGGAACATGGGCGCGCTGTCGATTCGATGCGTGCCGAAGCGTTCCGGCAAGGTGCGGCCTATGATGGCCGCGTCCATCAGGAGCCGACACGATGCCGGTCGAACAGCCCAAGCTTGCCGCGACCGCGTTCCTCATCGCCGATCCCGCCCGCGCCGCCATGTTGATGGCGCTGATCGATGGACGCGCACTGCCGGCCGGCGAACTCGCGTTTGCGGGCGGCGTCACCCCGCAGACAGCGAGTTCGCACCTGTCGAAACTGCTGAACGGCGGATTGCTGGCGGTCGAGGCGCAGGGCCGCCACCGCTACTACCGGCTGGCCGGTTCCCACGTCGCGTCCGTCCTGGAAAACCTGGCGACCCTCGCCGCGCCCGCCGCACCGCGATGCCGGAAAGCCGGGCGCAATCAGCAATCGCTGGCCTTCGCCAGATGCTGCTACGACCACCTGGCGGGGCGACTGGGTGTGGCGGTGACCGAAGCGCTGCAGCGGCGCGCGCTGCTCGTCGCACAAGACGACAAGCGCTATGCGGTCTCCGCCGAAGGCGCCGTCTGGTTCTCGCGGATGGGCCTGGAGCTTTCGCACCTCGCCCCAGCCAGGCGCGGCGTTGCGCGGCAGTGCCTGGACTGGACCGAACGCAAGCACCACCTCGCCGGGCCGCTGGGTACCGCATTGCTTGGCCTGCTTTGCGCCAGGCACTGGCTGCGCCGCGTCGACGGCGCGCGCACGATCCACATCACCGACAGCGGCTGGGCCGGCCTGCAGACCGAACTGGGAATCCGCCGGCTTGGCGGGGACGAACTGGCGCTGGATCCCTGAGGGGCGCTAGCGTTCCGACGGTTGCAATGCCCTGCGCTCTAGCGTCTTGGCACCGGATCGCGCGACAGCGAAGCGTACCGCCGCGTCCGCACCCGCGTGCAAACGCACCGGCCGAAAATGCCCTTGCATTCTAAGACGCACCGACATCGGAAGCATCCAGCGCATAGCGGCGCTGGCAGTGCTCGCAGAAGAACGCGCGCCGCTGCGCCTTGCCGAGCTGCTTGCGATAGGTCAGCAGATGGCCGTCGCGCGGACAGGTGGTCTTGGTATGCACCTGGTAGTGCTTCTTCAGCACGAAGGCCTTCTTCCAGTTGTAGAAGTCGAAGCTGTACTCGCGCGCCTGCGTCACCAGCTCGGCTAGCTTGCGCGGCGGCAACGCCCCGACCTCGCTCTCCGGATGCACGCGGATGCGGAACAGCACTTCGTTCTTGATGATGTTGCCGACCCCGGCGAACACGTCTTGGTCCAGCAACGCATCGGCGGCCAGCGTGCGCGGCCGCAGGCGCAGCTTGCGCCGCGCCTGCGCCGCGTCCCAGTCCGGGTTCATCACGTCCCCACGCCAGTCGTAGGCCTCGTCCAGCGCGCCCTCGATGAACTTGACCGAGCATGCGTAGAAGTTCAGCTCCTCGCCCTTGGCGAAACCCAGGCTCAACCGCGCCGGCGCCTCCTTGCGCGCATTGATCCGGTAGCTGCCGAACAGCAGAAAATGGATGCGCACGCTGAACCCGTCGAACTCGATCAGGAAGTGCTTGCCCCAGCTGCGCAGCGACAGGATCTTGCGGCCGAGCATCCGCGCCAGCTCCTGCTTGCTGTTGCCGGACACCCGCAGCACCTTGCGACCCGCGAACGCGGCCGCCTCTTCTTTCAGGATGACGATCGAAGGACCTTCAGGCATGGCCGGAGTATCTATAGCGGCCGTGAGCGATTCGTGAGCCGAAGGGGAGCCAGGGCTGGTCAGTCCGCGCTGGGTACGGGTTGGAATCGGATGATCAATGCCAACGGGCCGAGGCCGCTCGCTCTAGTTCAGTCGCGTACTCGGTCTGCAGCGACCGGGACCGAACATGCTGATGACAGCCACGCCGCGGCCACTTTATCGCGCTCGAACTCGCGCTAACACACTCGGCTCAATCATCACTGATGGCAGATTGGCAGTGCCGTGCGGTCCGCGTGATGTGAGCAGACCCAGCATTTCACGCGCGCTTGAAACGCGCGATAGCCGTCAATCGAAAGCGTATCAATATCCGTATGCATGGGAATCAACGAATCTTTCCAAGAAATTTCGACCGCATCGCATCATCTTCGCAGATATCACGAACAGGGGCGGCTCGGGCCGCGCGAACAGTCATCGCACGCACTACTTTGAACCGACCGCGGCCTTGCCTATCCGCGAAACGAATTCGTCCAGGTCGGTGTTGGCGGTATTGGCGAGAATGACGATGGTCAGGTCGCGGTCGAGGAAACGATACAGCTGCGCCTGCGCGCCCATGATCCGGCCGGGACGTTTGGCGACGCGGTGCTTGGCGGCGCCTATCCGCGTCTCGTAGACCCACAGGCCATAACCGTAGTCGTCGAGCCCGGGGGTGGTCAGCCGGGCGATGCTTTCCTTGCGCAACAGGCCGGACCCGAACAGCGCGTCCGAGAACCTGAGCACATCTTCGGCCGTGGAGTACATCGCGCCGGCGGAGTACCAGTTCTCCGGATAGACCGGGAAGTCGTTGGACAGGGACTTGAGGTCTTCGCGATACGAGTAGGTGGAGGCCAGGCCTTCGACGATGCTTTCATGGCGCAGCATGCCGGTATGGGTCAGTCCCAGCGGCTTCAGAATCCGGTCCTGCAGCACCTGCTCGTAGGCTTTGCCGGTGACGCGTTCGATGACCTTGCCCAGGATCAGGTAATCGCCGTTGTTGTAGTCGAACGTCGTGCCCGGGGCATGCAGTAGCGGTCCGCTGCAGAATTTTCTTATCAACCGATCGCTGGTATAGGGCGACTGGTAGGTCGGCAAGCCCCCGGTCAACGCCTGCTCCAAGCTTTTCACCTGGTCGAAGTTCTGCAGTCCGGAAGTGTGGTTGAGAAGCTGATGCAAAGTGATACGGTCGGCACCGGCGATGGCGTAATCGGGCAGGTAGCTGGCCACGTTCGCCTGCAGGTCCAGTTTTCCTTCTTCATGCAGTTGCAGCACCAGGGTGGCGGTGAACAGTTTGGTGATGGAAGCGATCCAGTACCGGGTCTGGTCGCCGTTGGCGACGCCGTACTGGACACTGGACAGGCCGAAACTGCGCTGGTATCGCCGCTTGCCGTCCTGCTGGACCAGGACAGTACCGCTGAAGCCGTGTTGCGCGGCATAGGTAGCGATGAAGTCTTCGAGTGGCGTCGCCTGCGACTGCGCCCGCAGCGGCATCGCCGCGCAGAGGAAGACAAGCACACCGACAAGCAAGCGATAGGTAACGGAACGGAAGAGGTTTCGCACGATGTACCCCGGCATGATGGAACGGCCGCGAGTATGGAACCGGACCAATACCTGGGCGGGTGCCTTCGGACAAAACGAGGATAAGGCCGACGAAATGGCCGACGCGCGCTGCGAACACGTGGGCTGGCCCGGTAGGGCGAATCCGCCTGGCGATCGCGCCTGGCTGGCCGTTGCTTCTACCTTGTTCCGGCAACGCTTACGGCTGTGTCAAATACCGCTCGCCATCGAACTCGAAGCCCGTCAGGCGTCCCTGCGCATCGCGCAGAAAACGCAAAAGCTCCGCTGGGTCCAGTCGCAGCGCGTTCGCACCGAACGGATCCGGCGATGCGGGTTCCAACTGCCGCTGCAGGGCGCCTACTTGCAAGCGCAATCCGTTAGTCACCGGCATGCGTTCACTGCGGTAGTGATCGCTTCTACGGCGACTCCCGCCAGCATTGGATTCGCGCATCTGGACCGGGTTACCGTGCAGATACGAAAAAGCCGGCACTAGGCCGGCTTCTCGTAAAATCTTGATTTCGTGGTGGGCGGTGCAGGGTTCGAACCTGCGACCCTTGCCGTGTGAAGGCAATGCTCTACCGCTGAGCTAACCGCCCGTGTCGCGAGCCGCACATTATAGGGGCGTTGCGGCTGGCGTCAACGGTCCCCGCGGACGCCATGCCGGCGCGGCCGCTACATGGTCTGGGTGGGCTTGTCGGCGTTGAGGGTGCCGGCCAGCTGGGTCTCGATCTTGTTGCGGATGGTCTCGCCTTCGCTGTTGTCCGGCAGCTGCACGCCGATACCGGCGGTGCGGTTGCCCTGCGCGCCCATCGGGGTCACCCAGATCACCTTGCCGGCCACCGGCAGGCGCTCGCTGGAATCGGGCAGGGTCAGCAGCAGGAACACTTCGTCGCCCAGGAAATAGCGCTTGGGCGTGGGCACGAAGATGCCGCCGTTCTTCACGAACGGCATGTACGCGTTGTACAGCGCCGCCTTGTCTTTCACCGCCAGCGACAGGATGCCCTGACGTCCGCTCATCGCACTCATCGTTGTCCCCCTCTCCGGACCGGGCGATCGCCATCGCGCCAGGCCAACAACAGTTCCGCGATGGCCAGGTCGCCACGGACGGTGGTGCGCAGCAGGTCGCGGGTGCGGTTGGCTGCGTCGAACCAGGTCGCCAGCTTGTGCAATCGCGCCGGGTCGGTCAAGCCAGCCTGCGAGGCCTGCGCCAGCGCCAGGTCGGCGGCGTGGCCCAGGCGCTGCTCGGCGAGGCCGTCGCCGCTCCAGCGCTGCGCCGCCTCGACCGTGCCCAGCTTGCCGGCGGCGACCTGCTCCAGGTCGGTGGCCACCTGCCGGCGCAGCTTCAGGCCGTCCTCGCGCAGCCACTGCGCGGCCAGGCCGGGGTGGCCGCGCGCGGCGGCCAGCGCCTCGCGCGCGGTCTTTTCCGGGAACTCCTGGGCCAGCAGCCAGGCGATCGCCTCGTCGGCCGGCGGCAGCTTGAACTCCAGGCGCTGGCAGCGGCTGCGGATGGTCGCCGGCAGCCGTGCCGGCTGCGCGCTGATCAGCCACAGGTAGCGGCCGGGCTGCGGCTCTTCCAGGGTCTTGAGCAGGGCGTTGCAGGCGGCGCGGTTGATCGCGTCGGCCGGATCCACCACCACCACCTGGGCGATGCCGTACTGCGGGGTCAGCGACAGCTTCTGCGAGATCTCGCGCACCTGTTCGATGACGATCTCGGTGCGCAGCTTGTCGCCGGTACGGTTGGGAATGAACGAGATCAGCTGCAGGTCGGGATGGGTACCGGCGGCGATCAGCTGCGCGCTGCGCAGGTTCGCGGCCGGTTCGCCCTGGCCGAGCACGTGCGCGGCCAGCTTCAGCGCCACCGCGCGCTTGCCCAGGCCGTCCGGGCCGCAGATCAGCAGGCCATGGCCGAGCCGGCCGGCGTCGAGCGCGGCCACGGTCTGTTCGTAGGCGCGCTGCTGCCAGGGCGCGAAGGACAGCTCGCTCATGGCGCGCGCTCCTGCTGCACCCAGGCCGCCAGCGCGGCGGCCACATCGTGCGCCACCGCCTGCGGCGGCTGGCTGGCGTCGATGGTGCGGAAGCGCTGCGGGTCCTGCGCGGCGCGCTGGCGGAAGCCGGCGCGCACGCGCTGGAAGAAATCGTCCTGCTCGCTCTCGATCCGGTCCGGCCACAGGTCGCGGCCGCTGGTGCGGGCGCGGCCGATCTGCACGTCCAGGTCCAGCAGCAGGGTCAGCCCCGGCTGCAGGCCGACCGCGCGCCGTTCCAGGTCGGCGATCCAGGCGCGGTCCAGGCCGCGGCCCTCGCCCTGGTAGGCGTAGCTGGAATCGGTGAAGCGGTCGCTGACCACGTAGGCGCCGCGCTGCAGCGCCGGGCGGATCACCTCGCGCACGTGCTGGGCGCGCGCGGCGAACACCAGCAGCAGTTCGGCCTCGGCGGCCAGCGGCTCGGCCGGCTGCAACGCCGGCGCGTTGTTGAGCAGCAGCTCGCGAATGCGCTCGGCCAGCGGCGTGCCGCCGGGTTCGCGGGTCAGTACGACCTCGTGGCCCTGCGCCTGCAGCCAGTCGCGGATCGCGTTGATCGCGGTGGTCTTGCCGGCGCCCTCGCCGCCTTCCAGGCTGACGAAGCGATGGTGGCGCAGCACGGCCTCGCTCATGGCGTCACCGCCGCGCCGCTGCGCGCGCGCAGGCGCTGCAGGTAGCGCGCCACCGCCGCGGTGTGCTCGGCATAGCTGGCGGAAAACACGTGCGCGCCGCTGCCGTCGCCGACCGCGACGAAGTACAGGCTGTCGCCGGGCGCCGGGTTGGTCGCCGCGCGCAGCGCGTCGCGGCCGGGCATGGCGATCGGGGTCGGGGTCAGGCCGGCGCGGGTGTAGGTGTTGTACGGCGTGTCGGTCTCCAGGTCGCGCTTGCGGATGTTGCCGTCGTAGGCGCTGCCGATGCCGTAGATCACGGTCGGATCGGTCTGCAGCTTCATGCCCAGCCGCAGGCGGCGCACGAACACGCCGGCGATCTGCGGCCGCTCGGCGGCCAGGCCGGTTTCCTTCTCCACGATCGAGGCCAGGGCCAGCGCCTGTTCCGGCGATTGCAGCGGCAGGTCGGCGGCGCGCGCGGCCCAGGCCTCGGCCAGCGCCTTGTCCATCGCCGCATGGGCGCGCTGCAGCACGTCCAGATCGCTGTCCTCGCGCTGGTACAGGTAGGTCTCCGGCAGGAAGCGGCCCTCCGGGTGCTGTGCGGGCTGGCCGAGCCTGGCCATCAGTTCGCTGTCGCTGAGCTCGGTGGTGACGTGGCGCAGCGGCGTGGCCGCGTTCAGCGCCGCGCGCAGCTGGCGGATGTTCCAGCCTTCGACGATGGTGAAGCGGTAGTGGATCACCTGGCCCTTGCGCATGCGCAGCAGCAGCTCGCGCGGGGTCAGCGCCGGCTGCAGCGCGTATTCGCCGACCTTGAGCTTGCCGGCGGCATCGAGCTGGCGCGCCAGCAGCTGCCATTGCAGGTCGCTGCCCTGCTCGACCCCGGCCGCGCGCAGCTTGCGCAGCATGCCGTTGAACGAATCGCCGCGCGCCACTTCCACGCTGGGCTGCGCCGCGTGCAGCGGCCGCTCGGAGAAGGCGCGGTAGCCCTGCCACCACCACGCACCGGCCGCGGCGGCCAGCAGCGCAAGCACCAGCAACGTCGCCAGCAGGGTCAGACACCCGCGTTTAGCCCAAGCCACGACCACCTCGAAGCGAATTCAACGGGGTGCAGGATACCGCGCGACCGGCACCGGCCGGTATCGCGCGCGTGCCGCTCACGGTTCCAGCGCGCGCAGCAGGCCGCGCGCCTTGGCCCGGGTCTCGTCGAGCTCGCGTTCGGGCTGCGAGTCGACCACGATGCCGGCACCGGTGCGGAAATGCGCCTGCGCGCCGTCCACTTCGGCGGTGCGGATCAGGATGTTCAGGTCCATGTCGCCGTCGCGGTTGAGCCAACCGAACGCGCCGGTGTAGGCGCCGCGCGGGGTCCGTTCCAGCTCGGCGATGATCTGCATGCAGCGCACCTTGGGGCAGCCGGTGATGGTGCCGCCGGGGAAGGTGGCGCGGATCACCTCGCCGGGGCTGACGCCGTCGCGCAACCGTCCGCGCACATTGCTGACGATGTGGTGCACGTGCGCGTAGCTCTCCACCGTCATCAGCTCGTCGACCTCGACGCTGCCCGGCGCGCAGACCCGGCCCAGGTCGTTGCGCTCCAGGTCGATCAGCATCACGTGCTCGGCGCGTTCCTTGGGGTGCCCGACCAGTTCGCGGATGCGCGCGGCCTCGTCGTCGCCGGGCGCGCGCGGGCGGGTGCCGGCGATCGGCCGGGTCTCGACCACCTCGCCACGCACCGACACCAGCCGTTCCGGCGAGGAACTGACCACCGCGCGGCCATGGCCAACGAACAGGCCGGCGAACGGCGCCGGATTGGCGCGGCGCAGCTGCGCGTACAGCGCGGCCGGGTCCACAGCGGCGGCGAAGCGCGCCGACCAGCGCCGCGACAGGTTGACCTGGAACACGTCGCCGGCGCGCAGGTAGTCGAGGATGCGGCGCACGCCGTCGACGAAACGCTGCGGCGGGTCTTCGTCGATCGCCAGCGGCGGGGTCCAGGCCGGCAGCGGCGCGGCAGCGGGCAAGGCCCGCAGATCAGCGAGCACCTGGTCCAGCAGCCCCGCATGCGCGGTCTCCGCCAGCGCCACGCACTCGCCGCTGGCATGGTCGCGCAGCAGCGCGGCCGGGCAGCGCAGGGCCAAGGCGACCGGCGCCGGCGCCTGTCCCTGCGGCAACTGCAGCACGGGCTCGACCTGCGCCGCCAGTTCGTAGTCCAGCAGCAGCGCCCAGCCGCCGCGGAACGGCCAGCGCGGTTCGTCGCGCGCGCAGCGTTCGGCGTGCCATTGCGCGTCCAGCACCGCCAGGAAATCGCCCGCGAGCGGCGCGCCGTGCAGGTCGCGGGTCACACCGTCGCGCTCCAGGCGCAGGCCCTCGCCGCTGGCGACCAGCAGCAGGTCCCAGCGCCCCTGCGCGGTGCCCGACGCGGCCGATTCCAGCAGCAGCGGATAGCGCTGCGGCGCCAGGCGATGCAGCGCCAGCAGATCGGTGTCGGCCGGCAGGGGAACGGTACGCAGCATCAGGAATCCGGCGGGAGGATGGGAGGTGATGCGACGCCGCCAGGGAGGACGCAGGCGCAACCGCGGACGCGCCCGTTCCCGCGGTACGGACGCCTTTTCCGCATCAGAAAAAGGCGCGCCCAAAAACCAGCTCGCGATTCAAACCAGCAAATAGGCTCTACGAGTCCCGAGTCCCGAGTCCCGACCGGGTCCCCGGTCCCCGGTCCCCAGTCCCGACTCCCGCAACCTCAAAGCCGCCTGAACACCAACGTCCCGTTGGTCCCGCCGAAGCCGAACCCATTGGACATGGCCACATCGATCTTCTTCTCGCGCGCCACGTTCGGCACGTAGTCCAGGTCGCAGCCTTCGCCCGGCTCTTCCAGGTTGATCGTCGGCGGGATGATGCCGGCGTGGATCGCCATCACCGAGAAGATCGCCTCGGCGCCGCCGGCCGCGCCGAGCAGGTGCCCGGTCATCGACTTGGTCGAGCTGACCATGGTCTTGTAGGCGTGGTCGCCGAGCGCGCGCTTCATCGCCAGGGTCTCGGCCAGGTCGCCCAGCGGCGTGGAGGTGCCGTGCGCGTTGAGGTAATCGATCTGCTCGGGATTGAGCTTGGCGTCCTTCATCGCCGCGACCATGCTGCGCGCGGCGCCTTCGCCGTCCTCGCTCGGGGCGGTCATGTGGAACGCGTCGGAACTGGCGCCGAAGCCGACCAGCTCGGCGTAGATCCGCGCGCCGCGCGCCTTGGCGTGTTCGTACTCTTCCAGCACCAGCACGCCGGCGCCGTCGCCGAGCACGAAGCCGTCGCGGCCCTTGTCCCACGGCCGCGACGCGGCGGTGGGATCGTCGTTGCGGGTGGACATCGCCTTCATCGAGCAGAAGCCGCCGACCGAGGTCGGCGAGGAGCCGCGCTCGGCGCCGCCGGCCAGCATCACGTCGGCGTCGCCGTGCTGGATCATGCGCATCGCCGTGCCGATCGAATGGTTGGAGGTGGCGCAGGCCGAGACCGCCGAGAAGGTCGGGCCCTTCAGGCCCTTGAGCAGGCTCACCTGCCCCGGCAGCATGTTGATGATGGTGCTGGGCACGTAGAACGGCGAGATCTTGCGCGCGCCGCCCTCATGGAATTTGATGGTCTGCTCCTCGATGCCGAGCAGGCCGCCGATGCCCGAGCCGAGGATCGCGCCGATGCGTTCGGCGTTGCTGTCGTCGATCACCAGGCCCGAATCGTCCAGCGCCATCAGCGAGGCGCCGACGCCATAGTGGATGAACGAATCCATCTTCTTGGCGTCCTTGGAGGACATGTACTTGGTCGGATCGAAATCCTTGATCTCGCCGGCGATCTTGGTGGTGAACTGCGACGCATCGATCTGGGTGATCGGGCCGATGCCGGAACGCCCGTTGACGATTCCTTCCCAACTGCTGGCCAGGTCATTGCCCAACGGCGATACCAGGCCCATGCCGGTTATGACGACGCGACGGCTCATTGCGAAATCTCCTCGCCGCGATGCGCGCGGCGTTGACGCTGTAAAAACACAGGGCCGCATGCGCGGCCCCATGGGATTGTCACGCGGACCGGACCCACGCAGGCGCCGATCGCGATCGAGAACGGAGCATCAGCTCTTGACGTGCGCCTTGACGTAGTCGATGGCCTGCTGCACCGAGGTGATCTTCTCGGCTTCTTCGTCCGGAATCTCGCACTCGAACTCTTCTTCCAGCGCCATCACCAGCTCGACGGTGTCCAGCGAGTCGGCACCGAGGTCATCGACGAACGATGCGCTGTTGGTGACTTCTTCTTCCTTGACGCCGAGTTGTTCGACGACGATTTTCTTGACGCGTTCTTCGATGGTGCTCATTGGGATATCGCTCCAGATGGAGTAGTGGTGGTTCGAAACGCCATCGGGCTGCGATGGCCGCGTTGGATAGTGTAGTGGAAACCGCCCGGCCCTTGCATCGCTGCACAAATGCCGGTCGATCAGCCACTTAGGCGCGTTCCCTGCGCCGCAGGCTTACGGCATGTACATTCCGCCGTTCACATGCAGAGTCTCTCCGGTGATGTAGCCGGCCCCGGGACCGACCAGGAACGCCACCGCGTTGGCGATGTCGGCCGGCTGGCCGAGCTGGCCGAGCGCGATCTGGTCCAGCAGCGCGGTGCGTTGCGCCTCGGGCAGGGCCTTGGTCATGTCGGTGTCGATGAAGCCGGGCGCGACCACGTTGACGGTGATGCCGCGCGAGCCGATTTCCTTGGCCATCGACTTGGAGAAGGCGATGATCCCGGCCTTGGCCGCGGCGTAGTTGGCCTGGCCCGGATTGCCGGTGACCCCGACCACCGAGGCGATGTTGACGATGCGGCCCTTGCGCGCCTTCATCATGCCGCGCAGCACCGCCTTGGAGGTGCGGAACACGCTGGTCAGGTTGGTGTCGATGATCGCCTGCCAGTCCTCTTCCTTCATCCGCATCAGCAGGTTGTCGCGGGTGATGCCGGCGTTGTTGACCAGGATCGAGACCGCGCCGAATTCCTTGCCGATCGCCTCGATCAGCGCCTCGACCGCGGCCGGATCGGTAACGTCCAGCGCGCGGCCGTGGCCGCCGTTGGCGGCCATCCGCTCGCCGATCGCCTGCGCGCCGGAGGCGGAGGTCGCGGTGCCGATGACGGTGGCGCCCTGCGCGGCCAGCGTGTCGGCGATGGCCGCGCCGATGCCGCGGCTGGCGCCGGTGACGAGGGCGATCTCGCCCTGCAATGGCTTGCTCATCTGCTGTTCCTTGGGGGACGGACGGCGCGCCAGGCGCCGGGGGAAAGGAGGCCGCCGCGGGCATGCCCGCACGCGTGCGGCAGCGGCATCAGGCGGCCCAGGTCTCGAGCGCGGTGGCGAAGTCGGCCGGGGTGGCCAGGGCGCGCCCGTCCAGCGACTTGTCGATGCGCTTGACCAGCCCGGTCAGCACCTTGCCGGGGCCGCATTCGGCCACGCGGGTGGCGCCGCGCGCGGCCAGCGCCTGCACGCAGCCGGTCCAGCGCACCGGCAGGTACAGTTGCTCGACCAGCGCCTGGCGGATCGCATCGACGCCGTCGTGCACCTGGGCGTCGACGTTCTGCACCACCGGCAGCTGCGGCGCGTGCCAGGCCAGGCCGCGCATCGCCTCGGCCAGGCGGTTGGCCGCCTCGCGCATCAGCGGCGTATGCGAAGGCACGCTGACCGCCAGCTTCACCGTCTTGCGCACGCCGCGCTCGGCCAGCAGCGCCAACGCGCGCTCGACCGCCGCGGCGTCGCCGCCGATCACCACCTGGCCGGGGGAGTTGTAGTTGGCCGGGACCACCACCTGGCTGCCGGCGGCCTGCGCGCAGACCTCCTCGACCAGCGCGTCCTCGGCGCCGATCACCGCGGCCATCGCGCCGACCCCAGCCGGGGCCGCGTCCTGCATCAGCTGGCCGCGCAGGCGCACCAGGTGCGCGCCGTCGTGCAGCGACAGCGCGCCGGCCGCGACCAGCGCGCTGTACTCGCCCAGGCTGTGCCCGGCCAGTTGCGCCGGACGCGCGCCACCCTGGGCCAGCCACAGCCGCCACAGCGCCACGCTCGCCGCCAGCAGCGCCGGCTGGGTGTATTCGGTGCGGTTGAGCATTTCCTCGGGGCCGCCCTGGGTCAGCGCCCACAGGTCCACGCCGGCGCCGTCGGAGGCCTCGACGAAGCTGTCGCGCAGCTGCGGGTGCAGCTCCGACAGTTCGGCCAGCATGCCCAGCGATTGCGAACCCTGGCCGGGGAAAACGAAGGCTAGTGTGGAATCGGTCACGCGGATCCGCCCTGCAAAAATCGAGCGGCGATGATACGGGCGAAACCGGCCGTACGTCTGTACCCGGGCGTATGTGCGCCTGGCGGCCCGTCGCCATGCCGCCTGTGCTGCAGATCCCGGTTAGGAGGCTGAACAGGACGAGCGGCAGTGCCGTGGCGGCGCTGCAGCGTGTCCGGCCAGCGTGCCGCCGTAGCGGCGTCCCTGGTCAGGATCGCGCGCAGTCCCGCCGCCGGGACCCACTCAATCGCGATCGGGCGCGCCGAGCGGAAAGAGCGCCCGGTACGGCCGCGCTTCGTCCACCGCGCGGGCGAACGAGGGCCGTGCCAGCAGGCGCTTGCGGTAGGCGAGGACGTTTGCGAACGCGGGGTCGATCGGATGCGTCCAGTCCGCATAGAACAGGAACGGCGCCGCGGCGCAATCGGCCAGGCTGAAATCGTCGCCCGCCGCCCAGGTGCGGCCGGCCATCGCCGTCTCCAGCCAGGCATAGGCCTTGTCGAGCGTGGCGCGGGCGTCGGCGACCCCGCGCGGATCGCGCTCGCCTTCGGCCCGCAGGCGATCGAACACGACTCTCTGCTGCGGCGTGGAGATGTAGTTGTCGAAGAAGCGGTCCATGAAACGGACCTCCAGCGCCGCGCGCGGATCGGACGGCAGCAGGCGCACGGGGCCGGGATGGTGCAAGGCCAGATGCTCGACGATGATCGTGGCCTCGACCACCGTCCGCTCGCCGTCCACCAGCAGCGGGAAGCGGCCGAAGGGCCAGCGTGCGGTCAGTTCGGCCATCGGCTGCGGATCGTCGGCGGACAGCGACCGGTACTCGAACGGCGTGCCGTTCTCGTACAGCGCGACCAGGACCTTCTGGCAGTAGGACGAGAACGGATGGGCGTAGAGCTGCAGTGGCATCGTCGTCACCTCGGACAGGACAGGAGCGCAGGCGCGTTGGCCTGCTCTCCTACGACGACCGTCGGCAGCGGAAATCGACATCCGCAGAAGCGCTTCGCGCATCGAGAATCGCCGATGCACTTCCCCGGCGATACCCTTACCCGGCGACACGCCGCGCCATGTGTCGGCGGCCCGATTCGCGATGCAGTGACCGGTGCGGACGCTGGCGCCGCCGCGGCAGGCGCAGCTCGCCAGCCACTGACGCGGATGCGCCGCCCTGCCCACTCAGTCGTGTTCACCGCCGACGTGAATGGGCGCTATCGCCGCTGCATTGCGGATCCGGAGCGAGCGGCCACGCCGCGTGTACCTGCAGCGCACGGCACGCGGCCCGCAGGCCAGGTGCCGCCGCAACCCGTGGGCTCAGTAGCGCAGCAGCGCCGAGCCCCAGGTGAAGCCGCCGCCGAAGGCTTCCAGCAGCAGCAGCTGGCCGCGCTGCACGCGGCCGGAGCGCACCGCCACGTCCAGCGCCATCGGCACCGAGGCGGACGAGGTGTTGCCATGGATGTCCACCGTCACCACCACCTGCTCCATCGACAGCTCCAGCCGCTTGGCGGTGGCTTCGATGATGCGCAGGTTGGCCTGGTGCGGGATCAGCCAGTCCAGGTCGCCCTTGTTCAGGCCGTTGGCGTCGAGGGTCTCGTCGACCACCGCGTCCAGCGCCTTGACCGCGTACTTGAACACCTCGCTGCCCTTCATCTGGATGCCGCCGGCCGACGCATCGCCCGTCCCGTCGCCGAGCCCGGTGGAGATGCCGACCGGGTTCCACAGCAGTTCCTTCTTGCTGCCGTCGGCATGCAGATGGGTGCTGAGGATGCCGGTGTCCTCGTCGGCACGCAGGACCACCGCGCCGGCGCCGTCGCCGAACAGCACGCAGGTGGTGCGCTCGGTCCAGTCGACGATGCGGCTGAGGGTCTCGGTGCCGATCACCAGCACGGTCTTGGCGTCGCCGCAGCGGATGAACTTGTCGGCCACGCTGAGCGCGTAGACGAAGCCCGAGCAGGCGGCGTTGACGTCCAGCGCGGCGCAACCGACCGCGCCCAGCCGCGCCTGGATCAGGCAGGCGGTGGACGGGAAGATCAGGTCCGGGGTGGTGGTGCCGACGACGATCATGTCCAGCGCGGCGACATCGATGCCGGCCGCTTCGATCGCCTTCAGCGCGGCTTCGTAGCCCAGGTCGCCGGCCGTCTGGCCCGGCGCGGCGATATGCCGCTCGCGGATGCCGGTACGGGTACGGATCCATTCGTCGCTGGTGTCGACCATGTGCGACAGATCGTCGTTGGTCAACACCTTTTCAGGCAAATAGCTGCCGGTGCCCGCGATCCTGGAATAGATCCGCTTGCTCATGCTGATTCCTGTTGCCTGTTACGCAGGCCGCCCACGGTGGCGCGGCCTGTGAAGATGGGTGACTCCGTCCGCCGCGGTGCGATGGACGGGCACGGATCAATCTTCTTCGACCTGCGAGGTCTTGGTCACGATCACCTTCTTGCCGCGGTAGTAGCCGTCGGCGGTGATGTGGTGGCGCAGGTGGATCTCGCCGCTGGTCGGATCGGTCGACAGCTGCTTGGCGCTGAGGGCGTCGTGCGAACGGCGCTGGCCGCGGCGGGACGGGGTGACACGGGATTTCTGCACAGCCATGGGATTGCTCCAAACTCGGTTCGTTTACATCTGTCGTCATTACGTCGCGCAGGACGCGCGCGTCCGGCAACAACCTCAGGCAGCGGGCCGGCGGGCCGACCGCTACTGTTTCTTCAGCGCCGCCAACGCCGCGAACGGGTTGGCCTTGCTCACCTCTTCCTCGGTCGCCGGCCAGTCCTGTTCGACCGCCTCGCTTCCGGGCGCCACCGGCACCAGCGGGACCGCCAGCACCAACTCGTCCTCGACCAGATCGGCGGGCCGCAGCATGCCGTCGTCCGGCACCAGCAAGGCCTCGTAATCCGGCGGCAGCGCGGCCTCCTCGGCCTCGCTGCGGATCAGTCCCAGCCGCTGCACGCTCGACACCGGCAGCAGGAAGCGCTGCAGGCTGCGCTGACAGATCAGCGGCAGCGCGGTTTCGAGCGTCAGTTCGACGTAGGACACTTGCAGTACAGCGTCGCGGCCGAATTCCAGCGTGTAGCGGCATTCGCCTTCGGTATCGGCCAGGCTGCCTTGCAGACGGGTCATCGCCGAGAGCGGCAGGCGGTCTTCGAAGACCCTGCGCGCTGCGACCATCCGCCAGGCATCCAACAGTTCGGGCACGTTCGCGGACATAAGCCGCAGAATGTTAAGGACTGGCGGGGGCGCTGTCAAACCTGTCGCTGCCGGCCTGCCACGCTCGTCATTCTGACCGCCCGGCGGCCCGCTTGCCCGGCTGGGCATGCCGCCGCAGACTGCCGGCCCCGGCAACCCGCCGCCCTGCCCGACCGCCGATGCCGCGCCTGATCCTGGCCTCCACCTCCGTCTATCGCCGCGAGCTGCTGCAGCGCCTGCGCCTGCCCTTCGACAGCGTCCGCCCGCAGGTCGAGGAAACCCCGCTGCCCGGCGAAGCGCCGCTGGCGCTGGCGCAGCGCCTGGCCCTGGCCAAGGCCGCGGCGGTCGCGGCCGGCGCCGTCGACGCCTGGGTGATCGGCTCGGACCAGGTCGCCGAACTCGACGGCCAGCCGCTGGGCAAGCCCGGCCATGCCGCCGCCGCGCACGCGCAGCTGGCGGCGATGTCCGGGCGCAGCGTGCGCTTCCACACCGCGGTGTGCCTGCTGCGCAGCGAGCGCGCACTGCGCGCCTGCGACCTGACCGAGGTGCGCTTCCGCGACCTGCAGGCCGAGGAGATCGCCCGCTACGTCGCCGCCGAGCAGCCGCTGGACTGCGCCGGCAGCTTCAAGTGCGAAGGCCTGGGCATCAGCCTGTTCAGCGCGATCCACAGCCAGGACCCGACCGCGCTGGTCGGGCTGCCGCTGATCGCCCTGGCCGGGCTGCTGCGCGAGGCCGGCTACGTGCTGCCCTGAGCCGGTCAGCGCCGGCCGACCCGGCACCACTGGTACGGGAAGCGCGCCTGCCCGACCCACGACGCGTACACCGTGCAGGTCCCCGGCTGCAGCGCCAGGCCGTAGCGCGCCAACTGCTGGTCGGCCAGCGCCAGCGCCTGGCGGTCGCCGGCGGCGATGTCGATGGTCCGTTCCGGCAGCATGGCCCACCGGCAGCGACCGGCGCGCTCGACCAGCGCCGCGCGTACCGGCTTGCGCGCCAGCCGCCGCATCAGCCGGCAATCCGGCCCCTGGTCCAGGCCCAGGCGCGCGGCCAGCGCATTGAGCCGCAGCAAGCGTTCGGCATTGCGGTCCACCGTCGCCGGCAGCAACGCATAGGCCTGGCCGCGTTCGGCCAGCAGCGCCTGCACGCGCGCGGCATAGGCCGGCGATTCGGGGAAATTGGACGCCACCGACGCATACGCCGCCTGCGCCGGCAGGAACGGGATGCGCCACGACTGCGGTGCGTCGCCGACCAGCAGCACCAGGCTGCGCGCCGGCTGCGGCAGGGGCGGCGCCTGCACCCGGAACGCGGCGCGCGCCCAGCGCTCGTGGCCCCAGTCGCCGCAGCCCTGCAGCGCGACCAGCGCGCAGGCGATCAGCGTCCAGCGCGCCGCCGGCGCCGCGATGCGTGACGGCAGCAGCCGCCGCAGCCCGACCCACAGCACCAGCGGCGCCAGCAACTCCGGCACCACCAGGTAGCGCTGGATGCTGAACACCGACTGCCAGGCCAGGAACGCGACCACGACGAACACCAGCAGCGCGCGCCACGCCGGCGCGACCACGTCGCTATTGGCCACGGACCGGCGCGGCCGGCGCAGCGCGAACAGCAGCAGCGCCGCCAGGCCGAGCAGGTACAGCAGCGGCCACACGATCTGCCGCAGGGCGACTTCGCTGACCCGGTTCGGCTCGGCCGAGAACAGCAGCGGCCAACTCAGCCATTGCAGCCAGCCCTTCGGCAGCCAGCGTGTATCGCTGAGCGCGACCGGCTGCGCCAGCGGCGCCAGGAAATGGCTGTTGAATTGCGGGAACAGCGGATTGCCGAAGGTCTTCCACACGCTCAGCAGCCATGGCCCGGCCAGCACCGCGAAGCTGGCCATGGCGACCACGGTCAGCACCGCGGCCCCGCCCAGGCGCTGCCGCGCGCGACCGCCAGCGACCAGCGCTGCAATCCCCAACGCCAGCGCGAACAGCGCATTGGTCAGCTTGCAGGCCAGCGCCAGGCCCAGCAGCGCACCGGCCAGCGCCCACCACGCGATCGCCACGCCCTGCCCGGCCGCCTGCTGCCGGCGCTGCGCGTGCAGTGCGGCCAGCAGTGCGCCCAGCACCGGCAGCGCGCTGGTGTTGTCGGCCATGGTGCCAGCGAATTCGGACAGGAAGGCGGCGCTGCACATGCCGGCCAGGGCCAGCCACGGCGCCAGCCGCGCGCGGTCCAGGCGCGGGTCCAGCACCTGCCAGACGATGCCGGCCAGCAGCAGGAACGCCAGCGCGTGCAGCGCGCCCATCGCGAACCCGGCCAGCGGTGCGGGCAGGCCGGTCAGCAACGCGTAGTGCAGCACGTCCAGCAGCGGATTGAAGTAGCTCTGCAGTTGCGCTGGCGCCATGTCCACGCCGAGGCGGCCGTGCAGCGCGGCATAGCCGTTGTACAGATGGTAGTTGCGCAGGTCCCAGTTGGCGTCCTGGCCCAGCAGCAGCGACAGCAGGCCACCGAGCAGCGCGACCGCGATGCCGGCGGCGATCACGTTGCCGCGGCTGTGGAAGGCGAAGCGGCGATCCAGCGCGCGCAGCAGGCGCTGGCGGCGGTTCGGGCGCCGCGGCGTGGCGATGGCCGCGTTCATGCGTTGTCGGCAAGCGGCGCCGCGGCGTGCGCCGACGGCAGCGGCAACGGCAACGCCGGGATCGCCAGATAGGCCAGGCGCTTGGCCTCGACCCGGCCGCGCGTGACCGTGTCCAGGATCAGCCCGCAGGCCAGCAGCAGGACGCCGAGCAGCACCAGCGCCGAGCACAGGATCGCGGTCGGGAAGCGCGGCACCAGGCCGGTGTGCAGGTAGGTGAGCACCAGCGGCACCGCCAGGCCCAGCGCCAGCAGCACGCAGGCGCCGAAGCCCAGCGAGAAGAACAGCAACGGCCGTTCGGCCTTGAACAGGCGCAGGATGGTCAGCAGGATGCGGGTGCCGTCGTGCCAGGTGCGCAACTTGCTTTGCGAGCCCTGCGGCCGCGCGCCGTAGGCGGTGTCCACCTCCGCCACCGGCATGCGCAACTGCAGCGCATGCACCGCCAGTTCGGTCTCGGTCTCGAAGCCGGCCGCATGCGCCGGAAACGACTTCACGTAGCGGCGCGAGAACACCCGGTAGCCGGACAGCATGTCGTCGAAGCTGCGCCCGAACAGGAAACCCACGCAGCGGGTCAGCAGCACGTTGCCGAAGCGGTGTCCGGCGCGATAGGCGGCGGCCTCGTCGCTGCGCCGCGCGCCGACCACCATGTCCAGGCCATCATGCAGCAGGCGCGCGATCAGCGCCGGCGCCATCGCCGCGTCGTAGGTCGCATCGCCGTCGACCAGCACGTACACGTCGGCCTCGACGTCGGCGAACAGGCGCCGCACCACATTGCCCTTGCCCTGCAGCGCGACCTGCCGCACCTGCGCCCCGGCCGCGCGGGCGCGCTCGATGGTGGCATCGCTGGAGTTGTTGTCGAACACGTGGATGCTCGCCGCCGGCAGCTGGGCGGCGAAGTCGGCGACCACCCGGCCGATCGTGGCCGCTTCGTTGTGGCAGGGAACCAGCACCGCGATCCGCGGCGGGGCCGCGTCGTGGGCGGAGGAAGAACTGGGCATGGGCGGCGTGCGGTCCTGCGCGGCGGGCGTGGAAAGGCGCGCCATGCTATCTCAGCGGCGGCGCAGTTCGATCGGCTGCTCCCACCAATCCTCGACGCTGCCGTCGCGGCCGTGCAGGCGCAGGCCGAGCCAATGCGTGCCCGGCGCCAGGCCGCTGGCATCGAGTTCGGCGCGGAAGCCGACGTGCGGATGGCCCGGATCGGTGGAGATCTTCCAGAACGCGGTGACGTCGTAGGCCTCGCCATACCGCGCCTGTGCGGCGACCTTGCCGTCGAGCAGCACCTCGACGCGGGCGATGCCCACGCCGTCCTTGAACGCCCAGCCGGAGACTTCGAAGTGGCGCGCCACCTTGTCGCCCACAACTGGGGTGTTGAACCAGGCCATCGCCGGCGTGGTGCACGGCCCCGGCAGGCGCTGCGCCGGCAGCGCGAACAGCAGGAAGCGCTGGCTGCCGTGATCGCTGGACACCACCTTCGGCGGCGGCAGCGGGCCGACCAGCGCGCAGACCGCGTGATAGCGCTGCAGCAGCAGCCGGTATTTCATGTCGCTGGGCGACAGCACCAGCAGCCGCGGCCCATCGCGCCGGCCGTCGCTGAGCAGCCCCCACTGGCGCAGCTGCGCACTGCGCCCGTGCTTGTCGTTCAACGGATGCGGCAACACCTGGATGTCGGCATCGCCCAGTTCGAAACCGAGCTCGGCGCCGACCTTGAAATTGTCGGCCAGCACCTGCGTGCCGGGCGGCATCGCCGCCAGTTCGCGGCGCACCGCCGAGGCCAGCGGTTGCCAGCCGGCGAAGTTGCGCGGGTAGTACTTGTCACCGGCGGCATGTTCGCGCACCGACGGCACCGACACGGCCAGGTAGTAGCCGAACGCGCCGACCAGGCCGATCCCGGTCAGCAGCCAGGTCGCGCGGCGCAACCGCTTCGGCCAACCGCTGAGGATCACCGGCGCGGCGATCAGCAGCGCCAGGTAGCCCGGCAGCGGCCAATGGAAACTGATGCGCTCGGCGTCGGTGAAGAAGCCGAACAGGAAGATGCCCAGCGTGGACACCCCGCCGAGCAGGCCGAAATAGCGCCACTGCACGCGCGCCCCGCCACTGCCGCCGCCGCGCGTGGCCACCAGGGCCACCTTCCACATCGCCACCGCCAGCAGCGGCGTGACCAGCAGCCCCTGGATCAGCACGAAGGCGATGCCGACGGGCTGGAAGCTCCACGGATGCCGATCGATCAGCTGGAACTTGACCCCGGCTTCGCCGTTGTCGGCATTCCAGGCCAGCAACGGCAGCCAGGCGACGATGCCCATCGCCAGCGCCACCCACACCTGCGGATCGCGCAGCATGCGCCGGCCCTGCGGGATCAGCAGCAACGCGATCGCGCCCACCCCGATCACCCCGGCGAAGCGGTAGTGGCTCAGCGCGCCCAGGGTCAGGCCCAGCGCCAGTTCCACCGCGCTCATCGCATCGATCTGGCGCAGCAGCCGCGCGCTGGCGTCCATGCACAGGATCGTCGCCAGCGCCATCGGCACGTCCGGCAGGGCGAGGATGCCGAGCGTGCCCGACAGCGGCATCAGCAAGGTCAGGCTGCCGGCGCGCCAACCGGCCACCGCGCCGAACCAGCGCGTGGCGATGCGCGCGATCAGCCACGGCATCAACGCCGACACCAGCAGGAACGGCGCGCGCAGCGCCAGCAGGTGCTCGCCGCCGAGCGCCACGCCCAGCCGCGCCAGCCAGGCGGTCAGCCCGGGCAGGTCCGAATAGGCGGCGGCCAGGTGCTGGCCTTCCTGCCAATAGAACGCCTCATCGACGAACAACGGCAGGCGCGCGGCCGCCAGCAGCTTGGCTGCGGTGACCAGCGTCCACAGCACCATGAAGGTGCCGCGTGCACGTTGTTCGCCTTGCATTGCCTTTAGACTCCCCTAAACCCGTTGCGAGAATGCGATGCCTACTCCGTCCCGCTTGCCGGAAATGCTAACCGATACGCTGCGCGAGGCGCTCGCGCAGGCCCAGCAGCAGGTCAACGCGCTGGTCCTGGGCAAGCCGCAACAGGTGCGCATGGCCTTTGTCGCGCTGCTGTCCGGTGGACATCTGCTGATCGAGGACCTGCCCGGGCTGGGCAAGACCACGCTGGCGCATGCGCTGGCCGCGAGCCTGGGCCTGAGCTTCCAACGCGTGCAGTTCACCTCCGACCTGCTGCCGGCCGACGTGCTCGGCGTGTCGGTGTACGACGCGCAGTCGCGCCAGTTCCAGTTCCATCCCGGCCCGGTGTTCGCCCACGTGCTGCTCGCCGACGAGATCAACCGCGCGCCGCCGCGCACGCAGAGCGCGCTGCTGGAAGCGATGGCCGAACAGCAGGTGACGCTGGACGGCACGACCCATCCGCTGCCGGCGCCGTTCTTCGTCATCGCCACGCAGAACCCGGTGGACCTGTCGGGCACCTTCCCGCTGCCCGACTCGCAGCTGGACCGGTTCCTGCTGCGGCTGGCACTGGGCTATCCCAGCGCCGAATCCGAACGCGCACTGCTCAGCGGCAGCGACCGCCGCGACCTGATCGCCCAGGCGCAGCCGCAACTCAGCGACGCCGACATGGCCACGCTGCGGCACAGCGTGGAGCAGATCCACGCCAGCGACGCGCTGGTCGGCTACGTACAGGCGCTGCTGGCGCGCAGCCGCCAGCACCCAGGCGTACGCGTGGGCCTGTCGCCGCGCGCCGGCATCGCGCTGCTGCGCGCGGCCAAGGCGCACGCGCTGCTGCTGGGCCGCGCGCATGCGCTGCCGGAGGACGTGCAGGCGCTGTTCGTGGCGGTGGCCGAGCACCGGCTGGTGGCCGAACAGGAATCGGCCTCCGGGCAAGCGCTGGCCAAGGCGATCCTGCACAGCGTGGCGGTGGACTGAGGCCGATGCGGGCACGGCTGCGCGAGTGGCGGCAGGCGCTGGCACGGCTGGCGCGGCCGCGCGATCCCGAGACGCTGCCGGTGCGCCTGGACCGGCGCCGGATCTACATCCTGCCCACCCCATTCGGCGGCTTCCTGGCGCTGTTGCTCGGCGCGATGCTGCTCGGCGCGCTGAACTACAACAACAACCCCGCCCTGCTGCTGGCGATGCTGCTGGGCGCGGCCGCCATCGCCAGCGCGATCATGGCCCACCTGCAGCTGTCGGGGCTGCGCCTGGACGCACTGTCGGCCGAGCCGGTGGCGGCCGGCACGCCGCTGCGGCTGCGCTTGGCGCTGGCCGCCGACGACGCCCGCCAGCGGCGCGGCCTGCGCGTGACGCATGCCGGCCGCCACACCTACCTGGACCTGCACGGCGACGGCGGCAGCGAAGCCGACCTGGACCTGCCCACCGAACGCCGCGGCTGGCTCGACCTGCAGCGCATCCGCATTTCCACCACCCAGCCGCTGGGCCTGCTGCGCGCCTGGGCCTGGTTCTGGCCGGACACGCCGCTGCTGGTCTACCCGCAACCGGAAAGCGACGGACCGCCGCTGCCCTGCGGCGACGGCACCCCGACCCAGACCCGCCTGCACGCGCTGGGCGAGGAACTGCACCAGTTGCGCCCGTACCGCGCCGGCGATGCGCCGCGCGCGATCTCCTGGAAGCATTCGGCGCGCCGCGACACCCTGCTGGTCCGCGAATACGAACGTCCGATCGGCGTGGACGTGGTGCTGGACTGGCGCACGCTGCCGACGCTGCCCTACGAACGCCGCATCGCGCGACTGGCGCGTTGGGTCAACGAGGCCGAGCGCGACGGCCGCCGCTATCGCCTGCTGCTGCCGGGGCAGCCGCCGCTGGGGCCGGGCCGCGGGCCGCAGCACCGGCACCTGTGCCTGCGCGCACTGGCGTTGCTGCCGAATGGCTGAATCGCGCTCGCCCGCGCTGAGCGACAGCAGCCGGCACTGGGCGCTCGCGGCCGGCCTGCTGTCGCTGCTGCCGCTGCTGCTGCAGTTGCCCGACGCGCTGGCGCTGCTGTTCGCCGTGGCCGCGCTGCTGATCGGCGCCAGCTCGGCGTGGCGGCCGCTGCCGGCGGCGCTGCGGCTGCTGCTGGTGGCGGCGATGCTGGCGGCGATCTACTGGCAGGTCGGCATGCGCTTCGGCCGCGATACCGGCTGCGCGATGCTCGCGGCGATGCTGGCGATCAAGCCGTCGGAGCTGAAGACGCTGCGCGACGCGCGCAGCCTGCTCGGCTTCGCCCTGTTCGCGCCGTTCGCCGCGTTCCTGCTGGACCAGGGCCCGGCGACGATGCTGCTGGCGCTGGCCGCGGTGATCGCCGCGCTGCTGTGCATGCAGCGCCTGGCCGACCAGGAGGGACACAGCGGCAGCCATCCGCTGCGCGGCCAGCTGCGCGGCGTCGGCCGCTTGCTGGCGCTCGGCCTGCCGCTGGCGCTGGCCGCGTTCTGGCTGTTCCCGCGGCTGGGCTCGCCGCTGTGGGGCGTGCCGGAACGCGCGCTGGCGCGGCCCGGCCTGTCGGACACGATGAGCCCGGGGCAGTGGCTGGACCTGATGGCCGACGACACCCCGGCGCTGCGCGTGCAGTTCTTCGGCCGGGTGCCGCCGCCGGCGCAGCGCTACTGGCGTGGGCCGGTGCTGTGGGATTTCGACGGCGGCACCTGGCGCGCGGCGCGCGGCAACGCGTTCCTGCCGACGCCGGCGGTGCAGTCCGGTACCGCCGTCTGGGACTACGAGATCGAGGTCGAGCCGACCGACCGCCGCCAGCTGGTCGCGCTGGACCTGCCGTTGCAGGCGCCGCAGGGCACCGCCGCCTCCGCCGACTATGTGCTCATCAGCGAGCGCCCGCTCAGCGCGCTGAGCCGCTGGCGCCTGCGCTCGGCGCCGCCACTGCGCTTCGAGACCGCCCTGGCGCCGGCCCAGCGCCAGCGCGCGCTGGCGCTGCCGCCGGGCTACAACCCGCGCACCCTGGCCCTGGCCCGGCAATGGCGGCAACAGGTCGGCGCCGACGACGCGGCGATCGTCGCGCGCGCGCTGCAGTGGATCCGCCGCGACTTCGCCTACACCCTGGAGACGCCGCTGTCCGGCCGCGACGGCGTGGACGAATTCCTGTTCCAGCAGAAGGCCGGCTTCTGCCAGCACTTCAGTTCCGCCTTCGTGGTGCTGATGCGCGGCGCCGGCATCCCCGCGCGGGTGGTCACCGGCTATGCCGGCGGCACCCGCAATCCGTTCGGCGACTACTGGGTGGTGCGGCGCATGGACGCCCACGCCTGGGCCGAGGTGTGGCTGCCGCAGCGCGGCTGGGTGCGCGTGGACCCGACCGCCGCGGTCGCCCCGGAGCGTATCTACGACACCTTGGAAGACCGCCTCGGCAGTGGCGCCGGCGCGCAGGGCGGCGGCACCGACTGGCAGCTGCGCGACGTCGGCGACTGGCTGCGCCGCGGCTGGAACGACCTGGTGCTGTCCTTCGACGCCAACCGCCAGCAGCGGCTGCTGAGCAACTTCGGCATCGCCAAGCTGGAGCCGGCGCAGCTGGTCGCGCTGTTCGCCGGCTTCGCCGCGCTGCTGCTGGGCTGGATGGCCTGGTTGCTGGCCCGCGGCGAACGCGAGCGCGACCCGCTACTGCGCGCCTGGCGGCGGCTGGGCCGGCGCTACGCGCGGCTCGGCCTGGGCCGCGAGACGCACGAACCGGCGCTGGAGTGGGCGGCGCGTGTACAGCAGGTGATGGAGGCAAACGCGTTGCTTTCGCTCAGCCAACGTTTCGCTGATTCGCGCTACGCTGGCGCTGATTCGGACAGGGCTTCATTGTTGCGCGACCTGCGCAGGCACCGTCCGCATACCGGAGCATCTCGATGAAGATCCGACTGCTGTTCCCCGTCATGGCCGTTCTCGCCCTGAGCGCCTGCGCGACCGCGCCCAAGCCGCTGCAAGGCCAGTTCGCCACCGTCACCCCGCGCGATTCGGTCACCGGCCAGCAGGTCGGCGCCGCGGTGCGCTGGGGCGGCAAGATCATCCAGACCAAGCCCGGCCAGGGCGCTACCTGCTTCCAGATGCTGGGACGGCCGTTGAGCGCCAGCGGCCGCCCGGACAGCGATTCGGCCGACGCCAGCGACGGCCGCTTCGTCGCCTGCCGCTCCGGCTTCTACGACCCGGCGGTGTTCGAGCCCGGCCGCGAGGTGACCTTCATCGGTCACGTCTCCGGCTACGAGAGCACCCGCATCGGCGAGTACGACTATCGCCTGCCGAAGATCGACGCCGACGTGGTCTACCTGTGGCCGGTGGTGCGCCAGGTCGAGGTGGTGCCCGCCTACCCGTACGGCCCCTGGGGTCCGTGGGATCCGTGGGGCCCGCGCTGGGGCTGGGGCGGCCGCGGCTGGTGGTAAGCCCGCTGCCGGCACGCGTTGTGCCATGATGGAGAAGAAAACGCCGCTGAAAAGCGGCGTTTTCGTTTGGCCGTCGACGTCGCGGCGAATCGCCCGCGACGGCGACTTAGGCACCGCGATCAGGGCGTGCCGAAACGGCCCAGCGGGGCTCCGGCCAGCAGGTGCAGGTGCAGGTGGAACACGGTCTGCCCGGCATGCTCGCGGCAGTTCATCACCACCCGGTAGCCATCCTGCGCCAGGCCCTGTTCGCGCGCATAGGCGGCCGCGGCCAGCACCAGCCTGCCGACCAGCGTGGCCTGCTCCGGCGCCAGGTCGTCGAGGGTGGGAATCTCCACCTGCTTGGGAATGAACAGCACGTGCACCGGCGCCTGCGGCGCGATGTCCTTGAAGCCGAGCACGGCATCGTCCTCGTAGACGATGCTGGCGGGAATTTCGCGACGGATGATCTTGCCGAAGATGGTATCCATGGGCCGATGCGGATAGCGGAAAGGGGCAGCCGTTATAGCCGAATTCGGCAGCGCGCAGGCACTGCCCGCGCAGCGCAGGCCGTCATTCGCCTGCGCCGCCCTGCGGCACCTCGTTGCGGCTGCCGAACGCATGCGACAGCGTGCCGCGGTCCACGTACTCCAGTTCCCCGCCCAGCGGCAGGCCCTGCGCCAGCCGGCTCGGCCGCACCCCGTGCCGGCGCGCCAGCTGCGCCAGGTAGTGCGCGGTGGCCTCGCCCTCGACGGTGGAATTGGTGGCGATGATCAGTTCGGCGATCTCGCCCTGCGCCAGGCGCGCGCCGAGGCTGTCCAGGCCGAGTTCGCGCGGGCCGACGCCGTCCAGCGGCGACAGCCGGCCCTGCAGGATGAAGTACAGCCCGCGGTAGCCGGTGGCGTGCTCGATCGCCAGGCGGTCGGCCGGCGACTCCACCGCGCACAGCTGCTGGCGATCGCGGCTGGGGCTGGCGCAGATCGCGCAGATCTCGGCCTCGGTGAAATCGCGGCAGTGCGCGCAGTGGCCGACCTTCTCCACCGCTTCGGCCAGCACGTGCGCCAACCGCTGCCCGCCCTCGCGCTCGCGTTCGAGCACGTGGTAGGCCATGCGCTGCGCCGACTTCTGGCCCACTCCCGGCAGGATCCTGAAAGCCTCGATCAGTTGGTCGAGCAGCGGCGAACTCATGCGTCCTGCGCGGTCTCGGACTGCGCGCCGTCGAGGCCGTCGCGCAGCGTGCGCAACCGGTGCAGCGCCTGCGCGACCGCAGCGTCCATCTCTTCGCGCGACACCATCCCGAACCCGGGCATATAGCTCACGATGTGCTCCACTTCCTCGTGGTGCGCGCCCGGACGCTCCAGCAATGCCAGCGCCAGCGCGTCGAACGCCTCGCCGTAGCCGGTGCCGCGCCCGTAGCGCAGGTCGCTGAGCGGATGATCGCCTGGCTTGCCGTTGGGCATGTCAGAACGGCAGCTTCATGCCCGGCGGCAACTGCATGCCGGCGGTGGCCGACCCCATGCGCTGCTTGGACTCGGCATCGATCTTGTTGGAGGCATCGTTGAAGGCGGCGGCGATCAGATCCTCGGCCATCTCCTGGTCGGAGAGGATGCTCGGATCGATCCGCACCTTGCGGCATTCCTTGGCGCCGGTCAGGGTCACGCTGACCATGCCGCCGCCGGCCGTGCCGGTGACTTCCAGCTGGGCCAGTTCTTCCTGCGCGCGCTGCAGGTTTTCCTGCATCTTCTGCGCCTGTTGCATCAATTGGGCGATGTTGCCACGCATGCGTTCTACTCTTCGTATGGGCGGATGGAATCGGGAACGACCCGCGCGCCTTGCTGCTGGAGCAGCGCTTGCACCGCCGGGTCGCGCATGAACGCGGTCTCGGCCGCATTCTGGCGCTCGCCGCGTTGCCGGTGCGAGCGCTCGTGCAGGGTCTCGGCATCGACTTCGATGCCGCTTTCGATCACGATCTTCGGCTTGCTGCCCAGCGCATCGGCCAGCGCCGTGGCCAGTTCGCCGAGCGAACGTTCGGACTGCAGGTATTCGAAGCCCGCCGACAGCGACAGCCGCAGCACGCCCTCGGCGTGGCTGACGAAGGCCGCGTTGGCCGCCAGCTGCCGCGACGGCCCGGTCAGGCCGCAATCGGCGACCAGCTCCAGCCAGTCCTCGGCCGCGTGCAGCACGCGCGGCGTCGCGCTTGCAGACGGCGGCGTGCGCGTGGCCGCGGCCAGCGGCGGCACCATCGCCATTTCCGGCTCGGCCACAGGCACAGGCGCCGGCGGCGCGGTGTTGGTCGCTGCCGGCGCGGCCTGCGCAGGTGCCGGTGGTGCCGCGGTGTCCCACGGCGGATCCAGCACTGCGGCCGTCGCAACCGGCGCAGGCGTCGGCCTGGCAGCGGCGGGTGTCGGCGCGGGCGCCATCATCGGTGCGACGGGCGCCGCGACCGTGGCAGACGGCGCCGCGACGCTTGCCGAAGCGGCGGCCGGTGCCGCGGCCACCGGCGCCGCAGGCGTACGGCCTTCGGTCGTCGTGCCCGACCCGGACGCGGCCGGCAACGGCGCCGCGCCGGCCGGGCGGAACGCGAGCATGCGCAACACCGCCATCTCGAATCCGGCGCGCGGGCTCGGCGCCAGGTACAGGTCGCGGCGCCCGTTCAGCGCCATCTGGTACCACAGCTGCACGATTTCCGGGCGCAGGCGCTCGGCGAACGGCGCCGGATCGAGACCGTCCAGACCCGCCACCGCCGCGGCCGGCACCAGCTGCCGCACCTGGATCCGGTGCAACGCCTCGGCCAGCGCCTCCAGCACCCCGCCCCAGTCCGGCGAGAACTCGGCCAGCGCGGCGACCACCTGCAGCAGCCGCTGCCCGTCGCCATCGGCCAGCGCCTCGAGCATCGCCCCGACCTGGGTGCGGTCGACCGTGCCCAGCATCGCCCGCACCACGTCGTCGCGCAGCGCGCCGCCGGCGTAGGCGATGGCCTGGTCGAGCAGCGACAGGCCGTCGCGCAGGCTGCCGTCGGCGGCCTTGGCCAGCTGCACGATCGCCGAGGCATCGACCTCGATCTGCTCGGCGGCCAGAATCCTGGTCATCTGCCCCTGGATCTGCTCCTCGTCCAGGCGCTTGAGGTTGAACTGCAGGCAGCGCGACAGCACCGTCACCGGCAGCTTCTGCGGGTCGGTGGTGGCGAGCAGGAACTTGACGTGCTCCGGCGGCTCCTCCAGCGTCTTCAGCAGCGCGTTGAACGCCGCCTTGGACAGCATGTGCACCTCGTCGATCAGGTACACCTTGAACTTGCCGCGCGAGGGCATGTACTGCGCGTTCTCGATCACCTCGCGCACGTCGTCCACGCCGGTATTGGACGCGGCGTCGATCTCCAGCAGGTCGATGTAGCGGCCGGCATCGATGTCCAGGCACGCCGGGCACTGCCCGCACGGATCGGCGCTGGTGCCCTGCTCGCAGTTCAGCGACTTGGCGAAGATGCGCGCGATGGTGGTCTTGCCGACGCCGCGGGTGCCGGTGAACAGGAACGCGTGGTGCACGCGCCCGCTGTCCAGCGCATTGGTGAGCGCGCGGACCACGTGTTCCTGCCCCACCAGCTCGGCAAAACGCTTGGGGCGCCACTTGCGGGCGAGAACGAGATAGGACATCAGGCAACCGTCTTCATCTGAACCGCCATTGTGCCACGCCGCGCCAGTTCGATCGTTCAGCGGCGGCGCCCGGACCGGCCCGTCGCCGCGGAGCCCGGACGACGACCGGCCGGCAGTCTCCCGCAATCCGGGCCGGCGCCGCAGCACGCCCCCGCCTCCGCAAAGCGCCGTCCTTGTGAACGGCGCCCGCGACGGCTAGAATCCCGCCCCTGCCGTCGGCTAGTCGCGCCGGCAGGCCCGGAGAGGTGTCCGAGTGGTTGAAGGAGCACGCCTGGAAAGTGTGTAAGCGTCTAAACCGCGCTTCGGGGGTTCGAATCCCCCTCTCTCCGCCAGATTCGAATTGCGCTTCCCTCGCAGGGTTTCTTCGCCACCGGCGAAAGAACTCAAAGGGAAAGACCGCGCCACGGCGCGGTTTCGTCTCTATGGTGGCCCCGTCGGCCCCTCGCGACGCTAGGTCGAAAACTCCGCCAGGGCCGGAAGGCAGCAACGGTATCGATCGACGCGGGCGCCGAGGTCAGCCGGCGGGGTCGCCACCCTTTCCTGAAAACACATCCGCCAGATAAAATGCGGTCACTTCGACCGGATGGTGCTGGCAAGCTGCGGCTGTGTCCCGCGCCATGCCGCAAGCGTCGATCCTGGCCAGTCATTGGCACCGGCCGTGGCGACGGCGCAACCATCACCGCAACGGCAACATTCCCACGGCGCGTATCGATCGACGCGGGCGCCGAGGTCAGCCGGCGGGGTCGCCACCCTTTTTCTGAAAACACATCCGCCAGGTAAATGCGGTCACTTCGACCGGATGGGTTCTGGCAAGCTGCGGCTGTGTCCCGCGCAGTGCCGCAAGCGTCGATCCTGGCCAGTCGTTGGCACCGGCCGTGGCGACGGCGCAACCATCCCCGCAACGGCAGCATTCCCACGGCGCGTATCGATCGACGCGGGCGCCGAGGTCAGCCGGCGGGGTCGCCACCCTAATCTCTTCGAAGAACGCCACACCGGCCAATTCGTGCGCCCATGGCGCGTGCATGCGCTTGCCGGTCGCCACGTCTCGTCAGGTCATCGCCGCGATATCGGCGCCTGCCGATGGCCCAGCATCCCGGGCCTGCCCTACGCCTCCGGATGCAGCCAGCCGGCGTCGCCCTCGCGGTAGCGCTCGTGCTTCCAGATCGGCACCCGCGCCTTGACCTCGTCGATGACGTAGCGGCACGCGTCGAACGCCGCGCCGCGATGCGCCGCGACCACGCCGACCCAGACCGCCAGGTCGCCGATCGCCAGGTCGCCGACGCGGTGCACGCAGCGCAGGTCGAGGATGTCGAAGCGGGCCAGCGCTTCGTCGGTGATGCGCCAGCCTTCGGCCTCGGCCAGCGCCGCGTAGGCTTCGTAGCGCAGGCCGTCGACTGCGCGGCCGTCGTTGTGGTCGCGCACCCAGCCCTCGAAACTGGCATAGGCGCCGGCCTGCGCGTGCGCCAGCGGCGCGCGCAACGCGGCGATGTCCAGGGCGCTGTCGGCAAGATGGAACCGCTGCGGCGTGGACATCGCTCAGCCTCCCGAGACCGGCGGAATGAACACCACTTCGCTACCGTCGCGCGGCGCCTCGTCCCAGCTCACGAAGGCGCCGTCCACGGCCACGCGCAGGCGTTGCGGCGGCCAGCGCAGGCCGTGCCGCGCGTCGAGTTCGGCATACAGCGCGCGCAGGTCGGCGGCCGCGGTGCGCACCTGCTCGCGCTCGCTGCCGGCCGCCTCGCGCAGGCTGGCGAAATACAGCACGGTCACCTGCACGCTCATGCCGCGCTCCCGACGTCGCGCTTGCCGCCGCGTTTGCCGAGCAGCCGCACCGGGCCGATGGTCATCGCGTGGGTCAGCGCCTTGCACATGTCGTAGACGGTCAGCGCGGCGATGCTGGCGCCGGTCAGCGCCTCCATCTCCACGCCGGTGCGGTGCACGGTGCGCACCGTGCATTCGATGCGCAGCACCTGCGGCGAGGCCCAGTCGATCGCGAAGCGGCAGCCGTCGATCGGCAACGGGTGGCAAAACGGGATCAGTTCGTGGGTGCGCTTGACCGCCATGGTGCCGGCGATCACCGCGGTGTCGACGATGCCGCCCTTGGCGCTGCGCAGCGCGTCGGCGCGCAATTGCGCGGCCACCGCGGCGGGAAAGCGCACCCGCGACTCGGCCACCGCGACGCGCGCGGTGACTGCCTTGGCCGAGACGTCGACCATCGTTGGCAGACCTTGCGGGTCCAGATGGGTCAGCGTCCTGCTCGCCGCGACGGCGTATTTGGCCTGTTCTTCGCTCATAGGCTGCGCTGCCGCTCCCACGGCACCATGCTCAGACATTGCCGGACATCGGCGTGCCCTGGTGGAACAGCATGCGCCATTCGCCGTCGCGGCAGCGCCACAGCGAACTGCGCAGCGCATGCCGTACCGGCACGCCGTCGCCTTCGTGGCGCTCGCTGCGGTAGCGCAATTGCGCCAGGTCCGGCGCCAGCCAGCATGCCTGCAAGTCGAACGCGCGATAGCGGACCGCGCCGGCCTCGGCCGGCAATGCCTGCAGCAGCGCCGGCTTGTCGATGCAGCACCCGGACGCGCCGAACTCGACGAACGCCTCGTCGAGCAGCGCCGATACCCGCGCGACCGAAGCGCGCGTCGCCGGCTCCAGCAACTCCAGCTCGAGCGCGAACAAGCGGTTTTCCAGCGATTTGTCCATGCCGCTCATCCGCCGATCAGGAACATCTCGACGTGCTTGCCGCGCGCCGCGCGCGCGTCGCCGCGCAGTTCGCTGTAGCGGTCGCCGCGCTGGCCCCACAACGCCCGCACGCGCTCGGCCAGCGCGTCCTCGCCGCCGCCCAGCGACGGCTTCAGGTCGGTGCCGGCGGCGGCGAACAGGCAGGTGTAGAGCTGGCCGTCGGCCGAGACCCGGGCGCGATGGCAATCGCCGCAGAACGGCGCGCTGACCGAGCTGACGAAGCCGATCTCGCCGCCGCCGTCGACGAAGGCATGGCGCGCGGCGACTTCGCCGGCGTAGTGCGGATCGAGCGCGCGCAACGGCCAGCGTTCGGCGATGCGCGCGTGCAGTTCGGCCGAAGGCACCACCCGTTCGCGGCGCCAGGCATTGCAGGTGCCCACATCCATGTACTCGATGAAGCGCAGCACGTGGCCGCTGCCGCGGAAGTGCGCCAGCAGCGGCAGCACCTGGTCGTCGTTGATGCCGCGCTGGACCACGCAATTGATCTTGACCGGCCCCAGGCCGGCGGCCACCGCAGCGTCGATGCCGGCCAGCACCTGCGCCACCTCGCCGCGGCCGCCGGACATATGCCGGAAGGTCGCCGGGTCGATCGCATCCAGGCTCACCGTGACCCTGCGCAATCCGGCCTCGCGCAAGGCCTGCGCGTGCCGCGCCAGCAGCGAGCCGTTGGTGGTCATGGCCAGGTCGTCCAGGCCCGGGATGCGCGCCAGCCGCCGCACCAGCTCGGGCAGGTCGCGGCGCAGCAGCGGCTCGCCGCCGGTCAGGCGCAGCTTGCTGACGCCGTTGCGCACGAACGCGCGCACCAGGGTCTCGAGCTGCTCGAAGGACAGCCGCGAGGACGCGTCGAAGCCGTAGTCGTCGGGCACCTTGTCGGCCGGCATGCAGTAGCCGCAGCGGAAGTTGCAGGCCTCGATCACCGACAGGCGCAAATCGCGCAGCGGCCGCCCCAGCCGATCCAGCGGCGTGGCCGGCAGCGGCGGCAGCGGCGGGCGCAGCAGCGCGTTCATGGCGCCGGCACCTGCGGCGCGCGCGGCGCGTCCAGGGCCACGCATTCGCCGGGCCGCGCGACGCGGTGGCCGCGCGCGCGCAAGGCCTGGGCATCCTCGGCGCTGGCGTAGTGGTACAGCATCATGCGTTGCCGCAGCTCGGCGGGATATTCCCGTTCCAGGTCGTCCACGCCAGTATGCGACGGATTGCCGTGAAGGCCGCAGTCGTGCGCGATCAGTTCGCCGTCGTTGGCGTAACGGCTCAGCATTTCCGGGATCGGCCGGGTATCGCCGCTCCATACCAGCGCGCCGGGCAGGCGCAGCCCGTAGGCGGTTTCCGGCCAATGGTGGCGCACCGGGAACGCTTCCAGCCGCACCCCCTCGTGCCAGAACGCCTCGCCCACCGGAACCAGCTGGAACGCGTCCCAGAAGTTGGCGCCGCCCTCGGCCAGCGCGTTCGGGTAGTCGCCGACCCGCTTGTGCAGCAGCGGCACCACCGGCGCCGGCACGTACAGCCGCACCTTGCCGCGCCGCGCCGAGAAATACGCGTCCACGAACAGCCGCTCGAACCCGGCCACGTGGTCCAGGTGCACATGGGTGACGAACAGCGCCTGCGGCATCGCCCGGTAGTGCGCCTGGTAGGCGCTCAGGCCCTCGCCACCGCAGTCGATGCTCAGCCACGGCGCGCCGTCGCGCTCGATCGTGGCCATCGGCGAGCCCAGTTCCACCGCCGACGCGTTGCCGACGCCCTGGAAGCGCAGCGCCCAGGCCATCAGTAGCCCCGGTTCCAGGCCAGGTCGTAGGCGCGGCGCAGGCGCGCGTAGTCCTTGTCGACCTCGTCGACGCTGCGCTCGCCGCGCAGCTTCAGCAGCGAGCGGTGCAGGCGCTTGAGGTTGCGCTCGCGCCAGCGCGTGGCCGGAATGCGCAGCACGCCGCGGTCGAAATCGATCATCCAGCCACGGCCGTTGCCGTCGAACAGGATGTTGTGCGCGTTGAGGTCGGCGTGATCCAGCCCGGCGCGGTGGAAGCGCGCGATCAGCCGCCCCGCCTCCTCCCACGGCGCGCCGCGGCCGGCGACGTGGGCGCGATCGGCCAGCGAGCGCACGCCCTCCAGCCGCTCCATCAGGATCGCCGCGCGGTAGCGCAGCCCCTGGCGCAGGTAGCAGGCGGCCAGCGGCACCGGCACCGGCAGCTTGCGTGCGATCAGCGCGCGCATCAGCCGGAATTCGGCGAAGCTGCGGGTGCGGTCGGCGCCGGACCAGAAGTAGCGATCGCGGCTGAGCTTGGCGACCAGGCCGCCGCGCCGGTATTGGCGCAACACGCTGGCGCCGAACGGGGCATCGACGAACCAGGCGCCGCCGCGGCCACCCTCGTCCACCGGCCGCGCGCGCTCGGCCCAGTGCGCGGCGGAGAACAGCGCCGGCTCGGCTTGCCGCAGTCGCTGGCGGTCGAACAGAATGGCGCCATAGCCGCGTCCCTCGCGGTACGGCGTCAGCGCTTCGGTGGCGTCGAATGCAACCATTCAGCGAGTCTAACAACACCATGGCAGCAACGCTCCCTTCGCTGTGCCTGTTGCGCCTGTCGGCGCTGGGGGACGTGACCCACGTGGTGCCGCTGGTGCGCACCCTGCAGCGCGCCTGGCCCGACGCACCGCCGCTGCACTGGATCATCGACAAGGCCGGGCACAAGCTGCTCGACGGCCTGCCCGGGGTGGTGTTCCATGCCTACGACAAGCGCAGCGGCGTGGCCGGCATGCGCGCGCTGCGCCGCGAACTGCCGCCGCAGCGCTTCGATGCGCTGCTGCAGATGCAGGTGGCGCTGCGCGCCAACGTGCTGTCCGCGTTCGTCCGCGCACGCCGCCGCATCGGCTACGACCGCAGCCGCTCCAAGGACCTGCACGGCCTGTTCGTCAACGAACGCATCCCCGACCGCCCCGGCATCCACGTGCTCGACGCGATCGGCAGCTTCTGCGAACCGCTGGGCCTGCGCCAGACCGAGGTGCGCTGGGACCTGCCGATCCCGGACGATGCGTACGCCTGGGCGCAGGCGCAATGGCCCGACGACGGCCGCCCGGCGCTGCTGATCTCGCCCTGCTCCAGCCACGTGCGCCGCAACTGGTACGCCGACCGCTACGCCGCGGTCGCCGACCACGCCGCCGCGCAGGGCTGGCGGGTGGTGCTGTGCGGCGGGCGCAGCGAGCTGGAGCGCAGCACCGCCGACGCCATCGTCGCGGCCGCCCGCGCGCCGCTGCTGGATCTGGTCGGCCGCGACACGCTCAAGCAGCTGCCGGCGCTGCTGCAGCGCGCCGCACTGGTGATGACCCCCGACTCGGGCCCGATGCACATCGCCAACGCCGTGGGCAGCAAGGTGCTGGGCCTGCACGCGGCCAGCAACCCCCGCCGCAGCGGCCCGTACTCGGACATCCGCTACTGCGTGGACAAGTACGACGCGGCGGCGCGCAAGTTCCTCGGCAAGCCGGCCGAGCAGCTGAAATGGGGCAGCAAGATCGAGTTCGACGAGGTGATGGCGCTGATCGGCGTGGACGAGGCGATCGCCGCGTTCGAGCGCTATCGCACCGACCAAGGCATGTAGGCCGGCTTGTGCGCCGGCCGAGCGCGGCCTTACCATGCTGGCGCGCGTTCGCCACCACTTCGGTCTGCGGACGCCGCCGTAAGCGTTTACGTCAAGCAACGCGCCAACCGCGCCGGATTCGTCCGGGGCCGTTTCCCGCCAGCGCCTCGGCGCCTGCGGGTGGCGCCTTTGCTTCGACCGGCTTACGGAGTTCGCACCATGTCCCGTTCCCCTCGGTTTTTCCCGCGCAAACTGCATTCCCGCCATGCCGGCTGGGTGATGCCGCTGTTGTTGTCGATCCTGATGACCTGCGTGGTCTCGATGATCAGTACGCTGCGCACGGTCGGCCTGGCGCCGGGCGTGTACACGCTATGGCTGGGTGCCTGGGCGTTGTCGTGGCTGATCGCCTTTCCCACCCTGCTGCTGGCATTGCCGCTGGTGCGTCGGCTGACCGGACTGCTGGTCGCCCGCACCTGACCGTCCACACCCGGCCGCACCGATCATCCGGGAGGCGACGACGCCTCCCGGATGTTTTCCTCAGGTCGCCGCGCCGCGGTAGTCCTGGTAGGACTTCTCTTCGACGTAGCTGGAACCCAGCGCCAGGTTGATCTCCTTCTTGAGCCGCGCGCGCTCGTCGTTCTCGTAGTACACGCTGCGCGCGAGCTTGATGAACTCCTCGTCGAAGGCCTGCGCCTTCTCCTTGATCCGGATCTCGTCCTCGATCACCCACAGGCGCTCGTTGACCGCCTTCAGCTCCAGCCGCAGCCGGGCCACGTCGCCGCTGGCGGCCGGATGCGCCATCCAGGTCTTTTCCAGCGCCGACAGCTCCGCGCGCACGTTGGCCAACTTGGCCGCATCGCCGATGCGCTCGGACTTGATCTGCAGGATGGCGATCTTGTCGAGCAGTTCGCCAAAGGACACGGGGGCCAGAATTTCGGACATGGGAACACCCAAGCGATAGTTGAGAGGAAGTGTAACGGGCAGGCCTTAACGCCATGTCGGCGCCGCATGGCGAGCGCCGTCAAAAGACAAAAGGCCCCTGACGGGGCCTTCTGAAAACTGGCGGGAAGGGGGGGATTCGAACCCCCGAGGCGCTATAAACGCCTGCCTGATTTCGAGTCAGGTACATTCAACCGCTCTGCCACCTTCCCGGGTGGTCCCCGGCGGACCGGGGGCGTGCATCATACGGTCCCTGCCGCGCGCGGACAAGCGCCGCGTCGCCCGGTAGCGCCCGTACCCCCATGAACCCCGCCTGCCCTGCGGCACGGCCAACGATTGCCTGATGTCCGCTTGGCCGCGATGATGCCGTTTGAATGACAGGACGCCGGGCCGGCCGCGGGCACGCAATGATCGAATTCGGACACCTCACCCACGTCGGCCTGCGCCGCGAGCTCAACGAGGACACCTATTACGGCGACAACGAGCTCGGCCTGTGGCTGGTCGCCGACGGCATGGGCGGCCATGCCTGCGGCGAGGTCGCCAGCGCGCTGGCGCGCGAGGCCATCGTCCGCGAGGTGCGCGGCGGCACGCCGCTGGCGCAGGCGATCCGCATCGCCGACGAGGAGATCATCCGCGCCTCGCGGCGGCGCAACGACAGCTTGCCGATGGGCACCACGGTGGTCGCCGCGCGGGTGCAGGGCAACCGCTTCGAGGTGGCCTGGGTCGGCGACAGCCGCGCCTATCTGTGGCGCGACGGCAAGCTGGCCCAGCTCAGCCAGGACCACAGCTACGTGCAGGAACTGATCGCACAGGGCGCGCTGACCGCCGAGCAGGCGCGCGCGCATCCGCACCGCAACGTGGTCACCCAGGCGCTGGGGGTCACCGATCCGCTGCACCTCAACGTGGCCACGATGACCGGCGAACTGCGCCCGGGCATGCAGCTGCTGCTGTGCAGCGACGGGCTGACCGAGGAAGTGGACGATGCCGGCATCGCCGCCACCCTCGGCCACGACGACTGCAGCGCGCAGGAATGCGTGGACACGCTGGTGGCCGCCGCGCTGGACGGCGGCGGCTCGGACAACATCACCGCGATCCTGGTGCGCTGCCACTGAGCCGATGCGCCGATGCCCGCGCTTGTCGGCGCAGGCCGGGCCACGGCAGGCACGCGCGATTCGCGGCTGCGCTCAGCGCGCGCTGCGCCCCACGCTCGCCGCGATGGCCGCGCCGGTAGCTGGCGGGGCAAGCCCGAAGCAGCGCCAGCGAACGATCGTCTGCACGACGTCGCCCCGCTCAACCGGCCACGGCCTCGGCCAGCACCGGCTCGGCCTCGTCCCACAGCGCACGTCCGGCCTTCTTGCGCAGCTTTTCCAGCCGCGCCTGGTGCGCTTCCAGCTCCGACGCGGTCGGCAGCACCCGCGGCCGCGGCAGCAGCATCGCCATGTCGAACGCCGCGCGCTGGCCATCTGCGTGGTCGCCGGCGCGGTCGTCGGCCAGGGCGAAGCCGATCTCCTCCTGGCCCGAGGTCAGCGCGATGTAGACGTCGCTGAGGATCTGCGCATCGAGCAGCGCGCCGTGCAGTTGCCGGTGCGAGTTGTCCACGCCCAGCCGCTTGCACAGCGCGTCCAGCGAATTGCGCTGGCCCGGGAAGCGCTCGCGCGCCAGCAGCAGCGTATCGATGACCGTGGCGCGGTCGAGGATGCGCCCGTAGGACGCGCCCAGCCGCGACAGTTCGTAGTCGAGGAAGCCCAGGTCGAACGAGGCGTTGTGGATGATCAGTTCGGCGCCGTCGACGAACGCCAGGAATTCGTCCACCACCTCGTGGAATTCCGGCTTGTCGGCCAGGAACTCCAGGGTCAGGCCGGTGACTTCCTGGGCGCCGGGTTCGAAGTCGCAGTCCGGGCGCAGGTAACGGTGGAAGTTGCGCCCGCTGGGACGGCGCTCGAGCAGCTCCACCGCGCCGATTTCGACGACGCGGTTGCCCTTCTTCCATTCCAGGCCGGTGGTTTCGGTATCGAGGATGATCTGACGCATGTCGCTCGCTGCAGGATGGATCGTGGAAAGGATCAGGACGCGACCGCGGCGCCGCCGGCGCGCACCCGCAGCGCCTGGTTGCGCGCCAGCACGTCCACCCGCTCGTTGTCCGGATCGCCGCTGTGGCCCTTGACCCAGCGCCAATCGATCGTGTGCCGCTGCGCGGCGGCGTGCAGCCGCTCCCACAGGTCGCGGTTCTTGACCGGATCGCCGCCGGCGGTCTTCCACTGCCGCCGCACCCAGCCCGGCATCCATTCGGTGATGCCCTGGCGCACGTACTGCGAATCGGTATGCAGCACGATCTGGCACGGCTCGCTGAGCGTCTCCAGCGCCATGATCGCGGCCATCAGCTCCATGCGGTTGTTAGTGGTGTGCGCCTCGGCGCCGGCCACTTCGCGCTCCAGGCCCTTGTAGCGCAGCAGCGCGGCCCAGCCGCCGGGGCCGGGATTGCCGAGGCAGGCGCCGTCGGTATGGATATCAACAGTCTTCATGTACGTCCAGGATCAGATGGAAGCGGCCGAACCGCGCCAGCGTACCGGCGCGCGCAGCGGAATGGGGCCGATGCCGGCGGCGGTGCGTTTTTCTGCCTGCAGCATGCACACCGCGCGCAACGGCGCGCCGGACGTCGCCGCCGCGATGCCGCCACGGGTCGGCCACACCGGCCCGAGGTAGCGCAGGCGCTCGACGCACGGCAGCCCGGCCTGCGCCAGCAAGCCGCGCCAGCTGCCCGGCGGCCGCGCCACCAGGCCCTGCCGGCGCCAGCGCAGCCGGTACGGGCTCATCGCGTTCAGTGCGAACAGCCAGATGCGCCCGCCCGGCAGCAGCACCCGCTCGCATTCTTCCAGCAACGCGGTGGCGTCGGCACCCAGCACGTGCTGCAGCACGATCGCGTTGACGCTCTCCGACGGCAGCGGCAACGGCAGCGTGCACACCAGGTCGCCGGCATAGCCGTGCGCGGTGCGATGCAAGCGCACGCCGCGCCCGGGCAGCTCGCGCGCCAGCGGCGCGAACGGCACCGGCGCCAGCCACAACCAGGGCTGTGCGGGGCGAGCGAGCAAGGCGTCCAGGATCAACGGCTGCTCGGCCTGCAGCAGCTGTTGCGCCACCGCCGTATCAAACCAGGATGAGACGGCGGCTTGACGGGGGAACGGGGCGGCAGGCATGGTGCCAATTCTATGCGACTGATCGCCCTGCCCGCATTCCAGGATAATTACATCTGGGCGATCGCCGCCGCGGATGGCCGCGCCGTGCTGGTCGACCCCGGCCAGGCCGAGCCGGTATTCGAGGCAGCCGCCCAGGGATTGCAGCCATCCGCGGTGCTGCTGACCCATCATCACGACGACCACATCGGCGGCGTGGCGGTTCTGCGCGAGCGCTGGCCGGACCTGCCGGTGTTCGCCCCGGCGGACGAGCCGCGGATCCCGCTCGCCAGCCAGCACGTCGGCGACGGCGATGCGGTGCAGGTGCTGGAATGGGAGTTCCGGACCCTTGCCGTGCCTGGGCACACCCGCTCGCATGTGGCCTATGTCGGCCATGGCCACCTGTTCAGCGGGGACACGCTGTTCAGCCTAGGCTGTGGGCGCATGTTCGAAGGTACGCCCTCCCAGATGTTGGGTTCGCTGCAACGGCTGGCCGCCCTCCCGGGCGCCACGCTGGTGTGCTGCGGACACGAATACACCCTGGCCAATGCGGCATTCGCCGTCACGGTCGATCCCACCAACGCTGCCTTGCGGCAGCGCCATCAGGAAGTCCAGGCCATGCGTCACGCTGCCCGTCCCACTGTTCCCGTCACCCTCGCCAGCGAAATGGCGACCAACCCGTTCCTGCGCACCGCCTCGGCGGCGATCCAGCAGGCGGTCGCCGCCCGGCTCGGCCGCGGCGCGCGCGACGAAGTGGAGGTATTCGCCGAATTGAGGCGCTGGAAAGACGATTTCCGCGCATGAGGTCGCTGCTGTTGAGCGCGGCGCTGACGCTGACCATCGCGTCGGCGACTCCTTCCGCGACCGCGGCGGCGCCGGTCGGCGCCGCACTGGAGCAGACCCTTGCCGGGCTGAATGCGCTGCCGACGGACGCTGCGGCGTTGCCGCCGGCGACCACGCGTAACGGCCATACCATCCTGGCCAACTTCCGCGACGGCCTGGCCGACGCGCAATGTGACAGCAGCGCCACCGACGCGCGCTGGAAACAGCAGTTTGCGCGCGCGCCGGCGCGCCTGGCCAACGAGGACGAGGACGTGTTGCCGCTGTTCGGCTACGTGGTCGACGAATTGCGTGCCGCCGACCTGCCGACCGAATTCGCGCTGATCCCGTTCGTCGAGAGCGGCTATCGTCCCGCCGCACGCAACAGCGGCGGTCCGGCCGGACTGTGGCAGTTCATCGCCGGTACCGCCCGCAACCACGACGTCCCGGTCGAAGGCAGCTACGACGGGCGCCTGTCCGCGGTGGATTCCACCCGCGCCGCGGTGCGCTACCTGAAGACCCTGCACGGCATGTTCGGCGGCGATTGGCGCCTGGCGATCATGGCCTACAACGCTGGCGAATACCGCGTGCTGCAGTCGATGCGCCGCGCCGGCATGAACGCGCAGAACGCGCAACCGGCCAAGCTGCCCGGGTTGTCGCCGATCACCTACGCCTACGTCGAGAAGCTGCACGCGCTGGCCTGCGTGCTGGAGCAGGCGCAGAGCCGCGACGAGTGGATGGCCTCGCTGGACCGCGAGGTGCCGATCCTGCAGGCGCGCACCCTGCCCGCCGGCATGGCGCTGGACGACTGGGCGCGCCAGCAGGCGCTGCAGGGCGACCGGATCGCGCGCCTGAACCCGGCGCTGGGCAGCGGGCGCAACAGCAAGCGCGCGCTGCCGGTGCTGGCGCCGGTCGGCAGCGGCGGCAGCGCGGCCACGGCCGCCGCCGACGCGCTGGCGGCGACGCAGGCGCAGGTCGAGGCGCCGGCCGTGCGGACCGTCGCCAGCGTCGGCGAAGCCGCAACGCCGCGGATCCGCTCACGCACGGCTGCGGCGCGCCGCACCCACACCGTCCGCGACGGCGACACCGCCTGGACCATCGCCAAGCGCTACGGCATCACCGTGCAGACCCTGCTGGCGAAGAACGGCCTGTCCGCGCGCAGCGTGCTGCGCCCGGGCATGGTGCTGAGCTACGAGGAATAGGCCGCCCTCCCGCTGCGGCGGGATCGATGCGCTGCGGCAGGACCGACGAGACCGCGACAGCGGCGACCGCCAGCGCTGCCACCGTCAGCCTACGCAAGAAGCCACTTGTGGGAGCGACTTCAGTCGCGACGGGCTTTATCGATAAAGCCTACGCGACTGAAGTCGCTCCCACAGCATGGCGAACAGCTGAGAGATGAAACGAGAAGTCTCAGCTTCCACATTGGCCAGTGCCGCAGCCCAAGGCAGGCGTGGCCGCCATTGCATCGCCGCTGACGTCGTCCCCACCGCATGGCGAACAGCCGAGAGAACGCTTAAGTCGCAAGCGCTCCGCAATAGCGCGCAGCGAACGCCCGAAGCCGGCCTTGCCCGACACATCGCTGCGGCGATGGACGCCATCATGGCCAGCGGTAATCGGCATCGGCATCGGCATCGGCACCGATGCTGCCGCCTAGCGCAGGCGCGACAGCCCTGGGCGTGCGTCATACACGCGCACCGGTAACCCGCACGCACGCGTCAGCGGGCCACACCTCGCACGCTGGCGCTTCCTTCTCCCCTCGGGAGAAGGTGCCCCGAAGGGGCGGATGAGGGTACGACGTACCGGCGCATGCACGAAGCACATGCACACTTCCTTGCCGGCCTTCCGACCTGCCGCAGCGACAGCGTCACGACGCATGATCGCGCAACACATCACCGCACATCCGAATGTCCCAAGTGCTCCCGTGCTCCCTTTGCCCGGAGTGCCGAGTGCCTCAAGTGCCCGCAGTGCAGGCCCCACAAACGAACAAGCCCGGCAATGCCGGGCTTGTTCGCATCATGCATCGGCAAGCGGCAGTTACAGCTGCGCTTCCTGCACGGTGACCTTGTAGCGCTTGCGCATCGCGTCGACGTAGGCCTTCGCCGCGGTGGCGCCCTCGATCTGGCCCAACTGCTGCTTGAGCGTGGCCTGCTGCTCTGCCGGCACCTTGCTCAGGTCGCCCGGATTCACCTTGTTGACCACGAACAGCGCGTAGCGCTTGGCGCCGCCCGGGATGCCGTTCGCCGACAGCTCCACCTTGCCCACCGACGGCTTGCCCGCGGCCGGCGGCGGCGCGCTGAAGATCGCGCGATTGGCTTCCGGACTCGGCATCGGCACGGTGCGCGGCAACCCCGGCATCGGGTTGAGCTGCAAATTCTCTGGGCCGGCCAGCGCCTGCAACGTCTCGCCCTTGCGCAGCTTCTCCAGCAGCGCATCGGCCTTGGCCGCCGCCGCCTTGGCGGTGCGATCGGCATGCACCGCAGCGACCACCTGCTCGCGGACCTTGGCCAACGGCTGGGTCTGCTCGGGCAGGTGCTGGGTGACGCGGATCATCACGTTGTGGTTCGGCCCCAGCGTGATCGGATCGCTGACCGTGCCGTCCTGCACCAGCGTGTCGGAGAACGCCGCACGCAGCACCGCCGGCTGCGCAGCGACGCCACTGGCGTCGGCGCGCGAGAACGGCCCCAGGGTCTGCACCGGCAGGCCCACTTCCTTGGCCGCCGGCGCCAGCGCGGTCGGGTTCTTGTAGACCAGGTCCACCAGCCGCCCGCTCAGTTCGCTGAAGGCCTTCTCGTTGTCGGCCTGAAGCTGCTCGCCGGCGAGCTGGTCGCGCACCTGCTCGAAGCTCTTGCCCTGGCCGCCCTTGATCTCGCGCAGCTGGATCACGTGGTAGCCGAACTCGCTCTTCACCGGGCCGATGATGTCTCCGGCCTTCATCGCGAACAGCGCGTCGTCGAACGGCTTGACCATCGTGCCCTTTTCGACCCAGCCCAGGTCGCCGCCGGCGTTCTTGGAGCCCGAATCCTCGGAATTGGCGCGGGCCAGCGCGGCGAAGTCGGCGCCCGGCTGCTTGGCCTCGGCGACCAGCTTGGCGGCCTTGGCCTCGGCCGCCTTCTGCGCTGCGGCGTCCTTGCCGGCGCTGATCAGGATGTGCGAGGTCAGGCGCTGGTCGGGTTCGACGAAGCGCGCCTTCTCCTCCTCGTAGCGCTTGCGCAGCGCCGCCTCGTCGGCCGGCTTGGCCGGCGGCAGCTTGGACGCGTCCAGTTCGACGTATTCGATCGACACCCGCTCCGGCTGCTTGAAGTCGGCCTGGTGCGCGTCGTACCACTGCTGCACCTGCGCGTCGCTGACCGGCGTGGTGTCGGCCGGCTGCTCCGGCAGCAGCGCCAGGTCCACGTCGCGGGTCTCGCTCAGCATCTTCAGCAGGCGCTCGGTTTCCTGCTGGGTCGCGAACGCCGATTCCATCAGCGCAGACGGGATCAGCGACTGCTGCAGGCCATCGCGCACCATCTGGTCGAACATCGCCGGCGTCCGCGGCGGCGTGCCCGAAGCCAAGGCCAGGCGGTAACGCTCGGGATCGAACTTGCCGTCGTTCTGGAACGCCGGAATGGTGCTGATGTAGTCGCGGATCGCCGCATCGCCGATGACCACGCCGGCCTGCTCGGACGCCAGCTTCACCACTTGCTCGTCGATCAACTGGTCGAGCACCTTGCGCTTGTTGTCGGCGCTTTCGAACTCGCGCGGGTCGAAGTTCTCGCCCTGTTGCTGCCGCTCCTGCTGGCGCGCTTCCTCGAAGCGCGCGCGGAACTGCTCCGTGCTCACTTCCTGGTGGCGCCACAGCAACGAGGCCGGCCACCACGACGGAGCCGACGCCCACCACGACGGCGGCGCCTGCACCTTGGCGACGTTGTTGGCACCGACGCCACCGAGGTAGCTGCCGTCGATGACGAACAGGAACGGAATCATCAACAGGCCGATGATCGCGGTGGCGATCCAGCCCGAGGTCTTTTCGCGGAGTTTCTGCAGCATTGGTTGGGAACCGAGGCCAGGTGGCGAGCCGCGCAGTTTAACCCGCTTCACGCCCTGCCGCGGAATGGCGTACCGCAGGGGCCGCGCGCCACGGACATCCGCGGTCCGCCCGGCTGTCGCCGGCAACGCCTTCCGGAAAAAAAGAAACCCCCGATCGCTCGGGGGTTTCGCGTACAAAACTGGCGGAGTGGACGGGACTCGAACCCGCGACCTCCGGCGTGACAGGCCAGCATTCTAACCGACTGAACTACCACTCCGCTTTTTGAACGGAGGCAGGCGCAAGGCCCGCAATCTCTGGGTATCGGCGCAGCGCAGAACGCGGCGGATGCTTCGAGAAACGAAACCCCCGATTTCTCAGGGGCTTCGGTGCAACTGGCGGAGTGGACGGGACTCGAACCCGCGACCTCCGGCGTGACAGGCCAGCATTCTAACCGACTGAACTACCACTCCGCTTTTGAAACTTGTCGCTCGGTGCTCTGGTGGGTGCTGAGGGTTTCGAACCCCCGACCCTCTCCGTGTAAAGGAGACGCTCTACCGCTGAGCTAAGCACCCTAGCGAGTCGATTAGTTTACGGCATCCTTCAGCGCTTTGCCAGCCTTGAAGGTCGGATTCTTCGACGCGGCGATCTTGATCGAGTCGCCGGTCTTCGGGTTGCGGCCGGTGCGCTCGGCACGGTCGCGCACCTGGAAGGTGCCGAAGCCCACGAGGGTCACGCTGTCGCCCTTCTTGAGCGCCTTGGTGACTTCGGATACGAAGGCGTCGACGGCGCGACCGGCTTCGGCCTTGGAGATATCGGCAGCGGCGGCGATAGCGTCGTTCAGTTCGGCTTTATTCATTTCTTGATGACTCCATGTGCGGCAGAAAACCGCGGAATTGAGGATCGGGTGTCGGCTTGGCCTGCCTCGTCCGGGACGAGGCCCCCGATTGATTTTTCACTACCAAGCACGCCCGTTCGCAGTGCTCGCAAGTCGTGCATTTATACCAGCGGCCTCGTACCCGCGCAAGCCGAAAAGCCAGCAACGGCGCGGGTTTGAGCCACTTGGGCGGGTGCGGTTCAGCGCTTTTCAGTGCTTGACGCGCGCGTTCGGGGATGCTTTCGGCTTGGGCTTGCGCCGCACCGGCGCCTGCTCGCCATCGGCCGCGGCCTTGGGCTTGAGCGGCGTCTCCAGCGCCAGATCCAGCACTTCGTCGATCCACTTCACCGGCACGATCTTCAGGTCGCGGGTCACGTTGTCCGGGATGTCGGCCAGATCCTTGCGGTTCTCTTCGGGGATGATCACCGTGCGGATGCCGCCGCGCAGCGCCGCCAGCAATTTCTCCTTGAGCCCGCCGATCGCCGAGACGCGGCCGCGCAGCGTGATCTCGCCGGTCATCGCCACGTCGGCCTTGACCGGCACCTTGGTCAGCATCGACACCAGCGAGGTCACCATCGCGATGCCGGCGCTGGGGCCGTCCTTCGGCGTGGCGCCATCGGGCACGTGCAGATGCACGTCGTGCTTCTGCAGGAAGTCGACCTCGATGCCGAGCCGCTCGGCGCGCGAACGCACCACCGACAGCGCCGCCGATGCCGATTCCTTCATCACGTCGCCGAGCTGGCCGGTCAGGATCACCGCGCCCTTGCCCGGGACCAGGGTCGACTCGATCTGCAGCAGATCGCCGCCGACCTCGGTCCAGGCCAGGCCGGTGACCAGGCCGACCTCGTTCTGCTCCTCGGCGCGACCGAAATCGAAGCGGCGCACACCCAGGTACTTGTCCAGGTTCTTGGAACCGACACTGACGCGCGCCTTGTCCTTGCGCGCCGCGCCCTTCTTCGCCACCGCCTTCTTGGCGACCTGCGCCTGCGGCCCGGCCAGCGCGATCTCCTTGACCACCTTGCGGCAGATCTTGGCGACCTCGCGCTCGAGGTTGCGCACGCCGGATTCGCGCGTGTAGTAGCGCACGATGTCGCGGATCGCGTCGGCGGCGATCTCCAGCTCGTCGCCCTTCAGGCCGTTGGCCTTCAGCTGCTTGGGCACCAGGTAACGCATGGCGATGGCGAGCTTCTCGTCCTCGGTGTAGCCGGGGATGCGAATCACCTCCATGCGGTCGAGCAGCGGGCCGGGGATGTTGAGCGAGTTGGAGGTCGCCACGAACATCACTTCCGACAGGTCCAGATCCACTTCCAGGTAGTGGTCGTTGAACGCGTTGTTCTGCTCGGGGTCGAGCACTTCCAGCAGCGCCGAGGACGGATCGCCGCGGAAGTCCATCGACATCTTGTCGATCTCGTCGAGCACGAACAGCGGGTTCTTGCTGCCGACCTTGTTGAGGTTCTGCACGATGCGGCCTGGCATCGAGCCGACGTAGGTGCGCCGATGCCCGCGGATTTCCGCCTCGTCGCGCACGCCGCCGAGCGACATGCGCACGAACTTGCGGTTGGTCGCCTTGGCGATCGACTGGCCGAGCGAGGTCTTGCCAACGCCGGGCGGACCGACCAGGCACAGGATCGGGCCCTTCATCTGCTTCACCCGCGACTGCACCGCGAGGTATTCGAGGATACGGTCCTTGACCTTCTCCAGGCCGTAGTGATCGGCGTCCAGCGTTTCCTGCGCGACCTTCAGGTCCTTGCGCACCTTGCTGCGCTTCTTCCACGGCACGCCCAGCAGCCAATCCAGATAGTTGCGCACGACCGCGGCCTCGGCCGACATCGGCGACATCTGCTTGAGCTTGTTGAGCTCGGCCTTGGCCTTGGTCTCCACCGGCTTGGGCATGCCCGCCTCGGCGATCTTGCGCGCCAGCTCTTCCAGTTCGCCGGGCGCGTCGTCGAGATCGCCCAGCTCCTTCTGGATCGCCTTCATCTGCTCGTTGAGGTAGTACTCGCGCTGGCTCTTCTCCATCTGCGACTTGACCCGGCCGCGGATGCGCTTCTCCAGCTGCTGCACGTCGATCTCGCCGTCGACCAGGCCGACCAGCATCTCCAGGCGCTCGCCCACTTCCAGGGTTTCCAGCAGGCGCTGCTTGTCCGACAGGCGCACGCCGATGTGCGCGGCGATGGTGTCGGCCAGGCGGCCCGGCTCGTCGATGCCCGCCAGCGTCTGCAGCAGCTCCGGCGGCAGCTTGCGGTTGGTCTTGACGTACTGCTCGAACAGCGACATCAGCGAGCGCGCGATCGCCTCGACCTCGCGCTCCTCGCGCGACTCGGCGGCCTCGATCTCGCTGCCTTCGCCCTGCAGCGCGCCGTCGCGCTCGACCACCTTGTCGACGCTGACCCGCGACAGCCCCTCGACCAGCACCTTGATGGTGCCGTCGGGCAGCTTCAGCAGTTGCAGGACCTGCGCCAGGGTGCCGACGTTGTACAGGTCGGCGGCCACCGGATCGTCGGTCTCGGCGGATTTCTGCGCGACCAGCAGGATGCGCTTGTCGGCCTCCATCGCGTGCTCGAGCGCGCGCATCGACTTGTCGCGGCCGACGAACAGCGGGATGACCATGTGCGGGAAGACCACGACGTCGCGCAACGGCAGGACCGGCAGGTCGAGGACTTCGGATTTGGACTGGGCCATGAGGGTTCCGATGTGGGGTGCGGGAATGCGTAAAAGGCGGGCATAAAAATGCCGATGGCCCCGTTATGGGGCCATCGGCTGGATGATGCAAGGGCAGCGAAAAAGCCCCTTTTCTTTCAACCGCTTAGCAGGCCGCGAAGACCACGGCGGGACAGCGCCGCGGCCTCACCCGAGCCTCACTCGGCGGACGCCACCTTCGGCGCCGGCGGCGGGGTCTGGTAGATCAGGTACGGCTCGGACTTGTGCTCGATCACCGACTCGTCGACCACCACCTTGCTGACGTTTTCCTGCGACGGCAATTCGTACATCGTGTCCAGCAGCACCGACTCGACGATGGTACGCAGGCCGCGCGCGCCGGTCTTGCGCTTGAGCGCCTTCTTGGCGATGGCCAGCAGCGCGTCGGGCCGGAATTCCAGCTCCACGCCTTCCATCTCGAACAGCTTCTTGAACTGCTTGGTGATCGCGTTCTTCGGCTCGGTCAGGATCCGGATCAGCGCCGGCTCGTCCAGCTCCTCGAGCGTGGCGACCACCGGCAGGCGGCCGACGAACTCGGGGATCAGGCCGAACTTGATCAAGTCCTCCGGCTCCACTTCCGCCAGGATCTTGCCGACTTCGCGCTTGCGCTCGGAACTCTTCACCTTGGCGCCGAAGCCGATGCCGCCGACGTCGTTGGAGCGCTGCTGGATCACCTTGTCCAGGCCGGCGAACGCGCCGCCGCAGATGAACAGGATGTTCTTGGTGTCCACCTGCAGGAATTCCTGCTGCGGATGCTTGCGCCCGCCCTGCGGCGGCACCGAGGCGACCGTGCCCTCGATGAGCTTCAGCAGCGCCTGCTGCACGCCTTCGCCGGACACGTCGCGGGTGATCGACGGGTTCTCGCTCTTGCGCGAGATCTTGTCGATCTCGTCGATGTAGACGATGCCCTGCTGCGCCTTGTCGACGTCGTAGTCGCACTTCTGCAGCAGCTTCTGGATGATGTTTTCCACGTCCTCGCCGACATAGCCGGCTTCGGTCAGCGTGGTCGCATCGGCGATCGTGAACGGCACGTTGAGCAGTCGCGCCAGCGTCTCGGCCAGCAGCGTCTTGCCCGAACCGGTCGGGCCGACCAGCAGGATGTTGGATTTGGCCAGTTCGACTTCGTCGTTCTTCTGGCGGCTCTCGATGCGCTTGTAGTGGTTGTACACGGCCACGGCGAGCGTGCGCTTGGCGCGCAGCTGCCCGATCACGTACTGGTCCAGCACCTCGAGGATTTCCTTGGGCTTGGGCAGGCTGCTGCGTGCGGACTGCGCCTTCTCCTCGAGTTCCTCGCGGATGATGTCGTTGCACAGCTCGACGCATTCGTCGCAGATGAACACGCTCGGCCCGGCGATCAGCTTACGGACCTCGTGTTGACTCTTGCCGCAGAACGAGCAGTACAGAATCTTGTTGCTGTCGCCGGAACGGCCTTGCCGGTCTTCGCTCATTGCTTCGCTTACCCAGTTACCCCACCCGATGAACGGGGGTTCGATTTCGAGAATAGCACAGGGCCGGGAGGACGCTAGCCCGACCCCGGCCCTGCGGAATACGCTGCGTTTTGCAGTACATGCAAGCCTTATGCCGGCTGGATCGACTCTTCCGGACGGCGCTCCAGCACCTGGTCGACGAGCCCGTAGGTCTGCGCGTCGACGGCGCTCTTGAAGTTGTCGCGCTCGGTGTCGCGGGCGATGGTTTCCAGCGACTGGCCGGTGTGCTTGGCGAGGATTTCGTTCAGCCGCGCGCGCAGGGTCAGGATCTCGCGGGCGTGGATGTCGATGTCGGTGGCCTGGCCCTGGAAGCCGCCCAGCGGCTGGTGGATCATCACCCGCGAATTCGGCAGCGCGTAGCGCTTGCCGGCCGCGCCCGACGCCAGCAGCAGCGCGCCCATCGAGGCGGCCTGGCCGACGCAGATGGTGCTCACGTCCGGCTTGATGTACTGCATGGTGTCGTAGATCGCCATGCCGGCGGTGACCACGCCGCCCGGCGAGTTGATGTAGATGCTGATGTCCTTTTCCGGGTTGTCCGCTTCCAGGAACAGCATCTGCGCCACGATCACGTTGGCCATGTGGTCGTCGATCGGACCGACCAGGAAGATCAGACGCTCCTTCAGCAGGCGCGAATAGATGTCGTAGGCGCGCTCGCCGCGGCTGGTCTGCTCGACCACCATCGGAACCAGATTCAAGGCCTTGGTCACATTGTCCACGCGGGAACTCCTGCTCTGTGTGTCGTCCCTGCACGGGGATGTGCAGGGGTTGCATCGTGTCGCGCCCCACGGCTGCGAGGGCTTGGATTGCGTCTCCAACCCGCATGCAACATGCGGGCCGCCGCGAAGCGTCGCCTTACTGGCGGATCGCTTCCTGGAACGTCATCGCCTGCTCGGTGTGCTTGGCGCGCTCGGCGATCCAGTCGATCACCTGCTCCTCCATCACACGGCTCTGCAGTCCACCCATCAATTGGGGGTCGTTGCGGTACATCTCAATGACCTGTTCCGGCTCTTCGTAGGTCGAGGCGATCAGGCGCAGCGTCTCCGAGACCCGCTTGGGGTCCAGGCGCAGCTCGTTGCGGCGGGCGACCTCGCCGACCAGCAGGCCGACCAGCACGCGCTTGCGCGCCGCGTCGACGAAGCCCTGGTGGGCGTCGTCCGGCACCTGGCCCGGATCGCGGCCGGAGCGGCGCATCTGTTCCACCTGCTGCGCCAGCATCGAACGCGCTTCGTTCTCGACCAGCCGCGGCGGCATTTCCACCGACGCGTAGGCGGCGATCAGCTGCTCGCCGACCTCGCGGCGCAGCCGGTTCATCAGCGCGCCCTTGAGCTCGCGCTCCAGGTTGATGCGGATGTCCTTGCGGAACTGCTCGGCGTCGCCGCTCTTCACGCCGAAGCTCTTGATGAACTCCTTGTCCACCTCCGGCAGCACCGGCGCGGCGACGTCGACCGCCTTCACGTGCACCTGGACCTGCTTGCCGGCGAACTGCGGCACGCGCCAGTCGGCCGGGAAATCGACCGTCAGGGTCTTTTCCTCGTCCTTGGACAGGCCGACCAGGCCCTGCTCGATCGCCGGGAACATGACGCCCGACCCGATCACACTGCTGCCCTTCTCCACGCCCTCGGCGGGCAGGCGCTCGTCGCCGGCCTGCGACCAGGTCTCCAGGGTCACTAGGTCGCCGTCCTGCGCCGGGCGCTCGGCGGGCTGCCAGGTGCGGCGCTGCAGGCGCAGGTTCTCGATCATCTGCTCGATGTCGGCATCGGTGACCTCGGCGGTGTGGCGGACCACTTCGAGCTTGGCCACGTCGATGTCGCCGAAATCCGGCACCACTTCGAAGGTCGCCACGAACTGCAGCTCGTTGTCGCCGGCGCGGTCGATGCGCGGATTGCCGGCCAGGCGCAGCTCGTGCTCGCGCACCGCCGAGTCGAAGGTCTCGCGCAGCAGGCCGTCCAGCGCCTCGGCGCGGATCTGCGGGCCGAAGCGTTGCTCGATCACCTTGGGCGGGATCTTGCCGGGGCGGAAACCCTTGATCCGCGCGGTCCGCGCGACTTCGCGCAGGCGGCCGCCGATATGGGTCTCCAGGCGCTCCTCCGGCAGGGTGAAGGTCAGACGCCGTTCCAGGGTACCGGTGGTTTCGATCGAAGCTTGCATGTGGACTCCTGCCACCGGGAGCCCACGGCTCTCGGCACGATGTAGAGAAATACGGGTTGACGCGGGCACGGGACGGCCGCCGCAGCCGGATAGTTTCGCCTATTCCCGCGGTGCCTGCCAGCGCACCCGGTCGACCGGCGCCGGCATGGGCCTGGCGCGACGGGCCTGCGGACGGGGCTGCAGGGGGACGGCGGGCCGCGCGAGCGGCGCCGGGATGGTGCGAAAGAGGGGACTCGAACCCCTACGCCTTGCGGCACTGGTACCTAAAACCAGGGCGTCTACCAATTCCGCCACTTTCGCGCTGCGGCGCAGGACGCGCTCGCCTGCGCATTGTTGCAGGCCTGCCGGCAAAGAAAAAGGCACCTGGCTGAGCGGATGCCGTCCATCCGGTCGGCGACAGGGGATGCGCGGCTCCACATCTGGTGGAGCGCGGGAGGCGACGTCAACCGGCTGCAAGCAACACGTTGGGCATGCGCGTCGCGAAGACGCGTCTCGCGTGGCCGACGGACGGGCGCCCCGCCAAACGCCAGCCGCGAGGCGACGTCCCGCCTGCCGTTCAGCGCTTGGGCGCCCGGCGCCGGCCGCGCACCGCCGCCGGCGCGAGCACGAACGCCAGCGACATCGGCCGGTCGCGCGAGGGATCGCGCGGGCGGCTCAACAGGTCGCACAGCCGCTCCAGCAAGGCATTGGCTTCGGCCAGTTCGGCCGCGTTGAGCCAGCCCTTGTTGCGTGCCGCCCACAGTTGCCGGGCGGGGCCTTCGACCTCGACCCCGGGCTGCTTCAAGGCCGCCTGGAAGTCGCGCTCGGCGACCTGCGCCAGGCCCTTGGCATAGGCGGCCAGGGCCGCAGCCGCCTGTTCGTCGGCCAGATCGTAGGCCAGTCGCAGAGGTGCGCCGGCGCTGCCCGCGAGCCGGAAGATCCGCTCCCCGGCCGCGCCCTCGCCTTCGCGCACGAGTTCGCTCTCGGCGAGCAGTTGCAGGTGGTAGTAGAGGCCGTCCGCCGGCCGCCCCAACTGTTCCGAGAGGTCCGCAACGCTGGCCTCCCCGCCCAGCGAGGCCAGCGTATCGACCAGCTCCTGGCGGACCGGCGAGGCCAGCAGACGGATGTGGGCCGGATCACGGATCGCGGCGGCATCGAGCGGCGGTTTGGCTTTCTTCGTCATATTGAAATTTTATGGTATTTTTTCAACACACTTTCCGGGAGGTCGTCATGCCAAGGCTGCCACTGCTCCGAGCATGCCTGCTCTTGCTTGCCGCCACGCCGGCGCTGATCGCGCCCGCCCTGGCGGCTGAACGCTACAGCACGCAGCAGCTGCGCGCCGACATCGACGCCCTGGAAGCGGGAATCGCCGCGACCCACCCGCAGCCATCGCATTCGACCGATCCCATGCGGCTGCAGTCCGCGCTCGACGCGCTGCGCCAGCGGGTCGCGACCGGATTGGACCGCGATGCGGCCTGGCGGGAATTCTCCACGCTCAACCCGCTGCTTGCCGATGGCCACTTCTTCGTCGGCTATGCCGACTGGCGCGCGGAGACGGAACGTCATCTGCGCGACGGGGGCGCCCTGTTTCCCTTCGAGGTCACGGTCGATGCGCAGGCGCGGGTGCGGATCCTGTCCGACCTGGGCGGCGCCCCGACCGCCCTCGCCGGCCGCCGGGTCGCGACCATCAACGGCGTTCGCGCGGACGCGGTCGCGCGCGCATTGCTCGCGCACGTGCACGGCGACAGCGCACGCTTCCGCGCCGACCTGCTGTCGCGGCGCTGGTGGTTCTTCTACTGGAAAGTGTACGGCGCACCCGCGACATTCCGGCTGACCCTCGCCGGGCCGCCGCAGGCGCGGCTGCACCAGACCGCAAGCCACGCCCGCCCTTCAATCCTGGTCGGCGAGGACGAGTTCGACCGGCAGTTCGGCTTCGAGCTGCGCCCGGGCGCCGCCGCGGTCATGACCATCCGCACCTTCTCGTGGCCCGAGCCCGCCGCCTTCCTGGAGTTCACACGCCGCGCGTTCCAGCAGATGCAGGCCAGCGGCACGCGGACGCTGATCATCGACGTACGGCAGAACGGCGGCGGCGACGATGCGCTGTGGCTGCAAGGGCTGCTGCCCTACATCGCCGATCGCCCCTACCGCTGGGCGTCGCGCTACACCAAGAAGGTGATCCGCGCCGACCCGTCGAAACATGAACGGCTGGGCGAGGTGCTGAGCGGCCCCATAGAGACATGGAGCACCCCGCAGACGGCGGACCCGCTGCACTTCGACGGCAAGGTCTATGTACTGGTCGGCCGCGGCACCTATTCCTCGGCGGTGCTGTTCGCCGACACGATGCAGGACTTCCGCTTCGGAACGCTGCTCGGCGAAGGCGCCAGCGCCAGGAGCACGCAGACCGGCGGCGTCCAGAAGATCGTACTGCCGCACACCGGGCTGGCGCTGTGGGTTCCGCGGCTGCTGCTGGTGCGGCCGTCGGCAGCGGCGACACCGATGCTGCTGACGCCGGACATCGCCATCGACGACGATCCGCTGCGGCCCGACGCGATGGTGGAGACCGCATTGGCGATCGCGGCGGCGGCGCGGGACTGAGCAAGGCACCGTGCGCGCCCATGCCATCGCCGGCTGCTCCGCGCGCGGCACATAAAAAAACAGCCACTTGGCTTGCGCTAAGTGGCTGCTTGATTTGGTGGGCCGTCAAGGATTCGAACCTTGGACCTATTGATTAAGAGTCAACTGCTCTACCAACTGAGCTAACGGCCCTGAAACTGAGTCGCGCATTTTATGCGCTTTTTTGCTTCGTTGCAACACCCCGCGAAGCAGCGGGTCACACGATCAATGGGGTGGCTGAGGGGACTCGAACCCCCGACATCTGGAATCACAATCCAGTACTCTAACCAGCTGAGCTACAGCCACCATTGAACTCTTGCAACACCCTGCCCGGCACCGATGTGGCGCGCCCGACAGGAATCGAACCTGTAACCGCCGGCTTAGAAGGCCGGTGCTCTATCCGGTTGAGCTACGGGCGCCCGGGGCCGGATTGTCGCATTCCTCTCCGCCGTTTGGACATCGGATTGGTCGGGGTAGAGGGATTCGAACCCCCGACATCCTGCTCCCAAAGCAGGCGCGCTACCAGACTGCGCTATACCCCGGCGGAACATCCCTCGCGGCCGAGGCCGGAAAGGTCGGCTATTGTGGGAACCTCGCGGCCCGGTGTCAACGGCACGCGGCGTCACCGTGGCCTGCGCTATGCTCGGCACTTGCGGCCGATACGGGCCAATCGTCTTTTTTACAGGGAGAAACAGCATGATCCGCAGCGGCAACCCCGCCTTGAAGGAATCCACCTTCCTCGACCTCGGCAGCGGCGCGGTGGTCTCGCGCGACGGCGAGGCGATGACCCTGAACGGCACCATCCACAAGACCGGCGCGTTGCTGCTGTTGACCGTGCTGACGGCGGCGTTCGCCTGGAGCCAGTCGATCTCGATCGACGGCGCCGGCAAAGAAGTGATCGCCCCGGGCATCATCGGCTACGTGCTGGGCGGCGCCATCGGCGGCTTCATCCTGGCCATGATCACCACCTTCAAGAAGACCTGGGCGCCGATCACCGCGCCGCTGTACGCGCTGGTGGAAGGCTTCTTCCTGGGTTCGATCTCGGCGATGTACGAAGTGCGCTTCAACGGCATCGTGCTGCAGGCGGTGCTGCTGACCTTCGGCACCCTGTTCGCGCTGCTGTTCGCGTACCGCAGCGGGCTGATCAAGGCCACCGAGAACTTCAAGCTCGGCGTGGTGGCGGCCACCGGCGGCATCGCACTCGTGTACCTGGCGACCATCGTGCTCGGCTTCTTCAACATCCAGATCCCCTTCATCCACGCCTCCGGCACGGTCGGCATCCTGTTCAGCCTGTTCGTGGTGGTGGTGGCGGCGCTGAACCTGGTGCTGGACTTCGACTTCATCGAGAGCGGCGTGGAACAGGGCGCGCCGAAGTACATGGAGTGGTACGGCGCGTTCGGGCTGATGGTCACCCTGGTGTGGCTGTACATCGAGTTCCTGCGGCTGCTGTCGAAGTTGCAGTCGCGAAATTAAGCCGGGAGTCGGGAATCGGGATTGGGGATTCGCAAGAGCGGCTCCCTGTGATCGATGAGCGGAAGTGGCTTCAGACAAACTTCCGAGCAAAAGAAAGGGCGCCTCAAGGCGCCCTTTATTTTTTGCGATCTTCCGGCGCGCTCAGAGGCGGCTGGCGATGGCCTTGGCGAAGCCCATGGTGTTGCCGCTGCCGCCCAGGTCCGGGGTCAGCCCGTCCTTGGCTTCCAGCGTGGCGACGATGGCATTGCGCAGGCGCTCGGCGTTCTGCGGCTGGCCGACGTGATCCAGCAGCTGCGCCGCGCCCAGCAGCAGCGCGCACGGGTTGGCCTTGCCCTGCCCGGCGATGTCCGGGGCCGAGCCGTGCACGGCCTCGAAGATCGCCGCGTCGACGCCGATGTTGGCGCCCGGGGCCAGGCCCAGGCCGCCGACCAGGCCGGCGCACAGGTCCGACAGGATGTCGCCGAACAGGTTGGTGGTGACGATGACGTCGAACTGCTCCGGACGCATCACCAGCTGCATGCAGGCGTTGTCGACGATCATTTCCTGGAATTCGATCTCCGGGTAGTTCGCCGCCACTTCGCGCGCCACCTTCAGGAACAGGCCCGAGGTCGACTTGATGATGTTGGCCTTGTGCACGGCAGTGACCTTCTTGCGGCCGGTCGCCCGCGCCAGGTCGAAGGCGTAGCGGACGATGCGCTCGGAGCCCTTGCGGGTCACCTTGGCCATCGACACCGCGGTCTCGCCGTCGGCCGACACTTCCTGGCCTTCGCTCAGGTAGGCGCCTTCGGTGTTCTCGCGCACGGTGATCAGGTCCACGCCGGCGCCGAAGCGCGACTTGGTGTTCGGGAACGACTTGGCCGGGCGCACGTTGGCGTACAGGTCGAACTGGCGGCGCATGGCCACGTTGATCGAGCTGAAGCCCTCGCCCACCGGCGTGGTCAGCGGGCTCTTCAGCGCGATCCTGTTCTTGCGGATCGAGTCCAGGGTGGCGGCCGGCAATAGATCGCCGTGCTTCTCCAGGGCGACCAGGCCGGCGTCGGCGTATTCGTAGGTGAGGCCGGCGTTCAGCGCGTCGAGCACGAACAGCGTGGCGTCCATGATCTCGGGGCCGATGCCATCGCCACGGATGACCGTGATTGTCTGCGTCATAGGATTGCGGTTTCCGTACAGAGGGGGAGCGCGCCGGCCGGAAGCCCGGGCTGCAGGCGCAAGGAGGTTTCACCGGTAATTATGCCCGAAGCCGGTGAAGGCTCCCAAACCGCCGCGGCGCCGAAACGCAGCGCGCCGCCCGTGGGCGGCGCGCATCGGGCCGATCCGGGCGGCGCTCAGGCGTGCGCGTGCTCCGCCGGCGCGGCGGCCGCGCCGTCCTCGAGCTTGTCGAGGAAATCCACCGCCCGGCGCAGGTGCGGGATCACGATCGAGCCGCCGACCACCAGGCCCACCGAGAAGGTCTCGAAGAACTCGTCGCGCTGCACGCCGGCCTCCTTGCACTGGGCCACGTGGTAGCTGATGCAGTCGTCGCAGCGCAGCACCAGCGAGGCGACCAGGCCGAGCAGTTCCTTGGTCTTCACATCCAGCGCGCCGGCCTGGTAGGTCTGGGTGTCCAGCGCGAAGAAGCGCCGCACCACCTGGTTCGGCTCGGCCAGGATGCGCTGGTTCATGCGCTGGCGGAACTCGGTGAACTCGCGCACCCGGTCCTGGCCGTCGCCACCCTCGCCGCCGGTCTGCGCAGCGCTCATGCCTGCGCCTCGGGCGCCTGGCCGTCGAGCAGCGGCTGCAGCTTGCCGGCGCGGTGCAGCGCCATCATGTCGTCGTAGCCGCCGACGTGGGTGTCGCCGACGAAGATCTGCGGCACGCTGGTGCGCCGCGCCAGGGCCACCATCTTCTCGCGCTCGGCCGGGTCCAGGTCGATGCGCACCTCGATCCAGCTGCGGCCCTTGCTCTTCAGGAAGTTCTTGGCCGCCACGCAGTACGGGCAGATCGCGGTGGAGTACAGGGTGATCGGCGGGCCGCCGGCCTGGCCGGCGTCGGCATGCTGGGTGTCCATAGGAAACTCCGGGCGCTGTAAGTGGTCCAAGCCACTATGGTAGCGGGCGGGTGGATTTTCGAGTCCGCTGCCGCAACACTGCGGATTACCGTGGATTCACCCATCGTATCCGGAACGCCGCCCGCGGCGCCCTTGCTTTTCTCCTGGAGCCTGCCTTGCGCCCGCTGCCGCTTGCCTTCGCAATTACCCTGGCCACTGCCGCCGCCGTCGCGCCGGCGCAGGAGAACAAGCTCCCGGACATCGGCTCCTCGGCCGGGGAATTGCTGACCCCGGCGCGCCAAGCCGAGTACGGCAAGATGATGCTGGCCGAGCTGCGCAACTACGACTACGTGCTCGAGGACCCGCTGATCGGCGACTGGCTGCAGACAATGGGCACCCGGCTCGGCGCCAACAGCGACCAGCCGCAGCAGAAGTACACCTTCTTCATGCTGCGCGACCGCCAGATCAACGCCTTCGCCACGCTGGGCGGCTACGTCGCGGTCAACGCCGGGCTGGTGCTGACCGCCGAGCGCGAGGACGAGGTCGCCGCGGTGCTGTCGCACGAGATCGCGCACATCACCCAGCAGCACGTGCTGCGTGGGGTGGAGCGGGCGCAGCGCGACCAGGTGCCGATCCTGCTCGGCATGCTCGCCGCGGTGGTCGCCGCGCAGCAGGCCGGCGGCCGTTCCAGCGGCGACGCCACCCAGGCGGCGATCGCCAGCGGCCTGGGGCTGATGCAGCAACGCCAGATCGACTACACCCGCTCCAACGAATCGGAGGCCGATCGCCTGGGCATCCGCACCCTGGCGCGCAGCGGCTACGACGTGGATGCGATGGCCGGCTTCTTCGAGCGCATGTCGCTGGCGATGCGCGGCAACCAGGGCGGCTACAGCACCCCCGACTACCTGATGACCCACCCGGTCACCACCACCCGCATCAGCGAGGCGCGGCAGCGCGCCGAGCAGATGAAGAAGAACACCGTGACCCTGACCACCCGCGTGCCCGGCGGCACCTTGCAGGAGCGGGTCGACCCCAACGACGTGTCGCTGAGCCAGCCGCTGGGCGCGCCCAGCAACCCGTTGCTGCCCGGGAGCCTGCAGCTGCCGTTCGACACCTATGCGCGCGGCACCAGCGGCCAGTTCGAATGGGCCCGCGAGCGCCTGCGCGTGCTCAGCGCCAATACGCCGGCCGATGCGGTGCGCGAGTACGAGGGCCTGCGCCAGGGCAGCAAGCAGGGCCTCAGCGATGCCCAGCGCTACGGCTTGGCGCTGGCCCGGCTGCGCGGCGGCGGCAGCGCGCTGGACGCGACCAAGACCCTGGAGGAGCTGTTGCAGGCGCACCCGGACAGCTGGTGGTTGGGCCTGGCGGTGGCCGAGGCCGAATCGCGCAATGGCCGCGTCGCGCAAGCCAACCAGCGCTTCGACGGCCTGCTCAAGCGGCTGCCGAGCAACCGCGCGGTGGCACTGACCTATGCCGCCGCGCTGAACGAGCAGGGCGGCCGTGCCGCCGGCCAGCGCGCGCAGGCGGTGCTGCGGCCATTGCTGGCCGCGGCGGCCGACGATCCGGTGTTCCAGCGCACCTTCGCCCGCGCCTGCGAGCTAGCCGGGGACGGCAATCGCGCCGGCGAGGCCTATGCGGAAGCCGCGTATCTGAACGGACGCCCCGAACAGGCGCTGATCCAGTTGAACAACCTGAAGAAGCGCGAGGACCTGGATTACGTGGCGCGCGCCCGCATCGATGCGCGCATTGCCGCGATCACGCCCACGGTGCTGGAGCTGCGTCGCCAGGGCGTGGAGGATCCGGATGTGAAACAACGCTGAAACGCCATACAGGCGCCGTCACTGAATCGTAATAAAACCGTAGTCTACTGGCGACCTCTCCTCCCAGTCCCACGGTGCCGTCGTGCAGAAACGCATCCTGATCGTCGACGACGAACCCGCCATCCGCGACATGGTGGCGTTCGCCCTGCGCAAGGGCGACTTCGAACCGGTCCACGCCGGCGACGCGCGGGAAGCGCAGACCTCCATCGCCGACCGCGTCCCCGACCTGATCCTGCTGGACTGGATGCTGCCCGGCACCAGCGGCCTGGAACTGGCCCGGCGCTGGCGCAAGGACGCGATGACCCGCGAGGTGCCGATCATCATGCTCACCGCGCGCGGCGAGGAAAACGACCGGGTCGGCGGCCTGGAAGCCGGGGTCGACGACTACGTGGTCAAGCCGTTCTCGGCGCGCGAGCTGCTGGCGCGGATCCGCGCGGTGATGCGCCGCACCCGCGACGACGACGAGGACGGCAGCGTCTCGGTCGGCAGCCTGCGCATCGACGGCGCCGCGCACCGCGTGTTCGCCGGCGACGCGCCGGTGCCGATCGGCCCCACCGAATACCGCCTGCTGCATTTCTTCATGACCCATCCCGAGCGCGTCTACAGCCGCGCGCAGCTGCTCGACCACGTGTGGGGCGGCAGCGTCTACGTCGAGGAGCGCACCATCGACGTGCACATCCGCCGGCTGCGCAAGACCCTGGAGCCGTTCGCGGTGGAGAACATGGTGCAGACGGTGCGCGGCTCCGGCTATCGCTTCTCGTCCTCCATCTGACTGCAGCCTTCGCCTGCTATAAACGGCGGACGGACACGATCCATTGCGACAGAGCGCGCTCCCGATGCCCCGCCACATCCGTTCCGCCTGGTTCAAGACCCTCGGCACCCTGGCCGCGCTGCTGCTGCTGGCGGTGCTGGTCGGCTGGCTCGGCGGCCACGTGTGGATGGCGCTGACCCTGATGGCGCTGGCGGTGATGGGCTGGCACTACTGGCGCCTGCGCCGCGTGCTGCGCCGGCTGACCGCGCGCCAGCGCTGGGAGCCGCCGGCCGGCACCGGCGTGTGGAACGAACTGGACCGGCTGCTGTACCGCAGCCAGGCGGAGATGCGCACGCGCAAGCGGCGCCTGCTGGACATGCTGCGCGCCTACCGCGCCGCCGCCGCGGCGCTGCCCGACGCGGTGGTGGTGGTGGACCGCAACAGCCAGCGCATCCAGTGGTTCAACGAAGCCGCCGGCACCCTGCTCGGCCTGCGCCATCCCGGCGACCTCAACGTGCCGGTGGTCGAACGGCTGCAGCCGATGCCGCTGGCGCACTGGCTGGCCGGCGGCCGCAACGCCGAGCCGATGCTGGATACGCCCTCGCCGATCGACGACCGGCTGCGCCTGAACCTGCGCCTGATCCCCTACTCCGACGACTACTGGCTGCTGGTCGCGCGCGACGTCAGCAAGCTGCTGCAGCTGGAGCAGGTGCGCCGCGACTTCGTCGCCAACGTCTCGCACGAACTGCGCACGCCGCTGACCGTGGTGCACGGCTACCTGGACATGCTCGATCCGGAGGATTTCCCCGATTCCGGGCCGATGATCGCCGAGATGCGCAAGCAGTCGCAGCGCATGACCCAGTTGGTCGAAGACCTGCTGACCCTGTCGCGGCTGGAATCGCAGGAGCACGCCAACGAGGAGAGCATCGCGATGGCGCCGATGCTGGCCACGCTGCGCCGCGAGGCCGAGGCGCATAGCCAGGGCCGGCACCGCATCGAGGTGCACGACGAGGCCGATCTGGACCTGGTCGGCTCCAACAAGGAACTGCACAGCGCGTTCTCCAACCTGGTCACCAATGCAGTGCGCTACACCCCTGCCGGCGGCGCGGTCAGCATCACCTTCGCCCGCGAAGGCGACGGCGCGGTGCTGTCGGTGCGCGACAGCGGCTACGGCATCCCGTCGCACCATCTGCCGCGCATCACCGAACGCTTCTACCGCGTCTCCAGCAGCCGCTCGCGCGAAAGCGGCGGCACCGGGCTGGGACTGTCGATCGTCAAGCACGTGCTGGGCCTGCACCAGGCGCGGCTGGACATCGAAAGCGAAGTCGGCAAGGGCAGCACGTTCTCCTGCCACTTCGGCGCCGGACGCGTGCATCCGCGGCACGACCATGCCACCCTGACCTCCGCCTAACGAGTACCGCCATGCCACGCGCCGCCGCCCTGCCGCCCACGCCGCCACCGGACGTTCCCAGCGACCCGCTGCGCGACCCGTCGCTGTACCTCAACCGCGAACTGTCGCAGCTGGACTTCAATTTCCGCGTGCTGGCGCAGGCGCAGGACCCGAGCGTGCCGCTGCTGGAGCGACTGCGCTTCCTGTGCATCTCCTGCACCAACCTCGACGAATTCTTCGAGATCCGCGCCGCCACCGTGCGCCACGCGCTGGAATTCGGCCTGCCGCCGGCGCCGGACGGGCTGAGCTCGAGCGCGATCCTCAACACCATCCACGATCGCGCCGCGCAGCTGGTCGACCATCAGTACCGCTGCTGGAACGAGGTGCTGCGCCCGGCGCTGAAGGAAGCCGGCATCGGCGTGCTCGGCCGCAACAGCTGGAACGCGCGGCAGAAGCGCTGGCTGCGCGCCTACTTCCGCAACGAGATCATGCCGGTGCTGTCGCCGCTGGGCCTGGACCCGGCGCATCCGTTCCCGAAGATCCTCAACAAGTCGCTGAACATCGTGGTGGTGCTGAAGGGTACCGATGCGTTCGGCCGCATCGGCCACCTGGCGATCGTGCGCGCGCCGCGCTCGCTGCCGCGCATCATCCAGCTGCCGGAAAGCCTGTCCGAAGGCGGGCAGAGCTTCGTGTTCCTGTCCTCGGTGCTGTCCACCTTCGTCGACGAACTGTTCCCGGGCATGGAGGTGATGGGCTCCTACCAGTTCCGCGTGACCCGCAATTCCGAGCTGGTGGTGGACGAGGAGGAAGTGGAGAACCTGGCGCTGGCGTTGCGCGACGAGTTGGTCAACCGCGGCTACCGGCCGGCGGTGCGGCTGGAGATCGCCGAGGACTGCCCGAAGTCGATCATGCGCACGCTGCTGCAGAACTTCGAATTGCCGGAGAACGCGGTCTATCGCATCGACGGCCCGGTCAACCTGAGCCGGGTCAACCAGGTCTACGACCTGGTGCAGCGCCCGGACCTGAAGTACCCGTCGATGAATCCGCGCACGCTGCGCGACAGCGAGGGCATCTTCGAGATCGCCGCCGCCGGCGACGTGCTGCTGCACCATCCGTTCGACGCGTTCACCGCGGTGCTGGACCTGATCAAGCAGGCCGCGGTGGACCCGCAGGTGCTGGCGATCAAGCAGACCCTGTACCGCACCGGCAAGGACTCGGGCATCGTCGATGCGCTGGTGCTGGCCGCGCGCAACGGCAAGGACGTGACCGTGGTGGTCGAACTGCGCGCGCGCTTCGACGAGGAAGCCAACCTGGGCCTGGCCGATCGCCTGCAGGAAGCCGGCGTGCAGGTGGTGTACGGCGTGGTCGGCTACAAGACCCACGCCAAGATGCTGCTGATCGTGCGCCGCGAAGGGCGCAAGCTGCGCCGCTACGTGCACCTGGGCACCGGCAACTACCACAGCGGCACCGCGCGCGCCTACACCGACCTGAGCCTGATCACCGCCGATGCGGACATCTGCAACGACGTGCACCTGCTGTTCCAGCAGTTGTCCGGGCTGGCGCCGAAGATCCGCCTCAAGCGCCTGCTGCAATCGCCGTTCACCCTGCACCCGGGCGTGCTGCACCGGATCGAGCGCGAAACCAAGCTGGCCCTGGCCGGTCGTTCGGGCCGCATCATCGCCAAGATGAACGCGCTCAACGAACCGCAGGTGATCCGCGCGCTGTACGTGGCCTCGCAGGCCGGGGTCAAGATCGACCTGATCGTGCGCGGCGCGTGCACGCTGCGTCCCGGCGTGCCGGGCGTGTCGGACAACATCCGGGTGCGCTCGATCGTCGGCCGCTTCCTCGAGCACAGCCGCGTCTACTGGTTCGGCAACGACGGCGCGCCGGAACTGTTCTGCGCCAGCGCCGACTGGCTGGAGCGCAACCTGCTGCGCCGGGTCGAGACCTGCTTCCCGATCCTGGATCCTAAGCTGATCCAGCGCATCCATCGCGAAGTGCTGAAGAACTACATGGACGACAACCTCAACGCGTGGGAACTGGACGCCAGCGGCACCTACCGCAAGCTGACGCCGGGCCAGGACCAGCCGCCGCATTCGGCGCAGCTGGCGCTGCTCGACGGGCTCTGAACCACGCCACGCGCGCGCCGATGGACGGCACCCGCCGTGCATCGGCTACCATTCCGCCCATGCCTCCCATCTCCCCGTACACGCCGTTGCGCGATGGCGACCTGCTGGCCGCCGTCGACCTGGGTTCCAACAGTTTCCACATGGTCGTGGCGCGGTATCAGCTCGGGCAGTTGCGGGTGGTGGACCGCCTGCGCGAGACCGTGCGCATGGCCGACGGCCTGGACAACAAGGGCGGGCTGTCGGCCGAAGCCCGGCAGCGCGCGCTGGAGTGCCTGGCGCGCTTCGGCCAGCGTATCCGCGACGTGCCGTCGCTGCGGGTGCGCGCGCTGGCCACCAACACCGTACGCCAGCTGCGCTCGCCGCAGGCGTTCCTGATCCCCGGCGAGACCGCGCTCGGCCATCCGATCGAAGTGGTCAGCGGGCGCGAGGAAGCGCGCCTGATCTACCTCGGCGTGGCGCATGCGCAACCGCCCAAGCCGGACCAGCGCCGGCTGGTGATCGACATCGGCGGCGGCTCCACCGAATTCATCATCGGCCGCGGCTTCCAGACCCTGGAGCGCGAGAGCCTGCAGGCCGGCTGCATCGCCAGCACGCGGCGCTTTTTCCCCGGCGGCAAGCTGTCGAAGAAGAAATGGAAGGACGCGCTGACCGAGATCGGCGCCGAGTTCCAGCAGTTCGCCGGGCTGTACCGCGCGCTGGGCTGGCACGAGGCGCTGGGGTCGTCGGGCACGCACAAGGCGATCGGCGAGATCTGCGCGGCGATGAAGCTGACCAAGGGCGCGATCACGGCCGAGGCGCTGCCGCAACTGCGCGAGCGCCTGCTGCTGGCCAAGCGCATCGAGGACATCGACCTGCCCGGCCTGTCCGCCGACCGCCGGCCGATCATCGCCGGCGGCGTGCTGGTGCTGGAAGCCGCGTTCCAGGCGCTGGGCCTGCAGCGCCTGATGGTGAGCAAGGCGGCCATGCGCGAAGGCATCCTGTACGACATGCTCGGCCGCGGCGGCGAGAACGATCCGCGCGAAACCGCGATCGCCGCGCTCACCCAGCGCTACGGCATCGACGAGACCCAGGCCGCGCGCGTGGAAGGCACCGCGATGGCGCTGTTCGAACAGGTCGCCACGGCCTGGGCGCTGGATGCCGACGATGGGCGCATGCTCGGCTGGGCCGCGCGCCTGCACGAGCTGGGCCAGGTCATCGCGCACAGCCAGTACCACGTGCACGGCGCCTACGTGCTCGAGCACTCCGACATCGCCGGCTTCTCGCGGCAGGAGCAGCAGGTGCTGGCGACGCTGGTGCGCACCCACCGCCGCAACGTGCCCAAGACCGCGTTCGATGCCCTGCCCGACCGCCTGCTGCTCAGCGCCAAGCGCAAGGCCGCGCTGCTGCGGCTGGCGGTGCTGCTGCATCGCGCGCACGAATCCGAACCGATCCCGTCGCTGGAACTGAAGGCCGACGGCGACAACCTGCACCTGATCCTGTCGCAGCCGTGGATCGAAGCGCGGCCGCTGCAGCGCGCCGACCTGATCGGCGAGGTCGAGGGCATGGCCGGGCTGGGGATCAATTTCCGGCCGTTTGTGGCTTGAAGGCCGGGATTGGGGATTCGGGATTGGGGATTCGTAGCGCCCTCTAACTGGCGCGCCGCTAAACGTCCTGGGCCGGCGTCATCATTTCTACATGCGGCGGACATGTTCGCTTCACCGCTGCGCGCGAAGCTTTGGCAAACCGGAGCCTCAACATGCGCTACGCGATCGTCACCGAGACGTACCCCCCTGAGGTCAACGGCGTCGCGCTGACCGTGCAGGGGCTGGAACTGGGATTGCGTGCGCTCGGCCATCAGGTCGACGTGGTGCGGCCGCGTCAGGTCGGCGACCACGACGACGATGCGCACCTGGTGCGCGGTGCGGCGCTGCCGCGCTACCCCGGCCTGAAGTTCGGTCTGCCCGCGCCGCGGCGCCTGGCCCGGTTGTGGCAGGCCACGCCGCCGGACGCGGTCTACATCGCCACCGAAGGCCCGCTGGGCTGGTCGGCGCTGCGCACCGCGCGCCGCCTGGGCATCCCGATCGCCACCGGCTTCCACACCCGCTTCGACGAATACCTGCCGCAGTACGGCGCCGCCTGGCTGCAGTCGACCGCGCTGCGCTGGATGCGGCGCTTCCACAACCAGGCCGACGCGACCCTGGTGCCGACCCGCGAACTGCTCGGGTTCCTCGCCGGGCAAGGCTTCCAGCGCGTGCGCCTGCTGGCGCGCGCGGTGGACAACCGCCAGTTCGAACCGCAGCGCCGCGATGCGCAGCTGCGCCGCGAATGGGGCCTGGACGACGCTGGCTGCGCGGCGCTGTACGTCGGCCGCATCGCCTCGGAGAAGAACCTGCCGCTGGCGGTGCGCGCGTTCCGCGAACTGCAGCAGCGGCGGCCGGACGCGCGCTTCGTGTGGGTCGGCGACGGCCCGATGCGCGAGCGCCTGGCGCAGGAGAATCCCGACTTCATCTTCTGCGGCGTGCAGCGCGGCGACGCGCTGGCACGCCACTTCGCCAGCGGCGACCTGTTCCTGTTCCCCAGCCGCAGCGAGACCTTCGGCAACGTGACCCTGGAAGCGATGGCCAGCGGCGTGGCCACCGTCGCCTTCGACTACGGCGCCGCGCGCGAATACCTGCGCGACGGCGTCAACGGCGCGGCGGTGGCCGACGACGCGGACTTCGTCGCCGCGGCGCTGCGCCTGGGCGGCGACGACGCGCTGCGCAGGCGCCTGGGCGAGGCCGCCTGCGCGGCGATGCAGCAGCTGCGCCCGGAACGGGTGGTGGCCGATTTCGAAGCGCTACTGGGCGAACTGGCATCCAGCAGGAGGACACATGTCGACGCGGCTTGAGATCTTGCGCGGGCACGAAGCCCGCTGGTGCCGTCAGGCCAACCACTGGTGCCGGCAACGTTCCGTGCGGCGCTTCTTCGCGATGATCAGCCGGCTCGGCGACGGCGTGTTCTGGTATGCGCTGATGGCCTTGCTGGTGGTCTGCGACGGCATGGACGGCGTGTTCGCGTCCGCGCACATGGCCGCCACCGGGGTGGTCGCGCTGAGCCTGTACAAGGGCCTCAAGCGCTGGACCCGGCGCCCGCGCCCGTACGCGGCCGACCTGCGCATCCGCGCCTGGGTGGCGCCGCTGGACGAGTTCAGCTTTCCGTCCGGGCACACCTTGCATGCGGTGTCGTTCGGCATCGTGGCACTGGCGTACTACCCGTGGCTGGCACCGCTGCTGATCCCGTTCATCGCCTGCGTGGCGCTGTCGCGGGTGGTGCTGGGCCTGCACTACCCCAGCGACGTGCTCGCCGCCACCGGCATCGGCGCGCTGCTGGCCGGGATGTCGCTGTGGCTGCTGCCGATGCCGGCGTTGCTTGGGTGAGACTCGGGACTCGGGACTCGGGACTCGGGACTCGGGACTCGGGACTCGGGACTCGGGACTCGGGACTCGGGACTCGGGACTCGGGACTCGGGACTGCAGGATGATGTCCCGGCGCAAATCGCTGTCAAGCGATTTGATGCAAAAAGGGCCGCTTTTTTTAAAGAAAAAGCGGCTTTTTTTGGTTATAGCTAACCGCTTTTCTGTAGGAGGGGCTTCAGCCCCGACGCCTTACCGGTAACGCGTCGGGGCTGAAGCCCCTCCTACAGAAAACGCGCATCGCTGCAGACATGGGAAAATCCCGAGTCCCGAGTCCCGAGTCCCGAGTCCCGAGTCCCGCCCCGTACAATGCCCCAATGACCACCCTGTTCATCTCAGACCTGCATCTGGATCCGGCGCGGCCGGCGATCACCGAGTTGTTCCTTGAGTTCCTGCGTGGCGAAGCGCGCTCTGCCGACGCCCTGTACATCCTCGGCGACCTGTTCGAGGCGTGGATCGGCGACGACACGCCGTCCGCGGCGGCCGATGCGGTGGCGCTCGAACTGCGCGCAGTGAGCGACGCCGGCGTGCCGGTGTATTTCATGCATGGCAACCGCGATTTCCTGCTCGGCGCCGACTACGCGCGCCGCGCCGGCATGCGCCTGCTGCCCGATCCGTGCGTGATCGACCTGTACGGCGAACCGACGCTGCTGCTGCACGGCGACCTGCTGTGCACCGACGACACCGCTTACCAGGCGTTCCGCGCACAGACCCGCGATCCGGCGTTCCAGCAGCAGTTCCTGGCGCAGCCGCTGGCCGCGCGCATCGCCTATGCGCAGCAGGCGCGCGCCGCCAGCCAGGCGCGACAGGCGGAAATGAAGCAAGGCGACCGGGCGCAGTTCGAAACCGTCACCGACGTGGCGCCGGACGAGGTCGTGGCCACGTTCGCGCGCTACGGCGTGGCGCGGATGATCCATGGTCATACCCATCGCCCCGCGGTGCACACGCTGGAGGCGAACGGCCGCAGTTGCACCCGCATCGTGCTCGGCGACTGGTACGAACAGGGCTCGGTGCTGCGCGTGGACGCGCAGGATTGCCGGCTGCAGCAGCTGTAGTCCGCCGCCGCGAAACAACGCGACAGACGAGCGGCGCGGGCTAGAGCATGCCGCCGGTGCGGTCCTGCGCACGTTGTGCATAGCCGACGAAATCGCCCTCGGCCACGTCGTACCATAGGATCGCGCCGGAGCGTTCGACCCGGTAGCGGTCGCGCACCGGCGCGGTCTGCGGGTCGCCCGGGCAGCCGTCGCCGTGCTTCTCGCGCACCGCGAACTCGATCGCAGCCGGTGCGGCGGCGGCGGCTCCGCTGATCGCGGGTGGCGGAGCAGCGGCGTCATCGGCCACCGGTTCGGCGTCGGTCTCGGCGTCGTACTGCAGGCACTGCGCATCGGCATAGACATGGTCGGCCGCCAGCCGCGTCTCCAGCATGTCCAGCGCCCGGGTTTCGTCGAAGGCCGCCGCAGGCGCATCGCGCGCGACAGGGGCGGCGGCCGGTGCAGCAGCGCTGGCCGGCGCCTGCTGCGGCGCTGCCGGCGGATCGGCCGCCGGGCCGCAGCCCATGCTCAATATCGCCAGCGCCAAGGCGGCTGGCACGCCTATGCTCTTCAACACCATCGCCGGATCCACACGTAGTGAGCGGTGCGCGCCGGCCCATGCCGGACACGTCGTCGCGCAGCATAGCCGAAGCCGGACGCCACGGCGTCCGCCCGGCCTGCAGGATCGGCAAGCGGGGCGTTCCGGCACGCGCCTGGCGCGGCTTGCACCGGAACGCCGCTGGAACGTACTGCCTCGGTCAGCGGAACGCGGCGACCGCCGCCTTGGTGTTGACCAGCACGCGCTGGTTGTCGGCGCTGGTGGCATTGCCCATCGGCACGCCGCCGTAGGTAATGTTCGGGTTGGACCAGTAGTTCAGGCGCGGGCAGTTGACCGGGCAGTTGTAGGCCATGATCGTGCGCCAGTTGTTGCCGTAGCGGTAGCCGTGGCCATAGGCGTACGGCGAGGTGCTGGGATCGGTGGCGATGTCGTGGCGCGCGCTCTGCAGGTGGCCGATCTCGTGGGCGAAGCTGTAATAGCCCGTGGCGCAGTCCCAGTACACCGCGGCGAACGCGGTGGCCGCGGTCGAGCCGATGCCCGAGGCCAGGCCGCAGTAGCTGGCGTTGTCGATGATCAGCACGCCGACGTCGGCGGCCACGCTGTTGCGCGTGGTGTGGATGCTGTCCATGTAGCCGTCGCTGGTGCCGCGGAAGCGGGTCAGGTCGGTGGTGAAGTTGCCCGACTCGGTATAGGTGGTGGTCTGATAGCCGGCGAGGACCAAGTTGATGCCGACGTTGCTGTTGACATAGCCCTGGTTGGACTCGGCCACCGCCAGCTGCACCAGCGACTGCATGTTGCCGCCGTAGCCGCTCACCGCCTGGTTGGTGGCCACCACCAGCACGCGGATCGTCGCGGTCGGGCCGGCGGTCGGGGACGCGATGACCGCGCGGTCGTCGATCGCGGCCTGCGGCATGCGGATGGTCGGCAGCAGCGCGTATTCGCCCGGATGCTCGGCCGGCATGCGGCTTTCGTCGACCTCGACCAGCACGTGGCCGCCGCCGGCAATCGGACGCAGGTGGAACAGCGTGCCGTTGCTGCGGATGCTGCCGGTGATGGTGTCGCCGCTGCGCACCAGGATCGCCGAATTCAGCGGATCCAGGCCGGAGCGGGCGCGCGCCTTGGCCGCGGCGGCATTGCCGAGATTGCCGTACCAGATGCTGTTGCCGCCTTCCAGCCGCTCGGTCTTCAGTTGCGTGGCGGTGACGCGCTGGCCCAGCAGGTCCAGTTCCAGCTGCGCCTGCGTGGCATCGACCGCGGCGGCGTCCACGCGCACGCTCTGCACGGCGCCGGTGGCGGGATTGGCCAGCACGCGGCTCAATCCGGGCTCGCCAGGAATGGCCTTGGAAATGTACTGACTGCTCTGGAACAGGGGTTTTCCGGCCGCGGAGGCGGAACCGGCGACACACAGGGCAAGCATCGCGGTAAGGCAGCAGATCGACTTCATGTCGTACTCCCAGGGGTGGTGAGAAGAGACGGAGCGTCGTCCCTCGCGCAGAAGGCGCGTCCACAGCGCGCGGAGGATTCCGATTAGCCGCCCGGCCGACAGCCAGCGCAAGCGACAAATGCGCGGCGTTTCCACTCAGAGATAGCCATTCCAGAAGGCGCCGTGATCGCCATCAACGCCGACGACGTCGTGGTTCACGCATCGACTGCACCTGCACGCCATTTCATCTTCGTCATGTCAGCGGCCCGCGCCAGTCGGTGCCGTGCGCGGTCGGTGCAGGAAGGCCCACCCGGCAGCGCGCGCTGCGCAGTTTCGCCGCCGCGCGTCAACCTGCCTGGTGCTGCAGCGCCAGCAGTTCGTCCTCGTCGAAGCCGGCCAGCAAGCGTGCCGGCAGGTTGAACGGGCCGTGCAGATAGCCGCCGGCGTATTCGCGCAGCAGCTCGGCGAAACGGGCGCGCGGCTCGATGCCGGCGCGCGCGCAATACCAGCGGTACCAGCGCGAGCCGGCGGCGACGTGCGCCACTTCCTCGCGCAGGATCAGTTCCAGGATCTCGACCGTGGCCTCGTCACCGAGCGCGCGCAGCTTGACGATCATGCCCGGGGTCACATCCAGCCCGCGCGCCTCCAGCACGCGCGGCACCAGCGCCATGCGCGCCAGGCCGTCGTGCGCGGTCTTCTCGCACATCTCCCACAGCCCGTTGTGCGCGGCGAAATCGCCGTAGTCGTGGCCCAGCGCGCGCAGCCGATCGCGCAGCAGCGCGAAGTGGCGCGATTCGTCGGCTGCCACCGCCACCCAGTCGGCATAGAACGCGTCGGGCAATCCGCGGAAGCGGTACACCGCATCCCAGGCCAGGTCGATCGCGTTGAGCTCGATGTGCGCGATCGCATGGACGAAGGCGGCGCGGCCTTCGGCGCTGCCGAGCCCGCGCCGCGGCAGCTCGCGCGGATGCACCAGCACTGGCCGCGGCGGACGCCCCGGCATGCGGATCGGCTCCGGTTCGCCGGCATCGGCCGGCACGCGCAGTTCGCCGGCGGCGAACGCAGCGGCGTAGTGCTGGGTCAGGGCGACCTTGTCCTCGGGCGCGCTGGCGGCCAGGCACCGCCGCGCGGCTTGCAGCAGATCTCCGCCGGCGTGCGCGTCCTGCATCCGTGCGCTCCGCAGCGCCGCGTCAGGCGCGGCGCTTCTTCTTCGCTTCGTCCGAACGCAGTTGCATGATGCGCTCGAAGTAGCCGGGCTCGATGCCGGTGGTGTATTCGCCGTTGAAGCACGAGGAATCGAAGGTCTTCAGTTCCGGGTTGCCCTCGCGCACCGCGGTCTCCAGGTCTTCCAGGTCCTGGTAGATCAGCCAGTCGCAGCCGAGGAATTCCTGGATCTCCTGCTCGCTGCGGCCGTGCGCGATCAGCTCGTCGGCGGCCGGCATGTCGATGCCGTAGATGTTCGGGTAGCGCACCGGCGGCGCGGCGCTGGCCAGGTAGACCTTGCGCGCGCCGGCCTCGCGCGCCATCTGCACGATCTGCCGGCTGGTGGTGCCGCGCACGATCGAATCGTCGACCAGCAGCACCACGCGGTTGCGGAACTCCAGGTGGATCGGATTGAGCTTGCGGCGCACCGACTTCACCCGCTCGACCTGCCCCGGCATGATGAAGGTGCGGCCGACGTAGCGGTTCTTGACGAAGCCCTCGCGGTACTTCACCCCGAGCACGTTGGACATCTCCAGCGCGGCGTCGCGCGAGGTGTCCGGGATCGGGATGATGGTGTCGATGTCGTGGTCCGGGCGCAGGCGCAGGATCTTCTCGCCCAGCTTCATGCCCATGCGCATGCGCGCCTTGTGCACCGAGACGTTGTCGATCATCGAGTCCGGGCGCGCGAAGTACACGTACTCGAAGATGCACGGGGTATGGTCGGTCGGCGAGGCGCAGACCTCGGAGAACAGCTCGCCGCGGCCGGTGATGACCAGCGCCTCGCCCGGGCGCACGTCGCGCAGGCGGGTGAAGCCGAGGATGTCCAGCGCCGAGGACTCGGAGGCGACGATGTACTCGTCGCCTTCGGCGCTCTCGCGCTTGCCCAGCACCAGCGGACGGATGCCGTGCGGGTCGCGGAACGCCACCAGGCCCAGGCCCAGCACCACGCTGACCACCGCGTAGCCGCCCTTGCAGCGGCGGTGCACGCCGGCCACCGCGCGGATCGCCGCTTCCGGGGTCAGCATGCGCTGCGCGTCCAGCTCGTAGGCGAACACGTTCAGCAGCACTTCGCTGTCCGAATCGGTGTTGATGTTGCGCCGGTCGGCCTCGAACACCTGCTGCCGCAGCGCCTCGGTATTGATCAGGTTGCCGTTGTGCGCCAGCGCGATGCCGTAGGGCGAATTGACGTAGAACGGCTGCGCCTCGTCCATGCCTTCCGAGCCGGCGGTGGGGTAGCGGCAATGGGCGATGCCGACCCGGCCTTCCAGCACCGCCATGCGCTTCTCGTCGAAGACGTCGCGGACCAGGCCATTGGCTTTCTGTACGCGCAGGCGGGTGCCATCGGCGGTGGCGATGCCTGCGGCATCCTGTCCGCGATGCTGCAGCACGGCCAGGCCGTCATACAGTTGCGCAGCGACATTCTGATTGCCGACGATTCCGACGATGCCACACATTTGAGCGCTCTCCGCGGCGACTGCGCCGCTATTGGGAAGGTGGCCGTGCCTGGCCGTTGGATTCGACCCGTGCCGGGTCGTTTGCTGCCGGACGCGCCTGCGCCGGATCGATGTTCGCAGGCAGAACCTGGGTCGGATCGCCTCCGGGCTGCGCGGATTGGGCACCCGGACGCCCCAGGGCCTTGGACACGATGTCCTGCAGGCCGCTGGCCGACAGGGCATTGCCCAGGGCGGCATTATCGCCTGCCGCGGGCAACTTGCCCAAATCCATCTGCTGCATGTTCATCTGCTGCATGTTCAGTTGCGGCATCTGCGGCATCTGCGGCATGCGCCAGTCCGGCAACTGCGCGCGCATCCAGTGCACGCCGGGGCTGAGCACCGGCAGCACCACCGACTGGCGCCAGGCCGGTTCGCGGGTCAGCGGGGTGAAGCTCATCAGCAGCACCAGCACCGCGGCGAAGAACCCGCCGCGCAGCGTGCCCAGGCCGAAGCCGAGCGCGCGGTCGGTGCCGGACAGCGCAGTGGCGCGCACCGCGCTGCGGATCACCATGCCGGTGATGCCGACCACCGCCATCGTCACCACGAAGGTCAGCGCATAGCCGCCGAGGTAGTAGGTCATGCTCGGGCGCGCGCCGTCGGCCAGCCAGCGCCCGGCGTCGCCGCCGAACTGGAAGGTGGCCCAGCCGGACAGCAGCCACGACAGCGTGCCGACCACGATGCCGACGAAGCCGCGCAGGGCGCCCAGCAGCGCCGAGACCAGGATCACCGCCAGCAGCACCATGTCGATCATGCGCGCCTCCCGCGGCCGTGCCGCAGCATGGCGACGGCGACGCGTCGCGGTTCCCTTCCCTGGTACATGCTTGCGACTCCGCGGGCCGAAACCCGGTTCAAGGGTGTGGACGTACCATACCGCTGATGCCGACCTTCGATGCGACCTGCGCGCGCAGCTGCTCGGCATCGGCGCGATTGGCGACCGGGCCGACCCGCACCCGGTTCAAGGCGCCCTTGTCGGTGCGCACCTGTTCGACGAAGGCGCTGAAGCCGGCAGCGCGAACCTTGTCGCGCAAGGCGTTGGCATCCTCGGCCTTGCCGAAGGCGCCCAGCTGCACGGCGAAGCCGGTGCCGGACGCGGCCGGGGCCGCCGGCACGCTCGGGGCGGGCTTGGCCGCCGCGACCGGTGCCGGCGTCGCCGCCGGCTTGGCCGGTTCGGGCCTGGCCGGTTCCGGCTTGGGCGTCGCGGCGACCGGCGGCTTGGCCGCGGCCACCGGCTTGGCCGGCTCCGGCGGCAGGGTTTCGGTCTTGGCCGGCGCGGCGGCGGCTGGCGCCGCGGCAGCCACCGACGTGGCGCTCGGCGCGTCCAGGGTCACCACCTGGGCGTTGACGTCGTTGCGCACCTTGACCGCCTGCAGCCGCACCGACTCGGCCTGGGCGCGGTCGGCATACGGGCCGATGCGCACGCGCCAGGCCTGGCGCCCACCGATCGTGGCCGCCTCGCGGAAGCCCGGCAGCTGCGCCTGCTTGAGCCGCGCGATCACCGCATCGGCGTCGGCCGGCGTGGAGTAGGCGCCGAAATTGACCGCGTAGTTGCCGGCCGCCACGGTCGGCGGCAGCGGCTGCGCGGCACTGCCGGCGGCGGCCGGCGCTGGCGTGGCTAGGTCGGCGGCATCGGGGTTGTCCTGCACCGGCGCCGGCGCGGCAGGCGCGCTGGCCATGCCCACGGCGCCGCCGCTGGGCGTGTCGCCCGGCGTCACCAGCGGCAATTCGCGGGTCTGGAACTGGCCGTCGGCCGGAGCGTCCGGGGCGTTCAGCGGGACATTGGCGACGCCGCTGTCGGGCGCGGGGCCCTTGACCAGCATCGGCAGGAAGATCACGGCGAGCGCCACCAGGACGAGGGCGCCAATCAGTCGCTGTTTCAGGACGGTATCCACGGAAAGCTTGAGGGGGCGGCATGGCGGAGTGCCGCCGCGATTATAAGGTCGGGCCGGCCGCCGGCGGGGTCAGCCGGCTGAATGCAGCCAGTGCAAGGCGTCGGCGGCGGTGCGGAACGAGCCGAATACCAACACCCGATCGCCCGGCTGCGCCTGCGCCAGGGCCTGCTGCAGCGCCTGCGCCACGCTGTCGGCGACCGTGGCCGCAGCCGCCGCGTCGGTACCGGCCAGACGCGCCTGCAACTGCGCACCGCTCTGGCCGCGCGCGCCCGGCAGCCCGGCCAGGTACCAGGCAGCGACCTGCCCGGCCAGCGCCTGCACCACGCCGGCCGCGTCCTTGTCGGCCAGGGCGGCGAACACCGCGCGGGTGCTGCCGGCGCGCGGTTGCGCCTGCAGCGCCGCGGCCAGCTCGCGCGCGGCCTGCGGGTTGTGGCCGACGTCGACCAGCACCTCCACGTCATCGCGCACGAACGGCTGCAGGCGTCCGCGCAGCTGCGTCGCGGCGATGCCTTCGGCATAGGCGGTGCGCGGCAAGGCTTTGCGCAGCGCGCGCAACGCGGCGATGGCGGTGGCGGCATTGGCGCGCTGCACCGGCGCGCGCAGCTGCGGCGATGGCAGTTCCAGTGTGGTGCCGACGTCGCGCCAACGCCATTGCTCGGCGTCGATCGGCTCATGGAAGAAATCGCTGCCGGCGCGGATCGCGTTGGCGCCGATCGCATAGGCGCGGCGCAGCACGCTCGACGGCGGATCGATCTCGCCCAGCACCAGCGGCTTCCACGGCCGCGCGATGCCGGCCTTCTCCGCACCGATCGCCTCGCGGTCCGCGCCCAGCCAGTCGGTGTGGTCGATGTCGACGGTGGTGATCACCGCCACGTCGGCATCGACCAGGTTCACTGCGTCCAGGCGCCCGCCCAGGCCCACTTCCAGCACCGCCAGGTCCAGGTCGGCCTGCTCGAACAGCCACAGCGCGGCCAGCGTGCCGTACTCGAAATAGGTCAGCGGCGTGTCGCCGCGCGCGGCCTCCACCGCATCGAAGCCGGCCACCAGTTGCGCGTCGCCGGCCTCTTCGCCGCCGATGCGCACGCGCTCGTTGTAGCGCAACAGGTGCGGCGAGGTGTAGCTGCCCACCGCCCAGCCGCCGGCGCGTGCGATCGCCTCGACGAAGGCCACGGTCGAGCCCTTGCCGTTGGTACCGCCGACGGTGATGACCTTCTTCGCCGGCCGGGTCAGGCGCATGCGTCCGGCCACCGCGCGCACGCGCTCCAGGCCCATCGCGATGTCCTGTGGGTGTTGCTGCTCGATGTAGGCGAGCCATTCGGGGAGGGTTTTCATACGTTCGACTGGACTCGACTGATGCGCCGACAGCGCTTGAATCGCCGGGGTTGTGCTTTGCATTTGCTTTGGCTTTCCCGGGCCCCGTGAGGCACGGCAAGCCGATCGGACGAAAACCCCGCAGGGGCGGCGCGCACGATGCGCGCCGTTTTTCGACGGCACATGGATGTGCCGCCGAAAAATGTCCGGTCGGCTTGCGCACCCGGAGCGCGCAGCGCGGAGGGCGTGCCGCCCGGGTGTGCCGCCCGGGTGTGCTTTCTTTTGGTTACTTTTCTTTGCACAAGCAAAGAAAAGTGACTCGCGCCGAGCGCGAAAGCATTTGCTCATGTCTTTGCGTCGCGCTAGCGAACCATGATGCGAAAACTTGGAACAGAGCCTACAGCGCCCGGTGCTTGGCCTCGCCGAAGAACGGGGTGTGGTGCGCGCAATCGTTCAGGCGCACCACTTCCAGATGCTCCACGTCCGGGCCTTCGAGCAGGTTCAGCGTGGTCGGCGCCTGGCGGAAGCTCCACAGCTTGGCGATCGGCAGGCCCAGCACCCGGCACAGGATCACCCGGTTGACCGCATCGTGCGCCACCACCAATAAGGTTTCGTCCCCGCCCAGGCCCTCGGCGGCGCGGGTCAGACCGCGCCAGGAACGGTCCAGCACCTGGCGCAGCGATTCGCCGCCCGGCATCAGCACCGTGTCCGGCTCCTCGCGCCAGGCGCGCAGCCGCGCCGGATCCTTGTCGTTGATCTCGCTGGCCAGCAGGCCTTCCCATTCGCCGTGAGCGATTTCCTGCAGGTCCGGATCGGTCAGCAGCATCGCCTCGCGCTCCGCGCCGAGCGCGTAGCGGGCCGTGCTCTGCGCGCGCGACAGCGGCGAGGCCACCGCGCGAGTCAGCGGCACCTCGCGCAAACGGGCGCCGAGCGCCTGCGCCTGCGTTTCGCCGACCGGCGACAACGCGATGTCGATCTGGCCCTGGTAGCGGCCTTCGGCGTTCCACGGGGTTTCGCCGTGACGAGCGAGCAGGATGCGCATGCTGCGGAATTCCGTTTGGGAGAGGTCCCGCCTCGCGAACGAAACGGAGCGGCATGATACCTGCTCCGTTGCCGGAAACCCCCGAACCGCATCCCGCTCCGCCGCCGCAACCGCCACCGTTTAGCGGCGGGCAGGCCAGGCACTGGCGGCGGCCGCGCGCCGCCGCCGTGCCGCGCGGTTACTGCTTCAGGTTCAGCTCTTTCAGCAGCCGCGGCGCCGGCGCCACTTCCTGCATGATCCAGTGCAGGTAGCGCGCATCGACCGCGATCATCCGGGTCATGGCCGGGTCGAACACCCAGTTGGAGCTCACCGACTCCCAGTTGCCGTCGAACGCCAGGCCGACCAGCTTGCCTTGCGCATCCAGCACCGGCGAGCCGGAGTTGCCGCCGGTGATGTCCAGGTCGGACAGGAAATTGACCGGCACCGAACCCAACCGCTTGTCCTCCAGCCCGCCGTAGCGCTTGGCCTTGGCCGCGTCGAGCAAGGCCTTCGGCGAATCGAACGGATCGGCGCCGGTGTCCTTGGCCAGCACGCCTTCCAGCGTGGTGAACGGGGTGTAGGCCACGCCGTCCTTGGGCGTATAGCCCTTGACGTTGCCGAAGGTGATGCGCAGCGAGGAGTTGGCGTCCGGATAGACCGACTCGCCCTGGCTCTTCTTGTAGTCGGCCAGCGCCTGCAGGTAACGCGGACGCGCCAGCAGCTCCTCGCCTTCGCGGCGCTTTTCCTCGCGCTCGATCTGCAGCAGCGCCGGCATCAGCGCGACCGCGTAGCGGAGCGCCGGGTCGTCGCTGGCTTCGAACGCGGCACGATCGGCGCGCAGCCACTTCAGGCGTTCCTCGGTGCTGCCCAGCCTGGTGCCGGCCAGGCGCGCGGCGGCGGTCTGCGCATCGGCGCCGGACAGCCACTGGTCCAGCGCCGGCAGCCGCTGCGCCTTGGGCAGCTTCAGGTACTGGTCGAACCAGTAGCGCTGCAGCTGTCCATCCATCGAGGCGACGTAGCGGCGCTCCATCTGCTTCTGCGCGCCCTCGATCTCCGGCAGGTCGCGCTCCTGGTAGCCGGGCTCGCGCTCGGCGTCGGGCTTGGCCCGTTCGATCGACAAGCGGTACAGCGACACCGCACTGCCGAGCACGCCGGTGCGGCGCAACTGGCGCAGCACCAGATCGCGGTCACGGGTCGCCTTGGCCTGGTCGTCCAGCGCCAGCAACTGCGCATGCGCCTGCAGCGCGGCTTTGCCGTCGCGGCCCTGGCGCTTGAGCCAGGCCAGCACCGCGCGTTCCTCGGCCTGCTTCTGCGCGGCCGCGTCGATGCGCTTGAAGCCCTCCAGCTGCCCTTCGTAGTTCTTGGCGACGTTGTTCCAGCTGGCCATCGTCGCCGCGTACTTCACCTGGATGTCCGGGTCCTGCTTGCCGGCCTGCTCCACCAGCGCGATCAGGTCGCGGTACTGGCGCCCTGCGGTCGGATAGGCCCAGCCGGCGGTGGCATCGAATTCCGAGGCCAGCGCGTACCGGTTGGTGCGGCCCGGATAGCCGGCCACCATCACGAAATCGCCGGCGCCCAGCGGCTGGTCGGCGAACTTCAGGAAATGCTTGGGCTGGTACGGCACGTTGTCCTTGGCGTAGGCGGCCGGCTTGCCATCCTTGCCGACATAGGCGCGGTAGAACGAGAAATCGCCGGTGTGGCGCGGCCACATCCAGTTGTCGACGTCGCCGCCGAACTTGCCGATCCCCGACGGCGGTGCGTACGCCAGGCGCACGTCGCGGATCTCCAGGGTGCGGAACAGCCGGTAGGTGTTGCCGCCGGCGAAGCTGTACAGCTCGCAGCGGTAGCCGGCCTCGGCTTCGCAGGCCGCGACCTGGGCCTTGTCGAACGCCTCCAGCGCCTGGGTGCGCTTGAGCGCGTCGGCGCCGGCAACCGCCATCGCTGCCTTGGCCTGCTCGGTGACGTCGCTGATGCGGTCGAGCACGTAGATGCGCGCGTTCGGCCCGGCGCTGAGTTCGGCGCCGGCGCTGGCCGCGCTGAAACCGTCGCGAATCAGGTTCTTCTGCGGCGTGGAATTGAGCTGGATCGCGCCGTAGGCGCAATGGTGATTGGTCACCACCAGGCCCTGCGGGGAGACGAAGCTGGCGGTGCAGCCGCCCAGCGACACCACCGCGCCCATCGGATCGCCGGTCAGGTCGGCCAGTTGCTGCGGCGACAGCTTCAGTCCGGCCTGCTGCAGCGGGCCGGCGATATCCGGCAATTGCTGCGGGACCCACATGCCTTCGCCGGCATGGGCGGCCGGGGCACAAGCCAGGGTGGCGACAACGGCGACAGCCAACAGATTCGAGCGCATCGAATGGATTCCTTCGCGACTAACGTTAGACAGACGTTAGATTGTAACGAACGCAACCGATCCCGCGACCGTGACCAACGGCACCCCGCACGCGCCGCAACATGGCCGCGCCCGCGGGCGGCTTATACTTCGCGCCCTCTCAACCCCGAGTCTTGCACCGCCATGGCGCAAACAATGAAAGCGCTGGTCAAGCGCGACGCAGCCAAGGGCATCTGGCTGGAACAGGTGCCGGTGCCGGTACCCGGCCCCAACGAGGTGCTGATCAAGCTGGAGAAGACCGCGATCTGCGGCACCGACCTGCACATCTACCTGTGGGACGAATGGAGCCAGCGCACGATCAAGCCCGGCCTGACCATCGGCCACGAGTTCGTCGGCCGCATCGCCGAGCTCGGCTCGGCGGTCAGCGGCTACCAGATCGGCCAGCGCGTGTCGGCCGAAGGCCACATCGTCTGCGGGCATTGCCGCAACTGCCGCGGCGGTCGCCCGCACCTGTGCCCGAACACGGTCGGCATCGGCGTCAACGTCAACGGCGCCTTCGCCGAATACATGGTGATGCCGGCCTCCAACCTGTGGCCGATCCCGGACCAGATCCCGTCGGAACTGGCCGCGTTCTTCGATCCGTACGGCAACGCCGCGCACTGCGCGCTGGAGTTCGACGTGATCGGCGAGGACGTGCTGATCACCGGCGCCGGCCCGATCGGCATCATCGCCGCCGGCATCTGCAAGCACATCGGCGCGCGCAACGTGGTGGTCACCGACGTCAACGACTTCCGCCTCAAGCTGGCCGCCGACATGGGCGCCACGCGCGTGGTCAACGTCGCCAACACCTCGCTCAAGGACGTGATGGCCGATCTGCACATGGAAGGCTTCGACGTCGGCCTGGAGATGAGCGGCAACCCGCGCGCGTTCAACGACATGCTCGACTGCATGTACCACGGCGGCAAGATCGCCATGCTCGGCATCATGCCGCGCGGCGCCGGCGCCGACTGGGACAAGATCATCTTCAAGGGCCTGACCGTGCAAGGCATCTACGGCCGCAAGATGTACGAGACCTGGTACAAGATGACCCAGCTGGTGCTGTCCGGCTTCCCGCTCGGCAAGGTGCTGACCCACCAGCTGACCATCGACGAATTCCAGAAGGGCTTCGACCTGATGGAAGAAGGCAAGGCCGGCAAGGTGGTGTTGAGCTGGTGATGCCTGCCGCGGCGGCGGCGATGCCGCCCGCTGCGTCGGCTGGGTCTGCGTAATCGTCTTGGTCATCGCACAAAAAAGAAGGGCGCCCCAGGCGCCCTTCTTCGTTCGCGACGCTGCGCCCCGATCAGAACGCGATCGTGCCCGAGACCACGACACGGTGGTCGGCCAGCTTCTCGCCGAAGTTCTGGTTGCCTTTGTCGTCGGTGTCGTAGTAGCCCACGCTCAGCGCCAGCGGACCGACCGCCTTGCCGACGCTGACGCTGTAGTCGGTGTAGTCCTGGTACTGGGGCAGCGCGCTGGCATAGGTGGTGCGGCCGACGTGCGCGCCGATGGTGAACTCGTGCGGCAGGGTCCAGTTCCCGTCCAGCGCGTAGTAGAAGCTGTCCTCGTCCAGGCCGTAGATGTCGTCGGTGTAGGCGACGGTCAGCGCGTAGGTGTCGAGGAACTTGGTCTTGGTGATCAGCTCGTTGTAGTTCGAACCGCCGGCACCGGGATAGCCGTAACGGTTGATCATCACGTCGAAGTTCCAGTTCTCGGAGAAGTCGACGTTGTAGCCGATGAAACCGTCCACTTCCCAGTCCGGATCGCCGGCGCCGAAATCGACGTTGGAGCCCCAGGTGCCGACGTACAGGCCGAACGGCGAGGTGTAGGTGAGGCCGGCCTGGAACGCGGCGCCTTCGTCGGTCTGCGACACGCCGCGGAACACGTAGTCGCTGACCACGCCGTAGGAACCGGAGATCGGCGAGGCAGGCGCCTCGTCCTGGGCCAGGGCACTCAACGGAGAGGCGGCCAGCGCTACGGCCAGGGCGACACCAAGCTTGATCTTGTTCACCGGTAATTCTCCTGCGGTTGTCGAGGGGGTGGTTCCAGCGCCTTGCCCCGCACTGGCTTCACACTTTTTTAACCGCTTTTTTCTTGCAGTGCAACACTTTCAAGACAAACCAGTCATTCCAGGCCTTGCGCGGGCGTTCTTGGGGTCAAAGCTTGTCTACGTCATGCCACGCGGTCGGCGCCGGCCCAGGCCCATCGGCAAAAACAGTTGTGGGAGCGACTTCAGTCGCGACGGGCCTTATCGGGAAAGCCTCGTCGCGACTGAAGTCGCTCCCACAATCCAGTCCGCTTGCCCGCAGACGCTCGTCGAAACGCGCGAGCGCCGCCGCTGCGCGCCTGGGCCCGAATGAATCGCTAGCTGCGCTGCGCGAACAGGCCGAAGCGGCGCGCGCTCAGTTGCAGCACTTGCCCGGGCGCATAGCGCGCCGTGCCCTCGCCCGCCGGCAGTTCCACTTCCACTTCATCCTGGCCATGCGCCAGCTGCGCGCGCAGACGCAGCCGCGAACCGCTGCGCTGCGAGGACAGCACCGTCGCCGCCCAGCCGCTGTCGCTGGGCGCCAGATCTTCCGGGCGCACGTACAGATCGACCGGGCCGCTGGACAGCGGCGTGTCCGGCGCCGGCAGCGCCAGTCCGGCGACCTGCAACTGGCCGTCGTGCAGTTGCGCCGGCAGCCGGTTGACCGCACCGACGAAGCCGTACACGAACGGCGACACCGGGCGGTCGTAGACATCGGCCGGGCTGCCGAGCTGTTCGATGCGCCCGCGGTTGAGGATCGCCACGCGGTCGGCCAGTTCCAGCGCCTCTTCCTGGTCGTGGGTGACGAACACGGTGGTCAGCCCGGTGCGGTCGTGCAGCTCGCGCAGCCAGCGCCGCAGGTCGCGCCGCACCTGCGCGTCGAGCGCGCCGAACGGTTCGTCCAGCAGCAGCACGCGCGGCTCGATCGCCAGCGCGCGCGCCAGGGCCACGCGCTGGCGCTGGCCGCCGGACAGCTGCGTCGGATAGCGCAACTCCAGTCCGTCCAGTTGCACCAGCGCGAGCAGTTCGCTCACCCGCGCACGGATCGCCGCCTCGGCCAGGCGCTCGGCGCCGCGGCGCACGCGCAGGCCGAAGGCGATGTTGTCGCGCACGGTCATGTGCCGGAACAGCGCGTAGTGCTGGAACACGAAGCCGACCCGGCGCGACTGCACCGGCAGGCCGGTCGCGTCCTCGCCGTCGATCAGCACGCGCCCGGCATCGGCATGCTCCAGCCCGGCGATCACCCGCAACAACGTGGTCTTGCCCGAGCCGGACGGCCCCAGCAGCGCCAGCAACTCGCCCTGGCGGATGTCCAGGCTGACGTCGTCGAGCGCGACGAATTCGTCGAAACGCTTGCCCAGGTGCTGTACGCGGATGGTCATCGCAACCTCAATGTCGGTGATTGGCGGCCAGCGATTCGCCGTGGCGCCATTCCAGATAGGACTTCAGCGCCAGGGTCAGCAGCGCGGTCAGCGCCAGCAGGCTGGCGCAGGCGAACGCGGCGCTGTAGGCGTATTCGTTGTAGAGGATTTCCACGTGCAGCGGCAGCGTGTTGGTGCGCCCGCGGATGTGCCCGGACACCACCGACACCGCGCCGAACTCGCCCATCGCCCGCGCACTGCACAGCAGCACGCCGTACAACAGGCCCCAGCGGATGTTGGGCATGGTCACCCGCCAGAACATCTGCCAACCGTTGGCGCCCAGGCTCAACGCCGCCAGTTCCTCGTCGCTGCCCTGCTGCTCCATCAGCGGCATCAGCTCGCGGGCGATGAACGGGAAGGTGACGAAGGTCGTCGCCAGCACGATGCCGGGCAGCGCGAACACGATCCGCGGCAGTTGCAGCAGCACCTCGCCGAACACAGGCAGGTGCAGCCGCCAGCCTTCGTCGATCAGCGGCCAGGCCCAGCCGCTGCGGCCGAAGATCAGGATGAAGACCAGGCCGGCGACCACCGGCGACACCGAGAACGGCAGGTCGATCAGGCTCACCAGCAGACGCTTGCCCGGAAAGCGATGCTTGCTCACCGCCCACGCCGCGGCCACGCCGAACACCAGGTTCAACGGCACCACGATCGCGGTCACCAGCAGGGTCAGGCGGATCGCGGCCAGCGCATCCGGATCGGAGACCGCCCGCCAGAACACGCCCAGGCCGCCGCGCAGCGCTTCGACGAACACCAGCAGCAGCGGCAGGAACAGGAACGCCAGCAGGAAGCCCAACGCGCCGAGGATCAGCAACGCCTGCACCCACCGCGGTTCGGTGGTGACCGACGCGGCGCGGCGGCGGACGGGCGGCGATGCGCTCAACGCGTTCTCCGAAAACGGCACGGTCAACGTGGACACGGTATCGCTCATCTCAATGCGCCGCCAGGCCGCGCCGCGCGAACCGCGCCTGCACGCCGTTGACCAGCAGCAGCATCACCAGCGACAGCAGCAGCATCGCCGCGGCGATGGCGGTGGCGCCGGCATAGTCGAATTCCTCCAGGCGGATGGTGATCAGCAGCGGCGCGATCTCGGTCGCGTTGGGCAGGTTGCCGGCGATGAAGATCACCGAGCCGTATTCGCCCACGCCGCGCGCGAAGGCCAGCGCGAAGCCGGTCAGCACCGCCGGCCACAGTCCGGGCAGCACCACGCGGCGGATGGTCTGCCAGCGGCCGGCGCCGAGCGTGGCAGCGGCCTCCTCCAGTTCGCGCTCGGCCTCGGCCAGCACCGGCTGCACGATCCGCACCACGAACGGCAGGCCCACGAACACCAGCGCCACCACGATGCCGAGCGGCGTGTACGCGACCTTGATCCCGTCGGCTCCGCTCGCCTGCATCAGCCCGGCATAACCGATCACGATGACGCCGATGCACACTGCGGCCAGACTCGCCGCGGCCACGGCACCGAACAGGCGGCGCAGCGCCAACAGCGGTGCCGGCAGCACGGCATGGCCGCGGCGCAGCAGCGCATAGCCGCCGGCGGACAGAGCCAGCAGCAGCGCCAGCCGCGGCCACAACCAGGCCAGGGTCGGCAAGTTGGCCGCCAACGCCTGCGCCGGCTGCTCCAGCCACTGCCCGACCCAGCCGTTGCCGCCGTACAGCGCGGTCAGCGCGATGCCGGCCACCGCGGTCGGCAGGGCGAACGGCAGGTCGATCATCGCGTCGAACAGGCGCTTGCCGGGGAAGCGGTAACGCACGAACACCCAGGCCACCCAGGTGCCCATCACCGCGTTGAACGCGGCAGCGACGAAGGCGGTGCCGAAGCTGACCCGCAGCGCCGACAGCACCCGCGGTTCGCTCCACACCTGCCACACGCCGTGCCAGCCCAAGCCGCTGGTCTTGAGCACCACGCCCAGCAACGGGATCAGCACCACCAGGCCAAGCCAGGCAAGCGTGATCCCCAGGCTCAGGCCGAGCCCGGGGATCACCCTGCGCCGCGACCGCGGCCGCGTGCCTGCCACGGCATTCACTCCCATCGCGTCACTTGCTCGCCTGGATCTGGTCGAACAGGCCGCCGTCGTTGAAGTGTTCGGCCTGGGCCTTGGCCCAGGAGCCGAACTGCTGGTCGATGGTCACCAGCTGCACCTTCGGCAGGCGCGCGATGTCGGCGCGGTCGGCGTACTCGGGATGGCGCGGACGGTAGTAGTGCCTGGCCGCGATCTTCTGCCCTTCCGGCGAATACAGGTATTTCAGGTACTCCTCGGCGGCGGCGCGGGTGCCGTGCTTGTCCACGTTCTTGTCGACCACCGCCACCGACGGTTCGGCCAGGATCGACAGCTTCGGCACCACGATCTCGAACTTGTCCTTGCCCAGTTCCTCCTGGGCCAGGAACGCCTCGTTCTCCCAGGCCAGCAGCACGTCGCCGATGCCGCGCTGGACGAAGGTGGTGGTGGCGCCACGCGCGCCGGTGTCCAGCACCGGCACGTTGCGGAACAGCGCGCGCATGTAGCCTAGGATGCGCTCGCGGTCGCCCTTGAAGATGTGGTCGGCGTAGGCCCAGGCGGCCAGGTAGTTCCAGCGCGCGCCGCCGGAGGTCTTCGGGTTCGGGGTGATCACCGACACGCCGGTGCGCAGCAGGTCCGGCCAGTCCTTGATCTTCTTCGGATTGCCCTTGCGCACCAGGAACACGATGGTGGAGGTGTACGGCGCGCTGTTGTCGGGCAGGCGCTTGGCCCAGCCCGGGTCGATCAGCTTGCCCTTCTCGGCGATCGCGTCCACGTCGTAGGCCAGCGCCAGCGTCACCACGTCGGCCTCGACCCCGTCGATGACCGAGCGCGCCTGCTTGCCGGAACCGCCGTGCGAGGTTTCCACCGTCACCTTGTCGCCGCTGTGGGTCTGTTCCCAGTGCTTGGCGAAGGCCGTGTTGTAGTCGCGGTACAGCTCGCGCGTGGGATCGTAGGACACGTTGAGCAGTTGCACGTCGCGCGCGGCCGCGGTGCCGACGAACGCGCACAGCGCGAGCGCGAGCAGCGGGCTGAATCGGCGCGGCAGGAGGCTGGGCATGGGCGGATCTCCGGAGTGAGGGGGCGGGCGGCACGGCGGTCCGGCCGCGCGAACCACGGCCAGTGCGCCATGCTGCGCAGCCGCATTCGTACGGTGAAATGACTTCGCCGCCGATGCTTATGCCATTTGTGCATGACGCCCGCCGACCTTCGCATACGCCGCGTTAAAATCTTCGCTTCTTTCCCTGCGCGTGCCCGTCATGACCGATTCCCGCCTCACCCAGCACTACGCCGACGAACTGGACACGATCCGCGCGCAGGGCCTGTTCAAGTCCGAGCGCATCATCGTCGGTCCGCAGTCGGCCGAGATCACCCTGGCCGACGGCCGCACGGTGCTGAACTTCTGCGCCAACAACTATCTCGGCCTGGCCGACCACCCGGACCTGATCCAGGCCGCCAAGGACGCGCTCGACAGCCATGGCTTCGGCATGGCCTCGGTGCGCTTCATCTGCGGCACCCAGGACCTGCACAAGCAACTGGAAGCGCAGATCGCCACGTTCTTCGGCACCGAGGACACCATCCTCTACGCCGCCTGCTTCGACGCCAACGGCGGCCTGTTCGAACCGCTGCTCGGCGAAGCCGATGCGATCATCTCCGACGCGCTCAACCACGCTTCGATCATCGACGGCGTGCGCCTGTGCAAGGCCAAGCGCTTCCGCTACGCCAATTGCGACATGGCCGACCTGGAAGCGCAGCTGCAGGCCGCCGACGCGGCCGGCTGCAAGACCAAGCTGATCACCAGCGACGGCGTATTCTCGATGGACGGCTTCATCGCCCCGCTGGACGAGATCACCGCGCTGGCGCGCAAGTACGGCGCGCTGGTGCACATCGACGAATGCCATGCCACCGGCTTCCTCGGCGCGACCGGCCGCGGCTCGGCCGAGGTCAAGGGGGTGATGGACAAGATCGACATCTTCACCGGCACCCTGGGCAAGGCGATGGGCGGCGCGCTGGGCGGCTTCACCACCGGCCGGCGCGAGGTGATCGAACTGCTGCGCCAGCGCTCGCGCCCCTATCTGTTCTCCAACTCGTTGCCGCCGCACGTGGTCGCCGCCGGGATCAAGGCGTTCGCGATGCTGGATGCGGCCGACGCCCTGCGCGCGCAACTGGTCGAGAACACCCGCCACTTCCGCGAGCGCATGGCCGCGGCCGGCTTCGACATCAAGCCCGGCACCCACCCGATCTGCCCGGTGATGCTGTACGACGCGCCGCTGGCGCAGCGCTTCGCCGAGCGGCTGCTGGAGGAAGGCATCTACGCGATCGGCTTCTTCTTCCCGGTGGTGCCCAAGGGCCAGGCGCGGATCCGCACCCAGATCAGCGCCGCGCACACCCGCGAGCAGTTGGACCGGGCGATCGACGCGTTCGTGCGGATCGGGCGCGAGTTGAACGTGATCCCTGCCTGAGGTGCGTACGCTCCTGCGCCAACGGCTGTTGCTGGCGGCGCAGACCGACGCGCAGGCGCAGCCGGTGGACGGCGGCTGGGAGACACGGTGCCTGCACTGCCGGCGCCGCCTGCGCGTGCGCGACGACGGGGAACCGCTCGGCCACAGCACGCTGGAACACGTGGTACCGCAGGCCTGGTTCGGCCGCCGTGCGGCCATCGCGTTGTGCGGACTCGTCGGCGACGACCCCAACGACGCACGCAATCTCGCGCTGGCCTGTGCCGGCTGCAACCACACCAAGGGTCGCCACCACGACGCGCGCGGTCCGCAGGATGCGCGCGCCTACGACGTAGTCGCCGCCCTGCTCAGCGCGCGACTGGCGCGCTGGCGTCCGCCGCCGGCACCAGTGCAGCGACTTCCGTCGCACTGAGTTCACGCCAGGCGCCCTTGCCCAGTTCGCCCAGCGCCAGCCCGCCGATCGCCACGCGCATCAGGCGCAGCACGCCCAGGTCGAGTTCGGCGAGCAGGCGCCGGATCTGCCGGTTGCGGCCCTCGTCCAGCACCACTTCCAGCCAGGCGTGCTTGTCGCCCTGGCGCAGCAGCCGCACCTGCTTGGCGCGCAGCGCTTCGCCCTCGGCGACCACGCCGGCGCACATCCGCGCCAGCAGGTCCGCATCCGGCACCGCATCGACCTGCACGTGATAGGTCTTGTCCGGACCGCTGGCCGGGTCGGTGACCCGCGCCGCCCACTGCGGGTCGTTGCAGAACAGCAGCAACCCCTCGCTGGCCTTGTCCAGGCGCCCGACCGGCGCCAGCCAGGGCAGCCCGGCGCCGTCGAAACAGCGGTAGACGGTGTCGCGGCCGCGTTCGTCCTGCGCGGTGGTGACCAGGCCGCGCGGCTTGTTGAGCATCAGATAGAGGCGCTGGGTCGCAGCCAGCGGCGCGCCGTCGAGCGCGAGGCGATGCCGGCCGCGCAGGATCGGGAATTCGGGATCGGTGACGGTGCGCCCGTCGACCGCGACGCGGCCGGCGGCGATCCAGCGCGCGGCCTCGGTGCGCGAGCACAGGCCGAGCTTGGACAGGGTCCGCGCCAGGCCGTGGCGGGCCTCGCCTGCCGCCGCGGCAGCAGGCGGCCGCTTGGCGCCGGCCGCTGACGCCGACGCGCGCGATGCGGGACGGCGGGAACGCGAAGGAGGCTTCACCGCTCGCGCTTCGTACGCAGGCGCGGTCGGCGACCGCGCGCCGCGCTTACTGCTTGTCGGCCGGCTTGGCCGCGTCGGGCGCTGCCGCGGCCGGCACTACCGCCGCGGCCGGACGCGCCTTGACCACGCGCACGCCGCGCGCCTTCATCCAGGCGTCGAATTCCTCGGCGGTCATGCGCTTGCCGTTCTGGCTCATGTCGAACCGCCAGGGCGTGTTGTCGAACGCGGTGGTCGGCTTGTACGCGGCCGGATCGTTCGGCTTCACCGCGCCGCCGGCGGGCACGACGTTGGCCAGGCTCTGGCAGCCTTCGGCGCGCAGCCGCAGCAGCACCCGGTCCAGCGACTGGTCGCCGCTGTAGGCCTGGGCCAGCACGCCGCTGGGCATGCCCAGCTGCAGGTTGCGCGTGGACAGCTCGGAAGCGACCGGCGCACCGACCGTGGCCGGCAACGGCAGCGGCTTGGGCAGAACGTCGCCGGAGCAATCCGGTGCGGCATGGGCGGCAGGAATCAGGGCCAGACCAAGCAGGCCAGCCGTAACGATACGCAGCATCGGGTTTTCCATTCAGGCGAGACGACGCCGCGAGTGTAGGCAGGGCCAGGCGCAGTTTCAACCGATACCGGCACTGCATGCGCTAAATAATTGGGAAGGCTGAAAAAGTTCAGCTTGAAGACGTTTGTGCTGCGTTTGCAGAAGTGCCGCTTTTCCGAGTCCCGAGTCCCGAGTCCCTGGTCCCGGCTCCACACGCACAAAAACAAAGCCCGGCGCGAGGCCGGGCTTTGCTTGAAGCATGAAGCGTCCGATTAGTTCTGGACGTTCAGCTCGGTACGACGGTTCTTCGCACGGCCTTCCGGGTTGTCCGAACCATCCGGGTTGGTGTTCGGCGCAATCGGGCGGCTCTCGCCGTAACCGATCGGACCGACCAGACGCGAAGCGTCCACGCCGTTCTTGGTCAGGTAGTCATACACGGTGGTCGCACGACGCTCGGACAGCTTCTGGTTGTAGGCGTCGGTACCCTTCGAGTCGGTGTGACCGGCGACCTCGACCTTCAGGTCGGGGTAACGCTTCAGGATCTCGGTGGCCTCGCTCAGGATCGCGATCGCGTCCGGACGCAGGGTCGACTTGTTGAAGTCGAAGTTGACGCCCTTCAGGTCGATCGACACCGGCACCGGGCAACCGTCCGGACCGATGGTCTGGCCAGGCTGCGAAGCCGGGCACTTGTCGTCGCAGTTGTTGACGCCGTCACCGTCGTCGTCCATGTCCGCGCAGCTCGGGGCAGCGGTCGGAGCAGGAGCGGCAACCGGAGCCGACGGCGGCGGGCCGAGCGGGATCACGACGCCGACCGAGGCCAGCACGTCGCCGAACCAGTTCTCCGACGGAGCGGAAACGCTCTGGTCGTCGAAGTCAGCGCGGTAGGCCACTTCGGCACGCACGGCAACGCGCTTGTCGAAGGTGGTCTGCAGGCCGACGCCGGCCTTGGCGGCGAAGTTGCCGTCCTTGCGCTGACCCGGGGACACGGCGGCGCCGGTGTCGAACTCTTCTTCCGAGCGCTGGTAGCCCAGGCCGAACAGCAGGTACGGGTTCCAGCCGCGGCCTTCCTGGATGAAGTGGCGACGCAGGTCGAACGAGACGCCGTACTGGCTCCAGTTCAGGTCCTGGTTGGCATCGAAGTTCGGGTTCTGATAGTTCAGTTCACCGTCGATCGACCAGTTCGGGCTGACGAACTTGCCCAGGCCCAGGGTGACGAACGGGGCGTCGTTGGTCAGACGGTCGTTGTCCTGGAAGTTGAAGCCGGCCGAACCGGTCAGGTACCAGCGGTCGTCGAATTCCTGTGCGGACGCTGCCTGGGCGACGGCCAGACCGCCCAGCAACGCGGCGGTGAGAATTTTCTTGTTCATTAATACAGCTCCTTGTTTCGGGGATATAGAAACCGATAGGGCATGGTTCAGTACAGATGTCTCGTCACATCCAGACGGCCGTTTCCGCACGCCATCGCCGCGCACATTATGCTCGGCATGGTGAAGACGGCGTTAACGGGCGCGTAACATGTGAAACCCATGGCCAGACCCTCAACGGTCGTGGATACACCGTATACAGCTTCATGAAATGATGCAATGCGGCGCCTGGGCGTCCGTCTGCGTCCGTAGACAGTACGCCTGCGTGTTGTTTTTGCGACTCAGGCCAGGCGCTCCCAGGGCGGCGGGTCGGCCAGCTGCACCTGCATGAACTCGACGAAGGCGCGCACCCGTGGCGGCATCAGCCGGCGCTGCGGCATCACCGCATAGATGCCGGTCTCGGCGATCGCGTATTGCGGCAGCACCTGGCGCAGGCGCCCGCGGCGCAGGTCCTCGGCCACATGCCATACCGAATGCAGGGAGATGCCCTGGCCGTTCAGCGCCGCATCGCGCAGCACCTCGCCGAAGTTGGATTCCAGCGGACCGCGCACCCTGACCGCGACCTCGCCCTCGGCGCCGTGCAGGCGCCAGGTGTCCTGGCGGCCCTCGGCGCCGGTCAGCAGCAGGCAGGCGTGCGCGGCCAGGTCCGCCGCGGTCGCCGGTTCGCCGTGACGGCGCAGGTAGTCGTCAGACGCGCACAGCACGCGGCGGTTGCCGGCCAGGCGCCGCGCGACCAGGCTGGAATCGCGCAGCGCGCCGATCCGGATCGCCAGGTCGAAGCCCTCGCTGATCAGATCCACCACGTTGTCGCTCAGGTGCACGCTCAGCCGCATCTGCGGATACAGGGCCATGAACTGCGGCAGCAGCGGCGACACGTACTGGCGCCCGAACGAGGCCGACATCGTCACCCGCAAGGTGCCGGCGGCGGCGTTGCCGGCGGCGCGCAGGCCGCCGGCCAGCGACTCCAGGTCCTCGACCAGGACGCGCCCCTGTTCGGCCAGCTGCAGGCCTTCGGGCGTGGGATGCAGGCGCCGCGTGGTCCGGTGCAGCAGGCGCACGCCGAGGTCGCGCTCGAGCCGCTTCAGCCGCTGGCTGGCGACCGCCACCGACAGATCCAGGCTGCGCGCCGCGGCGCTGATCGACCCCAGGTCGAGCACGCGCAGGAACAGGGCGATGTCGCCGATCCGGTCCACTTTATCGATTCCATTGAAAGTCACTCAATATATTGCCAGTTTCAGCTGATAAAGCGCGGACCTAGGCTGTGCTTCTCCCGCCTTCTCCGGAACCGCCATGCCTCCCTCCCCCACGCTACGGCCGGCCGCTGCGCCGCCACCGCGGCTGCCGCTGGCCCTGTTCGCGCTGACCGCCGGCGCCTTCGGCATCGGCACCACCGAGTTCGTGATCATGGGCCTGCTGCTGCAGGTCGCGGCCGACCTGCAGGTCAGCGTGCCGGCTGCCGGGCTGCTGATTTCCGGCTACGCGCTGGGCGTGTTCGTCGGCGCGCCGCTGCTGACCGTGGCCAGCCGGCGCTGGCCGCGCAAGCGGGTGCTGGTGGCGCTGATGCTGGTGTTCACCGCCGGCAACCTGGCCTGCGCGCTGGCGCCGGACTACGCCACGCTGATGGCGGCGCGGGTGGTCACCTCGCTGGCGCACGGCACCTTCTTCGGCGTCGGCGCGGTGGTCGCCACCGGCCTGGTGGCGCCGCAACGCAAGGCCTCGGCGATCGCGACCATGTTCACCGGGCTCACCGTCGCCACCCTGCTCGGGGTGCCGGCCGGCGCCTGGCTGGGCCTGCAGTTCGGCTGGCGCGCGACGTTCTGGGCGGTGGCCGCGATCGGCCTGCTGGCCACCGTGGTGATCGCCGCGCTGGTGCCGGCCGGCGACGACGCCACGCCGACCCTGCCGCTGCGCGAGGAACTGCGCGCGGTCGGCCGCGCGCCGGTGCTGCTCGGGCTGGCGACGACGGTGCTCGGCTATGCCGGCGTGTTCACCGTCTACACCTATATCCAGCCGATCCTGACCCGGGTCACCGGCCTGGGCGACGGCGCGGTCTCGCCGCTGTTGCTGGTGTTCGGGGTCGGCATGATCGTCGGCAACCTGCTCGGCGGGCGCCTGGCCGACCGCCATCCGCGGCAGGCGTTGCCGCTGACCCTCGGGCTGCTGGCGCTGGTGCTGGCGGCGCTGGCCTTCGCGCTGCGCTCAGTGCCGGCGATGGTGCTGTTGGTCGGCCTGCTCGGGGTGGCCGCGTTCGCCACGGTGGCGCCGCTGCAGCTGTGGGTGCTGGGCAAGGCCGGCGATGCCGGCCGACATCTGGCCTCGAGCCTGAACATCGGCGCCTTCAACCTGGGCAATGCGCTGGGCGCCGGGCTCGGCGGGCTGGTGATCGGCCACGGCGGCAGCCTGGCGCAGTTGCCGTGGGCGGCGGCGCTGGTCACCGCGACCGGCCTGGCGGTGGCGCTGCTGGCGCTGCGGCTGTCGCCCGCCTCCGCCCATGCGCCGGTGCACGCCTGCGCCGCGGGCGGTGCGGCATGAGCCGGCAGCTGCGCCAGGCCGCGCTGGTCACCACCTTGCTGGGCGCGCTCGCATTGCCGGCCGGCGCCGCCGAGCGCGACTGGATCGCCACCTGGCAGGCCAGCCCGCAGCCGCTGTGGGCCGCCGACTTCCCGTTCCCGACCCAGACCCCGTTCAACCTGTGGCAGCAGACGGTGCGCCAAGTGGCGCGGATCAGCCTGGGCGGCGATACGGTGCGCGTGGAGCTGTCCAATGCCTATGGCCGCGAACCGCTGCACATCGGCGCCGCGCACCTGGCGCTGGCCGGCGACGGCGCGGCGACCGTGCCCGGCTCGGACCGCGAACTGCGTTTCGGCGGGCAGCGCACGGTGACCATCCCGCCCGGCGCGCCGGTGCTCAGCGACCCGGTCGCGCTGCGCGTGCCGGACCTGGCCCGGCTCAGCGTCAGCCTGTACCTGCCGCAGCCGACCGCGCCGTCCACCTTCCATTGGGAAGGCCTGCAAAGCGCCTGGCTGACCGCGGGCGAGCGCACTGCGGACGCGACGCTGGCCGACGCCACCGCGTTGCCGGTGCGCCTGTTCGTCAGCGGCATCCAGGTGCGTCGCGCCGACGCCGCCGGCGCGGTGGTGGCACTGGGCGATTCGATCACCGATGGCGCCGCGTCCACCCCGGGCCGCGACCGGCGCTGGCCGGACCAGCTCGCCACGCGGCTGGCCCCGCAGCGCATGGCGGTGCTCAACGCCGGCATCTCCGGCGGCCGCGTGCTGCGCGACCGCATGGGCCGCAACGCGCTGGCACGGCTGGACCGCGACGTGCTGGCGCAACCGGGCGTGCATACGCTGGTGCTGCTGATCGGCATCAACGACATCAGTTGGTACGCCACGCCGTTCGCGCCGGACGACGCGCCGGTGTCCGCGCAGGAACTGATCGCCGGCTACCGCCAGTTGCTGCAGCGCGCGCAGGCGCGCGGCCTGCGGGTGATCGGCGCCACGCTGACCCCGTTCGAGGGCGCATTGCCGGACACGCCGATCCACGGCTACTACAGCTCGGACAAGGAACGCGTGCGCCAGCAGGTCAACGCATGGATACGAAACGGCAACGGTTTCGATGCGATCATCGATTTCGACGCCCTGCTCCGCGACCCCGCGCACCCCACCCGCATGCTGCCCGCGTTCGATTCCGGCGATCACCTCCACCCCGGCGACGCCGGCTATGCCGCCATGGCCGAGGCCGCCGCGCGCGTGCTCGGCAGCGAGACCGACACGCACGCCGTCTCCGCTTCGCCACGCTGATTTCCGCATCCCGCCATTTCCCCCTGCATCAAGGAGTCTCACCATGGAATACCGTCATCTCGGCGCCTCCGGCTTCAAGGTCCCCGTGCTCAGCTTCGGCACCGGCACCTTCGCCGGCTCGAACGAGTTCTTCGCCGCCTGGGGCAATTCGGACGTGGACCAGGCGCGGCGCCTGATCGACATCTGCCTGGAGGCCGGGGTCAACCTGTTCGACAGCGCCGACATCTATTCCGGCGGCGCCGCCGAATCGGTGCTGGGCGCGGCGATCAAGGGCCGCCGCGACCAGGTGCTGATCTCGACCAAGGCCACGTTCCGCTTCGATCCCAACGACCCCAACAGCGTCGGTTCCTCGCGCTTCCACCTGGTGCGCGCGGTCGAGGCGGCGCTCAAGCGCCTGGGCACCGACTACATCGACCTGTTCCAGCTGCACGGCTTCGACGCGAAGACGCCGGTGGAGGAAACCCTGTCCACGCTCGACGACTTGGTCCGCGCCGGCAAGATCCGCTACCTGGGCGTGTCCAACTTCTCCGGCTGGCACCTGATGAAGTCGCTGGCGGTGGCCGACCGCTACGGCTGGTCGCGCTACGTCGCCAATCAGACCTACTACTCGCTGATCGGCCGCGACTACGAGGAAGAACTGATGCCGCTGGGCCTGGACCAGGGCGTGGGCGCGGTGGTGTGGAGCCCGCTGGGCTGGGGCCGGCTGACCGGCAAGATCCGCCGCGGCCAGCCGCTGCCGGAGAGCAGCCGCCTGCACAACAGCAAGGTCACCGAGGCCGGCCCGCCGGTCGAGGACGAGCGCCTGTACCGGGTGGTCGACGCGCTCGACGTGATCGCCGCCGAGACCGGCAAGAGCGTGCCGCAGATCGCACTGAACTGGCTGTTGCAACGGCCCACGGTGAGCAGCGTCATCATCGGCGCGCGCAATGAGGAGCAGCTGCGGCAGAACCTGGGCGCGGTCGGCTGGAATCTCGACGCCGCGCAGGTGCGGCGCCTGGACGAAGCGAGCGCGGCGGTACCGCCGTACCCGTACTGGCACCAGCGCGGCTTCGCCGAACGCAACCCGCGGCCGGTATGAGCCGGACACGCAGCGCCTTCCCGCCACCGATTCCCCCACGCCTGGAGACATCATGAAAGCCGTCGCCCTCACCCATTACCTGCCGATCGACGATCCGCAGTCGCTGCTCGACGTGGACCTACTCAAGCCGCCCGCGCCCACAGGTTTCGACCTGCTGATTCGAGTGGAGGCGGTGTCGGTCAACCCGGTCGACACCAAGGTGCGCGCCCCCAAGCCGCAGGTGGAGGCGCAGCCCAAGGTGCTGGGCTACGACGCGGCCGGCGTGGTCGAGGCGGTCGGTGCCGATGTCGAGGGCTTCGAACCCGGCGACGAGGTCTATTACGCCGGCGACATCACCCGCGCCGGCAGCAATGCGCAATATCAGCTGGTGGATGCGCGCATCGTCGCGCGCAAGCCGGCGACGCTGGATTTCGCACAGGCCGCGGCGCTGCCGCTGACCACGCTGACCGCGTGGGAACTGCTGTTCCAGCGCATGCCGTTCGACTTCGACGACGAGCGCAACCGCGGCCGCCGCCTGCTGGTGATCGGCGGCGCCGGCGGCGTCGGCTCGATCGCGATCCAACTGGCGCGGCATGCCGGCTTCGAGGTCATCGCCACCGCGTCGCGCCAGCAGACCCGCGACTGGTGCCTGCAGTTGGGCGCGCAGCACGTGATCGACCATCGCCAGCCGCTGGCGCCGCAGCTGCAGGCCCTGGGCATCGAACAGGTGGATGCGGCATTGAATCTGGCCGACACCGACCGCTACTGGGACGCACTCGGCGAACTGGTCGCGCCGCAGGGCCATGTCGGCCTGATCGTGGAACCGGCCGGCGCGCTGCGCATCGGCGATCCGTACAAGTCCAAGTGCATCGGCATCCACTGGGAAATGATGTTCGCGCGGGCACGCTTCAAGACCGCCGACATGATCGAGCAGCACCGGATCCTGGCACGCACCGCCAGCCTGGTCGATGCCGGCGAACTGCGCACCACGCTGACCGAGACGCTGACGCCGATCGACGCGGCAAACCTGCGCGAAGCGCACCGGCGTCTGGAATCGGGCAGCACCATCGGCAAGCTGGCGCTGGCCGGCTGGGGCTGAGGTTTAGCGCAGTTCGGCCCGGACACGGGGGCGATCGCCTTGCTTTGCGCGCGCGGCGGCCATTGGCCGCCCCACAGACCGTTCGCCAGCTCCGCTGTAGCTTCCGCTTCCGCTTCTGCTGTTGCAGTTGCTGTCGCCTTTGCTTTGTTTTGATAAGAGGCCCCTCAGCGCGGCAGGCCCGGCGGGCGAATACCCGAAGGGCGGCGCGCAGGATGCGCGACGTTTTTCGCCGGCACATGGATGTGCCGTCGAAAAATGCCCGTCGGGGCTGCGGACCCGGAGCGCGCAGCGCGGAGGGCGCGCTGCGGGGTGTGCTTTCTTTTGGTTACTTTTCTTTGCACAAGCAAAGAAAAGTAACCCGCGCCAGCGGAAGCTGTTGCTGTTGCTCCAAAGCTTCAAAGCTTCAAAATCCCAGGGCAAGACCAAGGCAACGGCAAAGGTAAAGCCAACGCCCCTCTTGCCGTAGCCCAGGTTTCGCGTCACCCTGCGCGCTTCCGTACGCCAGCGTATCCAAGCCATGTCGCCCGCCTCCGGCCAGCCCGACCCGTCCCCCGCCGCCTACCCGCACCTGTTCGCCCCGCTCGACCTGGGCTTCACCCAACTGCGCAACCGGGTGCTGATGGGCTCGATGCACACCGGCCTGGAGGACCGCGCCCGCGACTTCCCCAAGCTGGCCGCGTATTTCGCTGAACGCGCCGCCGGCGGCGCCGGGCTGATCGTCACCGGCGGCTTCGCCCCGAACGTGGTCGGCTGGCTGAAGCCGTTCGGCGGCAAGCTGTCGTGGCCATGGGAAGTGCGCCCGCACCGGCAGGTGACCCGCGCGGTGCATGCGCATGGCGCCAAGATCTGCCTGCAGCTGCTGCATGCCGGGCGCTACGCCTACCACCCGCTGTCGGTGGCACCGTCGAAGCTGAAGGCGCCGATCAATCCGTTCACCCCGCGCGCGCTGTCCGCACGCGGCGTCGAGCGCCAGATCGGCGCCTACGCCCGCGCCGCGCGGCTGGCGCGCGAAGCCGGCTACGACGGCGTCGAGGTGATGGGCTCGGAAGGCTATCTGATCAACGAGTTCGTGGCTCCGCGCAGCAACCGCCGCGACGATGCCTGGGGCGGCGACGCGAGCAAGCGCATGCGCTTCGCGGTGGAGATCGTGCGCCGCATCCGCGAGGCCTGCGGGCCGGACTTCATCATCATCTACCGGCTGTCGCTGGTGGACCTGGTCGAGGACGGCAGCGACTGGCAGGAGATCGTGGCGCAGGCGCAGGCGATCGAGGCCGCCGGTGCGACGCTGATCAACTCCGGCATCGGCTGGCACGAGGCGCGCGTGCCGACCATCGCCACCTCGGTGCCGCGCGCCGCCTTCGCCGGCGTCACCGCCAAGCTCAAGCCGCACGTGCGGGTGCCGCTGATCGCCACCAACCGTATCAACATGCCCGACGTGGCCGAACGCATCCTCGCCAGCGGCGGCGCCGACATGGTGTCGCTGGCGCGGCCGCTGCTGGCCGATCCGGAGTGGCCGAACAAGGCGCGGCGCGGCCAGGCGCAGGCGATCAACACCTGCATCGCCTGCAACCAGGCGTGCCTGGACCACGTGTTCGAGAACAAGACCGCCAGCTGTCTGGTCAATCCGCGCGCGGCGGCCGAAACCGAACTCAACTACCTGCCCACGGCGACGCCGCGGCGCATCGCCGTGGTCGGCGCCGGCCCGGCGGGGCTGGCCTGCGCCACGGTGGCCGCCGAGCGCGGCCACCGCGTGACCTTGTTCGACAGCGCCACGGAGATCGGCGGCCAGTTCAACGTCGCCAAGCGCATTCCCGGTAAAGAAGAGTTCCACGAAACGCTGCGCTATTTCCGCCACCAGCTCGACGCCACCGGCGTGGACGTGCGCCTGCGCACCACCGCCGATGCGGCGCTGCTGGCCGACTTCGACGAGGTGGTGCTGGCCACCGGCATCGTGCCGCGCGCGGTCGATTTCCCGGGCGCGGATCATCCCAATGTGGTCAGCTATCTCGACGTACTGCAAGGCCGGGTACAGGCCGCGGACAAGGTCGCGATCATCGGCGCCGGCGGCATCGGGTTCGACGTCGGCGAGTTCCTGGTGCATGCCGGCGAATCGACCGCGCTGGATCCGGCGCGCTGGATGGCCGAATGGGGCGTGGATCCGCAGTTCGAAACGCGCGGTGCGCTGCGCAAGCCGCAGCCGGAAGCGCCGGCGCGCACGGTGTGGCTGCTGCAGCGCAGTGCCGGCCGCCCCGGCGCGCGCCTGGGCAAGACCACCGGCTGGATCCACCGCGCCACGCTCAAGGCCAAGGGCGTGAGCATGCTCGGCGGGGTCGAGTACCTGGGCATGGACGACGCCGGCTTGCGCATCCGCGTGGACGGTACAGAACAGCTGTTGCCGGTCGGCACCGTGGTGGTCTGCGCCGGCCAGGAGCCGCGTCGCGACCTGCACGATGCGCTGCAGGCCGCCGGTCGCAAGGTGCACCTGATCGGCGGTGCCGACGTCGCCGCGGAGCTGGATGCCAAGCGTGCGATCGCTCAGGGCAGCCGCCTGGCGGCGCAGCTCTAGGCGCGCGTGCGGCGATAACGGCATGCGCTTAGCGGACGCAGGGAAAGGACGCGCGCAACACCTGGATCACCAAGGACGAGGCGCTGTCGCAACTGCGCAGGTGGCAATGCGCTGAACGCGGTGTACACGCGATCGGCCAGTTCGTGGCGCAGCACGCGCGTGGTGCCGGCACACCACTGCACGCCTCGGCGCGCTATCGGCGACACCCGCGATGTAGGGCTGCGCCGCGTCGCTGGCCTGCTGGCGATGGCGTTCGGCGCGCTGCGGCTCCAGTCCGGCAACGGCCTGCGGATCTCCCTTCCGGAGTTGCAGCAGGCGCTGTCCGGACAATTGATAGACAACACATTCGACTTGCGCGCAGGCACGGCCGATACAGGCAAGGCACCGCGTCCGCCGCCAACAGACAGAATATGGCCAACGCGTAACGTCATGCGCACGCTTCAGCGCGGTTCGCTATGCGGCAGCGCATACAACGCGATGTTCGCGTCATGCAGCTTGGCGATGCAGCTGCTGTTCTCCGACTTAGCGCATTGTCGAAGCCGGAACCGCATTCGCGCATCCACATGCGACGTTCGCCACGACGCTATAGGCACAGCGTTGCCCCTATTGCCGCTCAGCACATCGTTGCCGCGTTCGATTCTTCGATGGCATCGTCATGCGCAATACGCGTCGAGACCAATCGCGCAACTCTATGCAGCGTGATGCAAATGTGATGCACAAGGTTCGCGCGTGCGCAACGATGCGACCGTGGACTCGCGCTGCAGCGCACCACAGCCAATGTGAGCGCTGTCAATGTCAGGGGTTCAGTTGCGATTGGGGAAGCGGCGCCTATTGTGCGCGCCACTTCTGATCCACCCATCTTGGTGGATCCGCCGGCCTCCAGATTGCGCCGGCACCCGGGCGGCCCGTGACAGGCCGCCTCCCCATGACGCCAAGCCGCATCGCCTTGCCGCGCCACCCGGTGCAGCCCCGATGACGGCCCATACGGAGCAAGGAGTCATATGAAACTGGCCTGGATTCTCTGGCTGTCGCAGCTGTTGCCGCAACCCGCCGCCGATTCGTTGTGTTTGAGCACCACCGTATACCTGGAAGCGCGCGACCAGACGCTGCGCGGCCAGCAGGCGGTCGCCGAAGTGGCGCTGCGGCGCCTGGACAGCGGCCTGTGGGGCAACTCGATGTGCCAGGTGGTCACCGCGCGCAAACAGTTCGCGCCGGGGCTGGTGAAACCCGGCACCGAACTGAAGAATGACGACGCCTGGGCCGATGCGGTCGACGTCGCCTTTGCCGCGGAGCGCAACTGGGCGCTGCCGCAGGGCCAGCGCAAGGAGATCGTGCCCGGCGCCAGCCACTTCGCCGCGCATGCGATCGCCAGCCCCAGCTGGCGCAATGCCTACCAGGTGGCGACGATCGGCGACCACACGTTCTACCGCGTACAGAAGCTGCGGCCGCGCAACGCGTCCTGATCGCGCACTGCCGCACTATCGCCAACGACATGCAGGGCCGGGTACGCTTCCCGGCCCTTTGTCTGTGCGGAGTGCCGCAATGAAACTGTATTCCAAGCCCGGCGCCTGCTCGCTGGCCGACCACATTGCGCTGCGCTGGGCGGACCTGCCGTTCGAACTGGAACTGCTCGATGCCGCGTCGATGAAGGCGCCGGCCTATCTCGCCCTCAATCCCGCCGGCGCGGTGCCGACGCTGCAGGTGGACGACTGGGCGCTGACCCAGAATTCGGCGATCCTCAACTACATCGCCGACCTGGCGCCGGCCGCGCAGCTTGCCGGCGACGGCAGCGCGCGCGGCCGCGCCGAAGTGCAACGTTGGCTCGCCTTCCTCAACGCCGACCTGCATCCGGCCTTCCATCCCATGTTCGGCAGCACGCGCTACCTGGAAGACGCGGCGGTGATCGCGCGCACCCAGGAGCATGCGCGTGAGCGCCTGCGCACGTTGTATGCACGCGTGGACGCGCACCTGGCAACGCAGGCATGGCTCGGCGGCGCGCAACGCTCGATCGCCGATGCCTATCTGTTCGTCACCTTGCGCTGGGCGCGCGCCCTGAAGATCGAGCTCGGCACGCACCTCCAACGCTTCTTCGAACGCATGATGGCCGATCCGCAAGTGCAGGCGGCGCTGCATGCCGAAGGCCTGGACTGAACGCAGGCAACAGCGGCGCATGCAGTGTGACGCGCTGCGTGAATGAGCAGTTGCCAGAAAACTTCCGCATCGACTGATGCCAAGGTGTGGGAGCGACTTCAGTCGCGACGGGCTCTACCGGCAATGCCCGTCGCGACTGAAGTCGCTCCCACAAACGCGCCGCGGGCTGCAACGGTCCGCATCCGAACTGCATCCGCAAGACAGCCGACCCGCAGGTGCAGGTGGCGCTGCAGTCGGAAGGCCTAGAGAGTCCATGCAATTCGAGCGATCTTTTTTGCTTGTTTGCACGCAAACGAAACCTTTAGGAGCGGTTTCAGCCGCGACAGGCTCTATCGGACATATCCTGTCGCGGCTGAAGCCGCTCCTACAACGGCCACATTGCGACTGCCAGCCGTCTTAGAGCACGCTGCCTGCATCGGCCATGGCCACGAACAGGGCCACGATTGTCCAGCGGCAGGCGAGCGCCGTGCAGCAGCCTTGCGGCGCGGCGCAGGCCGCGCGCGTTCTGGATCGGCAGACACTGCACGCCGGAACCTGCCTGCGCGTGGCATTGGTGTTTGATCGCGACTACTGCGCATCCGCGCCGAGCGTATCCTGCAACCAGCGCGCGGCCAGCGCCGGACTCTTGGCCTTGCCTATCGCGGTGGCCAAGTCCGGCAGCAGCGCTTCGAGCGCAGCGGCGTCGCTGCAGCGCTCGATCTTCAGCTGCATGAAATAGCCCTTCAATCCCAGGTACTGGCGCACCGCTTCGCTCATTGCGTCGTAGAGGCGCGAATAGCGCTGCGCCGCTTCGCGCGACACCGGCGCATCGGCGCGATCGGCCAGCGCCTGGAGGGCGTCGGTCACCGTTGCCGCGGACGCCGCCAACGGTGCGCTTGATGCCGATGGCGATGGCGATGGAGACGATAGCGGTGATGCCGGCAGCGACGCATCGCCGCCGCGGCGGATCAGGCCCATCTGCTGCAATTGCGCCAAGGCATCGTCGGGCGCATGCACGCCGGCAACGATCTGCTGCAGCGTGCTGTCGTCCTTCTGTCCGTCCACCACCAGCAGGATCGAGCGCAGTTGCGCCGGCAGCCGGCGCGCGCGGTCCGCGATTTCCTGCCGTCCCGCCTCGGTCTTGGCATACCACCCGTTCTCGCTCATCCCCCGCCTCCCCTGGTTGCGCGTCAGCGTCGGCCGCCGCGATTGCCGCGCGATGCAGGCGCGCAGCGGTGCCTCATCGCCCCAGCACCCTGCGAATCTCGTCGAGCGCAGCGGGATCGTCCAGCGTGGACAGATCGCCCGGATCGCGCTGTTCGGCCAACGCCTGCAGCGAGCGCCGCAGCAACTTGCCCGAGCGCGTCTTCGGCAGCGCCTGCACCAGATGCACCTGCGCCGGCCGCGCCACCGCGCCGAGCCGCTCGACCACGCATTGCCGCAACTGCTCGGCGACGCCGGCCGCATCGGACGCCGCCTGTTTCAGCGTGGCGAACACCACCGGCACCTGTCCCTTCAGTTCGTCGTGCATGCCGATCACTGCGACCTCGGCCACGTCCGGATGGCCGGCGATGGCTTCTTCGATCTCGCGCGTGCCCAGGCGATGGCCGGCGACGTTGATCACGTCGTCGGTGCGGCCGAGAATGAAGATGTAGCCGTCGTCGTCGCGGATCGCCCAATCCAGCGAGCTGTACAGCAGCTCCTCGAAATGGCTGAAGTAGCTGCGCAGGAAGCGCGCGTCGTCGTTCCACACTGTGGTCATGCAGCCCGGCGGCAACGGCGGCTCGATCACCAGCACGCCCTTGCGCCCGGCCGGCACTTCGGCGCCTTGCGGGTCGACGATCTTCATCTTGTAGCCGAGGTTGGGAAACCCCGGCGACCCCAGTTTGACCGGGCGCATGTCCACTCCCGGCAGCAAGGTCAGCGCCGGCCAGCCGGTCTCGGTCTGCCAGTAGTTGTCGATGACCGGCTTGCCCAGCGCCTCGCCGATCCACAGCGCGGTCGGTTCGTCCAGCGGTTCGCCGGCCAGGAACAGGTACTGCAGCGCGCTCAGGTCGTGGTCGCGGATGTGGCGCAACGGATGCTTCTTCAGCACGCGGATCGCGGTCGGCGAGGAGAACATCGTGCGCACGCGGTACTTCTCGCACAGCGCCCACCACACGCCGGGATCCGGCTGCACCGGCAATCCTTCGTACAGCAACGAAGTGCAGCCGGCGATCAGCGGGCCGTACACGTTGTACGAATGGCCGACCGCCCAGCCGACGTCGGAGGTGGAGAACATCACTTGGCCCGGCGCGCAATCGAACACCGTGCGCATCGACAGCGCCAGCGCCACCGCGTAGCCGCCGACGTCGCGTTGCACGCCCTTGGGCTTGCCGGTGGTGCCGGAGGTGTACAGCAGGTAGCTGGGTTCGTTGGATTCCAGCCAGGCGACCGGCACATGCGCATCGCCCACCTCCGCGCGCAGGCTGGCGTAGTCGACGTCGCGCCCGTCGATGCGCGGCTGGGCCGGATCCAGCCCGCGCGAGACGATCAGCACCTTCGGCGGCGGCGTGCTCGCTTCCGCGCAGGCGGCGTCGATCAGCGGCTTGTAGGGAATGATCTTGCCGCCGCGGCTGCCGGCATCGGCGGCGATCAGCAGCTTCGGCGCCGCATCGTCGATGCGCAGCGCCAGGTTGTGCGCGGCGAAGCCGCCGAACACCACCGAGTGCACCGCGCCGATGCGCGCGCAGGCCAGCATCGCGAATACCGCCTCGGCCATGTTCGGCATGTAGATGACCACGCGGTCGCCGCGCTGCACGTCCAGGCGCAGCAGCACCGCGGCGAACGCGTTGACCTCCGCGTGCAGCTGCGCATAGGTGAATTCGCGGGTCTGCCCGGTCTCGCTGGACACCGCGACCAGTGCCAGCTGCGCGGCGCGTTCGGGCAGGTGCCGGTCGACCGCGTTGTGGCACAGGTTGGTCAGCCCGCCGCCGAACCAGCGCCGGAACGGCGGGTGGTCGTATTCCAGGATCGCCTGCGGCGGCCGCTGCCAGTGGATGGCCTTGGCCTGCTCCGCCCAGAACTCCTCCGGCTGCTCGATCGAGCGCCGGTACAGCGTCGCGTAGTCCATGCAGCCCCTCCCAAGGCCATGCACCCGCCCGGAGCATAGTCCTTGCGCCGCGCTTGCGTCCTTCGACCTTGGTCGAAGTGGCGCAGGCGGCACCGTGTCCGCCTGCGCCATTGCCTTCCGCTACCGCTTCGGCGGGGTCGCCGCGGCCGCGGCCGGCGCCGCCTGCTTCACGTAGCGGTCGAACCACTCCAGCATCTCGGCCACCACGTCCTCGTTGGACTCGCGCGCGGTGTACCAGTGCGGCTCGAACGGCAGCAGCACCAGCCGCGCGGTGCCTCCGTTGCCGCGGATCGCCTGGAACAGCCGCGGCGCCTGGGTGGTCTCGGTGCCGGGATTGGCGTCGTCCATGCCGTGCACGATCAGCAGCGGCTCGTTGATCTTGTCGGCGTGGAAGAACGTCGACGCCTGCGCGTAGACCTCCGGCGCGGCCCAGAACGAGCGCCGCTCGTTCTGGAAGCCGAACGGGGTCAGGGTCTTGTTGTAGCTGCCGCTGGTGGCCACGCCGGCGCGGAACAGGTCGGTGTGCGCCAGCAGGTTGGCCGCCATCAGCGCGCCGTGGCTGTGGCCGGTGACGCCGATCCGCTGGCGATCGACCACGCCCAGCTCCACCGCCTTGTCCACCGCGGCGGTGGCGTTGTCGACCAGTTGCTGCAGATAGGTGTCGTAGGCGGTCTTGGGATCGCCGACGATCGGGAACGCGGTGTCGTCGATGACCGCGTAGCCGGCCAGCAACAGCAGCTGGTAGGAGCTCAGCCGGGTGAAGTCGCGCTCGTTGGCGCCGCTGACCTGGCCGGCCTTGGACGGATCGGCGTAGTCCAGCGGATACGCGTACAGGATCGCCGGCACCCGCGTGCCTTCCTTGTAGCCGGGCGGCGTGTACAGCGTGAACGACAGCTCCACCCCGTCCTTGCGCTTGTAGGTCACCAGCCGCTTCTTGATCTGCCGCACCAGCGGCGTCGGGTCGGGGAAACGGGTGACCGGCGCGAGGCTGGACGCGTAGGCCGCCTCGCCCGCGGCCGCGTCGGGCTGCGCCTGGCCCAACGTGCGCAGGTAAACGTTCGGCGGGTCGGCCGGCGACTGCCGCCAGGTCAGCAGCCGGGTCGCGTCGTCGCCGGCGAACCCGGCGAACACCTCGTCGACGCTGGCGTCGCTGCGGAACAGGCGCTCGCTCTTGCCGCTGGCCAGGTCGTAGCGGTCGAGGAAGGCGCGGTCGCCGGCGGGCGTGGCGCCCTGCCCGCTCAGGAACAACGCGCCGCGGTCCTCGTGCAGCACCGCTTCGCCGTTGGCCAGCACGCGCAGTTCCGGCGTGCCGGGATCGGCGTACAGGTCGTCGGTGGACAGGTCGAACAGCACCCGGCCAGGGCTGCCGGGACGATCCGCGTCCAGCAGCGTGGTGCGGCGCCAGTGGCGGTTCTCGTCGAATTCGTCCAGCAGCGCGCGCCCGCCCTCGGCGAACCAGGACAGCCCGGCGTAGCGCTGGGTCACCCGCGCCAGTTCGCGCGGCTTGCCGGTGAACGGCGCCGCCAGGGTCAGCAGCTTGTCGCGCGCCGGCACGTTGGCCTTCCAGTCGCCGCCGTCCAGCGCCTCGGCCCAGACCAGCGTGGCCGGCTGGTTGGCCCGCCAGGAATACGCGCGCGGGCCGGTCGGCACGCCATGCACCGGCACCCGGTCGGCGACCGGCAGCTTGGCCAGCACGCGCTCGCTGCCGTTGGCCAGGTCCAGCACCGCCACATCGCGCGCGAAGCGCGCATAGGTGGTGACGTAGGAATACGGCCGCTGCAGCCGCTCCACGCGCACATGGCGGCCATCGGGCGCGCCATCCACCGCGGTGTAGACCGCCGGCGCGCCGATCTTGGCCTGACTGCCGCTGGCGGCATCCACCTTGAGCAGCTGCGAGGTGGCGTAGTAGGTGAACAAGGCCTCGTCCTCGGGACTGGACAGGGTGTCGCGCGCCTCGTAGGTGCTGCTCTCGCCCTTGCCCTGGATGGTTTCCTTGACCTCCGGGCCCGGCGGCACCGCCGCCTTGCGCGGCGCCGCGCCCAGGTCCTGCGGCACGGTCTTGAGCAGCAAGGTGTCGCTGCCGCCCAGCCACTGGATCTCCCCGCCCAGCACCGGATTGAGCTGCACACCGTCGATGCGGCGCACGTTGCCTGTGGCGACGTCGCCCAACCACAGCTCGACGCGGTCGGCGGCGGTGTTGTTGAAGGCGAAGCGGCGCCCGTCCGGCGACCACACCGGCAACGCCGGGCAGGCGCCGGCCGGCAGGGTTACCGCGGTCTGTTTGCCGCTGGCCACGTCGACCAGAGCGAAGCCGTCCAGGCAGGTGCGGATGCCGTAGCCGTTGGACATGTCGTGGCGGCTGTGGCTGCGCGGCTCCACCCGCACCCCGGCCAGCTTCAGATACGGCTCGGCGACGCGTGCGATCGGCGGATACTGATTGCGCTGCACCAGCAGCAGGGTCTTGCCAGTGGGGTCCAGCCGCGGCGACGGATTGAGCGGCGCGCGCATCACCCCCAGCAGCGGCTCGGGCGGCTGCCGATAGCCGTTGTCCGCAGCGACGGCGGCGAACGGCAATACGCTGGCGAGCGCCAGCGACGAGACCCACCGGTACGGCATGACCATAGAAATTGTCCCCTGGCGAATGGCTGCGGAAACGTAGCACACCGCACCAGGCTCCTACCGCTCTCCGAAGCCGGCATCTCTACCTTTCTCCCGATGGGAGAGGAGCTAATGGCTGTTCCCTTCTCCCCTCGGGAGAAGGTGCCCCGAAGGGGCGGATGAGGGTACGGACGCAGTCTCGCACACCCAACTCAGCGAGACGCTTCGCGCCGTACCCTCACCCCAACCCCTCTCCCGAGGGGAGAGGGGCTAGTGCTGTTCCCTTGTCCCATCGGGACCATGGCCCACTTTTCGGGGGAAGGTGGCCCGCAGGGCCGGATGAGGGCATGGGCGCAGCCTCGTGCGCCTAACTCAGCGAGTCGCTTCGCGCCGCACCCTCACCCCAACCCCTCTCCCGAGGGGAGAGGGGCTATGGTTCCTTCTCCCACCGAGGGAAGTGGCCCGCAGATTTGGAACCCCACAACGCAGAACGCCGGGCAGAGCCCGGCGTCCGGTGACGCGATCGCCGACGCGATCAACCCAGCAGGTGCGCCACGCCGCTGCGCTCTTCTTCCAGCTCGGCCAGGGTCTTGTCGATGTACTTGCGGCTGAAGTCGTCGATCGGCAGATCCTTGACCAGGGTGTACTCGCCGTTCTCGGTGGTCACCGCGAAGCCGAACATCACCCCTTCCGGAATGCCGTAGGAGCCGTCGGATGGAACGCCCATGGTCACCCACTTGCCGTTGCTGCCCAGCACCCAGTCGCGCACGTGGTCGATGGCGGCGTTGGCGGCCGAGGCGGCCGAGGACAGGCCGCGCGCTTCGATGATCGCCGCGCCGCGCTTGCCCACGGTCGGGATGAAGCTGCCGGCGTTCCAGTCCTGGTCGTTGATCGCATCGGCGACCGAGGCGCCGTCGGCGGTGGCGAAGCGGTAGTCCGGATACATGGTCGGGCTGTGGTTGCCCCACACCACCAGCTTCTCGATGCCGCCGACCGGCTTGCCGAGCTTGAGCGCCAACTGGCTCAGCGCGCGGTTGTGGTCCAGGCGCAGCATCGCGGTGAAGTTCTTCGGGTTCAGGTCCGGCGCCGACTTCATCGCGATGTAGGCATTGGTGTTGGCCGGGTTGCCGACCACCAGCACCTTGACGTTGCGGCTGGCGACCTTGTTCAGCGCCGCGCCCTGCGCGGTGAAGATCTTGGCGTTCTCCAGCAGCAGGTCCTTGCGCTCCATGCCCGGGCCGCGCGGACGCGCGCCGACCAGCAGGGCGATGTCGGCGTCCTTGAACGCCACTTCGGCGTCGTCGGTGCCGACCATGCCGGCCAGCAGCGGGAATGCGCAGTCTTCCAGCTCCATCATCACGCCCTTCAGCGCGGCCTGGGCCTTCTCCATCGGCAGCTCGAGCAGCTGCAGGATCACCGGCTGGTCCTTGCCCAGCATCTCGCCGGAGGCGATACGGAACAGCAGGGCATAGCCGATCTGGCCGGCGGCGCCGGTCACAGCAACACGTACGGGTGTCTTCATGGGGGGTTCCTCTGCTAAAAAAGGGATAAAGGGGTCAGTAGACGCGGTAGCCGAGCGGCTGCAGGTGCGCGTCCAGGGCGGCGGTGTCGTAGCCGTCGATCACGTGCTGGCCGATCACCGTGATCGGCACGCCTTCGCGGCCCAGCGCGGCCGCGGCCAGGCGGCCGTCCTCCTGCTCCACGTCGAGCACGCGGTAGCGGACCTGGGCACGTTCGAAATCGGCCTGTTGCCGGCGGCAGTAGCCGCACCAGTCGGCGGCCAGCATGACGATGCCGTCCTCGCCGGTGAGCCGCCGCGGGTCGCCGGCCGCCAGCGCTGCCGGCGTGGGCGCCTGGCCGCTGCGCCACCACGTATGCACGCCGCCGCCGATCCCGAGCAGCACCATGCACAACAGAAGGGAACGCATCGTCATCGGGCTGGAGCGCGGCAGTCAACCGGGAAATGTTAGCACGCAGGCCATCGGCGACCGGCCTGGACGGCCGGTCGCGGCGGCACTCAGGCGCTGAGCAGGCGGTTCCACTCGGCGACGCGGTCGGCCTTGGCCGCCAGCACCGCGTCGGCGTCGCCTTCGATGGTGATCTTGTTGATCGCATCGCCCTGGGCGACGCTGTCCACCACGTCCAGGCCCTGGGTCACCTTGCCGAACACGGTGTGCTTGCCGTCCAGCCACGGGGTGGCGGTGTGGGTGATGAAGAACTGGCTGCCGTTGGTGCTGGGACCGGCATTGGCCATCGACAGCACGCCGCGCTCGTGGCGCACGCCGTTGTCGGTCTCGTCCTCGAAGCGGTAGCCCGGGCCGCCGCGGCCGGAGCCCTCCGGGCAGCCGCCCTGGATCATGAAGTCGGCGATCACGCGGTGGAAGCTCAGCCCGTCGTAGAAGCCGCGCTTGGCCAGGTTCACGAAGTTGGCCACGGTCAGCGGTGCCTTGTCGGGGTACAGCTCGATCGTGATCGGGCCGCGGGCGGTGTCGAAATGGGCGATCAGGGACATGGGATTCCTTGGAAACGGGGGCGTCATTTGGGGCGCATAGGATACACGGCGGCCTGTTTGGCCCGCTTCAGGCCCCCGCTTCGGCGGCTGAACGGCCCCGCCCCACGGCCGCCGAATCCTGAACCGCAGGCGCGCCGGGATACAGGTATAATAGGGGGCTTACTCTCCTTCCTTTCTGGCGCCGGTTGGCCCCCTTTCGCATGTCCATCGAAAATCTTCGCAATATCGCCATCGTCGCCCACGTCGACCATGGCAAGACCACCCTCGTCGACTGCCTGCTGAAGCAGTCCGGCACCCTCTCCGAGCGCACGGTGCTGGCCGAGCGCGTGATGGACAGCAACGATCAGGAAAAGGAACGTGGCATCACGATCCTGGCCAAGAACACGGCCATCACCTGGCAGGGCAACCGCATCAACATCGTCGACACTCCCGGACACGCCGACTTCGGCGGCGAAGTGGAGCGCGTGCTGTCGATGGTGGACTCGGTGCTGATCCTGGTCGACGCGATGGACGGGCCGATGCCGCAGACCCGCTTCGTGACCCAGAAGGCCTTCGCAATGGGCTTCAAGCCGATCGTGGTGGTCAACAAGATCGACCGCCCGGGCGCGCGTCCGGACTGGGTGATCGACCAGGTGTTCGACCTGTTCGACAAGCTCGGCGCGACCAACGAGCAGCTCGACTTCCCGATCGTCTACGCCTCGGCGCTGCACGGCTACGCGAGCCTGGACGACAGCGCCCGCGAAGGCGACATGACTCCGCTGTACGAAGCGATCATGAAGCACGTGGCGCCGCCGCAGGTGGATCCGGACGGTGCGTTCCAGATGCGCATCAGCCAGCTCGACTACAACAACTTCGTCGGCCTGATCGGCATCGGCCGCATCCAGCGCGGCAAGGTCAAGAAGAACATGCCGGTCAGCATCGTCGACCGCGAAGGCAAGAAGCGCCAGGGCAAGATCCTGCAGGTGCTGGGCTTCATGGGTCTGGAGCGGGTGGAAGTGGAAGAGGCCGAGGCCGGCGACATCGTCGCCATCTCCGGCGTGGCCGACATGAGCATCTCCGACACCATCTGCGCGCTGGACACCCCGGAAGCGCTGCCGGCGCTGACCGTGGACGAGCCGACCATCTCGATGACCTTCCAGGTCAACAACTCGCCGTTCGCCGGCAGCAAGGAACACAGCGGCGGCAAGTTCATCACCAGCCGCCAGATCCGCGAGCGCCTGGAACGCGAGACCCTGCACAACGTCGCGCTGAAGGTCGAGGAAGGTTCGGACCCGGACAAGTTCCTGGTCTCCGGCCGCGGCGAACTGCACCTGTCGGTGCTGATCGAGAACATGCGCCGCGAAGGCTTCGAGCTGGCCGTGTCGCGTCCGGAAGTCATCGTCAAGGAAATCGACGGCAAGCTGATGGAGCCGGTCGAGCAGTTGGTGGTGGACATCGAAGAGCAGCACCAGGGCGGCGTGATGGAAAAGCTGGGCATCCGCAAGGGCCAGCTGAAGAACATGGAGCCGGACGGCAAGGGTCGCGTGCGCCTGGACTACATGATCCCGGCGCGTGGCCTGATCGGCTTCCAGAACGAGTTCCGCACCCTGACTCAGGGCTCGGGCCTGCTGTTCCACGTGTTCGACCACTACGGTCCGAAGGAACAGGGCGCCATCGCCAAGCGCCAGAACGGCGTGATGATCGCCAACGCCGCCGGCGCCACCCCCGCCTACTCGCTGGGGCCGCTGGAAGAGCGTGGCCGCCTGTTCGCCGCCGAAGGCGACAACGTGTACGAAGGCCAGCTGATCGGTATCCACTCCAAGGACAACGATCTGACCGTCAACGCGATCAAGACCAAGCCGCTGACCAACATGCGCGCCTCGGGCAAGGATGATGCGATCAAGCTGACTCCGGCGATCAAGTACACGCTGGAACAGGCGCTGGACTTCATCGAGGACGACGAGCTGGTCGAAGTCACCCCGAAGGAAATCCGCCTGCGCAAGAAGTTCCTGACCGAAAGCGATCGCAAGCGCGCCGGTCGCGGCGGCTGACCGCAGGCCTCCCGTGGCCAGCAAGAAGGCGTACAACCCGGATCCGCATGCGCATCCGGGCTTGCACCTGATCGCACTGCTGGAGGCCAGCAAGGGCCTGCTCGCGGTACTGGCCGCAACGGGTCTGGAGATCATGGGTCCGCTGCCGCTGCGTGCGGCGGTGGGCCGGCTGATCGTCCGTTTCAGCCTGGACCCCGAGCACGGCGCGCTGCCGTCGCTGCTCACCATGATCAACCCCGGCGCGGTGCATCTGGCCGCCGCCGGCATGCTCGCCTACGGCGTGCTGCACATCGTCGAAGCCTGGGGCCTGTGGCGCGCCAAGGCCTGGGCGTCGATGCTGGGCTGTGTGTCCGCGGCCATCTACCTGCCGTTCGATATCTACGCGATCGTGCGCCATCCCGGCTGGGCCGCATGGGCGGTGCTGGCGATCAATCTCGCCGTGGTCGGCATCCTGGCCCGCGACCTGATCCGGCGCCGACGCCGCCCCGCGCTCTGAGCGCAATGCGGGCACGCGCCCGCACACCGGTTTGCCAATCCCCGTAGCGCTGCGTAGCCTCCTGGAGAACCATTCCCCGGGAACCTGCCGATGCGCGTGCTGCCCGTCCTGTTGCTGTGCGGCGCCCTCGCTGGCTGCCGGCACGCCGCCCTGCCCGACATCGCCGCCATCGCACCGCAGCCCGCGCCAGCGGCGTTCGCCCATGCCGAAGCCGACATCGCCACGCTGCAGGCGCAGATGGCGCGCGGCACGCTCGACAGCGCCGGCCTGACCGCGGCCTACCTGCAGCGGATCGATGCGCTGGACCGGCGCGGGCCGGCGCTGCACGCGATCATCGAACGCAATCCGCAGGCTCTGGACGACGCGCGACAGCTGGACGCCGAGCGCCGCGCCGGGCACCTGCGCGGCCCGCTGCACGGCATCCCGCTCGTGCTGAAGGACAACATCGACGCGCGGCCGATGGCCAACTCGGCCGGCTCGTTGGCGCTGGCCGAGTTCCATCCGCCGCACGACGCGTTCCTGGTGCAGCGGCTGCGCCAGGCCGGCGCGGTGATCCTGGGCAAGAGCAACCTCAGCGAATGGGCCAACTTCCGCGCCAGCAAGTCCAGTTCCGGCTGGAGCGCGCGCGGCGGGCAGACCCGCAATCCCTACGTGCTCGACCGCAATCCCTGCGGCTCCAGCGCCGGCACCGGCGTGGCCGTGTCGGCGAACCTGGCCGCGGCCGGGATCGGCACCGAGACCGACGGCAGCATCGTCTGCCCGGCGGCGGTGAACGGCCTGGTCGGCTTGAAGCCGACCGTGGGCCTGGTCAGCCGCGACGGCATCATCCCGATCTCGGCCAGCCAGGACACCGCCGGGCCGATGACCCGCAGCGTCGCCGATGCCGCGGCGCTGCTGAGCGTGCTGGCCGCGCCCGACCCCGCCGACCCGGCCACCGCCGCGGCACCGCGCGCACCCGGCTACGACTACGCCGCGCACCTGCGCAGCGACGCGCTGCGCGGCGCGCGCATCGGCCTGCTGCCATCGCCGCTGACCCAGACCGCGGACATCGCCGCGGCGCAGGCGCGCGCGGTCGCCACGATGCGTGCGGCCGGCGCCATCGTGGTCGATGCGCAGATCCCCACCGCCGGGCAATGGGACGACGCCGAACTGACCGTCTTGCTGACCGAGTTCAAAGTTGGGCTAGAGCGCTACCTCGATACACGCAAGGCGCCGCTGCGCACGCTGGCGCAGCTGATCGACTTCAATCGCGCGCATGCCGCGCGCGAACTGGCCGCGTTCGACCAGGCGCTGTTCGAGCAGGCGCAGGCCACGCGCGGCCTCGACGACCCGGCCTACCTGCAAGCGCGGGAGAAGGCGAAATGCCTGGCCGGGCCAGACGGCATCGATGCGGCGCTGCGCGCGCAGCGGCTGGATGCGCTGATCGCGCCGACCACCGGCCGCGCCTGGAAGACCGACCCGGTCGGCGGCGACGACTTCCCCGGCGCCAGCTACGGCGCGGCTGCGGTGGCCGGCTATCCGAGCCTGACGGTGCCGATGGGCAGCAGCGACGGCCTGCCGCTGGGCCTGGTGTTCATCGGCAGCGCCTGGAGCGAGCCGCGCCTGATCGAACTTGGCTACGCCTACGAGCAGCACAGCCGCGCACGCACGCCGCCGACCTTCCTGCCGACGCTGCCGGCCCAGGCGCAATCTGCGCGGGCGACGGATGATCGATGACGCGGGTAGCGCCGCAAGAGCAGCGGAGGCGGCGACACAGCAACAGACGGCTGGCGAGGAACGCTTTTGTAGGAGCGGCTTCAGCCGCGACCGGGCGTTACCGGTAAAGCCCCGGTCGCGGCTGAAGCCGCTCCTACATTCATTGCCTGCGGGCAGATGAGTGAGATAAACAAGTCGTCAGGCGCCAGCAACAACGCATGCGCCGTGCAGCGCAACGCGACGACACAACACGCTAGCGCAACACACCTCAAGGCTACGCCGCATCCGGCTTCTGCTCGCCCGCATCAGGCGCCACTGTCGCCGCCGGCGCGCCGTCCTCGGCGCCCGGCGAACGCATTGCCGCCGAGTCGCTGGGGACAGCCGGCGGCCGCGGCGTACGCGCCGGCTCGGACGCGATCTGCGCACGCAGCGTCGGCAAGGCGTAGGGATGCTCGCGGGTCAGGAAGTCGATCATGCGTTCGCGCACGATGCAGCGCAGGTCGAACGCATCGCCGGAGTTGCGCGCACTGACCAGCAGGCGCACCTGGATCGTGCTCTCGCTGGTCTCGGTCACCTGGGTCACGCAGACGCGTCCGTCCCACAACGGCTCGCTCTTGCAGATCCGCTCCAGTTCCGCGCGCAGCTGCGCCATCGGCGTGCGGTAGTCCAGCCACAGGAACGCGGTGCCGAGCAGATTGGCGCTGCTGCGCGTCCAATTCTGGAATGGGTTCTCGATGAACCAGGTCAGCGGCACCACCATGCGCCGCTCGTCCCAGATCCGCACCACCACATAGGAACTGCCGATCTCCTCGATGCGGCCCCACTCGCCTTCGACGATGACCACGTCGTCGAGCCGGATCGGCTGGGTCAAGGCGATCTGCAGGCCGGCGATCAGGTTGCCGAACACCGGCTTGGCGGCGATGCCGGCGACCAGGCCGATGATGCCGGCCGAGGCCAGCAGCGTGGTGCCGATCTGCCGCACCGCGGGGAAGGTCAGCAGCACCACCGAGGTGCCGAGCAGGATGATCGTGCCCATCGCCACGCGCGCCAGCACCCGGGTCTGGGTCTGGACGCGGCGCGCGGTCAGGTTGTCGGCAACCTCGATCGGATAGCTGCGCAGGATCGCCCGCTCCAGCGCGGCGACGCCGCGCACCAGCAGCCAGGTCACGCAGCCGATCATGCCGATGTGCAGCAGGTGTTGCAGGTCGGCCAGCGCGCGATCGTCCAGCGGCGTGGACTCCAGCGCGAAGCTGAGCATCAGCATCGGCAGCAGGAACGCCATCGGCACGCTGATCACGCCGATGATGCGGGCACGCCGATAGTCGCGCCCGCGCATGCGCTGCGCGATGCGCAGCAGCAACCACCAGGCGAGGAAGCCGAGCACCACCGCCGCGCCGATCGGCAACGTGTAGGCCCGCCATGGGATCCAGTCTAGGTCCAGAGTCAAGATGCGCTCCTTGAAGGGGGGAGGAGTCGCGACAGTGTGACAAAGCAAGCATAAGCGCAGTGTCGAGCGCTGCGCCCCGGTACGAAGCGTGGCGTCATCGCGAGGCGTGCGGCACGGCGCGCATGCAGCGCTCGCTCATCGCGGAGGCGCAGCGCGTCGGCCTGGGGCACTCCATGACCGATGTGCGCGATCGCGCCATGCGCGGCTCCTGCCCGGCGGCAAGCAACTCGCACATGGCCCCGCAGCAGCCGCTGCAGACGATGCTTCTTCAGTTACATCCGAAGCTCTACGCAGCAGACGCGGCGCCTGCCGAGACCCGATGCGCCGACATCGCCAACCGGCACACGCAGCCCCCGTCGCGGGCCGCGATACCTGCGCATTGCAGGCCTGCATTTCGCGATGCCCGACATCGACGACTGCCAGCGCGTCACCGAGACCCATCGCCACCACATCGACGCCCGGCGCACGCAGCGCACCGGCAAGTGCGCTGCGGCGGCCGCGAAGCGCGCGTCGTCAGTCCGTCGTCAGCGGCACGCTGCGCCCGTTCTGCTTGCGCACGATCGCCAGCGCGATCTCCAGCGACTGCTCGTAGTTCAGGCGCGGATCCACGCTGGAGCGGTAGGCGCGCTCCAGGTCGCGTTCGGTCAGCTCGCGCGCGCCGCCGGTGCATTCGGTGACGTCCTCGCCCGTCAGTTCCAGGTGCACGCCGCCCAGCCGCGTGCCGGCCGCGGCATGGATGTCGAACGACTGCTCCACCTCGCCCAGCACGTTGTCGTAGCGCCGCGTCTTGTAGCCGTTGCTGGTGCTCTCGGTATTGCCGTGCATCGCATCGCACACCCACAGCACGCGGCGGCCGTCGCGCTTCACCGCGTCCAGCAGCGGCGGCAGCTTCTGCGCGATCTGCGCCGCGCCCATGCGATGGATGAAGGTCAGCCGGCCCGGCTCGTCCTCGGGATTGAGCACATCGATCAGGCGCAGCAACTGGTCCGGCTGCGCCGACGGCCCGACCTTGATCGCGATCGGATTGCGGATGCCGCGGAAATATTCCACGTGCGCGCCGTCCAGCGCGGCGGTGCGCATGCCGATCCACGGATAGTGCGTGCTGAGGTTGAACCAGCCCCACTGCCGCGGCACCTCGCGGGTCAACGCCTCCTCGTACGGCAGCAGCAGCGCTTCGTGCGAGGTGTAGAAATCGACCCGGTTGAGGTTGTACAGCTGCGCGCCGGCCAGCGTCTCCATGAAGCGCACCGCGTCGCCGATCGAGGCCACCATCTTCTGGTAGTCCTCGGCCAGCGGCGAGTAGCCGACCCAGCTCAGGTTCCAGTATTCGGGATGGTGCAGGTCGGCGAAACCGCCATCGATCAGCGCGCGCACGAAATTCATCGTCATCGCCGAACGCGAGTGCGCGGTGATCATCCGCTGCGGGTCGGGCACGCGCGCCTGCGCGGTGAATTCCGGGCCGTTGACCACGTCGCCGCGATAGCTGGGCAGGGTCACGCCGTCGCGGGTTTCGGTATCGGCCGAGCGCGGCTTGGCGTACTGGCCGGCGTAGCGGCCGACCCGCACCACCGGCAGGCGCAGTCCGTGCACCAGCACCAGGCTCATCTGCAGCAGCACCTTGAGCCGGTTGGAGATGGTGCCCGACTCGCAATCGCTGAAGTTCTCCGCGCAATCGCCGCCCTGCAGCAAGAAGCGCTTGCCCTCCTGGGCCTCGGCCAGCTGCTTCTTCAGCGCGAAGATCTCCCAGGAGGTAACCAGCGGCGGCAGATGGCGCAATTCGCCCAGCGTCGCTTCCAGCGCCTGCGCGTCCGGATACACCGGCATCTGCAGCGCGGGTTTGCCGCGCCAGCTGGCGGGCGTCCAGAGCGGCGGGACGGATTCGGGCGCGGCGGTGGGGACGGACAGGTTCATGAAAGGACTCCTAGGCAACCTGCGATGTTCGCAGAGCCTGGCCGCGACGCAAAGCACTTGCGCGTCGCCGGCGCCGCCATCGCAGCGCCGGTACCGCAGACATGAACGGCAAGCAACACCGGCATGCCGCCATGACTTCCGGCCTACGCCAGGGTCGCTGCGGAAGCAGATTGTTACTTAATAACAAAACATTCCCCCACTCCTCCCGGTCCGCACTGCCATGACTCCTCGCCCCCTCTCCGCCGCCATCGCCCTAATCCTGCTGGCCGCCCCCGGCCTCGCGCTCGCCGCCGATGCGGCCACTGCCGATACCGGCCCCGAGCGCACCACCGACCTGGATGCGGTCAGCGTCACCGCCAAGCTCGAAGCCGCGCGCAACGCGCTGTCGCCGGATATCGGCAGCAGCCAATACACGATCAACGCCGAGGACATCGACCGGCTGCCGCTGGGCGCCTCCACCCCGCTCAACCAGGTGCTGCTGCAGGCGCCGGGCGTGGTCCAGGATTCCTACGGCGGCATCCACGTGCGCGGCGACCACGCCAACCTGCAGTACCGCATCAACGGCGTGCTGATCCCCGAATCGATCTCCGGCTTCGGCCAGAGCCTGGACCCGCGCACGATCAAGAGCATCAAGCTGCTCGACGGCGCGCTGCCGGCGCAGTTCGGCGACCGCACCGCGGCGGTGGTGGACATCACCACCAAGAGCGGCGTGGAACTGGGCAACGGCGGCAGCGTCGGCCTCACCGGAGGCTCCTACGGCACGCTCAATCCGAACGCCTCCTGGTGGGGCAGCAGCGGCCGCTGGAGCTGGTTCGTCACCGGCGACTACGAGCAGAACAAGAACGGCCTGGAGAACCCGGTCGACAGCCGCAGTCCCGAGCACGACAAATCGCACCAGGGCAAGGGCTTCGCCGACCTCAGCTACCTGCTCGACGAGAACACCCGGCTCAGCCTGCTGGTCGGCTTCGCCAACAACCGCTTCCAGATCCCGAACAATCCCGGGCAGACGCCCGCGTTCGACTACCTGGGCACCACCGATTTCGATTCGTCCAGGCTCGACGAGAACCAGCGCGAGAACACCCGCTTCGGCACCTTGGTGCTGCAAGGCTCGCTCGGCGCCACCAGCTACCAGCTGTCGGCCGGGCAGCGCTACAGCAGCGTGGCGTTCTCGCCCGACATCGCCGGCGACCTGATCTTCAACGGCGTCGCCTCGCAGGTGGACCGCAGCAACCGCGCCAACACCGTGCAGGCCGATTTCTCCACCCCGCTCGGCGACGCGCACACCTTGCGCTACGGCCTGTACGGCAATTTCGAACACGCCATCGCCGGCAACAATTCCTACGTGTTCCCGGCCGATGCCGACGGCAACCAGGCCGGCAACGCGCCGCTGTTCATTCCCGACGCCAGCCGCTTCCACGCCAGCACCTACGCGCTGTATCTGCAGGACGAGTGGAAGATCGGCGACGACTGGACCGTGAATTACGGCGTGCGCGGCGACCGCTACAAGGCGTTCGGCACTACCGAAGGCCAGCTCAGCCCGCGCCTGGGCGTGGTCTGGCAAGCCAGCGCCGACACCACCGTGCACGCCGGCTATGCGCGCTACTTCACCCCGCCGGCCAGCGAGCTGATCTCCACCAGCGACATCGCCCTGTACGACGGCACCACCAACCAGCAGTCCACCGCCGGCGGCGCGACCACGCCGCTGAGCGAGCGCAGCGACTACTACGACCTGGGCATCTCGCAGGTGGTCACCGATCACCTGACCCTGGGCCTGGACACGTATTACCGCAAGGCCGACCGGCTGCAGGACGAAGGCCAGTTCGGCGCCGCCTACGTCTATTCCACCTTCAACTACCGCTATGGCCGCATCCGCGGCGCCGAATTCAGCGCCGACTACAGCAACGGGCCGGTCACCGCCTACTTCAACGCCGCCTACAGCAAGGCGATGGGCAAGCGGGTCATGACCAGCCTGTACAACTTCGACCCGGACGCGCTGGCCTACGCCTACGACAACTGGATCCACCTGGACCACGACCAGAAGTTCACCTCGTCCGGCGGCATCAGCTACGCGATCGACGACGCCAGCCGGGTCGGCGCCAACTATCTGTTCGGCAGCGGCCTGCGCACCGACACCGCCACCGTGCCCAACGGCGGCGAGCTGCCGTCGTACTTCCAATTGAATCTCAGCGCCGGGCACGACTTCGCGCTCGGCGCGCATCCGCTGCACACGCAACTGGCGGTGCTCAACGTCCTCGATCGCAGCTACCAGCTGCGCGACGGCGGCGGCATCGGCGTATTCGCGCCGCAATGGGCGCCGCGCCGCGGCGTGTACCTGAGCCTGCAGCAGGATTTCTGAGGCGGGATGGGAACAGGCCGCGCCCGGGAACACACGGGCCAGCCTGAATGCGCTGGCGGCAGCCAGCATATCCCTGTAGGAGCGACTTCAGTCGCGACGGGCTCTACCGGTAACGCCTGGTCGCGACTGAAGTCGCTCCTAAAGGGAGGCGACCGCCGCCCGCAGCGGCTATTGGCAACAGCGCACAGCGCCCCACGCAACACTCAGTGCAGCGAACGCCGCCTGGTCTTGAATCCGGCATACAGCGCGAACACCGCCAGCAGCACGAAGCAGATCAGGCACCACATCGGCATCGACAACCCCAGGAAGCGCCAGTCGATATTGCCGCAGTCGCCGGTCCCGGTCAGCACCCGGCGCAGCACCTCGAACGGTCCCAGCGTCTCGCGCAGGAAGCTCAGCGGCGGCCCGCAGGAGGCCATCGGATCGGGGAACAGCTGCACCGACACGTGCTTGGTGGAGATGCCGGCGCCGATCGCCGCGGCCAGGAACGTCAGCACCGCATAGATCTTGCGCCCGCCGCTGCGCGCCGGACCGTGCAAGGCGCCGAGCAGGAACAGCAGGCCCAGCGCGGCGAACGCGATGCGCTGGAAGATGCACAGCGGACAGGGTTCGATGCCGAGCTGCACCTGCACATAGATCGCGTAGCCCAGCAGCGCGGCGCAGATCAGAAAGCCGAGCAGGAACTGCGCGCGGAAACTCCAGCGTAACGGGTTCATCGGGTCGGGCTCACATGAACGATCCGGCATTATCCGCCATCGCCCGCCTCGCCACCATGTGCCGTGCGTCCACAGGCGCGGCGTGCCGCCGCGGCGCCCTTCGCGCAAAAACCCACCGCCCAGACGCAAAAAAGCCCGGACATGCCGGGCTTTCTGCTGACGCGGTGCGGGCCGGATTTACTCGGCCACTTCCTCGGCGATCGCGGTCGGGCGATCGACCAGCTCGACGTACGCCATCGGCGCGTTGTCGCCGGCGCGGAAGCCGCACTTCAGGATGCGCAGGTAGCCGCCCGGACGCGACTGGTAACGCGGGCCCAGCTCGACGAACAGCTTGCCCACTGCTTCCTTGTCGCGCAGGCGCGAGAAGGCCAGACGGCGGTTAGCGACGCCATCGACCTTGGCGATGGTGATCAGCGGCTCGGCGACGCGACGCAGCTCCTTGGCCTTCGGCAGGGTGGTCTTGATCAGCTCGTGCTTGAACAGCGAGGCCGCCATGTTGGAGAACATCGCCTTGCGATGGGCGCTGGTGCGGTTGAACTTGCGGCCGGATTTCTGGTGACGCATGGTCTTGATTCCTATGGAAAGTTGAAACTGCTGGAGATCGCTGTCGCCGTCCTGGCGTTGAACAATGGACTGCGGATGGTCCGAGCCGGCCGTCCCTGACCGGACAACGCCGCGGGCTTGAAGACCCGTCGGCGTAGTTGTGCAACTGATGCGGCGCGAGGCGCCGCGAAGGCGCCCCTGCTTCCATCCCTGGCGGTCTTACCCGGGCTCCGTGGAGCCCTGCCCGGCCATCCATGACCGGACCTGCAGCGTCCGTGGCCGATGCCGGTGCGGCATCGGCCAGGTGCGGCTGCTTAGCCGAGCATGCCGTGCTGGGCGACGCCGGCCGGCGGCCAGTTCTCCAGCTTCATGCCGAGCGACAGGCCACGCTGGGCCAGCACTTCCTTGATCTCGGTCAGCGACTTCTTGCCGAGGTTCGGGGTCTTGAGCAGCTCCACTTCGGTCTTCTGGATCAGATCGCCGATGTAGTAGATGCTCTCGGCCTTCAGGCAGTTGGCCGAACGCACGGTCAGTTCCAGATCGTCGATCGGACGCAGCAGCACCGGATCCACGCCGTTGCTGGCCGGCTTGGCCGCGCCACGGTCGCGATGGGTGAAGTCGCCGAACACCGACAGCTGATCGCTGAGGATGTCGGCGGCGGTGCGCACGGCTTCCTCGGCGTCGATGGTGCCGTTGGTCTCGATGTCCAGGACCAGCTTGTCCAGGTCGGTCCGCTGCTCGACGCGCGCGGATTCGACCGCGTAGGCGACGCGGCGCACCGGCGAGAACGACGCATCCAGGACCAGGCGGCCGATGGTGCGGGTTTCCTCGTCCGGACGGCGACGCGCGGCGGCCGGCTGGTAGCCGAAGCCACGCTCGATCTTCAGACGCATGTTGATCGCCGTATCCTTGGTCAGGTGGCAGATGACATGATCGTTGTTGAGGATCTCGACGTTGTGGTCGACCTTGATATCGGCAGCGGTCACGACGCCCGGACCCTGCTTGGACAGCGACAGCGTGGCGCTGTCGCCGGTATGCATGCGGATGGCCACGTCCTTGAGGTTGAGCAGGACTTCCAGCACATCTTCCTGCAGCCCTTCGACCGTGGTGTACTCGTGCAGCACGCCGTCGATCTCGACTTCGGTGATCGCGAAGCCGGGGATCGAGGACAGCAGCACGCGACGCAGGGCATTGCCCAGCGTGTGCCCATAACCACGCTCCAAGGGCTCGATTACGACCTTGGCGCGGTTGTCGGTAAGGCGTTCGATCTGCGGCCCACGGGGGCGCAGAACCTGGTTGGCGGTAACCGTCATGTTGCGGGTTCTCCTGACGAGCCTCCGTTGCCGGAGGCTCTCCAATGTGATTACTTCGAATACAACTCGACGATCAGCGCTTCGTTGATGTCAGCAGGCAGGTCCGCACGATCCGGCACGGCCTTGAAGATGCCGCTGAACTTCTTCGAATCGACCTCGACCCAGGACGGGTTCAGGTCGTGCGTTTCGGCAACGGTCAGCGCTTCCTGCACGCGAAGCTGCTTCTGGGCCTTTTCCGACAGGGCGATCGCGTCGCCGGCCTTGACCTGGTAAGAGGCCAGGTTCACCGACTTGCCGTTGACCAGCACGCCACGGTGCGACACCAGCTGGCGCGCGGCCGGGCGGGTGACGGCGAAGCCCATGCGGTAGACGACGTTGTCCAGGCGGGTTTCCAGCAGCTGCAGCAGGTTCTCGCCGGTGTTGCCCTTCTTGGTCGAGGCCTTCTTGTAGTAGTTGCGGAACTGACGCTCCAGCAGACCGTAGATACGCTTGACCTTCTGCTTCTCGCGCAGCTGGGTGGCGTAGTCGGACAGCTTGCCCTTGCGGGCGGTCGCGCCGTGCTGGCCGGGCTTCTGCTCCAGCTTGCACTTGGAATCCAGCGCACGCGCCGGGCTCTTGAGGGAAAGATCGGCGCCTTCACGGCGCGCGAGCTTACAGGTAGGACCGATATAACGAGCCATTTCTTATCGCTCCTTTAGACGCGACGCTTCTTCGGCGGACGGCACCCGTTGTGCGGGATAGGCGTCACGTCGATGATGTTGGTGATCTTGTATCCGACGTTGTTCAACGAACGGACGGCGGACTCGCGACCCGGACCCGGGCCCTTGATGCGCACTTCCAGCGACTTCACGCCGTAGTCGAGCGCAGCGCGCCCGGCCTTCTCGGCGGCAACCTGCGCCGCGAACGGCGTGGACTTGCGCGAACCGCGGAAACCAGCGCCACCGGAGGTCGCCCAGGACAACGCATTGCCCTGACGGTCGGTGATGGTCACGATGGTGTTGTTGAACGAAGCGTGGACGTGGGCGACGCCGTCGGTGACGACGCGCTTGATCTTCTTCTTGGTCTTTGCTGCTGCGGGCTTAGCCATGTCTGTCCCTTACTTCCTGATCGCCTTGCGCGGGCCCTTGCGGGTGCGGGCGTTGGTGCGGGTGCGCTGACCACGCAGCGGCAGGCCACGACGATGACGCAGGCCGCGGTAGCAGCCCAGGTCCATCAGCCGCTTGATGGCGATGCCCACTTCGCGACGCAGGTCGCCTTCGACGATGTACTTGCCGACTTCGAGGCGCAGGCGCTCGATTTCCGGTTCGGACAGGTCACGGATCTTGGTGGTCGAGGTCACGCCTGCGGCTTCGCAGACCTTCTTCGAACGGGTACGGCCGATGCCGAAAATGCTTTGCAACCCGACCCAGACGTGCTTCTGGGCTGGCAGGTTGACGCCTGCAATACGCGCCATGACGCGGTTCTCCAACTGAGTGATGGCCCGACGGCGCACTGCGGCGCCATCCGGCAGGATGGATCAAAAAGTGAACTTGTAAGTCTAGCAAGGTCTCGGGTTACATGGAAGCCCGTGGAACCTTTCGGTTCCGCAGGCCCGGCATGGGGAGTGTGCCCATGCTCCGGCGCCGGACGTCGTTGGCCAAGGTGAGGATCCACCTCGGCCGCCCGCGCTACTCCAGCGCAGGACCACCACGTCGCACCCACGCACGAGACCGCTGCATGGGCCGCCCTTCAAGTCGGAAGACTGCGCCCGGGAACCGGGGCGTCTTCGCGGAAGGAAGTCAAATTATAGCAATCAACCGCGGGCGAAACCGCCGCCGCGCGAGCCACCCTTGAGGTTGGCCTTCTTCAACAGGCTTTCGTACTGGTGCGACATCAGGTGCGCCTGGATCTGCGCGATGAAGTCCATCACCACCACGACCGCGATCAACAGCGAGGTGCCGCCGAAATGGAACGAGGTGCCGAGCTGCGCGCGCATGATTTCCGGCAGCAGGCAGACGATCACCAGGTACAGCGAGCCGGCCGCGGTCAACCGGGTCAGCACGCCGTCGACGTAGTCGGCGGTGGCCTTGCCCGGACGGATGCCCGGAATCAGCGCGCCGGACTTCTTCAGGTTGTCCGCGGTTTCCTGCGAGTTGAACACCAGCGCGGTATAGAAGAACGCGAAGCCGATGATCAGCGCGGCGAACACGATCATGTGCACCGGCTCGCCCGGGCCCAGCGCATTGGCGATGCGCTGCAGCCAGCTGCCGAAGGTGCTGTTGGAGGCGGCCTGGCCCGACCACATCGACAGCGTCGCCGGGAAGGCGAGGATGCTCGAGGCGAAGATCGGCGGAATCACGCCGGCCATGTTCAGCTTCAGCGGCAGGAACGAGGTCTGGTTCATGTACGCATTGCGGCCGCCCTGGCGGCGCGCGTAATTCACCGTGATTCGTCGCTGCCCGCGCTCGACGAACACCACGAACAAGGTGAAGGCGAGGATGGTCAGCACGATCAGCAGCAGCGAGATGAACTGCAGGTCGCCATTGCTGTAGGCCTCCAGCGTCTGGATCGCCGCCGCCGGCAGGCCGGCGACGATGCCGGCGAAGATGATCAGCGACACGCCGTTGCCGATGCCGCGTTCGGTGACCTGCTCGCCGACCCACATCAGGAAGATGGTGCCGGCGGTCAACGCGATCACCGCGGTGAGCACGAAGCCCATGCCCGGCGCGTACACCACCGGTGCGCCGCCCGGTGCGGTCTGGTTCTGCAGCGCCAGCGCGATACTGCCGCCCTGCACCACCGCCAGCAACACCGCGCCGATGCGCGAATATTGGGTGATCTTGCGTCGGCCGGATTCGCCTTCCTTCTGCATCGCCTTCAGCGACGGGAAGATGTGCGTGGCCAACTGGATCACGATCGATGCCGAGATGTACGGCATCACGTTCAGCGCGAAGATGCTGAAACGGTGCAGGGCGCCGCCCGAGAACATGTTGAACATGTCCACGATGCCGCCGCCCTGCGCCTGCATCAGCGCAAGCATGGCTTCGGGATTGACGCCCGGCACCGGCACATAGCAGCCGATGCGGTAGACAATCAATGCGCCGAGAACGAACAACAGGCGCTGGCGAAGTTCCGTGAACTTGCCGAGCCCGCCGCCGAGGTTACCCATGCCAGCCTGCGCCATCTGCGTGTTACTCCTGCACGCTGCCGCCGGCAGCTTCGATTGCCGCCTTGGCACCGGCGGTCGCGGCGATACCCTTGAGCACGAACTTCTTGCTCAGCTCGCCCTTGAGGACGACCTTGGCCTTCTTCGCGGTGCTCGGGACCAGCTTCGCAGCGCGCAGCGCGGCGAAATCGATCTCGCCTTCCGGCAGGTTGTCCAGCTGGTAGGACAGCACTTCGGCAGTGTCCTTGGCCATCTTGGAACGGAAGCCGATCTTCGGCAGACGGCGCTGCATGGGGGTCTGGCCGCCTTCGAAGCCGGCCTTGATCTTGCCGCCGCCCTTGCGCGCGAACGAACCCTTGTGGCCGCGGCCGCAGGTCTTGCCCAGGCCCGAACCGATGCCGCGGCCGACGCGGGTGCGCTCGGTACGCGCGCCTTCGGCGGGCTTCAGATCATTCAGATGCAAAGTCATGGTCGCTTACTCCTCAACCTGGACGAGGTACTGAACCTTGTTGATCAGGCCGCGTACCTGCGGGCTGTCCTTCAGTTCACGCACATCGTTGAGCTTGTTCAGGCCCAGCGCACGCACCGACAGGCGGTGACGCGACTGGGTACCACGAAGGCCGCGCACCAGGCGCACCTTCACCGTCTTGTTGGACTCATTAGCCATGGTTGAGTTCCTCCACCTTCTTGCCGCGCTTGGCCGCGATGCGCGACGGCGACTGCATGTCTTCCAGGCCGCGCAGCGTGGCGCGCACCAGGTTGATCGGGTTGCGCGAGCCGACCGCCTTGGCCAGCACGTTCTTGACGCCGACCGCTTCCAGCACGGCGCGCATCGCGCCGCCGGCGATGACGCCGGTACCTTCCGAGGCGGGCATCATGAACACGCGCGCCGCGCCGTGGCCGGACTTCACCGGGTGCCACAGGGTGCCGTTGTTCAGGTCGATGTTGAGCATGCCCTTGCGCGCATATTCCATCGACTTCTGGATCGCGACCGGCACTTCGCGCGCCTTGCCGTAACCGAAACCGATCTTGCCGTTGCCGTCGCCGACCACGGTCAGCGCGGTGAAGGTGAACTGGCGACCGCCCTTGACCGTCTTGCTGACGCGGTTGACCGCGACCAGCTTTTCGATCATGCCATCGTCGACTTTCTCTTCGCGGTTGCGGTCGCGATCACGACCCCGCGGTGCACGCTGTTCTTCAGCCATTGTGTATTCCTTGGTAGTTGAAAGATTTACGGCTTGCATGCCGCTTGTAGTTGTTGACTGGAACCGTGTTCCCCGGACGCGCGCAGAAGGCGCGCCAAGGTCCGATGCGGCCCGCATCGGCAGGTCGGGCGCGGCGTGGACGCCGCACCCGCAAGGATCAGAACTGCAGGCCGCCTTCGCGCGCGGCGTCGGCCAGCGCCTTGATGCGGCCGTGGTAGCGGTAGCCCGAGCGGTCGAAGGCGACCTTCTCGATGCCCGCGGCCTTGGCGCGCTCGGCGATCAGCTTGCCGACCTTGACGGCCGCCTCGCTGTTCTTGCCGCTCTTCAGGCCGTCCTTGACGTCGGCCTGCAGGGTGTTCGCCGCAGCGATCACCTTGGAGCCGTCGGCAGTGAAGACCTGCGCGTACAGGTGCTGGCCGGTGCGCAGCACCGACAGGCGGGCGACGCCGAGTTCGCGGATGTGCGCACGGGTCGACTTGGCGCGGCGCAGGCGGGCGATGTTCTTGTTGATGGTCATGATATGTGTCCTACGGAAGCGGATCGACTTTGGGCGAGAGACCTGTCGGATTCCCGGCCATGGATGGCCGGGTTCCTAGCAGAGCAACCTGCCTTATGCCTTCTTGGCTTCCTTGCGAATGATGACTTCACCGGCGTACTTCACACCCTTGCCCTTGTAGGGCTCCGGCGGACGGAAACCGCGGATCTTGGCGGCGACTTCGCCGACGCGCTGCTTGTCGGCGCCCTGCACCACGATCTCGGTCTGAGTCGGGGCGGTCAGGGTGATGCCTTCCGGCGCCTTGAACACGACCGGATGCGAGAAACCGAGCGCCAGGCTCAGGTCCTTGCCCTGCATCGTGGCACGGTAACCGACGCCGACCAGCTCGAGCTTGCGCTCGAAGCCTTCGGACACGCCGTGCACCATGTTCGCCAGGATCGCGCGGACGGTGCCGGTGATGGCGATCTGCGACGGGTCGTTCGCCGACAGCGTGGCGACACCGTTTTCCTGCTGGATTTCAACGCCAGCCGGCTTCGGCAGCGACAGGGTGCCCTTCGGGCCCTTGACGCTCACCAGCTCGGGCTGGACATTCAGTTCGACGCCCTTCGGGAGGGAGATCGGCTTCTTGGCTACGCGGGACATTTACTTACTCCTTCCCTTAGGCCACGAAGCACAGGACTTCGCCACCGACGCCGGCCTGACGGGCCTGCGCATCGGTCATGATGCCCTTGGACGTGGAAATGATGGCAACGCCCAGGCCGCCGAGAACCTTCGGCAGCTCGGCCTTACCGCGATACTGGCGCAGACCCGAACGGGACACGCGCTTGAGCGTATCGATGACCGGACGGCCCTCGAAATACTTCAGCACGATTTCCAGCTCGGACTTGTTGTTCTCGATCGCGTTGACGCGCAGGTCGCTGATGTAGCCTTCGGCCTTCAGCACTTCTGCGATCGCAACCTTGATCTTGGAGGACGGCATTTTCACCGTCGGCTTGCCAACCGCGGCCGCATTCTTGATGCGGACCAGCAGGTCGGCGATGGGATCAGTCATGCTCATGGTGTCTACCTTTGAGTGCACCGATATCCGCTTTCGCGAAAATCTTGTGATGTGTAGCTGTGGAATGACGCAGTGATGTGCAGCGTGAAGCGTCCTGGAGAAGGCCAGGGCCTGGTCCCGCCATCACCCGCTGGGCGCAGGCAAGGAGCGGGATTATACGACAAAAAGTCCGACTTGCGTCGGACTCGTTGACTGAACAGCAAGCGGGCGTGCGACCGCCCTGCCCCGGGCTCCGCGAACGGAGCCGGGACCGCCGGTTGTTACCAGCTGGCCTTGCGCAGGCCCGGCACGTCGCCGTTCATCGTCGCCTTGCGCAGCATGTTGCGGCCGAGGCCGAACTTGCGGTACACGGCGCGCGGACGACCGGACAGCTCGCAACGGGTGCGCTGGCGGCTCGGCGACGAATCGCGCGGCAGCTTCTGCAGCTTGACCACCGCGTCGGCCTTCTCGTCGTAGGACGAGCTGTCGGCGGCGATGATCTTCTTCAGCGCATCGCGCTTGTCGGCGAACTTCTTCGCCAGCTTCTTGCGCTTGATGTCGCGGTTGACCATGGAGGTCTTTGCCATCTGTAAATCCTCGGGATTCGAGATTGGGGATTGGAGATTCTCAGGAGCCGGGGCTTGGAGGGCGACGCCCTGCCAATCCCGAATCCCGAATCCCAAATCCCGGTTGTCAATCAGTTACGGAACGGGAACTTGAACGCTTCGAGCAACGCCTTCGCTTCGGCGTCGGTCTTGGCGGTGGTGGTGATGGCGATATCCATGCCGCGGATCGCATCGACGGCGTCGAAGTCGATTTCCGGGAAGATGATCTGTTCCTTCACACCCATGTTGAAGTTGCCGCGACCGTCGAACGAACGACCCGAGACACCGCGGAAGTCGCGCACGCGCGGCAGCGAGATGTTGATCAGGCGATCCAGGAACTCGTACATCTTGGCGCGACGCAGCGTGGTCTTGCAGCCGATCGGCCAACCATCGCGGATCTTGAACGACGCCACCGAGATACGCGACTTGGTGACGACCGGCTTCTGGCCGGAGACCTTGGCCATGTCGGCCACGGCGTTTTCCAGGATCTTCTTGTTCGTCGCCGCCTCGCCCACGCCCATGTTCAGCGTGACCTTGACCAGCTTCGGCACTTGCATCGGATTGGTGTAACCGAACTTCTTCATCAGAGCCGGCACCACTTCTTCCTTGTAGATCTTTTCGAGACGGGAATTCATTGTGTCATTCCTCAGGCGTCGAGCGCCTCACCGCTGGAGCGGAACACACGCAGTTTGCGTCCATCCTCCAGCACCTTGAAGCCAACGCGCTCGCCCTTGCCCGTTGCCGGGTTGACGATCGCCACGTTGGAAATATGGATCGACGCTTCACGCTCGACCACGCCGCCGGCAACGCCTGCCTGCGGGTTCGGCTTGGTGTGGCGCTTGACGATGTTCGCGTTGGAGACGATCACGCGATCGCCGTCGACGCGGACGATTTCGCCCTGCTTGCCCTTGTCCTTGCCGGTAGTGACGACGACCTGGTCGCCCTTCTTGATACGGTTAGCCATGTGTATGTCCTCCGCTCACAGCACTTCAGGAGCGAGCGAGACGATCTTCATGAACTTCTCGGAACGCAGCTCGCGGGTAACAGGCCCGAAGATACGCGTGCCGATCGGCTCCTGCTTGTTGTTGAGCAACACCGCAGCGTTGCCGTCGAAGCGGATCAGCGAACCGTCGGGACGACGCACACCCTTGCGGGTACGCACCACGACGGCGTCGTAGACTTCGCCCTTCTTGACCTTGCCGCGCGGGATCGCGTCCTTGACGGTGACCTTGATGATGTCGCCAATGTGCGCGTAGCGGCGCTTGGAGCCGCCGAGCACCTTGATGCACATCACTTCCTTGGCACCGGAATTGTCGGCGACGTCGAGGTAGCTCTGCATCTGGATCATGATTCAGATCTCCCTTATTCGGCCGAACGGGTGACGATTTCGACCACCCGCCAGTTCTTGGTCTTGGACATCGGCGCAATCTCGGTCACCCGCACCAAATCGCCTTCGTTGCAGGCGTTGTCGGCGTCGTGGGCGTGGAGCTTGGTCGAGCGCTTGATGTACTTGCCGTACAGCGCATGCTTGACCTGACGCTCCACCAGCACGGTGACGGTCTTGTCCATCTTGTTGCTGACGACGCGGCCTTCGACCGTGCGCAGCGTCTTGCTTTCGTTAGTGTCGCTCATGGCGGCCATCCTTACTTCGTGCTGCCGATCAGGTACTTCACGCGAGCAATCTCGCGGCGCACCCGGCGGGTTTCGTGGGTCTTCGGCAGCTGCCCGGTGACCTGCTGCATGCGCAGGGCGAACTGCTCCTTGCGCAGATCGGTCAGGTGGGACTTCAGATCGTCAGCCGACTTCTCGCGGAGTTGTTTGATGTCCATCAGCGTACCGTCCGGGTCACGAAGGTGGTGGTCACCGAAAGCTTGGCAGCGGCCAGGCGGAACGCCTCGCGCGCGACATCTTCGCCGACGCCTTCGATTTCATAGATCATGCGGCCGGGCTGGATCTGGGCGACCCAGTACTCGACGTTGCCCTTACCGGAGCCCATTCGCACTTCGATCGGCTTCTTGGTGATCGGCTTGTCCGGGAACACGCGGATCCACATCTTGCCGCCGCGCTTGACGTAGCGGCTGATCGAGCGGCGCGCCGCTTCGATCTGGCGCGCGGTCAGCTGACCGTGCGCGGTGGCCTTCAGCCCGTACTCGCCGAAGCTGACGGCGTTGCCGCTCCATGCCAGGCCGTCGTTACGGCCCTTGTGCATCTTGCGGTATTTGGTTCGCTTGGGTTGCAACATTGCCGTTACCTCGCTTCACGAGCCGGACGCGACGGACGGTCACCACGGTCGCCGCGATCGTTACGATCGTTGCGCGGGGAATCGTCCTGCTTTTCCTGGCCAACCTGGGAGAAATCGAAGATCTCGCCCTTGTAGATCCATACCTTGATGCCGATGATGCCGTAGGTCGTCTTGGCTTCAGCGAAGCCATAGTCGATGTCGGCACGCAGCGTATGCAGCGGCACGCGGCCCTCGCGGTACCACTCGGAACGGGCGATTTCCGCACCGTTCAAGCGGCCGGCGACGTTGACCTTGATGCCCAGGGCACCCAGGCGCATCGCGTTGCCGACCGAGCGCTTCATCGCGCGGCGGAACATGATGCGACGCTCCAGCTGCTGCGCGATCGACTCGGCGACCAGCTGCGCATCCAGCTCCGGCTTGCGCACTTCGGTGACGTTGATGTGGGCGGGGACGCCCATCATCTCGCTCACTTCCTTGCGCAGCTTCTCGATGTCCTCACCGCGCTTGCCGATCACCACGCCCGGACGGGCGGTGTGGATCGTCACGCGCGCGGTCTTGGCCGGACGCTCGATCAGGATCTTGCTGATGCCCGCCTGCGCCAACTTCTTGCGCAGCATTTCGCGAACCTTGAGGTCGGCTGCCAGGTAACCGGCGAACTCGCCCTTGTTGGCGTACCACTTGGAATTCCAGTCCTTGGAGACACCCAAGCGGATTCCAATCGGATGAACTTTATGACCCATCGTCTTTTCCTTTCCGCTTTACTTGGCGGCGCCCACAACCACAGTGATGTGGCTGGTGCGCTTGAGGATGCGGGTACCGCGGCCTTTCGCCCGCGCCATGAAACGCTTCAGGGTCGGACCTTCATCAACCATGATGGTCTTGACCTTCAGCTCGTCGACATCCGCGCCCTGGTTGTTCTCGGCATTGGCGATCGCCGACTCCACCACCTTCTTGATCAGGTGGGCAGCCTTCTTATCCGAGAACTTCAGCAGGTTGACCGCCCGCTCGGCGGAAAGACCGCGCACCTGGTCGGCGACCAGGCGGGCCTTCTGCGGGGAGATGCGCGCAGTGCGCAGGATTGCTTTCGCTTCCATCGTCATCTCTCCTTACCGGCTCGACTTCTTGTCGCCACCGTGACCCTTGAAGGTCCGGGTGACGGCAAATTCGCCGAGCTTGTGGCCGACCATGTTCTCGTTGACCAGCACCGGAACGTGGTTCTTGCCGTTATGCACGGCGATGGTGAAGCCCACCATCTCCGGCAGGATCATCGAGCGACGCGACCAGGTCTTGATCGGACGCTTGCTGCCGGCCGCGGCCTCCACCTTCTTGACGAGGTGGTGATCGACGAACGGGCCTTTCTTGAGTGAACGTGCCATGGTCGATTAGCCCCTACGATCGCGGACGATGAATTGTTCGGTGCGCTTGTTATGGCGCGTCTTGTAACCCTTGGTCGGCACGCCCCACGGGGTGACCGGATGCGGATTACCCTGACCGGCCTTCGCCTCACCACCACCGTGCGGGTGATCGACGGGGTTCATGGCCGCACCGCGAACGGTCGGACGCACGCCGCGCCAGCGCTTGGCGCCCGCCTTGCCCAGCTTCTCGAGGTTGTGCTCGTCGTTGCCGACTTCGCCGATCGTGGCGCGGCACTCGACCGGCACCTTGCGCATTTCGCCGGAGCGAAGACGCAGGGTGGCGTAGATGCCTTCACGCGCGACCAGCTGCACCGCGGCGCCGGCAGCGCGCGCGATCTGCGCGCCCTTGCCAGGCTTCAGCTCGATGCCGTGCACCGTCGTACCGACCGGGATGTTGCGCAGCGGCAGGGTGTTGCCCGTCTTGATCGGCGCATCCGAACCCGCGATCACCTGATCGCCGGCCTTCAGGCCCTTCGGCGCGATGATGTAGCGGCGCTCGCCGTCGGCATAGCACAGCAGGGCGATATGGGCGGTGCGGTTCGGATCGTATTCGATCCGCTCCACGCGCGCCGGAATGCCTTCCTTGTTGCGCTTGAAGTCTATCAGGCGGTAATGCTGCTTGTGGCCACCGCCGACGTGACGGGTGGTGATGCGGCCGTGGTGGTTACGACCACCGGACTTGCTCTGCGGCTCCAGCAGTGCCGCGTGCGGCGCGCCCTTGTGCAGATCGGGCGTGACCACGCGCACGGCCGAACGACGGCCGGGAGAAGTGGGTTTGAATTTCATCAATGGCATGGGATGGACCTCAGGCCTTGGCCGTTACGTCGATGGACTGGCCTTCGGCCAGACGCACGTACGCCTTGCGCCAATCGCCGCGACGACCGCTGCGCGAACGGAAGGACTTGTTCTTGCCCTTGACGTTCAACACGTTGACCGACTCGACCTTGACGTCGAACAGCTGCTCGACCGCGGCCTTGACATCGGCCTTGGTGGCTTCGCTCGAGATCTCGAAGACGTACTGATTGGAGAGTTCCTGCAGGCGCGCGGTCTTTTCGGAGACACGCGGGGCACGCAGCACGCTGAAGATTTTTTCGTTGCTGCTCATGCCAGCCACTCCTCGACCTTCTTGACCGCATCGGCGGTGATCACGACCGTATCGGCCCCGACCAGCGACACCGGATCCAGGCCCTGCACGTCACGCACTTCCACGTAGGGAAGGTTGCGCGCCGACAGGTACAGATGCTCGGACGCCTCTTCGGTCACGATCAGCGGGCGCTTGCCCACTTCCAGACCCTTCAGCTTCTCGATCAGATCCTTGGTCTTGCTGGCCTCGACGTCGAACGCGTCGACGACCATCAGGCGACCCTGGCGGTTGAGCTCCGAAAGGATCGCGCAGATCGCGGCGCGATACATCTTGCGGTTCACCTTCTGCTCGAAGCTGCGCGGCTTGGCCGCGAAGGTCACGCCGCCGCCGACGAAGATCGGAGCGGTCAGCGCGCCGTGGCGAGCGCCACCGCCCTTCTGCTTCTTCGACTTCTTGGTGGTGCCGTTGACTTCCGAACGCGTCTTCTGCGCCTTGGTGCCGGCGCGGCCGGCGTTGCGATAGGCGACGACGACCTGGTGAACCAGATCCTCGCTGAAATCGCGACCGAACACGGCGTCGGAGACCGAAACCTTGTTGTTGCTACCCGTGATAACGAGTTCCATCGTCATCTCTCCTTATGCCTTGCTAGCCGGACGCACGATCACGTCGCCACCGGCAGCGCCAGGCACAGCGCCGCGAATGGCGATGAGGCCACGCTCGACGTCGACCTTGACCACTTCCAGATTCTGCGTGCTCTGCTGCACCGCGCCCATGTGGCCGGACATCTTCTTGCCCGGGAAAACGCGACCCGGGGTCTGGCGCTGACCCAGCGAACCCGGCGCGCGATGCGACAGCGAGTTACCGTGGGTGGCATCGCCCATGCGGAAGTTGTACCGCTTGATGGTGCCCTGGAAACCCTTGCCCTTGGTGACGCCCTGGACGTCGACCTTCTGGCCGACCTCGAAGATGTCCGCCTTGATCTCGCCGCCGATGGCGTAATCGCCCAGCTGCGCGTCTTCAACGCGGAACTCCCACAGGCCGCGACCGGCTTCGACCTTCGCCTTGGCGTAGTGGCCGGAGGCAGGCTTGTTGACCAGCGCGGCGCGACGGGCGCCCACGGTGATCTGCACGGCGCTGTAGCCGTCGCTTTCGACGGTCTTGAGCTGGGTGATGCGGTTCGGGGTCGCTTCGATCAGGGTGACCGGAATGGAGCGGCCGTCTTCGGTGAAGACGCGGCTCATGCCGGCCTTGCGGCCCACGAAGCCCAACGAATATTTCTTCGTCATGGTCGTAGTCCTCAGGTCAACTTGATCTGGACATCGACGCCCGCCGCGAGCTCGAGCTTCATGAGCGCGTCCACGGTCTTGTCGTTAGGGCCGATGATGTCGAGCACGCGCTTGTGCGTGCGGGTCTCGTACTGGTCGCGCGCGTCCTTGTCGACGTGCGGAGAAACGAGAATGGTGTAGCGTTCGATCTTGGTCGGCAGCGGGATCGGGCCGCGCACTTGCGCGCCGGTCCGCTTCGCCGTCTCAACGATCTCGCTGGCCGAACGGTCGATCAGACGATGATCGAACGCCTTCAGCCGAATCCGGATCTTCTGATCCGCTTTCTGACCGGTCTTTTGCTCCGCCATGGCGGTGGGTTCCTTCGTTAAAAGAGCGACGGGCAAGGCCTCTGGGATACCTGCCCCGATTATTTCCTGATGTGTATACCGCCGAGCATCCAGCTGGCGAGGGCCATTCCTCCGCCCAAAAACTGAGGCAGACCAGTTACCCGGCCTGCCCAGACGGAAAAGTATAATGCGCAGCTACAGCACCGTCAACAGCGCGAGGCCGTTGAGTGCTCCATGCAACGCGACCTTCCCGGTCTGCGAACACGAGGGGCGTCCTGCCTCTCTTTTCGCGGTGTATCCGGCGCCCTACCCAGGAACGCCGAGCCGCGCATTATAGCGACTGTTTCACCCGCCCGCAACATCCCGCAGCTACGAATCGCACGATCCGTATTCGTCCGCAAAAACCCACCGGCCACAAACGACGAAAGGCCGGCAGATGCCGACCCTTCGTTGCGACCGCCAGCCGAAGCCGCGGTCATTGTTGGCCGGATGCCCCATCGAGGGCGGCCGGCACATCATCGTCAGACGCGCCCGGCGACCGAAGTCGCCGGAGCGGGCATTACTTGATGATCTTGGCGACCACGCCGGCGCCGACGGTGCGGCCACCTTCGCGGATCGCGAAACGCAGGCCTTCGTCCATCGCCACCGGGTTGATCAGCGTGACCACCATCTTCACGTTGTCGCCCGGCATCACCATCTCGACGCCTTCCGGCAGCTCGCAGGCGCCGGTGATGTCGGTGGTGCGGAAGTAGAACTGCGGACGGTAGCCCTTGAAGAACGGGGTGTGGCGGCCGCCCTCGTCCTTCGACAGCACGTACACCTCGGCTTCGAACTCGGTGTGCGGCTTGATCGAACCCGGCTTGCACAGCACCTGGCCGCGCTCCACGTCGTCACGCTTGGTGCCGCGCAGCAGCAGACCGGCGTTGTCGCCCGCCTGGCCCTGGTCCAGCAGCTTGCGGAACATTTCCACGCCGGTGACCGTGGTCTTCTGCGTGGCGCGGATGCCGACGATTTCGATTTCGTCGCC